>NZ_JBNXUN010000023.1:0-59913 GCF_050563525.1 Falsiroseomonas sp. HC035
AGGAGGTCTTCGACATCATTGAGACGGCGCCGGACCGCCTGCGCGAGGTGCCCGGCATCGGCCCCGTCCGCGCGGGCCGCATCGTCGCCGCCTGGGCCGAGCAGAAGGCCGTGCGCGAGATCATGGTGTTCCTGCACGCCCACGGGGTAGGCACCTCCCGTGCGGTGCGGATCTTCAAGACCTACGGCGCGAACGCGATCCAGGTTATGACCGACAACCCATATCGCCTCGCGCGCGACATCCGGGGCATCGGGTTCAAGACGGCCGACGCCATCGCCGAGCAGCTCGGCATTGAGAAGACCGCCATAATGCGCGTGCGGGCCGGCATCTCCTACGCCTTGTCGGAGGCCACGGGCGAGGGGCATTGCGGGTTGCCCAAGGCGGAGCTGGTGGCGCTGGCCGAGCGGCTGTTGGAGGTGCCGGCCGAGCTAATCGGCACGGCGCTCGATTTCGAGTTGGCCGAAGGCACGGTCGTCGCCGACCGGGTGGGCGATGCCGACTGCGTGTTCCTCACGGGCCTCCACCGGGCCGAGCAGGCGATCGCCGAGCGCCTGCTGCGCCTGCGGGAGGGCGCGCCGCCATGGGGCGCGATCGACGCCGGGAAGGCGATCGCCTGGGTCTCGGCGCGCATCGGCCTCACCCTCGCGCCGAGTCAGGCGGAGGCGGTGGGGCTGGCACTGGCCTCCAAGGCCACGGTGATCACCGGCGGCCCGGGGGTGGGCAAGACCACAATCGTCAAAGCTATCCTGCAGGTGCTGGCGGCTAAGGGCGTGCGCATGCTCCTCACCGCCCCGACGGGGCGCGCGGCAAAGCGGATGACGGAGGCGACCGGTCTGGAGGCGAAGACGCTGCACCGGCTGCTCGAGGCCGATCCGGCGGCCGGCGGCTTCAAGCGCGACGCCGATACCCCGCTCGACTGCGACCTGCTGGTGGTGGACGAGACCTCGATGGTGGACGTGCCGCTCGCAAACGCGCTGCTGAAGGCCGTCCCGGAGGGCGCGGCGCTGCTAGTCGTGGGCGACGTGGACCAACTGCCCTCGGTCGGGCCGGGGCAGGTGCTGGCGGACCTCATCGGCTCCGGCGCGCTGCCGGTGGTGCGGCTGACCGAGGTGTTCCGCCAAGCGGCGGAGAGCCGGATCGTGCTCAACGCGCACCGGATCAACCGCGGCCAGATGCCCGACCTCGAGCGCGCACCGCCGGAGAGCGACTTCCACTTCGTCCCGGCAGACGACCCGGAGACGGCGGTGGCGCGCATCCTCGAGCTGGTGCGGACGCGGATCCCCCGCCGGTATGGGCTCGACCCGATCCGGGACGTCCAGGTGCTGTGCCCAATGCAGCGCGGCGGCGTCGGCGCGCGGGCGCTCAACATCGAGCTGCAGGCTGCCCTGAACCCGGCCGGCGAGGCGAAGGTCGAGCGCTTTGGCTGGACCTTTGCGCCCGGTGACAAGGTGATGCAACTCGACAACGACTATGAGCGGGAGGTGTTCAACGGAGACGTCGGCACGGTCGCCGGGCTGGACGCCGAGGCGGGCGAGCTGACAGTAACCTTCGACGGACGGGAGGTCGCCTACGGTTTCGGGGAGCTGGACGCGCTGGCGCCGGCCTATGCCGTGACGATCCACAAGAGCCAGGGAAACGAATACCCGGCCGTGGTGATGCCGGTGCTAACGCAGCACCATGCCATGCTGCAGCGGAACCTGCTCTACACCGGCGTCATCCGTGGCAAGCGGCTGGTCGTGCTTGTGGGGCAGCGAAAGGCGGTCGGCATCGCAGTGCGCGGCGTCGCCGGGCGGCGGCGCTGGTCGAAGCCGCGGGAGTGGCTCGCCGGGGCGTCCGGCGCCGGATCCGCTCCTTTCGCGAGGTCTGCCTAATGGTCGCCCCTGGCATGCTGCAAAACGCCGCGGTCAGGGCGTGGCTCGGGGGCGTGGACCCTGCCTGGACCCTGCTCGACGGGCGGAGCTTTGACGCGCTCCAGCACACGCCACCATCGACCTTCGGCGGGCCGATCCGCCTCGCCGCCAACCTGTCCGCCGAAGAGCTCCGAAGATCCCCGTTCCACAGCGGGATGGTGGCCCTGCTGCGGGCAGGGACGCAGGGCGACGGCCTAAGGCTGACCGCGACCGGCAACCTGTCCCGGGCCGTCGTCGCGGAGATGATCGACCACTTTCTCTGGCCCGCCTTCGACCGGGCAGAGGCGTTCCGGCTCCACAAGGTGGTGAACGAGCCGGACTTCTTCCCGCTCCATCTGGCCCGCCAGCTCGCCGAGACGACGCGGCTGCTCCGTCGGTTAAAGGGCCACCTGAAGGCTTCGCCTCGAGGGCGCAGCGCGCTTGAGGAGGCGAACCTCCCCGCGCTGGCCGCGCTGCTCTTTCACTTCGTCATGTGGAAAATCGACTTGAGTGACCTCGGGCGCGGCCTGCACGGCCGCTGGCCGCAGGGTGACATTGGCGTCGTGTTGTGGTCGCTTTCCGTGGCGGCGGGCGACTGGCAGGCGCCGGAGCGGCTGACCCGCCTCTGCACGATCCCGATCAACGGGGTTCTCGAATCCACCTGGGACTCAGGCAGCCTGGCAATGGAGGCCAGGATCCTGAAGCCCCTGCTCTGGTTCGGCCTGCTCGAGCATCGGCGCGAGCCCGTCGAAGGCAAGCTGCTCGCCAGCCGTCACCTGTACCGGAAGACAGAACTGTTCGACCGCTTCGTCGCCTTTGCCGTCAAGACGGAAGCCGATGCTGCGCTCCGACACTGAAGACATTGGGTGTAGCCCTCGCAATTGGTGCTTGCGGCCGTAATGGCCATAGTTGGTGCCGCAGTTGCCTTTGCCACCTCCGGACATCATCCGCCGGCAGCAGAAAGCGAGATGAATTACATGCCCTTCGATCCGCTCCGATAGAGCGAGCATCTATCCGGGTGCCAAGAGTGACCATGTGAGACCAGGCTTCATCCGCGCGCTGGAGTGGGTCTGCACGGCCGTCGCGTTCGGGTTGATGCTGTGGATTCTGATTGCTGTGGTGGACGAGGTGGCGCTGCTGGTGGCGACGTTCCTGATGCTGGTGGTCTTGGCGCTGGCCTGGAGCATGGGCTGACGGGGGCTCCGACAAAAAAAGCCCGGCGCGCTGAGTGCGTACCGGGCCGAGTTCAGGGAGAGATCGTCCATGAGCGGGCCTATGGGCCGACCCCACGGGGATCTCGCGGCAGATGGCGCCGCCTGCCTGATCGCGCAACCTCTCATCGATCCCTCGGCGCACAGGCCGTTGCCTTGGCCTGGTAGACCTATTCCGGGTCACGGATGATGAACGGAACCTTCACGTCTGTGGCTCGGTTCATTACCAAAGAAGGGCCTCTGCTCCTGGGCCTGCGTAGGCATCTTGAAACCGGCTTGGCGCGTTGAGCCCCTGGCAACGATGCGGTCCCCTAATGCGCAAGCTCATCCCCTTGCTTCTCCTGCTGCCAGTCGCCTGCGCCGGCCCGACCCGGCCGGACCCTACCGCATGGATCGGGAGCTCCGAGGCCGCGCTGGTTTCCAACCTCGGTGTACCCGACCGGGTTTATGAGCAGGATGGCCGGCGGGTGCTGTCCTACGACAGAGCCGGGTCCTCTGCCCCTTTGGTAACGCCCTCGATCGGGTTTGGCGTTGGCGGCTTTTCCGGCGGAGGCCGTAGGGGAACAGGCATCGGCACTGGCCTTGGCCTTGGCCTGGGCTTTGGCGGTGGCGGTGGCGGCGGCCTGGCGAGCTGCACCACCAGCTACGATCTGCGTGAGGGACGGGTGATTGGCGCAGCCCGAACTGGCCCAGGTTGCGGCTGAGCGCAGGACTAAGGGGCATCTCACGATGTGCGGCCGCTTCACGCAGCGTTACACCTGGGCCGAGCTGCACGCGCTGCTCGACCTGATTGGGTCACCCCGCAACCTCCGCCCCCGCCACAACATCGCGCCGACGACCAGCATAGACGTGGTGCGCGCCGGCGAGGCTGGCCGCGAGGTTACCCAGATGCGCTGGGGTCTGATCCCGGCGTGGTGGAAGAAGTCGGCGAAGGAGGTGCCGGCGACCTTCAACGCCCGCGCCGAGACGGTGGCGGAGAAGCCGATGTTCCGCGACGCCTTCAAGCGCCGCCGCTGCATCATCCCGGCGTCCGGCTTTTACGAGTGGACCGGCGGGAAGAAGGACCGCCAGCCGCACCTGTTCACCGCTGCCGACGGTGCGCCCGTGCTGGCCTTTGCCGGCCTGTGGGACCGCTGGCACGACCCGGCCGCGGCGGAGGAAGTATTGAGCTGCACGATGATCGTCTCGGGCGCCAGCGCCTGGATGGAGGCGTACCACGACCGCATGCCGGTGCTGCTGGGCCCGCAGGATTTCACCGGCTGGCTGGAGGGGTCGCTAGGGGCGGAGGCACTGGGCCCGGCGCCTGCCAGCGCACTGCGGGAATGGCCGGTGTCGAAGCGGATGAACGCCACTGGTGTCGGCGACGACGACCCAACCCTTCTCGAGGCCGTGTCGGCGGCAGGCTGAGCGGTGGTTACCGAACCGGCCGCCGTATGCCGCGCCCAATGCGGCTCTCCAGGATGTCTTGGATAAAAGCCTGCACGGCAGAGCTGTGCGCCAGGCCCGCACTTGGCGCGCCGCGCCCGAACAACACACCCACATCGGCTGAACACCACCGCGGCGTCCGCGGGCCGAGGTGAAGCGACGGCGTGGGCAGCTTGCCGGCGCGTGCCAGGCGCGGCAGTTCGTCCACGCGGACGCTGATGTGCACCGCCAGCGCATCGCGGTCCAGCCAGCGGGCGCGGTCACCGGTGCCAGGGGTTCGTCTCCTCCGCTGGCCATGCGGTTCAGCCACGCCTGGTTCGACGTCTGGCTGCTACGCCGCCACCCTGTCCTGCATCACCGGCGCCTCTGTCTCCCGCGCTACCACTCGGGCAAACGCCAGCACCGCCTTGCGTCGGTCTTCCGACAGTACGGCCCACAAGCCGACAAGCTCTGCGATCTCCGCCGGCGATGGCTGCCCTGTTGCGCCCGGTTTGCCCTGCTTCGCATCCATCTACGCACCCTCGTCTGCGCCATTCCGCTTTCGTGTCTATTGCGTGACGATATCGACTACCGCAAGAAATCTCAAGTTGAGTGATGTGTTATTTGTTCGCTTTTATCGTGGGTTTGGGTCGCACCGCTCCTGTCGCCGCCCACGGCCGTTGTAGGGCCGTGCCAAACCTTCCCGGATCATCACCTGCGCGAGGTCGCGGCCAGCGCGGTCGCGGACGATGGAGAGCGTGCGCCGGTATCGGTTCCGGCCGTGGCGCTCCAGCCAGACGCGGGGCTGCAACAGGCCGCGCAGCCGGGCGGTGGCACGGGCGGCGAGGCGAGCCTCGGCAGGGCACCGGGCACGCTTCTCCGGCGCGTCCAGGCCCATCATGCGGATGGTCTCGCCGGAGACACGGATGGTGTCGCCGTCGATCACCTGGGCGCGCTGGGCGGCTGCGGGAGTGATCAGCAAGGTGAGGGCCAGGCCCACCGTGGCAAGGCTACGCATCGCGCAAGATGCCTATGCCTGCTGCGCGATTGCCACCTCTAGGACGGACCCGCCGAAGTAGCTCGCTGCGAAGCAGCCGCAATCTTTGCCTTCATCTCTGGCGACCAGTCCTCTGGAGCTGGCTCGGTGGGGTGGCGCTGGCGAAGGACAGGCCGACCCGCAACAGTTCGACTTTGGGCAAACCCTGGAATGGATCATCGGGCGGGGGACGGTTAGTTTGCAAAAGTGGCAGACCTGCGTGGCTCAAGATTTCGGCCGCTCGTTTTTCTGCGGCCTGGGCCAGGGCGCGCACCTCGTCCGCAATGACGGCGAGATCTTCGCGGCACCGCTTGACAAGACGGTCTGCTACCTCGCCACGCCGCTCGACGGTGCCCGGCCGCCGGCGATTGGCAAGATCGCCTGCGTGACCGAGGAACTCGGCTCCGTGGCCTTCCGGAAGGTGGAGGGCTCGCTGGGCGGGCTCCATGCCGGGGCGATCCGCCGCGCCAATCCGGAGGCAGTGACGGAGGCGGAGGTGCGGCTGGCCGGTATGGTCGCAGACGTGCTCGAAGCGCTGGGCTGACGCCGGCGCCCGGTCTCGCCGCCGTCTCGCAAGAGCGCGCTGGACAAAAATTCGCCGAGGAATCAGGATTCTGGCCTGATTGCCTGGAATTCCATGCCGCGTGTCCCCACGCCCACTCCGCAGCCACCAGTCCGAGTTGCTCGGCATCGTCCGCGCCATCGCCGCGGGCGAGGCCTCGGGCGTCAGTGACATCCTTGCCGCCGTCACGCCCGGCGGCGGCAAGTCCCTGCTGCCGGTCATCGCCGCCCAGGCGCTGATCGGTGCCGGCCTGTGCGAGCGCATCTGCTGGGTGGTGCCACGCGACAGCCTGCGCCTGCAGGCCGAGGAAGCCTTCGCAGATCCCGTCTGGCGCAGCGCCCTCGGCCATGGGCTTTCCGTCCGCGCCGCCGACAACACGCCCGACCCCTGCCGCGGCCTGGCCGGCTACGTCACCACCTACCAGGGCATCGCCGCGGCGCCCGACCTGCATCTGGCCGAGTTCCGCCGCCACCGCACCCTGCTGGTGGTGGACGAGGTGCACCACCTGCCGAGCCTCGGCCACAACGACAATACGGGCGGGGAGGCCGACGACGCCGCCGGCTGGTCGGCGGCCATCGAGCCGCTGTTCAGCCTGGCGGCGCATCGCCTGCTGCTGTCCGGCACGCTGGAGCGCGCCGATGGCCGCCGCATCCTGTGGCTGCCCTACCGCCGCGGCGCCGGGGGACGGGAGGAGGTCGACCTCGCCGCTCCCGGCTGGGCCGTCATCGGCTACAGCCGCGCCAGGGCGCTGGCGGAGCGCGCCGTGCTGCCGGTGTCCTTCGGTGCGCTGGATGGCGAGGCGTCCTGGCTGGGTCCGGAGGATGCGCAGGGCGCGCGCGCGCATCTTGGCCCGCACCGCCTGCGTGCGCCGGCACCGCATGAGGCGACGCGCCCTGCCCTGTTCACCGCCCTTCGCACCGGCTTCGCCGACGCCCTGCTGCGCCGCGCCTTCGACACCACGCGAAGCCTGCGCGCGGAACGCCGCGCGCAAAGGGCGCTGGATGCCCCGGCCCGCGGCCTCGGCAAGCTGCTGGTGGTGGCGCCGGACCAGGTGCAGGCGCGGCGCTACCTGGAGACCCTGCGCTGTTGGGTGCCGCCGGCGCAGGCCGCCACGGTGGCGCTGGCGGTCTCCCAGGAACGCGACGCGCATGAGACGCTGGCGGCCTTCCGGCTGACGCCCGAACCCTCCATCCTGGTCACCGTCGCCATGGCCTATGAGGGGCTGGATGCGCCGGAGGTATCCGTGGTGGCGGCGCTGACCCATGTGCGCTCCCGGCCCTGGCTGGAGCAGATGGTGGCGCGCGCCACGCGGGTGGACCCGCAGGCCGGCCCCTATGCCACGCAGCGCGCCACGGTCTTCCACCCCGACGACCCGCTGTTCGCGCGCTTCCGCTGGCGGATGGAGCGTGAGCAGGGCACGCGGGCGAAGCCGCCCCGCCCGACCCGCCAATCCAGCCTGCCCCTGCCGGAATGGCTGGAGGCGGAGATGGCCGAGACGCGGGAACGCCAGGGCATCGTGCCGCTGGAAAGCAACGCGCTGGCGCTGCGCCTGTCCACGCTGCGGCCGGGCCCCGATCTGGCGCAGGGCCTCGCCGCGGCGCGCGCGCCCGACCCGCAGGGTACGCTGCTGGAGCCGCCCTCCATCGCCGAGCGGCGCCTGCGACAGCGCGTCGGCGAATTGATCGCGGCGCAGGCGGTGGAGGACATGGCGGATGGCTTGGCCACCGCCCTGCCGCGTGGCAACGGGCTGTACCACGCTTACAACGCCGTGCTGAAGCACGCGACCGGCGGCAAGGGACGCGCCGCGATGTCGCTGGCGGAGCTGGAGGCAGCGCTGGAATGGCTCGGCCGCAACCGGCTGCACGATCACCTGCACCTGCTGGAGGACGACCACCGCTTCGGCTGGCGCGCCCGCCCGCAAGGTGCGTGGAAGCCGCCATCGCGGGCCCTGCGATGATCGGCGCGGCGAAAAGGAGAAGCTGTCATGCCCACACCCACGCGCGACCGCACCCGCGCCTTCTGCGACCGCTTCGGCCTGCGGGCGCCAATCCTGCTGGCGCCGATGGCCGGCTCCAGCCCGCCCGGTCTCGCCGCCGCGGTGGCGAATGCCGGCGGCCTGGGCGGCTTCGGCGCGCTGATGTCGAATCCCGACGCCATGCGCGACTGGGCCGCGCAGTTCCGCGGTCGCAGCAACGGCGGCTTCCAGGTCAACCTCTGGATTCCGGACCCGCCGCCGGCCCGTGACGCGGCACATGAGGCGCGGGTGCGGGCGGCGCTTTCACATCTGTCCGGCATCGAGGTGCCGGACCCGGACCCAAGCCGCCTCCTGCCGGATTTCGCGGCGCAGTGCGAGGCGATGATCGAGGTCGGGCCGGCGGTCGCCTCCTCCATCATGGGTCTGTTCCCGGCGGAGGTGGTGGCGCGGCTGAAGGCGCGCGGCATCGCCTGGTTCTGCAACGCCACGACCGTCGCCGAGGCCCGCGCGGCGGAAGCCGCCGGTGCCGATGCCGTGGTGGCGCAAGGCGCGGAAGCCGGGGGCCATCGCGGCAGCTTCGAGGATGCGGCGGCGGAGCACACGCAGATCGGCCTGTTCGCGCTGCTGCCGCAGGTGGTGGACGCGGTCCGCATCCCCGTCATCGCCGCCGGCGGCATCATGGACGGACGCGGCATCGCGGCGGCGCTGACATTGGGCGCCAGCGCCGTGCAGATGGGCACCGCCTTCCTGCGCTGCCCGGAAGCCGCGATCAACCCCGCCTGGGCGGCGGCGATTGGGCGCACGGCACCCGAGGATACAGTGATGACCCGTGCCTTCAGCGGCCGGCTGGCGCGCGGAATCCGCAACGAAGTGACGGAAGCCTTCGCAAACCCGGCGCTGAAGCCCGCCCCCTACCCCGTGCAACGCGCCCTGATGGTGCCAGTGCGGGCGGCGGCGGAGGCGGCGGGGAACGTCGCGCAGATGCAGAGCTGGGCCGGCCAGGGCGCGGCGCTGTCGCGGCCGGAGCCGGCGGATGCCCTGGTACGGCGGCTGTGGGAGGAGGCGCAGGCGCTGCTGCCGTGAGGCATACTCCTCATTTGGTGTTGCGTGGAGCATCACATGCTGCCATCCTCCCGTCCTGGAGGTAAGCCATGGCCAATGCCGTCCTAAGCCTGACCCCATCAACCGGCCCCGCTCGGCCACCGCAAACTTTCGCGCGGGAGGAAGACCGCGCGCGCCTGACCGCGTCCTCGATCCTGGCGCTGCGCGGCCTCGCCAAGGCCTGGGCGCTCACGGGGCCGGAGGCCGCCATCCTGCTGGGCGTCTCCGAAAGCACCTGGGACCGGATCAAGGCCGGCACCTGGCGCGGCGTCCTGTCGCAGGACCAGCTCATGCGAGTGTCCGCGATGATCGGTACCTTCAAGGCGCTGCACCTGCTGTTCGCGGACGACATGGCCGATCGCTGGGTGCGGCTGCGGAATGCGGGTCCGTTGTTCACCAACCTGTCCCCACTCGAGGCGATGATGGAGCGCGGCATCCCCGGCATGATCGAGATCCGGCAGCATGTCGACGCGCTGCGCGGAGGCCTCTGACCACCCTTGGACCATCCCGTCCTCCGGCTGGCCGAGCCGCGCATCGTCCGCCTGGTCTCGACCGCCCGCCTGCGCGACCCCGTGCTGCATCTTCTGTTGCGCGACCCCGCCCTGGGCGACCTGCCACGCGAGCGGCTGGACGCCATCGCGGCCGATCTGGCGGAGATCGAGGGCGCCACGAGCGCGCGCCTGACCCTGGAATCCGCCGCCGCCTCGCTGTTCCCGCGCGGCCGGCCGCACGCCAACCTGGCGAACGCCGCCTTCGCCTATGGCCGCCCACAGGAAGCCAACCGCTTCAGCCCGGCCGGACGCGGCGCCTGGTATGCCGCGCTGGAGGTCGAGACCGCGCTCGCCGAGGTGCGATTTCACCTCACGCGCAGCCTGCGGGAGGCTGGCTCTTTCCAGGCCATAGTGGAGTGGGGCGAGCTGTGGGCCAGCGCCGCCGGCGAGTTCGTCGACCTGCGGGACGTCGAGCCGAAGCCCACCTGCCTCGACCCCGATCCCGCCATCGGCTACCCGCCCGGCGTCGCGCTGGCGGAGGAAGCGCGCGCCGCGGGGCTGAACGGCATCGTCTATCCCAGCACGCGCCATCCCGGCGGCACCTGCCTCTTGGCGCTGTGGCCGCACGCGGTGCAGTCCGTGGCGCAGGGCACCGTCTGGCGCATGGTCTGGGCCGGCACGCCTGAGCCTGCCGTCGAGCCGCTTGGCAATTGTTCTCGTCCGTGTAGGAACGCGGCTTGGTCTTCGTCGCCTGCTAATCCATCGAACACCTCCAGCTCAAGGCTTGGCCCTGGTGCCAACGGAAACCAGGGAGGAACAAAGACGAGTTGCCGAAGGTTGTGAAGGGTGTCAGATTCCGCAATGGCATCGAGGTCATCAGCACGCCGGCGTAGACCGTGGCCTGATCAGCCGGCCGTCATTCATCTTTCCGCATAGCTCGCGATAAAGAGGTGAGAACGATGTTTTCCGGCGCACACATCGTCGATCCTGCCACGGCTGCGAAGTTCAAGACCACCCGCAGCACCGACCCTGCGGAATTCACTGCCAGTTCGCGCATCAGCACCCGCCTTCCGGGGGTTAGCTACAACTACGGCTACCAGCTGCGGGACCGCGGGCTGTGGCGCATGCGCTTCAACGAGCCGATCTTTACTATGGCGGACCGCTGTGCTGGCACGATTGAGGCGTGCTTCGCTGAAAATCGCTTCAGCACCGAGGTCACGCTCAGCGGCGACGAAAGCAGCATGTTCGTCGTCGTGATGCCCTGTAAGGGCGCGCTGACGCTACTGCAGGACGGCGCCGCGACGACGGCCAGCGAGGGCCGCGGTCTGGTCATGCGTCCGAGCCCGCGCGCCCGGGTGGTGTTCAGTGACGCCGGCGCCCGCGCCAATCTCTACTTCAAGGTGGCAGAGGTCGAGGCGGCGCTGCGGCACGCGCTCGACCGCGACTTGCGCCGGCCGCTCGAATTCGCGCCCGGACTGGATTGGACCTGCGGCTTGGCCGTGAGCTTCAAGCGCCAGTTGGATGCCGTATTCGCCGAGTTCCAGAGCCTTAACGGAGTGGCTGACAATCCCGTCGCGCTCGCCGCCACGACCGACCTCCTTGTGACGCTGCTGCTGCGCGCCGCGCCGCACAACTACACCGACCAGCTGGACACCGGGGCTTCATGCGCGGTTCCGGCCTACGTGCGGCGCGCTGAGGAGTTCATGCGCGCGAACAGCGCCAAGCCGATCCGCATCGCTGAGGTCGCCGTCGCGGCCGGATGCAGCGTGCGCAACCTGAACGACGTGTTCCGGCGTTTCCGCGGCACGACGCCGCTTACCGCGCTGCACGCGATCCGGCTGGACGCGGTGAGCGAGGCTTTGCTGGCCGTCGGCACCGGCCCCGGCACATCCGCGGCAGCCGTCGCGTACCGCTACGGCTTCACCAACCTTTCACGCTTCGCCACCGCGTATCGCCGCCGCTTCGGCGAGTCACCATCGGAGACCGCGCGCCGCACTGCGGGCTTTGTCAACGCTCGCGCCAGGATGGGTGCCCGTTGATTGCCGCCAAGAGCTGACTTGGTTGGCGGTGAAGTTGCCACTCAGATGTCACCCATGTTTGGACGCCAGATCCGCGTGTAGAAGCTGAGAAACCACCTGGGCCTCAGGTCCTCTACAGCCACTTTCCGCCAATTCCCGTGGTAGCCCGGGCCCGCGGCGATACTTCGGCACCCGACCATTAGCGAACTCTCGCACAGCGACTTGGGGTCTTGGCGCCGCGGCAGCTACGACGCCATCTCCCGCCACGCGAGTTCGCCGCCGAGCAGCAGCAGACTGACGAAGAAGCACAGCCGGAAGACCTCGGGCCGGACCCGCGCGCGGAGCCAGGCACCGAACGCCATGCCGACAAGTGCCGGTAGAACAGCCAGGACTGAAATGGCTGTGGTGGCTAGTGGCAGCGCACCATGCAGCACGAGCCCGGCCGTGAGCGCGAGGGTGGAGACCGTGAAGGACAGGCCGAGCGCCTGCACGAGGTCGTCCCGCTCCAGCCCCAGGGAGCCGATGTAGGGCACGGCGGGGATGACGAACACGCCCGTCGCGCCTGTGACCGCGCCGACCAATGGTCCCGCCAACGGCTCCGCGGCGGGCGGCACGCGCAGCCTGGGCTTTGCCAGGCCGACGACGCCGTAGAGGGCCAGCGCGGCGCCGAGGAACGCCGTTGCGGCGCCCGCATCGGTTCCGACGATCACCCCCGACCCGGCGAGGGTGCCCGCGACAATGCTGACCATCATGGGCCAGAGGCGGCGCAATAGGGCGCCGAAGAGCGGGCCGGCAAGAAGCTGCCAGACATTCGTCACGAGCGAAGGCACGATGAGCAGGGCGGCGGCCTCTACGGGCAGCATGGCGAGGCCGAGCAGCCCCATCGCGACCGTCGGTAGGCCGAGGCCGATCACACCCTTAACCCGCCCGAGGTCCGCAGGCTGGCCCGCTCCATCATGCGGCACGTCATGGGGCGGCATCGCCGCCCGGACCTCTCCCACATCTCCATGCGCCTCGACCACCGGGCCGCCTGCCTCGCGGCCCCGACCAAGGCCACGCAGGGCGGCAAGGTCGGCTGGTGGGTCAACCTGTCCACCATGGAGGCGGGCCGGAGAATCGCCGTCCCGCTGCTGACCTACGACTACCACGCGAAGCGGCCCGGTCGTGTCACCAATGGCGTGCAGATCAACCTGAACCGGGAAGGCTGCCTGACCTTCGGCGTGGTGACGGACATGGGCGAAGCCTGCGCCAAGAGCCGGGCGGACTACGACGGCCACGGCGTCCTCGCCCTCGACTTCGGCCTGTCCACCCTGTTCGCCACGTCCGAGGGACAGTTGCTCGGTCAGGGCTGGCTCAAGCGCCTGCGGCGCTACGACGCGCTGCTGACCATGATCGCCACCAGCCAGCAGCGAGCCGGGAAGAAGCCCCGCGACAGCAAGCGGTATCGGGCGCTGGTCGAGGACGTGCGCGGGTTCCTTCGCACCGAGGTCGCGCGCGTCCTGAACCGCCTCGTGGCGCAGGGGCGCCTGAAGGAACTGGTCCTTGAGCGGCTTGACTTCCGCAACCCGGACCTGTCGCGCCGCCTGAACGCCATCCTACGGAACTGCGGCAGGTCCGTCATCCAGTCCAAGTTGGCCGACCTCGAACAGCGGTTCGGCATCACGTCCACCGAGGTCAACCCGGCATACAGCAGCCAGACCTGTAATGCCTGCGGCTATGTGGATGCCAGAAATCGCCGCTCACAGAGCAGGTTCCAATGCCTGTGGTGCGGCCACACCAAGCACGCCGACCTCAATGCAGCACCGAACATCGGGGGGCGCCGTGCGCTTCCTATCGGTTCGGTGTTCCAGAGGAAGGATGCATTCCTTGCCGAAGTCGTGCGCGCCATCGGGGAGCGACGTGTCCGCGCCTTACGCGCGGGCAGAACCGGGATCAGGGGTGCCCCCGCCGACCCACGCCAGACCAACCCTCACTTCGGTGGGGCGCCGCTGGCCGTGGTGAGGTCATCCGAGCGCCGTGAGGCGCCCGTGAAATCAGGAATGACACAAGCCCTAGCGGCCTAGTGCTCCAACTTGATAGTGCCCACCGATTCCTGCTCTGCCACGCTCTGGCTGCCGCCGCGTTGCTCCTTCTGGACCACGACAGAACGAGGCCGCGGCATGGGCAAGAACCGGCTCCAGGTGACCTGGGATGCACTGCGGACGAGCCTCTGGCTCGTTCCCGGCCTGATGGTCCTGGCCGGTGCCGGGCTTGCCTGGGCCATGCTGGCGGTGGATGCCGGGCATGGCGGCGAGGACAGGGTGCTGGGCTGGTGGATGAATGCTGGCAGTGGCGAGGATGCGCGCAACCTCCTCTCCTCGCTGCTCACCGGCGTAATCTCGATGGCCGCCATGGCCTTCTCCGCAACGGTCGTCGTGCTGACCCTCGCAGCCAGCCAATACGGGCCGCGGCTGATCCGCGTCTTCCGCTCCGACCTGACGACCCAGGCCACGCTCGGCACCTTCGCCATGTCTATCGTCTATCAGGTCCTCATCCTGCGCGTGGTCCGCGGCGACGCCGAATTTCAGGACGTGCCGCACGTGGCGATCAGCCTCGGCACGGCGCTCGCGCTCGCTTGCGTCCTGGCGTTGCTCGTCTTCATCCAGGAGATGACTAAGATCGCCGTCGCCAACGAGATCATTGCCCGTGTTGGGCGCGAGTTCGACGAGGCTATCGAACACCTTCCGCTGCTGGAGGAAGACCGCAGGCGTGGGGGCGGCGAGGAGGAGGCCTCGCGGGGGGCAGTTGGCGGTCGCGGTCGCCCGGCGCAAGGAAGGTTATGTGCGCTCGATCGACTATGATGTCCTGGTAGCCTGGGCGGAGCGGCACGATGCGGTGCTCCGCGTTGATTTCCGCGCAGGCGATTTCGTCGTCGCCGGTGACCGCCGTATCCCGGCGCTGCCGCCCGGGGGCGGAGGCGGCGGACCGCGACGCCATCTGCGAAGCCGCAATGGTTGAGCGCGAGCGGACGCCGACGCAGGACCTTGAGTTCGCCGTGCGTCCCCTGTTGAGGTGGCAGTGCGGGCCCTTTCGCCCGGCATCAACGACCCCGCGACCGCGATCGCCGTGGTGGACCGGCTGCGCGGCTGCCTGGCACGGCTGTCGGGACGGCAACTGCCGAGCCCAAGCTTGTACGGCGCGACAGGTCGACTGCGCGTGGTGCGCCAGACGACGACCTTCGGCGGCGTCCTCGACGCCGCTTGCAACCAGATGCGTCAAGCCGGGGCGGGTCACACGGCGGTGGTCATCCACCTCCTCGAGGCGATCGCCCGCATCGCCGAGCACGCCCGAACGAGGAGCAGTGCGACGCACTGGTGCGCCACGCACGCATGATTGCGGACGCCGGCCATCGCGAGGCGGCCGAGCCACGGGACCGGGAGGACATCACGCGGAGTCTGCAGATGGCGGAGAGGAAGCTTGACCACGGAGAAGCTGCGGGGCGGGGTAAGGGATACGCGCGGCCGGGTTCCCCCGCGGCTCCCCTCGAGGCCGCGAGTCCACTCCGGTAACAAAAGGACAACCGCCCTGCTTCGACGGAAGATCTGTAAGCCGCGTCGTCCTTACCGACCGAAACGAGTCCGGGGGCTGCTCAGCAAAGAACCGCTTCCGTGATTTGCAACTGATATGGTGCCAAATTTGCGGTCTCAGAAACGCCGCCATAACGCGCTCTCGCAACGTCACGCGGAACAGATACGATTTCCTGTTTTGTTGCCACTCAATTCTCACTATAACGTGATTTATGCCCGATGGTCTTCGTAGCCCTCTTCCGGCGGTCCCGGCGTCCGACGCCAAGCATGCGGTCACTGCGACGGTCTGGAAGCCCCGGACGGCTGTGGACCGTATCCGGGCGGCGCTGCCGCCGCCCGGGCGGCTGGCGCGGATCGCGCTCGGCCTCGGTCTGATCCTTGTCGCCGGGGTCTTCCTGCACGATCGCTTCTTCGTTGCGGGGGCGCGGCAGGCGGTGATGAGCGGAGCCGTCCTCACGCTCCGCGCGCCCATCGAGGGGGCGCTGCGGCTGGCCTCCACGGCGGAGGCGGGCCAGGTGCTGCCGGCCGGCACCGTGATCGGCGAGGTGCGCAATCCGCGGGTGGACGACGCCCGCCTGGCCGAGCTCGCCCGGCAGCGTCGGCTGGCCGAGGTCGAGCTCGCCGCGCTCGGCCGCCGGCAGGCCGACGCGCTTGGGGAACTGGAGGCGGCGAGGCGCCGCTCTGGGTCCTTCATTGCGGCGCGCAGCGAAGTGCTCGCCGCCCGGCTCCGGGAGGCCGCTTCGGCCGAGGCCGCCGCCCAGGCCCGTGCGCGCGAAGCCGCCGCCGTCGTGCGGCGAGCGGTGAGCCTGGCGGCGAGCGGCGTGCAGTCGCCCGCTGCGCTGGACGCCGCGCGCCGCAACGGCGCCGTCGCCCAGGCCGAGCTGTTGGCCGCCGCCAGCCGCCGCCGCGGCGCAGCCGCCGAGGAGGCGGCGGCGCGCGCCGGCACGATCGCCTCCGACCCCTCCAACGACCGGTCCGTCTCGCAGCAGGCGGAGGACCGACTGCGCCTACTGCTCGCCGAGCTGGCCGCGCAGCGTGAGGAGATCGCGGCCCGCGGCGCGGCGATCCGTGACCAGGAGGAGGCGGAGGCCGCGCGGCTCGCCCGGCTGCGCGAGGCGCAGCTCGCCGTGCCGGTGCAGGCACGGCTGCTGCGCCGCCTCGCGCAGGATGGGGAGCAGCTCCGTGCCGGGCAGGAAGTGGCGCAGCTGGCCGATTGCGGCCAGCTCGAAGCAGTGGCGGCGGTGGAGGCGCGGGTATTCCGCTCGCTCGCCCCTGGCCAGACAACGTGGTTCCGCGTTGCGGGCGGCGTTTGGCGGGAGGGGCGCATCGCCACCCTCGCCGCGGAGCCGCCGGCCGCCGACGGCACCGGCGGGCGCTTCCAGGTGGTGGTGCGCTTCGCGCCGGCCCCGGACGACGCCGTCGAATGCGCGGCGGGGCGGCTCGGGCGGCTGGTGTTCTAGCCGGCCCCATGGGCGAGCAGATCCTCCTCGCAGCGGCGCCGACGCTCGTGCTGCTCGGGCTCGGCCTGATGGTGCTGCCGCAGGTCGATCCGCGGCGGCCGTGGCCGCGGATGGTGGTGGCGGCGGTCGCGGCGCTGCTGCTGGTGCGCTACATCCTCTGGCGCGTGACGGAGACGCTGCCGGCGGCGGAATGGTCCCTCGGCTACGCTGCGGCGGTCGGATTCTTAGGGGTGGAGACGCTCTCTTCCTTCGCCGGGCTGCTGCTTCTGCACGTCCTATCCCGCACGAAGGACCGGAGCGCGGAAGCCGATTCGTACCAGCACTTCCCGGTGGACCGGTTCCCCGACGGCGCGCCACTGATCGACGTGCTGATCCCGACCTACAACGAGAATCGCGAGATCCTGCTGCGCACGCTGGTCGGGGCGCTGGCGCAGGACTATCCGCTCTACCGTGTCTGGGTGCTGGACGACGGCCGCCGGCCCTGGCTGCAGGAGATCGCCCAGGAGCTGGGCGCGAACTACCTGACGCGCGCCGACAACGCGCATGGCAAGGCTGGCAATATGAACGCCGCGCTCCGCCTGCTGCTAGCGCTGCCCGACAAGGCTGGGGCGGTGGCCGTGCTCGATGCGGACTTCGTGCCGGCGCCGCAGTTCCTGCGCCGCTCCGCGGCGCTGCTGCAGGACCCGGCGATCGGCTGTGTGCAGACGCCGCAGTACTTCTTCAATCCCGACCCGATCCAGCTCAACCTCAAGGCCACCAACATCGTGGCCGACGAGCAGCGCTTCTTCTTCGACGTCATCTTGGCATCGAAGGATGCGCACGGCACCGCTTTCTCCTGTGGGACCTCGGCGGTGGTGCGCGTCAACGCGCTGGAGCAGATCGGCCTCTTCCCGACCGAGAGCGTGACGGAGGATCTGCTGCTCTCGGTCAAGATGACGGGCTGCGGCTGGCGCACCGCCTACCTGAACGAGCCGCTCTCCGCCGGTCTCGCGCCGGAGGGGATGCAGGAGTACCTGACGCAACGTGGGCGCTGGTGCCTCGGCACCATGCAGATCGTGCGCACGCCCTGGGGGCCGCTGTCGCGCGGGCCGACGCCGCTGATGATGCGGCTGCACACGCTCGACACCGTGCTGTTCTGGACGGTGGGGTCGCTGATCAAGGTGCTCGCGCTGCTGGTCCCGCCGCTCTACTGGTGGTTCGGGCTCACGGTGATGCAGACCGATCTGCCCAGCATCATCGCCCATCTCGGGCCCTACTGGGTGGTCTGCGTCGGCTTCCTCGGCTGGGTCAGCCGCGGCACGAACGTGCCGGTGATGGCGGAGGCGGTCGGCATCCTCGTCGCGCGGGAGGCGATGCGGGCCAGCGTCATCGGCCTTTTCGGGTCGCGAAACCAGAAGTTCAAGGTCACCGCGAAGGGCACGAACCGCGACCAGGTCGTGGTGCAATGGAGCTTGGTCGGGCCTTTCCTCCTGCTCGCGCTGGCGACGATGGGCGGGCTGGTCTGGCGGGTGCTGGAGGGGCCGCTGCCGGGCACGCCGCCGGACATCGAGGTGATGAACCTGTTCTGGAGCATCTACAACTGCGCCGTGCTGTTCATCGCCTGCATGATCTGCGTCGAGCAGCCACGTTTCCGCCGCGAAGAGCGCTTCGACGCCGACGAGGCGGCGCTGCTCACGGGCCCCGACGGCGCGGCCCAGTGGGCCAGGCTGCGCGACCTGTCGATCCTCGGCGCGCGGGTGGAGGCGGCGGGCTCCATTCCACGCGGCTCCGTGGTGCGACTGTTTGTCGAGGGGGTCGGCGAGCTGGAGGCGGAGGTGCGGCGCGCCACGCCAGCCGGGCTGCACTTGGCCTTCGCAGCGACGCAGCAGGAGCAGGCGGCGCTAATCCGCAAGGTCTTCTCGGGCGCCTATTTGCGCTCCGTCACTCGCACGCCGCCAGGGCGGCTGGTGGCGACGCTGGCGCGCCGCGCCTTCAGCTGAGGCTGCCCCCTGCCGCAGTCGCCCCGGGCGGAGCGCGGCGGAAGCCCAGCCTCGGCCAGCCGCGCGACAAGCCTCGGTACGAGCCCACAGAGGGCAACCGGTTCACGGACTGTCACAATCATCAGAACACGCAACAGATCGGCCGCTTCACCGCCTTTCGGTCATCCAATTCCCCCCAACTCGCTCAGAGATGCCGGTTGACGCCATGTCCGCTACCGGGAAGGAGGCAGTGACGCCAGATGTCAGGTATGGACGGATTTTGTTGGAAAAGGCTGTTGAGATCGGGCGCCGGCGCTGATTCAGTCCTCCTGGTAGAGGAGGGCACGGCCATGATGGGCGAGCGGCCGGTGCGGCAGAAGGCGCTGTTCTACGGCTTCAGCCTTGAGGAGCATGTGCCCTCCGATCACCTGCTGCGTGCCATCGACCGCTTCGTCGAACTGAGCGACATCCGCCGTCAGCTCAAGCCCTTTTACAGCGCGACTGGCCGGCCGTCGGCCGATCCCGAGCTCATGATCCGGATGCTGCTGATCGGCTACTGCTGCGGCATCCGCTCCGAGCGGCGCCTGTGCGAAGAGGTCCACCTGAACCTTTGCCGCGTACCGAACCACTCCACCTTCTCCAAGAACCGGCACGGCCGCTTCCGCGACAGCGACCTGCTGCGCCAGCTGTTCGAGGCGACGGTACGGCGCTGCATGGCCGAGGGCATCGTCGGCGGCCAGGGCTTTGTGGTGGATGCCAGCATGATCCGCGCGGACGCCAGCCGGCAGAAGGGCGCCGCCAGCGCTGCCGATCTGAACCCGGAGGGCGCGAGCCGGACAGTCGGCGAGTATCTGGCGGTGCTGGACGATGCCGCCTTCGGCGCGGCGACCGAGGTGCCGCCGAAGTTCGTCTCGCCGACCGATCCCGCCGCGCGCTGGACGGCGGCGGCCGGTGGGTTGGCCTACTATGCCTACTGCGACAACTGCCTGATCGACGTCGAGGCCAGCACAGCGGTGCGCCAGGCGGAGGTCGGCGCCGCGCAGACCATGTTGGTGCGGACCGCCGAGACCTTCGGCCTCTGGCCCGGACGCCTGATCGCCGACACCGGTTACGGCTCGGCCGCGATGCTGGGCTGGCTGGCCGATGAGCAGGGGATCGAGCCGCACATCCCGGTGTTCGACAAGTCGCAGCGGACGGATGGCACCTTCAGCCGCTCGGACTTCATCTACGACCACCGGCGCGACCTCTACATTTGCCCGGGCGGCAAGGAGCTGCTGCACTACCGGCGCCAGTTCGTGCGGCCCCGTCTAGGCGTCGATGCCGAAGGCCTCATGCGCTATCGCGCCACCAAGCACGACTGCGGCGGCTGCGCGCTGAAGCCCCGCTGCTGCCCGAACCACCCGGCCCGCAAACTGCCGCGCTCGATCCACGAGGGCGCGCGCGACATGGCCCGGGACATCGCCAGGACCGAGGAGTACGCGGTCTCGCGGCGGCAGCGGAAGAAGGTCGAAATGCTGTTCGCCCACCTCAAACGCATCCTTGGCCTGAGCAGGCTGCGGCTACGAGGTCCGAATGGTGCCCGTGACGAGTTCCACCTCGCCGCCGCCGCGCAGAACCTCCGCAAGCTCGCGAAGCTGCTCCCACTGCCCACGCCGGCACCCGCCGGCTGATGCGGTAGCGTCGGGAGAGCCCGAACCGCGGTCACCCGCACCGAGCAGGCACCGACCCCAGAGCCGGTCCGCCAAGCTCTTTTTCAACAGAATCGACGCAAAGCAGCCCTTCGGCGCAGGTCGCGCATGTCCGCTTCCCGCCGAGGCCGTGTCGAAACACAACGTCCTGACCTGGGCCAGCGTCGGTCAGAGCCGAACTCGATGTCCGGCAGACACGCAACGAGTTGTTGGGCGCCAGAGAGGCGAGGCCAGCCGCCCCTATCTGGCCGGGATGGCTGAGAGGAGCGGGCCGATGCCCTTGATCGCGATCGCCCGCTTCATGTTGTAGGCCAGCACCTGCAGGCTCATCTCCGTACTGACGCGCTTAATTGTCCGGGTCAGGAAGTGTGCCGCGCCCATCCAAGCCTTCAGCGTGAACGGGTGCTCGGCCGTTTGCCGTCGCAGGCGCATCGCGTCTGGCTGGGCGTCGAGCTGGCGCTGCTTGGCATCCAGGATGCCCTCATGCTCCCAGCGCGCAATGCGACGCATCTTGGCCGGCGTGCACCTGGCCTTTATTGGGCAGGCCTGGCACTTGGTCGTCCAGTAGTAGCGCAGCGTCATTCCAATCTCATCGACGCGGTTGAACCACCACTTCATCGTCTCCCCCGCAGGACAGCGGTACGCATCCTTGGCCGCCAAATAGACGAAGTCCTGCTTGCCGAACCGCCCATCCGCCTTGGCGCCCGATGTCATTGGCTTGGGCACGAGCGGCGAGTGGCCCGCCTGCGTGCAGGCCAGGATCTCTTCGCCGGAGAAGTAGCCGCGGTCGGGGAAGACCGTCAGCGCGTCATGGCCCGTGGCTTCGCTCGCCGCCCCCGCCATCGTCGAGAGCTGGGCGCGGTCGTTGCCGATGTTCGTCACCTCGTGCGCGACAATTAGGTGGTGCTTCGTGTCCACCGCAGCCTGCACGTTGTAGCCGACCAGGCCGGTGTCCTTGCCCGTCGTCGCCATCGCACGCGCGTCCGGGTCCGTCACCGAGACCTGCCCATCGGGCGCCGCGCACACCGCTGCCTCCATCTTGCGCAGATGCGCCATACGCTCCTCGAGCCGGGCAAACCGGTCCTTCAGCCGCTCGGTCCGCTGGCGCGCCGTCTCCTCCTCCTGCCGGTCCGCTGTCTCCAGCGCAGCGAGGTAGCGCGCGACACTCGCCTCCGTCTGCTCCGTGCGGAGCCGGATTCTGTTGAGGGTGTAGTTCCGCTCGCGGGCGTTGACCGCCTTGAACTTGCTGCTGTCGATCGCGACCGAAGCCTCGGACAGCAGGTCGAGCTCGCGGCAGAGGAGGACGAAACGCCGGCAAGTGGCGCGGATCGCGGGGCCGTTGTCCTTGCGGAATTCAGCGATCGTCTTGAAGTCGGGCGCGAGCCGGCCCGTGAGCCACATCAGCTCGAGGTTCCGGCCTGCCTCGCGTTCCAGCCGCCGGCTGGACGGAACGCGGTTCAGGTAGCCGTAGATGTAGATCTTCAGCAGCGTTGCCGGATGGTAGCCGGGCCTGCCAGTGCGCTCGGGCACGACGCCCTCGAAGCCGAGCTCAGCAAGATCGATCTTGGCGACGAAGGCATCGATGACGCGGACCAGGATCTCCACGCGCGGCCAGTGGCTGCGGATCTCGCGCACCAGGCGGCGCAGGATGTTGCGCGCCTCGGCGCCGGTGGGGCGCCTGGCGGGGCGCAGCATGGCGGCGACAGGACGGCCCTCGCCGTCGAACACGACGATCGGCTGGAAGCCGTACTCGTCGTAGTAGGCGTTGAACAGCCGCAGTTGCTGCCCGCCATGGACGGCGTCGAAGGTGTCGTCGATGCCGAGCGCGATGCGGCACGGCGCTTGGCGGAAGCTGACGCAATAGAGCGCCCATGGCGCGCGCCATGCGGATCAGCGCGCGCGGCCCCGGCGTGTTCTCCCGGCGCGAGAGCGTCGGCTGCGAGCAGAGCGCGGCCGCGCCCGGCAGGCGCCCGTTGGCGAGCTTGAACAGCGGATCGTGCCGCAGGCTGTCGGCGTCGTGGCCGTCCTCGTAGCCGGCCGCGATCATCAACAGGCGGAAGCGCAGCATCTCGGATAGGCCGTGCTAGATGTGCTCGGGTGCGCGCCGATCGTCGATGCATCCGGCGAGACGTTCGGCCACGCAAAGCCGCGCCTCAACCTCGCGCAGCGCCAGCAGGCCGCCATCCGACGAGAGGGCCCCGCCGTCAAAGCGAGCGATGATGGGCTTGCCGGCGACTGGTGACAGGCCTGGCAGGGGCGGCGTAGCGTGTGTTTCGGTGGGCATGGTGTCCGGAAACGGCAGGGTCCTGGGTTCGCAGCCGAATCCTATGGCCGCTCCACGGATTGCGCCATTCCTGCCCCAGGACCAGACCTTATCATTTGAAAAGGAAGAACTTTCTGGCGGTATGCAGGGAGCATTACTGAGTATATCGCAACGCACATAAGGCTTAATAGAACTGGCCACAGCAAACTAGAAGGATTCGATTTGGAACTCTGTTGGACCATTAGCGGTGACGATAAATCCACCTGCCCATCCTGCAACACCACCGGCCCGCACCGCATCCTTCTTTCCGTGCAGGGCGGCCCGAGCGATGGAATGCGCCTGCTGTCCTGCTCCGCCTGCACCGCGACCCACTTTGACCCGATGCCGCGGCCGGATTACGGAGATCAACCAACCGGCGGACCGGAAGCCCTCGCCTTCTACCTGCAGCAGGGCGCCGGCATCTGGAGCATCGCGGCGAACGTGCTGCCGCTTGATCTGCCCGGGCCGCGCCGGATGCTGGAGATCGGTTGCGGATTTGGATTCGGCCTGGATGTCGCGCGCCGCATGCGCGGGTGGGAGGTCCAGGGCTTCGACCCATCGCCTTTCGCCGCCGCCGGCGCCATGCAACTCGGCCTGCCCATCGCCAACCGCTACTTCACCGCGGAACAGGGCGAAATCGCGGCCTATGATGCGGTGACCTGCTCCGAAGTGATCGAGCATCTATTCCGCCCGGTGGAGATCCTGCGGCTGCTGCGCTCCGCGCTGCGCCCGGGCGGCGTGCTGGTGCTGACCACGCCCAATGCGGGCGCAATCATGCCGGAAATGACGCCGGGCATCCTGGTGCCGCTGCTGTCGGTGGGCTTCCACACCATCATCCACACCGCCGCAAGCTTGGCGCAGGCGCTGAGTGCCGCGGGCTTCTGCCATGTCTCCGTCGAGGATCGCGGGCCTTCGCTGCTCGCCCATGCGAGCGATGCCGGCACGCTCTGGCGCCAGCCGAACGAGGCCGATCGCGCGGCCTATTGTGTCTATCTGGAAGCCGCGGCCGCCGCGGCGGCCAGGGGCAGCGACCTTCGCCTCGGCCTGCTGGTGCGCGCCTACCGCGATTGGGTGGCCGCCGGCGAACTCGGCGCGGCCGACCGCCTGGAGCCACTGGTTTCGGCGGAGGTGACGTCGCGGTTCGGGCATGCGCCGGAGGACGTGCCGGTCGGCGGGCCGGTATCGCTGGAGGCGCTCGCCCAGGAACAGCCGCTGGCGCTCGGCCCGCTGCTATATGCCCAGGCCATGCACTGGAGGCTGCGCGGCGCGCCGGCGGCAGAGGTGCATGCTATGCTCGGACGGGCCGCGGCGGCCTGCGACCAGCTGCGTCACGCATTTGCGCGCATCGGCACGGATGATGGCGATGCCGAGGATATCGCCTGGGTCGCGCGGTTCGAACAGGTTCTCGCCGCAGCCGAGGCAGGGATCGCGACGGGGCCGGGACGGCTTGCGGGCCTTGGTCCGGCACCGGGCGATGCGGCGCGGTCGCAGCACCGCACCGCGTTGCTGCGCCGGCGCTGTTTCGTGACGCTGGTCAATGCCGGCAACCTGGAGGAAGCTGGGGAATTCGGCGACGTGGTTCCGGCGGCCGCCGAACGGGCCGCGGCTGGCGCGGCCATGTCGGATGATGAAATCGACTGCCTGTTCACTGGCGCCGTGCGGGCGCTCAACCACCAGCCTGGTGATGCCGCCGCGGCCCTGCGGCTGGCACGACTGGCGCCGGAAGCCCTGCTGCGCCGGGTCCTGACGGAACCCGGCGCCCGGTCGGCTGGCCTCGCCTGGCCATCCGCTACACTGGAACTGCTGGCGCTGGAGCGGCTGGACCTGGGTACCGAGGCGGAAGCCTTCGCGCGGGACGTGCTTCCGGTGCTGCGTGCCAATCCTGCCCTTCCTCCCGCCCCCGCCGAATTCGCTGCCGGCGCAGGTGCCGGGCTATGAGCCTGTCTGCTCGGCTCATGCGCCACGGAATCCGGGTCTGCCGACACGGTTGGGTCGAGGCCAAGGCAACCATGGCCAGGACCATCGCCGAGGCTGAGAAATGGCGGCCTGCGATCCGCAGCATGGCGCAGGGCAGCGCGCCGCTTGGGCCGCGAGTGGTGCTGTTTTGCCACTGGGATGGGCGCGGCCGCGTGCAGGAACATACGAGGCGCTATGCGCAGGCGCTGCGGGCAGAGGGCCTGTCGCTCGTCCTGGCCTCGAACGCAGAACGCCTGGCGCCGGAGGATGCGGCCTGGGCGGCCTCGGTCTTCGGCGTGGTCATCCTTCGCCGCAACATCGGCTATGACTTTGGCGCCTGGCGGGACGCGCTGACGGCCTGCGGTCTGCCGCGACCGGAGACCACGCAAATCATTCTGGCGAATGACAGCGTCTACGGGCCCTTCCGCCCGATCGGGCAGTTGCTGCGCCGGATCGAGGCCTCCATGGCCCCGGTCTGCGGGCTGACGGATAGCTGGCAGCAACGCTATCACCTGCAATCGTACTTCGTGGCGTTTCGGCCGGAGGCATTCCGCAGCGCGGCCTGGTCGGCCTTCTGGAGCCGGGTCCTGCCCTCCCGCTCCAAGCACCATGTGGTGACAGCCTATGAGATCGGGCTGACCCAGGCCATGCTGCGGGCGGGCATCGCCTGCGAGGCGCTGTGGCCGTACCTTGATCTTATCGATCAGGTTCGTCGGGAGGTCGAGGAGCGCGAACCTTATGAGGAAGTGAATGCCATCCGTGCCGCGGCGGAACGGCGCATCCTGATGGCCGCCAATGGCCGGGCACCCATGAATCCGACAGCCGATCTTTGGGCCACCCTGCTCGACAACGGTTTCCCATTCCTCAAGCGCGAGCTGCTGCGCAGCAACCCCTCCCAAGTGCTCGACATTGTAAATTGGCGTGAGGCGGTCCGCGACATCGCACCGGAGGAGGAGGAAGTCGTGCGCCGCGATCTGCGCCTTGCAATGCGCGAGCGAACGCCCTGAGCGGCGCGGCCTGCCGACGTAGTGGACAGCCGCAAGCCGCGGCTTTTAAGCGAGCGGGAAACAGGAATACGCAACCAGCGCTGGTGCGGGACGGATGGGTTGCAAGGAACTCGAGCGCGAGAACGCGCGGCTTTGGAGGGCTGTGTCGGACCTGATGCTCGAGAAGGCCACGTTAAAGGAAGCTGCCTCGGAAAGTGGTGAGCCTCGCCCAGCGACGCCTGCGTCGAGCATGTCATGCGCGAGCTCGGCGTGTCGAACTGGGGCGCCTTCACTCGCCTGATCGGCGCTATTCTACTCGAACTGTCCGAAGAATGGGCCACCCAGCGTGCCCGATACATGACGCTGGAAACCATCGGCTCCATGAGCGACCATCCCACCGTCAGCCCGCCCGCCGTGGCTGCCTGACGCGGCGGCTCAACCCGCCAAGGAGCACAACTCCTACACGCCGCCTCGGGGCACAATCGACGGGGACGGGGTTCGCGCATGGCTGCCTCGGCTATAAAAGTTGAGGCAGCCAAACGCCTTATCTCACCTCAAGCCTTTCCAGACATTCGGTCAGGTGAACCAGAGCAGGCCGTCGAACTGCACCGCCGACGGCAGCTGCGACTGGCTCGTCAATCCGCTCCAGGTCACGCTGGTCTCGATGGCGCCGTCGCCGTTCAGGTCGCCATGCATGGTCAGGCCGCGATAGCCTTCCGTCCCGGCATCCTGGACAAAGGTCAGGGTGCTGACCCCGGGGCGGTAGCCGAACACGCTGAGCTGCTCGCCCGACTGCCAATCCGTGATCGTGCTCCAGGTGGTCGCACCGGCCCGGCCATCGAGGAAGAACACGTCGAGGCCGGCGCCGCCGGTCAGGAAGTTGGAGCCGCCGCCGCCATCCAGGACGTCGCGCCCAGCCCCGCCATTGGCCGCGTCGTCACCGCCCAGCAGGTTGATGAAGTCGTTGCCGGACGTCCCGCCCACCGCCTCGCCGGCCTCGGAGCCCAGGAAGACGTACTGCAGGTAGTCCACCGGCCCGGCATAGACCTCCGCCAGCAGGAAGCCACTGCCGCCGTCCCGCGTGATCGACATGACGCCGCCGCTGAACGGCGCGAAGCCGTTGCCCTGCACGTTGAGCCGGCCCTCGTTGATCACCAGCAGTTCCGGGATCGCATCCAGGTTCATGTCCGCCGCGCCCAGCCCGAGGAAGGAGGCGGAGGAGCCTGGCGTGAACCGGCCGGCGCCATCGTTCAGCAGCGCGAAGGGCGCACCCTCGGACGGCGTGCTGCGCCAGACCAGCAGGTCCTTGTCCCCATCGAGGTCGAGGTCGAGACTGAGCACGGATTTCGGCCACAGCCCGGGCTCGGTGCCCCGGGATGCGGTGGATTGCGGCAGCCGCAACGCCGTCTCGTCGTCGAACTGCCCGTTGCCGCGGTTCACCAGGAACTGCAGGTAGCTGACGGTGAAATAATCCGTCCCATAGGTGCCGCCATCGGTCACCGCCAGCACCAGGTCCTGCAGGCCATCGCCGTTGAGGTCCATGGGCACCGCCTGCAACACCACCTCGTTCGCGACGCCGGAAGGCGGCAGGTTCCAGACCTCCGGCAGGGTGAAGGACCCCGTGCCGTCGTTGCGGAAGATCTGCGTCGGCAGGTCGGAGCCGAACCAGGTGCCCGCCAGCAGGTCGAGGTCGCCATCGCCATCCGCGTCGAACAGCGTGCCGGCCATGGAACCGGCCCGCCCCACCGCCGGCTGGTAGTGCAGCGGCGCCCGCCCCGCCTGCTCCGCCAGGTTGCCGAAGCCGTCATTGACCATCACCTGCACGGCACGGCCGGTGGTGTCGTACAGGTTGAACAGCACGGCATCGATGTCGCCGTCGCCATCGATGTCGCCGGTCGCGCCGCCATAGGTCAGCCGCTGGGCGCCCGACAGGTTGCCATTGGCGACCGCCAGGCCGGTTGGCGTGGTCAGGATGAGCTGGCTGAAGCCGCCCACGGGTGACGCTGCCGCGCCATGGTCCAGCAGGATGACATCGCTGCGCCCGTCGCCGTTGAAGTCCGCGATCAGCCCCCGGGTCGGGTTGATCGCCAGCGGCATGCCCGCCGCGCCGAACAGCGGCGCGCCATCGACGAAGGCGCCGCCCGGGACGCCGAGGAAGATGCGCTGCGGTACGGCATCGCTGCCATTGCCCGCCGCCATGGGCAGGAAGGCGTCCGGGCGGCCGTCACCGTTGAAGTCGCCCACCACGATCTGCGTGGCGTAGGAAAATTGCGGCCCGCTGCCAATGCTGGATCCCGACACTACGCTCGCCTCCAACTGGTTTTGGATGCCCATGATTTGGGGGCCTCCTAACGCTTTCGTACACAAGTTCAAACGGAGTCACATCCAAAACCCACGATTTAATTGGAATATAAACAAAAGTTGAATAAATAGTTATACCGAATGCCGTTTTGTGTAGCGGCTGGGTGGATTCTCTCCGGATGTGCTGGCTGAAAATTCCTCAGTTCAGCGTGACTGCCCGCGCCCGGGGGCGAGCCCCCGGGCGCGGGCGGCGCCGGCCATGCGCCAGGATGCCGACCGGCATCATGGGAGCAGCCGGTGGTCACCCTTGGGGAGCTCGTCATGATCCTGGATCTCGCCCGGCAGGGCCTCAGCGTCTCGGCCATCGCACGGCGCACCGGCCGCGACCGCAAGACCATCCGCACCTACATCGCGCGCGGCCTGGAGCCGCCGGCCTACAAACCCCGGGAGCCGGCACCTTCGCCGCTGGCGCCCTTCGAGCCCTTCCTGCGCGAGCGCATCGGCCGCTTTCCCGAGTTGACCGGCCGGCGCCTCTGGCGGGAGATCCGCGACCTCGGCTTCGGGGGTGGCTACGCCACCGTCACCGACTTCCTGCGCACCATCCGCCCGCCTGCCGAACCCGCCGCCTTAGAACGTCGCTTTGAGACCCCACCGGGGCGCCAGGCGCAGGTCGACTTCGCCTTCTTCAAGGTCCGCTTTGAGGATGAGCCCGGCGCCGAGCGCATCGTCTGGTTGTTCTCCGCCGTCCTCCGCCACAGCCGCATGATGTGGGCCGGCTTCGTCGCCCAGCAGGACCTCGCCACTGTGCTGCGCTGCCACATCGCCGCCTTCCAGGCGATCGGCGGTGTGCCGGAGGAGGTCATCTACGACCGCATGCGCACCGCCGTCCTTGGCGAAGTCGACGACCGCGGCATCGTCTACAACGACAAGCTCCTCGGTCTCGCCGCGCATTACGGCTGTGTTCCAAAAGCCTGCCGCCCCTACAGGGCCAAAACCACGGATGAAATTGAATAGTCCCTTTCTGCTGCCGAGCTGCTATTTTCTCCTTGCCCATGGGTGACCACGCGGCACAGAGCAAGGCAGGAGGTGCGAGCCTTGCCGCGCAGCCATTACGGTCGCTCCTCCTTTGCGGCGCCCATGGGCACCCTCCGGCCCCGCTTGGTCCAGCCCTCGGTTAGACGTTTGTAGGCGACCTCTGACTGTTCGGCACGGCGCTTCTCTTCCTGACGGGTGCGTGTCAGGTTGTAGGCGTAGGCCGATCCACGCTGACCACGCCGCTCCGGCTGTCCAGAGCGGAGCTCGAGATCGCGCAGCTTCTTGGCATGCAGGGCGGGCCTGACGCCGGCGTAGTCCTCTCCCCTGGTCAACATGTGCCACGCAATTATTGTCAGCTTGCGGGCCACAGCCACCGCCGCAATGTGGTTTCCCCGTCGTGCCGCAACCCGCTGATGGAACGCTCGCAGCGGGCCAGGACCACGAACTGCCTGCCAGGCCGCCTCCACCAGCATGGTCCTGGCATGGGTCCGACCTTGCTTGGTGATGCGGCCATGCTTTGGCCGCCCCTCGCCGGACTGATGGACGCTTGGGTTCAGGCCCATGTAGGAGACGAGTTGGTCAGGTCCCTTGAACCGGGCAATCGGCCCGATGGCCGCGGTCAGCCCGAGCGCCACTACCATGTCGATCCCCGGGATGGTCATCAGTCGCTTGACGCTGCCATCCGCCAGCGCGTCGCGGGCCAATTCACGCTCCACAACCTTCAGGTCTTCGCCCAAGCGGTCGTATTCCCGCAGGTGCCGCTCCACTGCTTCCCTCTCATCGGGCGGCAGGTGCTGGGCCAGCAGCCAGTTCCAGCCGCGGTTGCCGAACAGGTCGGCATGCGGACACTGGGGCAGCAGGTGGGCCTGCAGGATGGACTGAGTGATCGTCTTGAGCCGCACCCGCTGGCGGACGATCTGGTTGCGCCGCGTCACCTGCCGCCGCAGGGCCTGCGTCTTCGCGTCAGGCACCCACACCTCCGGCAGGAAGTTGCTGGCGTAGAGCCTCGCCAGCACCGTCGCGTCGATGGCATCGGTCTTGATCTTGGCGTGCGCGATCAGGCGCACCTGGCGCGGGTTGGCGATCACCACCCGCCCAACATGTGGCGCGATCACCTCCACCACGGCCGCGGCGTTGCCAGTCGCCTCCACCACGACGTGGTCGTCGTGCGTCAGAGTCCGAGCAAACTGCAGCGCGGCGATCAGGGTGAGAACGCGCGGCGATCAGGATGAGAAACGCCTGCATGGCGCCGGCGGGAGGGCGTAGCCCGACCGGCGGGGCCATGCAGGCGGGCGCCCATCCCGGGCTGGGGTGGATGGCTGGCGGTCGCGGCCGGCCGGCGTCGGAATGGATCCCTTCGCTGCGGGGGGTCTTCCGGTGCCCGGTCGCCATGTCACCGAACGCCAGATGAGGCTGTACATGACGTTTCGCCGGACCGAACCCGTTCCGATCGCCGCTGCCAAAGCGGGGTTCAGCACCGCCACCGCCTACCGGCTCGAGGGAGACCCCCGCCCGCCGTCGGACCGCGCCGTGCCGCGAGGACGGCGTCGGCCGGACCCGCTGGCCACGTTTTGGGAGAGCGAGGTGGTGCCACTGCTGGAGACCGCCCCAGGGCTGCGCCCGATCGCTGTCTTCGAGGAGATGCGCCGCCGTCATCCAGACCTCGACGCCGGCAGCCGCCGCACGCTGGAGCGACGGATCCGGGCTTGGCGGGCGCTGCACGGGCCAGAGAGAGAGGTGATCTTCCGCCAGATCCATCAGCCCGGGCGCCTCGGCCTGTCGGACTTCACCGACATGCGCGAGCTCGCCGTCACCGTCGTCGGCCAGCCCCTCGAGCACCGGCTCTACCACTTCCGTCTGCCCTACTCGGGCTTCGAGCACGCCCATGTCGTCCTCGGTGGCGAGAGCTATGTCGCTCTCGCCGAGGGGCTGCAAAACGCGCTCTGGGCGCTGGGCGGCGCACCGCTCGAGCATCGCAGCGACAGTCTCTCCGCCGCCTTTCGTAACCTCGGCCGCGACGCGCAGGAGGACCTGACGCGCCGCTACGACGCGCTCTGCGCCCACTACGGCATGCAGCCCAGCCGCAACAACCCGGGCGTTGCGCACGAGAACGGCGCCATCGAGAGCGCGCATGGCCACCTCAAGGCTGCGATCGCCGACGCGCTGCTGCTGCGCGGCTCACGCGACTTCCCCGACCTCGCCGCCTGGCGGGGCTTCGTCGACGAAGTGGTTGGCCGGCACAATGCCCGCCTCGCTCCCCGCATCGCCCTCGAGCGCGAGGCCCTGCAGGACCTCCCCATCCGGCGCACCGCTGACCACGAGGAGGCGGTCGTCGCCGTCACCTCCTCAAGCGGCTTCACGCTGCGCAAGGTGTTCTACAGCGTGCCCTCCCGCCTCATCGGCCATCGCCTGCGCGTCAGGCTGTTCGACGACCGGCTCGAGGTCTTCCTTGGGAGCACCCACCAGTTCACGACCGCCCGCGGCCGATCACACCCGGACGGCCGGCATGGCCACGTTGTCGACTACCGCCACGTCATCCGCGCCCTGCGCCGCAAGCCGATGGCGCTGCTGGGCCTGGTCTACCGCGACAGCCTCTTTCCCCGGCCGGCCTTTGCCCGTGCCTTTGAGGCTATGCGGGCCGCACTCCCCGACCGTATGGCCTGCCGCCTCGCCGTGGAACTGCTGGCCCTCGCCCACGAGCGCGCCTGCGAGGCGGAACTCGCTGGCCTGATCGAGGCCGACCTCGAGGCCGGCAGGCTGCCCGACATGGCAGCGCTCCGCGCCCACTTCGCACCCGACGCCGCGGCGCTGCCCTTGGTCACCGTCCGCCATCCCCCTCTCAGCGCCTACGAGGGTCTCGCCGCCGGCGCCCCGGGAGATGCCGCATGACCACCATCGACAACGGCCGCCTTTCGCTCGCCCTCAACGACCTCCGCCTGCCCGCTATCAAGCTCGTTTGGCCCGAGCTTGCCGCCCGCGCCGACAAGGAGGGCTGGCCCGCTGCGCGCTTCCTTGCCGCACTCGCCGAACACGAACTCGCCGAGCGCGCCAACCGCCGCATCGCACGCCACCTCGAGGAGGCCCGGCTGCCACCAGGCAAGACCCTGGACAGCTTCGACTTCGACGCCGTGCCGATGGTCAGCAAAGCCCAGGTCGCGGCGCTCGCCGCCGGCGACAGCTGGCTGGAGAAAGGCGCAAACCTCCTGGCCTTCGGCCCGCCCGGCGTCGGCAAGTCGCATCTCGCCGCCGCCCTCGGCTACGCTCTCATCGAGAACGGCTGGCGCGTGCTGTTCACGCGCACCACCGATCTCGTCCAGAAACTCCAGGCCGCACGGCGCGATCTGCAGCTCGAGGCCGCCATCGCCAAGCTCGACAAATACCACCTGCTGATCCTCGACGACATCGCCTACGTCACCAAGGACCAAGCCGAAACCAGCGTCATCTTCGAGCTCATCGCCACCCGCTACGAGCGTCGCTCGATGTTCATTACCTCCAACCAGCCCTTTGGCGAGTGGCATCGAGTATTCCCCGACCAGGTCATGGCGCTGGCCGCAGTGGACCGCCTCGTCCACCACGCGACGATCTTCGAGATGAACGTCGAGAGCTACCGCCGCCGTACCGCCATCGAGCGCAAACGCGGGCCAGGCCGGCCGCCAAGCCGCGCGACAATCAAAGCCTCATCCTGATTGTCGCGCGTCATCAAAAATCCGCTTGCCACCCTGTCGCGCCGCGATAATCATCCCGGCGCCGCGACACCAGATTCTCATCCTGATTGCCGCGCTGCTCGCATCCAGATTGTCGCGCTACAAGCAAACGCCCCGAGATGATCTCGCGTCATTCCGATGCGGCCCAGACGGACAATCTTGCCGTCGTCCAGCATCACCGCCTCCGCGAATACGCGGTGGATATCCAGTCCCACGACTCTCACTGAGCTGCACCCGGTTTCTCTGGACACCCATTTGTCCGAGGAGAGACCGGAACGATGATGTCCAACATGAAGCAGATCGAAGATCCTTCTGCCGTTGATGGGCCTGTGGGTCGCGAGGGCGGGGAGCTCCTCTCCCGCGAGCTCGGCGTTCCCATCTTCAGGCTCGAGCAATGGCGCCAGAAGGCCGACGCCGCCCTCGACGGCGCACTCAAGGAGCGCGAGGCGGAGGCCGCCAGCACCGAGCTCGCCGCGGCCATGCAGCATATCGGCGAGCTCAGCATGGAGAACGAGCTGCTCCGGGCCAAGATGGACAGGCCCGGCCCTTTGGCCCGCAGGAGGTCGCGCTGATGGCCAAGGCGACCTCACCCGCCAGCGGCCAGGCCTACGGCATCCGGCGTGTCTGTGATGCCTGGGGCGTGCCGCGCTCCAGCTTCTACGCCGCCAAGGCGCCCACGCCGGAGAGCGCCCCGCCGACGGCTCTGCCCGCACGGCGCGGGCCCAAGCCCGCGATCACCGACGAGGCCCTGCTCGCCGCCATCAAGCGGGACCTGGAAACCTCGACCTGGACCGGTGAAGGCCACCGCAAAGTCTGGGCCCGCCTGCGCGTGCGCGATGGCATCCGCGACTCCCGCAAACGGCTCCTGCGCATGATGCGCGAGAACGCTCTGCTCTCGCCCCACCGCTCGCGGCGCAGGCCGGACGACGCGCATCAGCGCCAGATCATCACCGAGGCGCCCGACGTCATGTGGGCGATCGACCCATTGTCTCAGTGTCGGCCTGCCCGCACATGCGTGCTCCCGGCGCCCCATGCCCCGGATGGTCTCACCATAGCACTGGCCCCAAGACGGGTCAGCAGGGACATCAGGGCGCCGACGCCGACATGCCGGATAAGGGAAAGGTCGAGCGGATGAACCGCACCATCAAGGACGCCACGGTCCGGCGCTACCACTACGACGACCACGAGCAACTCGAGCGGCACCTCGCCGACTTCGTGGCCGCCTACAACTTCGGCCGCCGACTGAAGACCCTGCGCGGCCTCACGCCCTACGAGTTCATCTGCAAGCAGTGGACCGCAGAGCCACAACGGTTCAACGCCTACCCGCTCCACCAAATGCCGGGACCAACCATCTAGGCGGATCAACCTAAGCCGGTCGGCTCGCCGCGGCCTGACGGCTACCTCGGCAACGGGCAGCCGCTCGGCCGATAGCGGGACTATCCGTGCGCGCTGGACAGGCTTCTGAGGCCGGTTCCGGTCAGGAGCAATCGGCGCCAATCGCACCCGATCTCCAGTATCGACATTTGGTGACGGACCGGCGCCGTCAGATCGTGCGCCACGGCGGTCTGGCAGTGGCGGAGGCAGAAAACTTCCCCGCCTCCGCCTGGCCTATAATCAGGCCTTCTTAGCGCGCGCGCGGCGCACCAGGCCGAGGCCCAGCAGCCCCGCGCCAAACAGCGCCAAGCTTGCCGGCTCCGGCACCGCGGTGACGGTGGCGGAGAAGGTCACGGTCTGCGGGATGCCGCCCTGCGTCGAGAAGGACAGGTTGCCCTGGGTCGGGTCATAGCCGGTGAGCGTCGCCGTGCCGGTGCCGAGGATGTTGATCGCGCCGGGACTGCCGCCAACCATCACTGCATTGGCGCCCGGATCCAGCGTGAAGGTGCCGGTGATGCCGGCATTGCTGATGGAGAAGATCTGGCCCGAGGACACGGTCGGTGAGTAGGTGATGCTGCTGAGAGTCACGCAGCCGAAGCAGGTGCCGAGGCCGGCAAAGTCGCCTGTGCTGACGAGGAGGCTACCGGCGGCGGGAAAGGTGATCTGCGTCAGCGAGACGTTGTTGGCGCCCGCGATGGAGAGGGTGCTGCCGGCCGCGATGGGGCCTGCCAGGGCCGGGGAGGCGGCGAGTGCGACGGCTGCCACTGCGCCGAGTAGTGCCTTCTTCATTTTGTTCATCCGATCCAGGGCCGCCGCGGAATTGGGCGGTGCCATCTCCTGTTAGCAAGGCTTATGCCATACACTTAAGTGTCTGAAAATAAGATAAGATATTGTCTTGTCGTTTCGTTTACCGGACGCGGTGTAAGGTTATCCGACCGACTTTGGCAATGACTCGCCGCCGTGGCTAGGCATGACCAGCCAGTGGGCAGGCCAAGGCTGCCGAGCGCTCATGGGCTGGGTCCGGCACCCAGACCTACGTCAGCTCTCCCGCCCGGTGCAGCCTGGCAAGATTTAATGCATCGCGCCGATCGACCTTGATCCGGTCACCCGGCTTGCGCGGAATCAGCGACGGCGCGACCACGACGCAGTCGTGCCCGGCCGCGCTCAACTGCCGCTGGATCCCGTAGCCGCACTGTCCGGCGTCGTAGCAGAAATGGAGCGCTGTCCCCGACTTCGCCAGCTTGCCCGCCAACGCGCCCAGCGCGGTCGGCGTGTTGGCGATCATGCCGTATTCGCGGACCTCGCCCCGCTTGTCTGCCGCGGCCACCGCCACCGCAATCGTCTCCTTTTGCACATCAAGGCCGACGTAGGTGATAAGCTTCTCCATGACCCGTCTCCTATGCATGAGGCTCGGTGCGGGACTTGTTGTTGCCCCCGAATTCCCGGACAGGATCAGGCTGTTAACGGGGCACGGATGAACTGGCGCGGGGAGCGGTATCCAAGCGCGCTGTGAGGGTGGATTTCGTTATAGCCCGACTGTTGACGTGGTTCGGGGCCCCACCCTATCTTGAGAACGTAACAGGAACTGTGGCGGGATGACGCTGGCGGCCTTTCAGAAGCGGTTCGGAGGTGAGGAGGCGTGTCGCGCTCATCTCGAAGCCCTTCGCTGGCCGCATGGTCCCGTCTGCCCCGCCTGTGGCCTTGTTCGTCGTGCCGGACGCCTTCGACGGAACCCGGCTTTCCTGCAATGCCGTGACTGCGACCACCAGTTCTCGGTCACGAGCGGCACCGCACTTCATGGCACCAAGGTGCCGCTCTCCAAGTGGTTCACGCCCATCTACCTGATCGCATCGTCCAGCAAGGGCATTGCCGCACTGCGGCTGGCCGACCTTATCGGGGTCAGCACCAAGACCGCGTGGTTCATGGGTCATCGCATCCGGGCGATGATGGCGGGACGCGACCGCCTACTCACCGGCATCGTGGAGGCGGACGAAGCCTATCTCGGGGGACGCAAGAAGCCGGAGGAGCCGCACGACCCGGCTGCATCGAAGCGGGGTCATGGAAGGGGCCGCGCCACGATGTTCGTCGCCGTGGAGCGGGGCGGCGAGGCACGCGCCGGGCTGATCGCCAGCCACACCAAGGAGGCCATCGGGGGTGCGCTACGAGCCTCGGTGGACCCCGGCGCGCGGCTGATCTCTGACGGGCTTCCGGCTTACCGGGAACCGGGGCGCGGCTTCGCCGGCCACGACACGGTGGACCACGGGCGACGGCGCTTCGCGGAGGGCGACGCCCATGTGAACACCGCAGAAGCCTTCTTCGGCCTGTTCCGCCGCGCCGTGAACGGCGTCTGGCACCACATCAGCCGCAAGCACGCCAACCGCTATCTCCATGAGATGGAGTGGCGCTGGAATCGCAGGAAGGTGGTCGCCGCCGAGCGGGTGGACGCCATCCTGTCGGCGTTCGCGCTGCCGTTGGGCTGGTCCGCGCTGACTGAGCGGGCGGCATGACGGAGGTCGTGCAGGCCGCCACGTTCTGCGCCTATCTCAAGGCGCAGCAGGAGCATGAGCTTCGTGGGTGGGTCGGCTCGTGCCGATGGGTCTGGAACCGGTGCGTCGAGTTCGACGGCGCGCACAGGGAATGCACGGGGAAGAGTATTCCCTACGCTGATCTGACGAAGTGGCTGCCGATCTGGAAAGAGAGCCACCCGTGGCTGGCCGAGGTGCCCGCCATCGCCTTGGTGGACGTGATCCGGCAATACTGCCAAGCGCGTTCGCGCGCCTTCGCGGACCTCAAGTGGGGTCTGCCGAAGGGGAGCCGCGCTGGCTTCCCGAAGTGGCGGAAGCGCAAGGCGGGCGAGGGCTCGGTCTATCTCGCGTCGGCGGCGTTGCCCGACTTGACCCGCACCCATGAGAAGCACGCGCGTGGCCGGGCGGAGGTCATGCGGCTCGGCGTCATTCGCATCCGGGGCGGACGTTGGCCCGAGGGACACCTGCTGGCCGCCCGGCTGCGCCTCGATGGCGAGCGGCACGTGTTCTCTGTTCAGTTCCGGGCGCCGCCGCCGAAGGCGCGCGTGCCCGTCCCCGGGCCGACTGTCGATGTGCTCGGGCTTGATGGTGGCCTGTCGGCGCTGGTGGTGGAGAGCACGGGCGATAGCGACGAGGCGCCACGGCATCTGCGCCAGGCCGAGAAGAAGCTGCGACGCCTGCAACGGCGGTGGAGCCGTGCGGAGCACGCGAGGAAGAAGGAGGAGCGTGAGGTCAGCCGCCGCCATGCCCGGCGGCAGCAGCGGCTTGCCCGCCAACACCGTCAGGTGCGGGACAGGCGGGCCGACCACCATCACCACCTTTCGTCGGCGCTGACAGCCAAGGCAGCCGTGATCGGGGTGGAGGACCTGTCGGTGAAGGGCATGGCCCGCAACCCGCATCTCGCGAAATCGGTCGCGGATGCGGGCTTGAGCGAGTTGTATCGGCAGGTCGGCTACAAGGCCGAGTGGCGCGGCCGACGACTGCACGAAGTGGGCCGGTTCGAGCGCAGCACGGGGTGCTGCCCGGACTGCGGCCTCGTGGGTCCGCGTCTCGGCCTCAAGGTGCGGGTCTGGACCTGCTACGGGTGCGGTCGGGTGCATGACCGGGACCACGCTGCCGCTCGTTGGATCGAGCGGCTGACACGAGAATGGGTAGCCCAAGGCATGGGCGAACCGGCTGCCGGGGTAGCCCGGCAGCCTACGCGCGGGGAGACGGGAGTTCAGCGGCGTGGGCTTGGTCTGCGTCGTGGTGCCCGTCGTGGAGCCGCGAACGGAGATACGAGTTCGGAGCAGCCCCTTGTGGCTGCCTGAACCACGTCAACGATGCCGTCGTTATAGCGGGTGAACCAGGCCGGGAGTGACTGCAGGTCGGTCTGGGCATCCGGGCAGGGCCCGGTCTCCTCCCTCTGCGCGATCGGTCCGCCGCGCCTGTTCTTGCATACGCATGCAAGCTTATTGGCAGGTCGCCGCTGCTGGCAGGCCCGTCATTGCGTCGCCTCCTCCCGCACCGGCCGCCAGACCAGCTGCCCGCCGATGCTGACGCAGCATTCGGGCGGAATGCGCGCCGATTCACGCACCACAAGCTCGCCCGGCACCACCTGGTGCCGCGTCGGCGTCTCCGGGTCCTCGATCATCTCGCAGACCATCGCGACGGCGGCATCCACCATCGGCTGCAAGGGCTGGGAGAAGGAGGTCAGGGAGAAGGTCGGCCAGCGCGCCGGGCCAGTATCGTCGAAGCCGACCAACGACAGGTCGCGCGGGATGCGCAGGCCGAATTCGTGCCGCGCCACCTCGGACACCGCAGTTGCCATGTGATCGTTACCGCAGAAGATCGCATCCGGCCGGTCCGGCCGCGCCAGCAGCCGCCGTGCGGCGGCGGCGGCGGCCTCGAAGCGGTACAGGCCGACTTCGCGCAGCGGCGGCGGCAGTCCCTGTTCGGCAAGCCAGCCGCTGAAGCCACGCTCCCGGTCCCGGCTGGTCGAAGAATTCTCGATGCCCGCCAGGAATGCCAGCCGCCGGTGCCCGCCGGCGACTAGGAACTCCGCGATCATCCGCCCGCCGCGCAGGTTCTCGCCGGTGACGGAGGAAACAATCGCGGCCCGGCTGGTGCGGTTGAACAGCAGCACCGGGATGCCGGCCAGGCGGCACTGTTCCGCCAGCGCGGAGGACAGGGTGGTGGAGGCCAGGATCAGGCCATCGACGCGCCAGGCCAGCACGTCCTGCAATTGCGGATCGGCATGGCGTCCGGCATCCGGCGTGAACAGCAGCAGCTGGTAGCCACGCGCCTGCAGGCCGCGCGACAGCGCCTCCAGCACCTCGGGGTAGAAGTGGTTCTGCAGATAGGCCGCGGCGACGCCGATGATGCGGCTGCGGCGCGTGGCCAGCGACCGCGCGATGGCGTTGGGACGGTAGCCGAGTTCGCGCGCCGCATCCTCCACCCGGGCGCGGGTTTCCTCCGCGATGGAGGCGCCGGGCGTGAAGGCGCGGCTGACGGCGGATTGCGAAACACCGGCCAGGCGCGCCACATCGGTCGCCGTCGCGTGCCGCCGCGCAGTCATTCCGCGGTCCAGCCTCCATCGACCAGCAGGGATGAGCCTGTCATCAGCGTCGCGGCGTCGGAGCAGAGGAAGAGGATGGCGCCCATCAAATCCTCGACCTGTCCCAGCCGGCCGAGCTTGATCTTCTCCAGCACGTTGGCCTTGAAGCCCGCATCGGCCAGGAAGGGCTGGGTCATCGGCGTCTCGATGAAGGTGGGGCACAGGGTGTTCACGCGGATGCCGTGCGGCGCCAGATCGATCGCCATGGCCCGCGTGATGCCCTCGATCGCCCATTTGGAGGCGCAGTAGACGCTGCGCCGCGCCCCACCCACATGCCCCATCTGGGAGGAGACATGCACGATGGCGCCCGAAATGCCGGTCGCCATCATGCCGCGTGCGACGGCCTGCGCCACGAAGAAGGCGGCGCGGACATTCAGCGCCATCACCGCGTCGAAATCCTCCGGCGTCACGTCCGGGAAGGCGGCGGGGCGGTTGGTGCCGGCATTGTTCACCAGCGCGTGGAATGGCCCCGCGGCGGTGATCTTCGCGCCCGCATCGGCGATGTCGGCTACGTCGAGCGGCAGCGCCTCCGCCGACCCACCCTCCGCGCGGATCGCGGCGGCGGCTTCCTCGATCTCGGCGGCGGAGCGTGCGGCCAGCACCACATGCGCGCCCGCCGCCGCAAGCGCCGCCGCGGCGCCGAGCCCGATGCCGCGCCCCGCGCCCGTCACCAGGGCGCGTCGGCCATCGAGCCGGAAGGATGGCGTCCTCGGCAGGTCCATCTCAGTCCGCCGCCTGGCCGTAGGGCACGTTGCGCCCGCCATAGCGCCGCAGCCGGACATTGGCCTGCTCCGCATGGCCCACGAAACCCTCGAGCATGCAGAGCCGCGAGCAATAGGCGCCGACCATCGCGCTCGCCTCGTCCGTCAGCACGCGCTGGTAGGTGACGGTCTTCAGGAACTTCCCGACCCAGAGCCCGCCGGTGTAGCGCGCGGCCCCCAGCGTCGGCAGCGTGTGGTTGGTGCCGATCACCTTGTCGCCGTAGCTGACATTGGTGCGCGGGCCGAGGAACAGCGCGCCGTAATTGGTCATGTTCTTCAGGAAGAAGTCGTCGTCGTCGGTCATCACCTGCACATGCTCGGAGGCGATGCGGTCAGCCTCGCGCAGCATCTCCGCCTTGTCCTCGCAGAGGATCACCTCGCCATAGTCGGCCCAGGCCTTCGCCGCGATATCGGCGGTCGGCAGGATGGCGAGCAGGCGTTCCACCTGCGCCATCGTGTCGCGCGCCAGCTTCTCGCTGGTGGTCAGCAGGATGGCCGGGCTGGTCGGGCCGTGTTCCGCCTGGCCCAGCAGGTCGGTCGCACAGATCTCGCCGTCCACCGTGTCGTCGGCAATCACCAGCGTCTCGGTCGGGCCGGCGAACAGGTCGATGCCGACGCGGCCGAACAACTGGCGCTTGGCCTCCGCGACATAGGCATTGCCGGGCCCGACCAGCATGTCCACCGGCGCGATGCTCTCGGTGCCCAGCGCCATGGCGCCCACCGCCTGCACGCCGCCGAGCACGCGGATCTCGTCGGCGCCGGCCAGGTGCTGGGCGGCGACGATGGCGGGCGCCGGGCGGCCCTGGTAGGGCGGCGCGCAGGTCGCGATGCGCTGCACGCCTGCGACCTTGGCGGTGACCACGGACATGTGCGCCGAGGCCAGCAGCGGATACTTGCCGCCCGGCACGTAGCAGCCGACCGAGTTCACCGGGATGTTCTTGTGGCCCAGCACGACGCCCGGCAGCGTCTCGACCTCGATATCTGTCATCGAGGCGCGCTGGTGCTGGGCGAAGTTGCGCACCTGTTGCTGCGCGAAGCGGATGTCATCCAGGGCGCGGGCCGGCAGTTCGGCCAGGCAGGCGCGGATCTCGGCATCGGTCAGGCGGAAGTCGGTCCGATCCCAGCCGTCGAAGCGGGCCGACATCTCGCGCACCGCCACGTCGCCACGCTGCGCGATATCGGCGAGCAGCGTCTCCACCGTCGCGCGCACCGCGGTCTGGGCGGATTCCTTCTCCGCCGCGCCGATCGATCGCTTAAGCCAAACCGCCATGGCCCGCACCCATTCCTGTCCCTGAGCGCTCTATTTTGCATGCGCATGCAAGGTCAACTCAAGCCCGTCCGTAACGCGGTAGGTCAGTCCGCCGCCATCCCGAGTTCCCGCATCCGCTTCCACAGCGTGGTGCGGGAGATGCCGAGCCGGCGCGCCGCCTCCGCCCGGTTGGCTCCGGCCTGGCGCAGAGCTTCGGCGATCGCGTCCCGGGTCGCGCCACCGATCGCGGCGCCGAGCCGGGAAGGCCCTGCCCCACCCCCGCCTTCCTCCAGCCGGCGTTCCGGGAACAGGTCGACAGGCCCGATCTCCTCCCCATCCGCCAGCGCCACCGCCCGCTCGATCCGGTTGCGCAACTCACGGACATTGCCCGGCCAGTCGTGGTCGGCGAGGCACGCCAGGGCGGCCGGGGCGAAGCGGCGCGGGCCGAGGCCGAAGCGCGCCACGGCCTCGGCCAACAGGCGCTCCGCCAGCCAGGGCAGGTCCTCCGTCCGGCGGCGCAGTGGCGGTACCTCCACCGGGATGACGTGCAGGCGGTAGTACAGATCCTCCCGGAAGCTGCCCGCGCGCACCCGGGCCGCCAAATCGGCATGGGTCGCGCAGACCAGCCCTGCCGCGAAGGGCCGCTCTGCCGCGGCGCCGAGCGGCAGGTAGCTGCGCTCCTGCACCAGCCGCAGCAGCTTGGCCTGCAGGTCGAGAGACAGTTCGGCGATCTCGTCCAGCAGCAGCGTGCCCGCCCCTGCCCGCTCCACCACGCCGACCTGACGGCCGGTAGCGCCAGTGAAGGCGCCGCGCTCATGGCCGAACAGCGTGCTCTCGGCGAGGTCGCGCGGGATGGCGGCGCAGTTCAGCGCGACGAAGGGGGCATCGGCCCGCGCCGAGGCCGCGTGCAGGAAGCGCGCCGCAACCTCCTTGCCCACGCCGGTCTCGCCGGTCAGGACAACCGGCGCATCCACCCGCGCGGCCTTGCGGATCAGGGCTTCGACCTCCCGCATCGCGCGGGAGACCCCAAGCACGGGTCCGGCGGCCTCGACCTTCGGCGCGGCCGGAACCTCTGCCAATGCGGCCGTCAGCGCATCCACCAGGCGGTCGACGTCGACCGGCTTGGTCAGGTAGTCCCGCGCGCCGGAGCGCACCAGCCGCACCGCCTGCGCCACATCCCCGAACGCCGTCATGAACACGGCCGGAAGCGCGCCGAGTTCCGCCACCAGGCGCTGGTACACCGCCTCGCCGGACATGTCCGGCAGGCGGATGTCGCTGACCACCGCATCGGGGCGCAGCGCCGTCGCCTCCCGCAATGCCGCGGCCCCGGTGGCGGCCAGGCGGGGGCGGAAGCCTTCGAGACGCAGGCGCTGCACCAGCGCCGGACCCAGGACGGGGTCATCCTCCACCACCAGCACCACCTTCGGCCCACTCATCCGCGGCCCCCGCCTTCACCAGGAATGGCCAGCGGGATCACCAGCCGGATCGCGGTGCCACCGGTCGGTCGCTCCGTCACCGAGGCGTGGGCATCCAGGTTGCCCAGCAGCGAGACCACCACACCGATCCCAAGCCGGCGCGAGCCAGGCTCCGATGCCGCCGCGCCGGTCAGCCGCATCGCCTCGGCCGGAGCCAGTCCGTCGCCCTCGTCGGTGATCTCGCAGACCAGGTCGCCACCCACGATCCTCGCCTGCAACCCGACGACGCCCTGCGGCGGCGTCGCGGCGCAGGCATTCAGCAGCAGGTTCAGAAGCACCTGCCGAACCCCACCGGAGCCCAGCCCGATGGGCCCCTCCGGCAGGTCCAGATCGAACGCCACCGTCACGCCGCGCCGCTCCGCCGCCGGACGCACCAGGTGGCGCAGATCCTCGAAATCCGCGCGGGTCAGCGGCCGGTCATTGCCGGGCCGGTAGGCATCGAGGGTGCCGGTGACGATCCGCTCCAGCGCCGCGATCCCGCGCTCGAGGAAGCCGAGCGATTCCTCGCGCACCTCCGCCCGGTCACCGAAGCGCCGCAGGGTGGAGACGGCGGTGGCGAGGCCACCCAGCGGGTTTCGCACCTCATGCGCCACGGTGGCGGCGAGCTCGCCGAGGGCCGCCACCTGCTCCCGCTCGGCCAGGACCGCGGACAGCCTCTCCCGCTCCCGCACCCCGTCGGCCATGCGGTTATAGGCGCGCAGCACGTGCCGCGTCCGCGGGTCGGATCCGGCGACCAGCGGCTCGGGCAGCCGGGCGGGCGGGCGCTGCGCGCCCTCCGCCAGTTCCTGCACCAGGGCGCGCAGCGGGCGACCGATGCGGCGCAGCACCAGCCCGGTCAGTACCGCGAAGGCGGCAGCCAGCAGCAGGTCCACGGCGACCACCGTCCAGGCCAGCCGCTCCCGCGCCGCCAGTACCGGGGCGATGTCGAGCGCGGCGACGAGGCGCCCGACCGGGCTGGAAACCTCCTGCACGCCGCGGCTTGCCCAGGCGATGCCGGTCTCGACGTCGATCCGCCAGGTGGTGCCCGCCACGATCTCGGCGGCGGGCTCCGGCAAACTCGGGTCGCCGTGCCGGGCCAGCAGCCGGCCATCGGCGGCGTAGGCGAACAGCGCGCGCTCGACGACCCCGTACTGCTCGCCGAAGGCCCGCGCGAAACGGGCCGAGATGTAGGCCGCATCACCCGCCTGCAGCCCCGGCCGGACGCTGGCCACGAGTCCGTCGAGATAGACCTGGCCGACCTGCTGGAGTTGCCGGTCCGCTTGGCGGTTGGTGACCTGCAGGGCGACCTGGGTGGTGCCCACGGCCACCGCGAAGACGATCAGCCCGGCCGCCGCCGGCAGCCGCAACGCGGGCAACAGGACCGGGCGCGGAAGCTGCCGGGGCCGGGCACTGGCTGGGGCAGGCGTCATGGCCCGGTCGGCTCCACCCATCCTCCCATCCCATCCCCACCCGCACCCCTGGGGCCCCTGCGTCAGGGCAGCAGGACCAGCGGCACGGTCTCCGCGGCGGTCTCGAAGGCGCAGCCGCGGATGCTGTCGAAGAATCCTCCGTAGCGTGTCGAAAGGCAGGACACCACCGCCGCATCGAAGCAGGCCAGCCGCGCGCGCAGTTCGTCCACCTCGAAATCAAGCCCGACCGGCGCCATCACCGCCACGCGGCGCCCATGCGCCCGCAGCAACTCGGCCTGGGCCCCGACCATCTCCCGCACCCCGCGCCGGTCGTCGCCGACCGGCAGGATGGACACCGGCGCCGAGGACCATAGCCCGGTTCGCAGCAGCCCCGCCGCCAGCGCCCCGCAGCCGGGGGAGGAGCCGACCACGAGCAGCACGCCGCGGATCGTGCCCTGGCGACGCCGTACCCGCAGCACCGGTACGATGCGCGCGGCGGCGAGCGAGGCCGCCGTCTCGTGCCCCGGGTGGCTCTCCACCTCATGCGGCCCGGCCCCCGCCGGCACGATCACCAGGTCCTGCCCGGCGAGCAGCCGGACGAGATCCTGCGAGGAGGCTTCCTCATGCCGCGCAAGGGTCTCGACCCGCGGATGGGCGGCGGCGACCGACTGAAACTCGGCCAGGGCCGTCGCCGCGGCTTCCCGCATGCGGGCGCGGCTTTTCGAGGCGAGCCAGCTGGACCAGTAGGTGCCGCCGAGCGGCAGCGGCCCCCGCCAGGCCCGCGGCTCCAGCCCGGCACCCGACAGGCCGAGCACCGCGGCGTCGTGCGAGCGCGCCAGGTCCACCGCCTGCGCCGCCGCCTCGCGCTGCGCCGGGCCGCCGACCAGGCAGACCAGGATGCGGCGCAGCGGCACCGCCACGTCGTCGTTCCGCGCACCGGTATCCGGTTCGCGGATGGCCGCTTCGGCCTGGCGCGGGAACGCCTGGAGGGTGCTCATGGGCGGCTCTCCTTGAAACGGGGCGCGCGATGTCGACGGGAAGGCCGCGACGCGCGCCGGGTTGATGTCCTGGATGCGACGCTCGAGCACGCCTGCAAGCGCGTCGGCCTGGCTCGCGGCGCCGAGCGGCGCGCCGGCGACATAGGCGGCGCGGCCGAGCGCGTGGGAGGCGAGAGGTGCCGTCAAGACCAGGAAGGCGACCGCCACGACGGTGGTCGCCACCGCGCCCGGTGTCCCGAAGGCGAGGCCGGCGCCGAGCAGCAGCAGCCCGGCCCCCGCAACCCCCGCCTTGGCGGCCGCATGCATGCGGCTGAAGGGATCGGGCAGCCGCGCCACGCCAAGCGCGGCCAGCGCCACGACGGCGGCGCCCGCCACGAGCAGGAGCGCGGCGAGGATCTCGATGAGGGTGTTCATTCGGCGGGCCTCACGACGGGCTTCCTGCCGTTGCGCTCCAGCAGCCGCGCGAAGGCGACCGCGGCGAGGAAGCCGACGAGCGCGATGCCAAGCGCGATATCGAGGAAGGCCGACTGGCCGGCGACCACGGCGGTGAGCGCAGCGAGGCAGACGCCGAGCAGGCCGAGCATGTCGGTGGCGATGGCACGGTCTGCCGAGGAAGGCCCAGCCAACAGCCGCCAGGCGACGGGAATGACGCCGAGCGCCACGATGACCAGCGCCAGCGCGGCGGCCCAGGGAATCAGCCCGATGCTCATGGCAGCACCGCACGCACGCGGGTTTCCAGGATGGCCTTCATGTCGGCGACCGCCGCCTCCCGGTCCGGCGCGTCCAGCACATGCACGAACAGCGTGCGGCCATCGGCCGAGACGTCCAGGCTGGTCGTCCCCGGCGTCAGCGTCACGATGTTGGCGAACAGCGCCGTGCCGGCGGCCGAGCGGACATCGAGCGGCACGGCCAGGATCGCAGGACGCAACCGCTCCGTCGGCCCCAGCACGGCGCGCACGACTGCGCCGGTGGATTTCGCCAGTTCGGTGAGGAAGGTGAGCCAGACCCGCAGCCAGGCGAGCGCGAGCTTCATGGGACGGCCTCCGTGAGCTGGATGGGGTTGGTGCCGAGCACCGCGGCGATGTAGCCCTCGCGGTCAAGCAGGCTCTCCGCCGCCGCGATTGAGAAGGCGGCGAAAGGCTCGGTCCACAGGCCGATCACCAGCGTGACGCCGCAGAGCAGGACGATGGGCGCGAAGGTCGCGAGCCGCTGGGCCGGGGTCCACGCGGCCGGCGGCGCCTCCGACTCCGGTGCGGCTTTCCAGAACGCCTCGTTCCAGATCTTCACCATGGAGTACAGCGTGAGCAGACCGACGCCGAGGGCGACGAAGGCCAGCACATAGGCCTCCGCCTCCAGCCCCGAGCGGATGACGACGAGCTTGCCCCAGAAACCGGACAGCGGCGGAATGCCGGCCAGCGACAGCGCCGGGATCAGGAAGGCGAGGCCGAGCAGCGGCCGCGTGACCCATAGCCCGCCAAGCCGCGCGAGCGCGAAGGACCCGCCCACCTGCCGCATCGCGCCGGCCACCAGGAACAGGTTCGCCTTCACCACGATGTGGTGGATGACGTAGAGCACGCTGCCCGCGATCGCGAGCGGTGTCATCAGCGCGACGCCGACCAGCATGTAGCCGATCTGGCTGATGATGTGGAAACTCAGGATCCGGCGCACGTCGTAATGCGCGGCTGCCCCCAGCACGCCCACCACCATCGTCGCCATCGCGATGACGCCGATGATCGGCCCGAACAGCGCCTGGTCATGTGCGAAGACCAGCGTGAAGATGCGGATGATGGCGTAGACGCCCACCTTGGTGAGCAGCGCCGCGAAGATCGCCGCCACCGGCATCGACGCCGTGTGGTAGGAGGCCGGCAGCCAGTTGAACAGCGGGAAGACCGCGGCCTTGGCGCCGAAGGACACCAGCAGCAGCACGCCCACCGCCGCCAGCGCCCCCTGGTTCTCGACCTGCGGCGCGACGCGCGCGAGATCCGCCAGGTTCAGCGTGCCGGTCAGGCCGTAGACCAGGCCCACGGCGAGCAGGAAGAAGGTGGTGCCGACCAGGTTCAGCATCACGTAGCGGATGCCGCCATCGATCTGCTCCCGCGTGCGGTCGAGCACCAGCAGGCCGAAGGAGGCGATCAGCATCACCTCGAACCAGACATACAGGTTGAACAGGTCGCCGGTGGTGAAGGCGCCGGCAACCCCCATCAGCAGCGCATGGAACAGCGGCTGGAAGCCCGCGCGGTCACGCTCCTGCGCGCCGGGGCCCATGGCATAGACGGCGACCACCAGTCCCATGAGCCCGGTGATCGCCAGCATCGCGGCGGCCAGGTGGTCCACCACTAGGCTGATGCCGAAGGGTGCCGGCCAGTTGCCCATCTGGCCGACCATCATGCCGCCGGAGATCACCTCCGCCAGTAGCGCCAGGGTGGCGGCGACCAGCCCGATGGCGGCAGCCAGCCCGAACAGCCGCTGCGCCGTGGGGCGCGACCACAGCAGGGCCGTAGCCGCGGTGGCCACGAGCGGGATCAGGATCGGCGCGACGAGGAGAATTTGGCGCATCACGCCGCCCTACCGTTCAGATGCTGCTTTGGCAGTGCCTGACGCCGTGGTCCTGTCATGCCAGGATCACGGCGCGGCGGCGGTGCCGGGATGGTTCTCATGCTGGCCGCCCAGGATGGCTCGGGAGGTAGATCCCCCGGCACCGCCACTCCGCCTCGACCGCTGATTAGGCTCTGCGATCCATCGCTTTGTAGGGCGACGACGGCGCGGGTGGGGTGCCGAACCTTCAATCGCCGGAGGGCACCATGGAGAGGATCAGTGTCGGGATAGACATCGCAAAGGACATCCACTGGGTCACCGCCATCGACGCCAACGGCGCCGTGCGGATCGACCGCAAGCTCCCCAACACGCCGCCCGAGATCGCGGGCTTGGCAGAACAACTCGCAGCCCTCGGCGGAGCTGTGCAGATCGGCATCGACGTCATCGGCGGTATCGCCGGCCTCGCCGAAGTCATGCTGGCCGAAGCAGGCTTCACCCTCGTTCATGTGCCGGGCCTGGCCGTCAACCGTGCCCGCCAGAGCACCGTCGGCGGCGAAAACAAGTTCGACCCGCGCGATGCTCGCACCATCGCCGAGCAGGTCCGCACCCGATCCGATCTTCGCAGGGTCGAACCGTTCACTGAGATAGACATCGAGATCAAGCTGCTGGCCGGCCGACGACGCGACCTGGTGCACGCCCAGACCCAGCGACTGGCCCGCATGCATGACCTGCTGGTCGGCATCTTCCCCGGCCTCGAAGCCCGCCTCGACCTCACCACCAAAGGGCCGCTGCATCTGCTGACCAAGTTCGTCACACCCGCCGAGCTGCGCGATGCCGGCCGTAAGCGCCTGGTGCGCCACTTGCAGGCCGCCGGCGGCCTGCCCAACGTCGAGGCCCTCGCCGACCGCGCGCTCGCCGCCGCCGCCGAACAGGCCATCGCCGTGCCAGCCGAGCGCATGACCGCGCGCATGATTCGCGAACTCGCCGCCGAGGCCCTGGCCTGCCGCTCCCGCCTCATCGAACTCGATCGCGAATTGGAGGCGCTGCTCGAACGCCACCCTGATGCGACCCTCATCCGCAGCCTGCCCGGCATGGGGGTCGTACTCTGCGCTGAACTCATCGCCGAGGCAGGCAACCTCTCCCGCTTCCGCTCGGCCAATGCGCTCGCCTCCGCCGCAGGCATGGCGCCCGTGCTGCGGCAATCCGGCCGAACCCGCTTCCTGCGACGACCCAATGGCGGCAACAAGAGCCTCAAGCGCGTCTTCTACCAGTCGGCCTTCTGCTCGCTCAGCCACGCCGATAGTCGCGCCTTCTACGATCGCAAGCGACGCGAGGAGAAACGCCACCACACCGCCGTCATCGCCCTCGCACGCCGCCGCGTGAACGTGCTCTGGGCCGTCGTCCAAAGCCGCACGCCGTTCCAGACCGGATTCAAAACAGCCAGTTGACTGAGCCATTAGGCTGCCTCCCGCCGCTCGGGGAGAGGCTGCTGCGCCGGTGCCGGTGCCACCGGCTGGTCCGGCGCCTCCGCCGCATCCATGTCCTCGGTGCTCACGCTGCCGAACTCGGCATGGGCGCGCATCACCAGCACCAGCGCGAAGGCGGCAAGCCCGAAGCCGATGACAATGGCGGTCAGCACCAGGGCCTGCGGCAGCGGGTTCGCCGCGCCGGCCACAAGCGCCGTCGCACCGTACTCCACCAGCGGCGGCACCATCGTGCGGATCCGGCCGGCGGCGAAGATCGAGAGATTGGCCGCCGTGCCGAGCAGCACGAAGCCGAGCAGTGCCCGCGGCAGGTCGCGCGCCAGCAGCAGGTAGGCCGCCGCGGCGACCAGCACGCCGACGGTCAGGGCCAGGAACGCTCCCACGGCCTCAATCCTCCGCCACGAGGGCGAAGACCATCGCGGTGATCGTGCCGATCACCACGAGGTAGACGCCGACATCGAAGACGAAGGCGGTGTTCAGCGGCAGCTTCACGGGCAGGTCCGGGAACCACCAGCGATGCGTCAGGTAGCCGGCGGAGGGATCGAGCCAGGCCAGCAGCCCGCTGCCCGCCGCCAGCAGCAGGCCCACGCCGCACCAGGACGCCGGCGGCAGGCGCATGGCGCCCAGCGCCGCCGCCTGTCCGCGCGAGATCGCGTAGAAGACGAGCCCGGCCGCGGCGACCAGGCCGCCGACGAAGCCGCCGCCCGGCGCGTTGTGCCCGCGCACCAGCAGGTACAGCGACACCAGCAGCGGCACCCACAGCAGCAGCGGCGCGGAGGCGCGAAGGATGAGGGAGGCGGGCATCGTCAGTTTCCACTCCGGAGCGGGCGGGCCGCGCCGCGCAGCAGCGCGATGACGGCGAAGGCGGCGATGGCGAGCACCGCGATCTCGCCCAGCGTGTCGAGCGCGCGGAAATCCACGAGGATGACGTTCACCACGTTCTGCCCATGGCCGCCCGGGATGCTGTTCTCGCCGAACCACAGGCCAAGTCGCGGATCGAAGGGCGAGGCAAGAACGGCCAGCAGCAGCAGCGCGACGGAGCTGCCCGCCGCCGCCGCCACCACGGCATCGCCGGCCCGCTGGCGGGGCCTGCGGATATCGCGGCCGTGGATCGGCAGCCGGATCAGCACCGTCGCCAGCATGACGACCAGCAGCACCTCGACCGTGAACTGCGTCAGCGCGACGTCGGGCGCGCCAAAGGTCAGGAAGACCACTGCGGCCCCGAAGCCCACCAGCCCCAATGCCATCACCGCGGCAAGTGTGGTCGTGGCGAGCGCCGTCGCCACCGCGCCGGCGGCGATCAGGCCGAAGGCGAGCACGCGCGAGTCGATGGCCGCATCCGCCGGCCAGGCGAGGCCGCCGCGCGCCAGCAACATCACCACCGGGCCGAGCGCCGCGACCAGCAGCAGCATCCGCATGTAGCCGCGCAGGCTGCCGTGCTGCACCGCCGCCGTGACCGCCTCGGCGAAGCCGACGGTGCCGGCCAGGGTGCGCTCATAGCCGCGGCCCGGCCCCATGTGGTCCAGCACCTTCGTCGCCCGCAGATGCGGCATGAAGCGTGGCCACAGCAGCAGCAGGATGACGCCCAGCAGGACGGTGGCGACGCTCAGCGCCAGGATCGGCGTGAAGCCGTGCCACAGCTTCAACTGCGTCGCGGGCGGATGGCCGAGGATCGCCGCCGCCGCGCCATCCAGCAGCCAGTCGCCGAGGAAGGACGGTGCCGTGCCGGCGGCGAGGCCGAGGGTCGCTAGCAGGATCGGCCCGGCGAGCATCGCGACCGGCGGATCATGCGGCGCCTTCGGCGTCGGCCGCACCGTGCCGAAGAAGATGCGCCAGGACAGCAGGCCGGCGATCGCCACGCCTGCTGCATTCACCAGGAAGCCGACGACGACGACCGGGCCCGCCCCGCCATCGGTCGCGATCTTCGCCTCATAGACGATCTCCTTCGCCACGAAGCCGACGAAGGGCGGCAGCCCGGCCATGGACAGCGCGGCAAGCACGGCCGCGGCGGCCGTCCAGGGCATGGTGGCGCGCAGACCGCCGAGGGCGGAGGCGTCCCGCGTGCCCGTCTCGTGGTCCAGGATGCCGGCGACCAGGAACAGCGCGGCCTTGTACAGGGCATGGACCAGCAGGAAGGTCACGGCCGCGGTGGCGGAGAGTTCGGGCGCGACGCCGATCAGCATCGTCAGCGTGCCCAGCGCGGTGACGGTGGTGTAGGCGAGCACGCGCTTCAGGTCGGTCTCGCGAAAGGCGAGGATCGCGCCGGCCAGCGCCGTCACCAAGCCTGTCACCGTCAGCAGGTTCTGCCACAGCACCTCCGTGCCGTAGACCGGGTTGAACCGCGCGAGCAGGTAGATGCCGAGCTTCACCATGGTCGCGGAGTGCAGGTAGGCGCTGACCGGTGTCGGCGCGGCCATGGCGTTCGGCAGCCAGAAGTGGAACGGGAACTGCGCCGATTTGGTGAAGGCGCCGAGCACCAGCAGCAGCATCGCCGGCACCGCCAGCGGATGCGCCAGCACCGCCTCGCGCGCCACAATGATGCCGGAGATGCTGGTGGTGCCGGCGGCGATGCCGACCAGGACCAGGCCCGCCAGCAAGGCCAGGCCGCCGCCGCCGGTGATCAGCAGCGCCTGCATCGCGGCCTTTCGGGCCCCCGGCTTCTCATGGTCGTAGGCGACCAGGAAGAAGGAAGCGAGGCTGGTCAGTTCCCAGAAGATGAACAGGGTGATGACGTCGTCGGCGGTGACCGACCCCAGCATCGCCACCATGAAGATGAGCAGCAGGACCACGAGCCGCGTCAACCGGGCATCGCCTTCCAGGTAACGGCCGGCGTAGAGAAGAACGAGCGCACCGATGCCCGTGATCAGCAGCGCGAAAAGCGCCGCGAGACCATCCAACCGCAACCCGCCCGCGATGCCGAGCGACGGCACCGCCCAGAAGTTGGCCGACACCGGATCTCCGCCGGCGATGCCCAGATAGAGGGCGAAGCAAAGGGCCGCCGCCGCAGCCCCGACCGGTGCAGCGAAGGCGGGGCGCAGGCATGCCACGACCGCCGCGGCGACGATGCCGAGGATGAGTGGAAGCTGCAGGATGAAATCGATCGAGGCCATGACAGGCCGCTGTTGGCAAGCTCTGTGCCAGTCGGCGATGTTCGTAGAATCAATGTCCTGGGTCAGCTGCCCGGGAACTGGCGTCAATGCCGTTGAACGTCGCTAAACGTCCACGTTCAGGATGATGAACACCGGTTCTTGCAGCTGCGGCGGATGCCGCCGTCCGGCATGGTGGCGCGACGCTCGCCCGGGGCGAATCTGCCACGGCAATTTTCGTGTTGACTCGGTACACAATTTCAAAAATAGTAAGACGTTACAAAAATAACATTCTTGATCAACCATACGTTAGCAACCGTGCCACCGAGGATCTCGCCGATGAGGTTGATCGCGCTTGCCATGGCCGGGCTGATCTTCGCGCCGCATGAGCCTGCCATCGCACAATCCGACGCCGCGACCCGTGCCCTGATTCAGCAGCTGAGCCGGCTTCCGAGCGCCGAACGAGGCATTCGCCTGCCCGCCCCGGCTCCCGCTTCGGTCGCGGCGCCCGGTTCGGCTTCGGCTTCGGCTTCGGATGCCGTGACAAGCCCGGTCGCTGCTGAAGCACGTCGCCGCCCCGTTCCGGTCGTGGCGGATGCGCGTCGCAGCACGACGGCGCCGGTGGACGTTCCCGCCGTCAGCATCACCGTGACTTTCCCGTCAGGATCGGCAGACCTGACACCAGGCGCGGAGGCCGTCCTCCTGCCGCTTGGGCGGGCGCTCAACTCGCCGGATCTCAGCGCGGATCGCTTCAGGATCGAAGGCCATACCGACCGGATTGGCTCAAGGGACATGAATCAGGCGTTGTCGGAGCGACGCGCCGAGGCCGTGCGGGATTTCCTGGTGCGGCGATATCAGGTCGATGCAGCGCGCATCGAGGTGGTCGGACGGGGGGAGGACGATCCCTTGATCCCCACCGCGGATGAGGTGGCTGCGGCAGCCAATCGCCGGGTGCAGGTCCTGAACCTGGGGCGGTAGTTCAGTGTTTTCGCGCCGGCTAGCCCCGACGCGCATGATGGGACGGGTCCTGGCAGCCGACAACCATCAAAGTTTCGACCGATAATTTTTCATGAGTATCGGTTTTCTTTAGTTACCACATCGAAACTTTCTGTTACATTCTGGCTGCAGGCCGCTTGTCCCTGCGGAAAATCAGCCAGAAGGCCCGAGTTCATGCGGTCAACGCACGGCATTGTCATCCTGCTGCTGCTCGGCTCCCAGCAGGCCGCGGCACAGGCCGTGCCGCCCCTCACGCCCGATCGACTGCAACAACTGGCTCCGACCCAGGCGCCGCGTTTGGCCCCGGCCTTGCAGGCGCCAATCCCGGACCCGATCCGCGGCCCGAACGAGCAACTGCGGATCCGAGTCTCCGGCGTCCAGCCGAGCGGCAACACGGTGCTCCCGGATGCCGAGGTGACGGCCGCCTTCCTGCCCCTGGTCGGGCAGGAGGTGACACTGGAGGCGATCGAACGCGCCCGGGTCGACACGATCGCCGCCTATGGCCGCAGGGGCTACCCTTTTGTCTCGGCCGTGGCCGGGCTTCGTCCGGTGGAGGGCGGCAACGAGATCCTCCTGGCCATGGTCGAAGGCCGGGTCGCTTCGGTGAAGCTGGACAACGACATCGGTCCTGCCGGCACCCAGGTCCTGCGCTTCCTCGAAAACCTTCTCGGCAGCGGCCCGCTGACCACGGGGCAGCTTGAGCGGGCCCTGCTGCTGGCGGGCGACGTTCCAGGTGTTAGCGTGCGCAGCGTGGTCCGCCCGCTGGCCGATGGCGGGCCGGGAGAGTTGGAACTGGTGGCCCAGGTCACGCGCCGGGCGTTCAGCGGCTACGTCTACGTCGACAACCGTGGCTACAACCTGACCGGCCCGTTGCAGGGCATCCTTTCGGTTGGCGCCAACTCCTTCACCTCGACCGGCGAGCGGATCGAGGCGACCATCTTCCAGACGCAGGATTGGGAACAGAGCTTCGGGCAGCTCTCGGGCGAGACCTTCATCGGCGCCTCCGGCCTGCGGATGCGGCTTTATGCCGGCGCCGGCGTCAGCCGCCCGGGCTCGTTCCTGGCGCAGATCGGCTACCAGGGGAACACCGAGGTAGCCGGCATCTCCGCCCAATACCCGATCATCCGCAGCCGTCCGCTCAACCTGTCCGCCAGCGCGGCTTTCGATTACCTGAACAGCGAGATCGAGGCCGGGGGCGGACGGCAGAGCCTCGATGAGGTGCGCGCGCTGCGCTTCGGCCTCGATGGCAGTGCCCGCGATACGCTCGTTCCCTTCACGCCGGGCCCCGCCATCAACACCGCCAATGTCCGGCTGCATCGCGGTGTCGCCTGGCTCGGCGCCACCGGCAATGGCGAGGTGCCTGGCCCCGGCCGCGTCGAGAGCGACTTCGGGTTCCAGAAATGGACCGGCGAGGCCAGCCGCACGCAGCCCCTGCTCGCGCCCACCGACGGCCTGGTGATCAGCGTCGCCGGCCTCGTCGCGGGCCAGCACAGCAGCGACGTGCTGCCGTTGGCGGAGAAGTTCCTGTTCGGCGGCAACCGCCTTGGCCGCGGCTTCTATGCCGGGCAGGTCACCGGCGACAGCGCGCTGGGCGCTTCGCTCGAGCTTCTGTTCGATGTGCGTCCCGCCCCCTTCCTGATTCCGGGCCTGCAGTCGGAACCGGTCGAGGTACAGCCGACCGCGCAGTTCTACCTGTTCCGGGATTTCGGGCGGACCTGGGAAAACCTGCGGACCGATGCCGGCAGGACCGTCGAATCCTGGGGCGGCGGCGTGCGGATGTTCCTGACCGAGACGGTGCAGCTGGATGTCGAAGGCGTGCGCCGCATGACCCGCCGAGTCGATGCAGCCGGGGGCAGCGTCCGTCCCTTAGATGAGACGGCCGGCTACTTCCGCCTCCTGACCCGGTTCTGAGGCCCGCCATGCCGATCCGCCGCCTGACCCAACGCCAGGACATGAGGCCCACCAACATGGCGCAATCGCCCGCTACGATCCTGCCGATGTCGCCGAGGCGGCGCCTGCTGCTGGCAACCACGGCACTGCTGCCGGTGGCGATGCTGCATGTCATGCCGGCCGCGGCGCAGGCGCCAAACGCGGCGCCGACCGGAGGCCAGGTCGTGGCCGGCAACGCGGCGATCCAGCAATCCGCCGGCGCCACCCGCATCGACCAAACCAGCAGCCGCGCCGCGATCGACTGGCGCAGCTTCGACGTCGGCCGCAACCATGCGGTTCAGTTCCACCAGCCCTCGGCGGCTGCCTGGACGCTGAACCGGGTGAACAGCCCCGACCCCTCGCTCATCGCGGGACGCATCACCGCCAATGGCGGCGTCGCCATCGTGAACCAGTCCGGCATGGTCTTCGCGCCTGGCTCGCAGGTGAATGTCGGCAGCCTGATCGCCAGTGCGGCCAACATCACCAACCAGAACTTCATGTCGGGCCGCATGGTGTTCGATGGTGCGCCGCGACCCGGCGCGCGTATCGAGAACCACGGTCAGATCACCGTCGCGGATCGCGGCCTCGCCTCCCTCGTCGCACCGGGCGTCTCGAACAGCGGCGTGATCCAGGCGCGGCTCGGCCGCGTGGCCCTGGCGGGGGCGGAGACCTATGCGCTCGACCTGGCGGGGGATGGGATGGTGTCCATCGACGTGACGCAGTCCGTGCGCCAGGCGCCGGACGGCGCGGTGGCCCTGGTGACGAACAGCGGCACGATCGAGGCCGCCGGCGGCTCCATCCTGCTGAGCGCCGATGCGGCACGCGGCGTCATCGACACGATGGTGCGCAACACCGGCCGCATCAGCGCGGACGCTGCCACCGGCGACCGGGCCGGGCAGGTGTCAATCCGCGGCCAGGGCGGCGACGTGCGCATCGACGGGGGTATCGTCAGCGCGACCGGCACCGGGCCCGGCACAGGTGGTGGCACGGTTGCCGTGACCAGCCCGCGCGGCGCCGTTGCGGTGGCCGCCGGCGCACGGATCGATGCCTCCGGCGCCGCGCGTGGTGGCCAGGTTCAACTGGGCGGCGCGAGCACGCGCACCGTTGCGATGGCCGGCCAAGCCAGCGCCCGCGGCACCGGAACTGGCAGCGGCAGCCGCGCGCGCGGCGGTCGGGTCGCAGCGCAGGCGCAGGACCAGGTGGCAATTGCCGGCAGCCTCGATGCCTCCGGCACTAGCGGCGGCGGGACTGTGCTGGCGGGCACCACGGGGGTCGGACGCGACCAGGTGATGGCGGCGGAAGTCCGGATCCACGCGGGAGCGGAACTGCGCGCGGATGCGACCGACGGCGGGAATGGCGGCACCATCGCGGTGAACAGCACCACACGGACGGAGGTTCGCGGGCTGCTTTCGGCCCGCGGCGGCTTAGCCTTGGGCGACGGCGGTTTCATCGAGGTTTCGGGCCAGCATAGCCTGACGCTCGCGGGGGATGTGCGGTTGGATGCGCCAGCCGGAGCGGGTGGCACGCTGCTGATCGATCCGGACACCATCAATATTGTGGGCGCCGGTGATGCTGATGGAACGATTGGCGGCGGCATGATTGCCTTTGCTGACGACCCAAACCTCAACGGCGTCATCAACATCAGCGCGGCGGAGCTGAATACCTTCGCAGCCGGCGTGAACATTCTCCTGCAGGCGGAGAACACCATCAGCGTCAATTTCCTCGTCAACCGGGCTACGTCGGGCAACATCACGCTGGAGACGCGGGACACAGGGTCCATTGCGGTCAACCAGGGCTTCCGCGTGCAGGATGGGTCGATTGGCTTCATCACCGGGAGCCTGACGATTGATGCTCCTGTTACCGCCAGCTCCGGCATCACCATGACCGCAACGGCCATCAGCCAGACCGGGGTGATCACTACGCCGATCCTGACGGCCAATGCCACCGGCAGCATCGCGCTGAACAGCGCCAATGCCGTCGGCAGCTTCAACGGTGTGGCGGGCGGCGCGCTCGGCCTCACCTCGACCGACGCGCTGACGGTGACCGGCGCCAGCGGCACCGCCGTGGCTCTGAATGCGGCCTCGCTCGACCTCACTGGGGCGGTCGCCGGCACCACCAGCGTCGGCCTCACCGCCACCAGCGGCGGCATCAGCCAGTCCGCCGCCCTCACCACCCCATCCCTCACCGCCTCCGCCGCCACCGGCAGCATCGCGCTGAACAGTGCCAATGCCGTCGGCAGCTTCAACGGCACCGCGGGGACCACGCTCGGCTTCACCTCGACCGATGCACTGACGGTGACCGGCGCCAGCGGCACCACTGTGACGCTGAATGCGGCCTCGCTCGACCTGACCGGCGCGGTCGCCGGCACCACCAGCGTCGGCCTCACCGCCACCACCGGCGGCATCAGTCAGTCTGCCGCCCTCACCACCCCCTCCCTCACCGCCAGCGCCGCCACGAACATGGCGCTGGGTGGCTCGAATGCCGTTGGCAGCTTCGGCGGCACCGCGGGGACCACGCTCGGCCTCACCTCGACCGATGCACTGACGGTGACCGGCACCAGCGGCACCGCCGTGGCGCTGAATGCGGCCTCGCTCGACCTGACCGGGGCAGTCGCCGGCACCACCAGCGTCAGCCTCACCGCCACCACCGGTGGCATCAGCCAATCCGCCGCCCTCACCACCCCCACCCTGACCGCCTCCGCTGTCACCGGCAGCATCGCACTGAACAGCGCAAATGCCGTCGGCAGCTTCAGCGGCACCGCCGGCACCACGCTCGGCTTCACCTCGACCGACGCGCTGACGGTGACCGGTGCCAGCGGCACCGCCGTGGCTCTGAATGCGGCCTCGCTCGACCTGACCGGCGCGGTCGCCGGCACCACCAGCGTCGGCCTCACCGCCACGAGCGGCGGCATCAGCCAATCCGCCGCCATCACCACCCCATCCCTCACCGCCAGCGCCGTCTCCGGCAGCATCGCGCTGAACAGCGCCAATGCCGTCGGCAGCTTCGGCGGCACTGCCGGCACCACGCTCGGCTTTGTCTCCACCGACGGACTGACCGTGACCGGCGCCAGCGGCACCGCCGTGGCGCTGAATGCGGCCTCGCTCGACCTGACCGGCGCGGTCGCCGGCACCACCAGCGTCAGCCTCACCGCCACCACCGGCGGCATCAGCCAATCGGCCGCCATCACCACCCCCTCCCTCACCGCCTCCGCCGCCACCGGCAGCATCGCGCTGAACAGCGCCAATGCCGTCGGCACCTTCAACGGTGTGGCGGGCGACGCGCTCGGCCTCACCTCTACTGACGCGCTGACGGTGACCGGCGCCAGCGGCACCGCCGTGGCGCTGAATGGGGCCTCGCTCGACCTGGCCGGCGCAGTGGCCGGCACAATCAGCGTCGGCCTCACCGCCACCACCGGTGGCATCAGCCAATCCGCCGCCCTCACCACCCCCTCCCTCACCGCCAGTGCCACATCCGGCAGCATCGCACTGAACAGCGCCAATGCCGTCGGCAGCTTCAACGGCACCGCGGGGACCACGCTCGGCTTCACCTCGACCGACGCGCTGACGGTGACCGGCGCCAGCGGCACCGCCGTAACGCTGAATGCGGCCTCGCTCGACCTGACCGGTGCGGTCGCCGGCACCACCAGCGTCGGCCTCACCGCCACCAGCGGCGGCATCAGCCAATCCGCCGCCATCACCACCCCATCCCTCACCGCCAGCGCCGTCTCCGGCAGCATCGCGCTGAACAGCGCCAACGCCGTCGGCAGCTTCGGCGGCACCGCGGGGACCTCGCTCGACTTCACCTCCACCGACGCGCTGCCGGTGACCGGCGCCAGCGGCACCGCCGTGACGCTGAATGCGGCCTCGCTCGACCTGACGGGCCTCGTAGTCGGCACCACCAGCGTCGGCCTCACCGCCACCTCGGGTGGCATCAGCCAGTCCTCCTCCATCATCGCGCCCTCCCTCACCGCATCCGCCGCCACGAACATGGCGCTGGGTGGCCCAAATGCCGTGAGCAGCTTCAACGGCACCGCCGGCACCACGCTCGGCTTCGCCTCGACCGACGCGCTGACGGTAACCGGCGCCAGCGGCACCACAGTGGCGCTTCAAGCGCCTCAACTTGATATCCAGGGCACGGTAGAGAGCACTGGGGTCGGTCCGTCTGTCGCGCTGATCACCAACGGACTTTCGACGGGGGCTGGCGCTGTCCTTCGTGCCGGCGCGGCCATGACGCCAGCGACATTGACGATCGCAACTCTGGATTCGGGACGAGCTATTCAGCTTGCTGGCGCAGCAAGTCCGCCTGACACGCTGAACATCGATATGCCGACGATCGGCCGCATGACCGCAAGTCGCTTGCGCGTCGGCGGAGCCTTCAGCGGCGTCGACTTGACCACGTATGCTGACGGCAGCTCTGCCATCACTCTGCCCGAGGCCATCGACCTGCGGGCACGCTCGATTACGACGCTAGAACTGCGTGGGGCCAGTGTGGAGCAGACCGCCAGTGGCCTTAGCGTTGCCGGACTCGTCGGCCGCGTCAGTGGCGACTTCAGCGTTGATGTCGGGCTCTCGAACCGCATCGATCGACTTGCGGTGCAGGCAGGCGACGGTGCGGCGGTCGCAGTGATGACGGATGCTGCTAGCTTGACGTTGATGAACGATGGCGTCTCGACGACCAATGGCGTCCGAGCCAACAGCGGTCGCCTTTCCAGCGTGGCGCTGACCGCCGAGGCGATCGATGTGGGTGCGATCGCCAATTCCGAAATCATGATCCTGACAGCGCGCAGCGGTGACCTGACGCAGACGGCGGCGCTTTCCGCCAATACTTTGACCGCCACCGCATCTGGCGGCAGCATTGCGCTGAACAGCGCCAAC
>NZ_JBNXUN010000024.1:0-48053 GCF_050563525.1 Falsiroseomonas sp. HC035
ACGGACGAGGAGGCCGCTCCTGGCTACGTCCACGCCGGTTTTGCTATGACAGCACTGCCGCACAAGCGGATCGACGTCTCGGAGTGGGTACGCGACGGCGCCGACGTTCGCCTACGTATCGAGAGCGGCAAGAGCCACGACGGCACCGTCGTAGGCATTCCCTTCGGCTACGTCGCTCGGTTGATCCTCCTTTATCTCCAAACAGAAGCCATCAAAACGCGTTCCCGCGAGGTCGAACTCGGCAGGTCGATGCACAGTTGGCTTAAAGCGATGGGCCTCAACAGCGGCGGCAAGGGCTATGAGGCGGTCCGCGAGCAGAGCAGGCGCCTGAGCCTCTGCCGGCTGACCTTCTATCGCCTTGGGGAAGGCGGGGAGGCGGTCCTGAACGGCAGCTTCGTCCGCGAGGCGATCCTGCCCGGCCGCGACACCGGCTCGCAGCTCTCCCTCTGGCGCGAGACCGTGTTGCTCGACGAGGTCTTCTACGAGTCGCTAATCCGTCATCCGCTCCCGGTTCGCGAAACGGCCATCCGGACGCTGTCGGGCCGCAGCATGGCCATCGACCTTTACATCTGGCTCGCCTACCGGCTGCACCACCTTACACACCCGACCCGCGTCCCCTGGCCAGCGCTCTACCGCCAGTTTGGCGCCGGCTTCGCACAGCCGCGGCAGTTCCGCGCGCACGCCCGGGAGGCGCTGGCGCTCGCCCTGTCGGCCTACCCGGAAGCCCAGGTCCGCGTCGATGACGAGGTTGTCACGCTCATGCCGTCGCCAGCACCCGTTCCGGAACGGCTGCGCCAACCGGGACGCGCTACAAAGAAGCAGCTAGCTGATAGGTATTAGATGGCCAGACTGACCTCGCCTGAGAGGGGTCAGTCGGTAATGAAGGCCTGAGCTTCCTTAGAAAGAGGCAAAGATGCTGAGGAATCGTCACGCGGTGGAGCAGATCACCGGCCTGCTGCGGCAGGCTGAGGCGGAGCTGGCGCAGCGGTGTACGGTGGTAGATATCTGCCGCGATGGCGCATAGAAAGGCGCCGTCCGAGATCGGCAAGTGCCTCGCGCAACTCGGGCGGCGACAGCACCATCACATCATCACCCCACGTCGCGAAGTGGTTTGTCATCTCGATGAGGCCGCACGCCCGGAAGCAGACGATCAGGCTCCCGTCCGGCATCCGTTCTGTCTCCTGCGACGAGTGGAAGCGCCAGGTCGCGGCGTCGGCAGCGGCCTCAGGCGAGAAGCGGAGAACAACATCACGTACCGTGTCGCGGCCGACGCCGAAGCAGTCGGCAATCTGCTGCGCCAGCTCGAAGCGCGGGGTGAAGCCCTCATTCATGACCCGCAGCGACACGATGCGGTCGAGGCGCCAGAGCGCTGTGTCCGGCTTGTCGGGCGCTGCGGCGAGCAGATAGGGGCGGCTGCCGTAGAGCAGGCCGTAGGGCTCGAGGAGGTGCTTCCGCTCTCCGCCAGCCTGGCCCCTGTAGCTGATCTCGATGTGGCGCATCGCGACGAGCGCCTCACGGAGATCGCCGACAAGGTTGGGAGGCAGTGCGACACGAGGGCCAGGGCGGATGGCCACGCCCTCGGCGGCGAGCAGAGCCTCGCCGTCCACCTCGGCCCGACCCAGCATGGCTTCCGGAGCGCGAGCCGCCAGCTTGTCGCGCACGCTTCGGAGCACCGCCGCACGATGCGGCAGGCCGGCCTCCTGCAGCGTACGGGCCGAGAGCTCGAGTTCTGCCAGTTCCTCGCTCGTCGGCCCGGCAGCGCGGGAGATGGGCGTCAGCGGCAAAGTCCACCGCTTCTCGCGCTCGACCGTCTCGACCTCCTGCAGGAGGCCACAGGTACTCTCGATCGCCCGCATCAGTCGTTCGATCTTGCGGCGCCCACACCCGAGTTCCTGCTCCATCTCGCGGATGGTGCGCCCGCCGCGGCTGCCGGCGAGGAAGCGGAGGAGGGCAAGCCCCTCCGCGAGCCTGGCATGGCGGGGAGGGGCGTCAGGCAGTGGCATGCTGGTGGTTGCGGGCGGCGGCGATGCTCGCATCGAGGACTGATGCGTTCTTCGTCCAGGTCGCACGGGCCTGACCCGAGAAGTGCGGCAGGAGCAGGACGCCGCAGCTGTGCTCGGTGCCGGCGACGCGGAGGTGCATGTCGGGGTGGAAGCGCCAATGGCCGGGGTCACCCTGTCCCGTCAGGTACTTCCAGCTGTCGATCCCGAAGCACACCACGACGTCGGGCTGGACGATCCGGAGAAGGTGCGCATGCACGGGCGCACAGTGATCCTCCCAGACCTTCCGGCTGTCGGTGGGAAGTGTCACCGCGGTCGGGCTGCGCAGGAACAGGGCATTCGTGGTGAGCGTGGAGAGGGGCTCGGCTTCCAGCGCGGTCATGACGGAGAGCACCGATCCCGCATGCCCGGCTGCCTCATCGGAGGCGAAGTAGTTCCAGGCCCTGGGATGCTGCTCGAGCGTTTCGCCGATGGTGTCCGACCGCTGCTCGGCCTTTTCGGCCTCGCCCCCGGGGTTGAGGCCCATGACGTAGTAGCGGCCCTTCCGCACGGTGTCCCAGCCGCTCATCAGGACGCGGCCGGACCGGGCAAGAATGCCCGGCAGGTCTTCCCGCGGGCCCAGGAGGCCCTTGATGTCGGCGATCAGCTTCTCGTTCATCCCTGGCATCCTCAACGGCTGAATCCGATCCGCACCTGTCGCAGGCCCGGCTTTGCGTCCTGCTCCGCCCGCAGGCGCATCAGCAGCCACGAGGCATCTCCCTCGTACCCCTCCAGGCTGGCCTGTCGTTGAACGATCGTAAAGTCAGATGGGGTCAACGTTTCGAGGAGCGCAATTTCCTCCGGCGGCTCCGCTGCGAAGCAGCGCCGGAAGGCCAGGGCCGCCTGGGTGGCGGTGAGGTACCCGAAGCGCGCCTTCACCAGGAAGCGCCGCATCGCCGCCGGGTCGAGCCGCTCGACCAGGTTGGTGGTGCAGCAGAAGGGGAGGGGATGGCTCTCCATCCAGGTGAGCATCTCGTTCACCTCGCTCACCTCCCAGCCATGGGCGGCGTGCTGACGGTCCCCAAGCAGGCTGTCCGCCTCGTCGAAGACGAGGAAGGCGCTGCTGTCCCGCGCCTCCGCGAAGGCCGCGGCGATCAGCGCCTCCGTTCCGCCCACCCACATGCTCAGGAGGTCGGAGGCACGCTTCTGCAGCACCGGCAGCCCCATCCGATCCGCGAGGTAGCGCGCGTAGGCGCTCTTGCCCGAGCCAGGTGGCCCGGAGAGCAGCAGCGACACCGCCCGCGTCGCGCCCGGCAGGGCCAGCCGCTCCGCCAGGGTGCCAAGGTCGCGATCCGCGTTCACCAGGGCAGGCTCGTAGCCCTCCAGGACCGTCTGAGGGAGGGGCAGCCGGCCGCCCGCCATCGCACGCGCCATGCCGGTGACGGCCCATTCCACCGTCTCCGCCGCCCCGCCCGCGAGCCGCGCGGCCCTCATGGCCGTGCGCGCGACACCGGGTGACGCGGGAAGCCAGCCTGCCAGACGGGCGAAGGTCTCCGGCGCGGCCGCCACGCCCTCGGCCACCGCGGCCTCGCGCCAGAGTCTCGCCCGTTCGGCCGGTGGCGGGACGCGCACCTCGACGCAACAGGTCATGCGGCGAAGCACGGCGGCTCCGAACCCCTCGAGGCTGTTGGCGGTCCAGATCACGGGAGTCCGGGTTTCCTCCAGCATGCGGTGGAAGAAGACCCTCGATCGGTGCCGCGCGTCGAAGGCGTCCTCCGCCTCGTCGAAGAGCAGGAGCCCGGGGTTGGAAGGCCCGAGGAGCCGCTGGGACAGGCGCAGCCAGAACCATCCGGTCCTGGGTGGCCCAAGGCATCCTGCCGGCCCCGCTGAGCCGCGGCCCCACCGCGCGCTACCCCGCCGACACCCTGCAGCGCCTGATGGCCATCCGCGCCATGCGCGACCTCCTCGGCATGTCGCTCGGCGCCATCCGCCAGGAGCTGCTCGTCGCCAGCGCCGACCAGATCAAGGCCTATGCCGCCAAGGCCGGCGCGCTGGCGCCTGAGCGGACGGAGCTCGCCGAAGCACCGGCCGATGCGCTCGACTACATCCGGCGCCTCCGCAGCGACCCCAGCGGCCCCGCGAGTGCAGGTGAGGTCTCCGCCTCTATCCCGACGCCACCTGCTTCCGCGCCGCCCCGGGCGCTGGCAAGGCGGGACACCTCGCAGGCTGCGGCGCCCCGGGGGTTCGAGGCGCTGGAGCAGCGCCTTGGCCAAGGCCGCGCCAGCCCCGCCGCCCGCAAGGCACGGGCCGAGGATTGGCTGCGCATCCCCATCACCCCCGACGTCGAACTCGCAGTCCGCGGACGCCTCGACGCCGAGCAGCGCGCCCAGCTCGAGCGCTGCGCCGACCTCGTCCGCGACATCCTGCTCAGGAGCGAGCCATGACCGACAGCACCACCAGCCTGACTCTCACCCTCGGCCTGGACCGCAGCCTCGCCTGGCAGGAGGGCAACAGCGTCCGCTACGCCGTCGCCGAGCTGCTCGCCGCCGGAGATGTCCGGCCGGAGAAGGCACCGGCGGTCAATCTGGCGCTTGCCGTCGATGTCTCCGGCTCCATGGCCGGATCCAAGATCGAGGCCGCCCGGCGCACCGCCACCGCGGTCATCGAGGCGCTCACCCCGCGTGATCGCCTGACCCTGGTCGCCTTCGACAGCACCGCCGAACTGCTGCTCGACGCCCGCGCCATGGACAAGGCCGGACGCGCCGCCGCGCAGGCCGCCGTACGACGCCTGGAGGACCGTGGCGGCACCAACCTCTGGGAGGGATGGCTGCTGGCCGCCGAGCGCGTCGCCACGGCCATGGCGGCCGATCCACGTGCCTCGCACCGCGTGCTGATCCTCTCGGACGGCCAAGCGAATGAGGGCGTGACCGAGGTCCAGCAACTCGCCCGCCACACGGGCGGCCTGCTGGAGCGCGGCATCGTCACCTCCGCCGTCGGTATCGGCGACGGCTATGACGAGGTGCTGCTGGGCGCCATGGTCGAGGCCGGCGGCGGCCGCCTGCACGACGCCGAGCACGCGGCGGAGATCGCCGAGGTGGTGCTGGGCGAGTTGCTGGAGGGTCGCTCCGCGCTGGTCGAGCGCACCACGCTGCGCTTCGCGGTGCCGGCCAACCTGCGCGCCGAGGTGGTCGGCGGCTGGGCGCACACGGTGCTGCCAGGCGCCATCGAGGTGCTGGTCGGCAACCTGCTGCCGGAAACCCCGAAGCGCATCGTCTTCCGCCTGCACTGCCCGGCCGGCACGCCAGGCACGGCGCTGCTGGTCGGCGCATCCGCGCGCGGTACCTCGCCCGACGGCGGGGAGGCAGTCGAGGCGGCCCCGTTGGAGGCGGAGCTGCGCCTCGCCCGCGGTCCCGAGAACAACGCGCAGCCTCGCGACCCCGCCCGCGCCATGGCGGTGCTACAGGCCTGGCAGGCGGAGACGTTCCGAAAGGCGGTGACGATGAACCGCGAAGGCGATCGGCGCGGCGTGAAGCACTTCCTCGAGCGGGAGGTGCGCCACATCGAGCGCTACGCCCGCGGGCTGGAGGGGGCGGAGCCGCTGCTGGCCGAGCTTGTGTTGCTGCTGCGCCGCGCCGACGAGGAGCTCGACCCGCGCCTGAGCAAGGAGCTCTATGCGGCCTCCGCCTCCCGGGCCTTTTCCGCACCGGAGCACCGCATGATGCCGCGCGCCAGCCTCGCCTCCAGGCTCCGCCGGGACCAGCCATGACGCGGCGCTACCTCGCCTACGGCTCCAACCTCTGCGCCAGCCAGATGGCGCGGCGCTGCCCAGCCGCGAAGCGTGGCGAGGTGGTCGAGCTGCCGGGCTGGCGCTTCGTCATCAACCGCCGCGGCGTCGCCACCCTGCTGCCCGAGCCCGGTGCCTGCGCCGCGGGCCTGGTCTGGCACCTGACCACGGTCTGCGAGGCGGCGCTCGACAGGTATGAGGGCGTTGCCCAGGGTCTCTACCGCCGCGAGGAGGTCGAGGCGGGTGGCGCGCCGGCGCTGGTCTACCTCGCCGCCGAGACGCGCCCGGGCATGCCGCGTCCTGGCTATCTCGAGGGCATCCTCGCCGCGGCGGAAGCGCTTGGCCTGACCGAGGATCGCCGCGCGGAGATCGCGGCCTGGGCACGCCCGGTGGCGCCCTGGCTGGTGGCGGAGGTGTTGGCCGGCTACCGCCTGGAGATCGACGGCATCCATGGCCCGGAGCATTGGCTGCGGGTGCGGGCCAACGGCCTGGCACTGGCTGCGCGCACGCCCGGTGCCGACGCGGCGGCGATCGAGCTTTTCGCCCTGCTGCATGACTGCCGGCGCCAGGATGACGGCACCGACCCCGGTCATGGCGAACGTGCTGCCGCCCATGCCCGGGCGCTGGCGCGGGATGGGGTGCTGCGGCTGGATGCGAAGCGGCTCGATCTGCTGGCCACGGCCTGCGCCCGGCACGAGCACGGTGAGGTCACGGACGATCCGACCATCGGCTGTTGCTGGGATGCGGACCGGCTGGAGCTCTCTCGCCTTGGCCGGCGCCCGATCGGGCGACTTCTGAGCACCGCGGCCGCCCGCGATCCTGACATCCAGGCCGAGGCGTGGCTGCGGGGGCAGGGGAGGGGGCTGGATGCAAAGGCCACCGCAGCCTGGGGCCTGCATGCGCCGGTCGCGGCCTGAAGCACACCAGGGTTTGGACGACGGGCCACACCAGCAAACGCCGACCATGCTGCCGATTAGGCGGATCCACCAGCCTGACAACGCCGCCACATGAGGACGCCATGTACCCGAAGCTCATCATGACGAATGGCGAGGGCGAGGCCATTCCGCTGGAGCGCGTCCCGCTAGCCTCGGGTGAACGCAACGAGGCATGGCTGCGGGATTTCCTGTTGCGCCATCCCGAAACCCTGCCCGCCGCCGAGATCGACACCGCCTATGGCAATCTCATCCCGGTTTGCCGGGAACTGCCGACGGATGCCGGTCCCATCGACGCGGTGTTCGTGAACCGCGCCGGGGCGCTCACGATCGTGGAGTGCAAGCTGTGGCGAAACCCGCAGGCACGGCGCGAGGTGATCGGGCAGATCCTCGACTACGCCAAGGAACTTGCGCGCTGGCGCTATGAGGACATGCAGCGGCAGGTTTCACGCGCGCTGCGCTCGCCGGGCAATGCATTGTTCAGGCTGGTGGCGGAACGCCATCCGGATGCCGATGAGGCCGCCTTCGTCGATGCGGTCGGACGCAACCTGCGGGCCGGGCGTTTCCTGCTGCTCGTGGCAGGCGACGGCATCCGCGAGGGCACCGAGAGCATCGTGCAGTTCATGCAGGAGCACTCCGGCATGCGCTTCACCTTCGGTCTGGTGGAGATGGCCGGGTACGCGATGCCGGATGGCCGGCTTCTGGTGCAGCCCCGGGTCCTGGCAAGGACGGTTGCGATCGAGCGGACGATCATGCGCGTGGTCGAGCCCCTGGCGGCGGCAGGGCAAATGGAGGCGGTGGAGGAGGATGACCTCACGGAGGAGCCGCCGATTCTCCAGCGCCGTCGCGATCCGGCTCTGCTGGAGGCTGACCGGCGTTTCTGGCTCCGCTTCGGCCAGATCCTGCGCCTGGATGACCCATCGCAGCCGCCACCACGGCGGCGGGGGTTTGGATGGGCGCGCTACGACCTGGGTCTGCCGGAAGCCTGGATCACCGCCTACCGCGCCCGCTCGGTCGATCTCCTGGGTACCTACATCGACTTCCGCGGCGAGGCCGGAGCGCGTCTGCTGGCCGCGCTCGAGCCGGAGCGCGCCGAAATCGACGCACTGCTCCGCGGCGCGGTGCCAGAAGGGGAGCTGGAGTGGGGAGAGACACCGCCGGACTCGCGCTGGGTCGCCCTTCGGCTGCGCATACCGGGTCCCTGGACGGAGGCAGATGACGCCAGGCACCTCGCCTGGCTTGCCGCGGCTGGCAATGCCTTCGTCAACGCCTTCCGTCCACGGCTTCAGCGGCTGGTCGGTACCGCTCCGCGGGCCTGACGGGTTTCGGGAGGCAGCCGTGGCGGCAGACGCCTCGGCTGCCTGAGCAATGGATTCAACCGGTGCAGTACACTGCGCTCCAGCGCCCTGGGCAGCTGGCGACCTTCCGCGAGGACCTGGACCAGCCGGTGCTGGAACCCCAGGTCGTGACGCATGATGACGACAGGTGACGCTGCTCAGGCCAGCATGAGGATGGGATGACCCTACCCGCCGTCGCCACGGCCGCTGGTCGCGGGCCTGAGACGGAGGCGCTGGCTGGGCTGGTGGAGCGGGTCACCTTCCACAACGCCGACAGCGGCTTCTGCGTGCTCCGCGTGAAGGTGCGCGGGCAGCGTGACCTCGTCACCGTGGTCGGCCACGCCGCCGCCATCGCCGCCGGCGAGTGGGTGCAGATGAGCGGCACCTGGACCAACGACCGCACCCACGGCCTGCAGTTCAAGGCCGCCTTCCTCAAGGCCAGCCCGCCCACCACCCTCGAGGGGATCGAGAAGTACCTCGGCTCCGGCATGATCCGCGGCATCGGCCCGGTCTATGCCACGAAGCTGGTCCGGGCCTTCGGAGAGGCTGTGTTCGAATTGATCGAGCAGGAGCCGGCCCGGCTTCGCGAGGTCACGGGCATCGGCCCCAAGCGTGCCGCCCGCATCATCGCCGGCTGGGCCGACCAGAAGGTGATCCGCGAGATCATGCTGTTCCTGCACGCCCACGGCGTCGGCACCTCGCGGGCCGTCCGGATCTACAAGACCTACGGGGTCGAGGCGGTGCGGCTGATCAGCGAAAACCCCTACCGCCTGGCCCGCGACATCCGCGGCATCGGCTTCCTCACCGCCGACCGGGTCGCCGAGCGGCTGGGCATCGACAAGACGGCGATGATCCGGGTGCGCGCCGGCATCTCCTTCGCCCTGGCCGAGGCGATGGACGAGGGGCATTGCGGCCTGCCGGTGGACGAGCTGGCGGTGCTGACGGAGAAGCTCATCGAGGTGCCGCCGGCGCTGATCGAGGCGGCGCTCGGGCTCGAGCTGGAGAGCGGCGAGGTGGTGGCCGACCGGGTGGAGGGCCGCCGCTGCGTGTTCCTGGCCGGGCTCCACCGCGCCGAGCAGGTCATCGCCGAGCGCCTGCGCATCCTGGCCTCTGGGCGCCCGCCCTGGCCCGAGATCGACGCGGCGAAGGCGGTGCCATGGGTCGAGGCCAGGACCGGCCTGACGCTCGCCGAGAGCCAGCTGGCGGCGGTGCGCCTAGCGCTGCGTTCCAAGGTGCTGGTGATCACCGGCGGCCCCGGCGTGGGCAAGACCACCCTGGTCAACTCCATCCTGAAGATCCTCACCGCCAAGGGCGTCGAGGTGGCGCTGTGCGCGCCGACCGGCCGCGCCGCCAAGCGCCTGTCGGAGAGCACCGGGCTGGAGGCGCAGACCATCCACCGGCTGCTCGAGACCGACCCCAGGACCGGCGGCTTCAAGCGGGACGAGACGCACCCGCTCGCCTGCGACCTGCTGGTGGTGGACGAGACCAGCATGGTGGACGTGCCGCTGATGCGGGCCCTGCTCAGGGCGCTGCCGGACCGGGCGGCGCTGCTGGTGGTGGGCGACGTCGACCAGCTGCCCAGCGTCGGGCCGGGCCAGGTGCTGGCCGATGTCATCGCCTCCGGCGCCGTGCCGGTGGTGCGGCTGACAGAGGTGTTCCGCCAAGCCGCCAAAAGCCGCGTCATCGTCAACGCGCACCGCATCAACCACGGGCAGATGCCAGAGCTGGAGGCGGCGGAGGGCTCCGACTTCTTCTTCGTGGAGGCGGCCGAGCCGGGGGAGGGGGTGCGCCGCCTGCTGGCGGTGGTGCGCGACCGCATCCCGGCACGCTTCGGGCTCGATCCGGTGCGCGACGTGCAGGTGCTGTGCCCGATGAACCGCGGCGGCCTCGGCGCGCGGGCGCTGAACCTCGAGTTGCAGCAGGCGCTGAACCCGCCGGGCGAGCTGCGGGTGGAGCGCTTCGGTTGGACCTTCTGTCCGGGCGACAAGGTGATGCAGGTGGCCAACAACTACGACCGGGATGTGTTCAACGGCGACCTCGGCGTGATCGGCGGGCTCGACCTGGAGGAGGGTGAGCTTACGGTGATCTTCGACGGGCGGCCGGTGGTCTACGGCTTCGCGGAACTGGACGAGCTGGTGCTGGCTTATGCGACGACGATCCACAAGGCGCAGGGGTCGGAGTACCCGGCGGTGGTGATCCCGCTGACGACGCAGCACTACGCCATGCTGGCACGCAACCTGCTCTACACCGGCGTGACCCGCGGCAAGCGGCTCGTGGTGCTGGTCGGGCAGCGCCGCGCCCTGGCCATCGCCGTCAAGAACGCCAACGGCCGCCGGCGCTGGTCCAAGCTGCGCGAGTGGCTCGCGCCGAGCCTCAGCCCGCCGCACGCGCAAAGAAGCTGAGGGTGCCGCCACCCGCCCGCTGCTCCCCGCTGCCTGCAAACTCCTACATCCATAATTTTCCGTTGTGGACAGAAGCCGGCCTGGACCAGCGGCTACATACGAATTTCAGCGGCGGCGCGACGACACAGGGACACCCATGGACTCATGGGTCAGCAGCGGCATCATATCCATAGGGCGATCGCCTCTCTGCGGCGCGACACCATCCGGCGAGATGTGGGCTGTCGCCCGAGTTATGGCGAAGCGCGTCACGCATGGGCCTTCCCAGGTAACCGTCTGGGTGCTGGTCCCGCGGCTGGCATCATAAGGGGGGACACGCAGGTCCGTCTCCGCAACTCTGGTTTCGCGCTGGTTCATCAGCTTCTCGTAGCCAACGATGTGGAGCACCAAACCGGTGATCCTGCCAAGCTCTGCCGCCCCGGCGTAGTTGACATAGAACGTATGGGTGCAAGCGCCTTGGCCTGCGAACAGGGCGTAGGGCATCACGACATTGATTTTCGGAATCGGTTCGCTAGCCTGCGCTTCAGCGGCCAGTATTGGCACGAAGAATGCTGCCAAGGCAGCAACACTTAGGGGAAGACGATGCATGATGGTCTCCACGAGCACTGCCAGAATAGAAAATCAGAAGGCAGCTTTCTTACTTCAAAAAACATTTATGTCAATATACGAACACATAGCTGATATTTCAAAAATTGTCAGGTCGGCATACACATAGCGATGCCTGCCTCAATGCTGCTCATTTTGATTTCGTTACACGATACGAGTTGGCAGCGGCAGCATGGGGTTTCGGCGGTCTAAATCCTGGTTCTTGTGAGACCGGGATTTGGCCGGAATTATTTCAGTCGATCGAGAAAAGCGGCCTTGGACGTGGGTCCGGCTGCCGCATAATGATCAATATGGAAAATCGGGCACCTAAACCATTGATATTTGCCCGAAATCCGCAACGCCGTGAGACGCTATCCGACCCACGTGAGATCCCTGCTTCTCTCAAAGCAGCTGCTCCATCTGATTTACGCCGGTGTATTCATGAGCGACCGGAGCAGCTCTGCAGGGTCAAAGCTGAGCGCCTCGGCGATCTCCAGGAATTCAACGACATCGAGCCGTCGTTCGCCCGTCTCATACTTCGAAACGAAACTCTGGGGACGACCCAGGCGAGTTGCCAACTCCACCTGCGTCAGACCCGCCGCCAGGCGACGCTCGGCGATCAACTCCTGAAACCGCGCTCGACGCGGCGAACGACGCGAGCGGGGCATGGGAAGGGCGGGCCAATCCGGCTGTACCCGCCCGTCGCTACGGAGTTGCGCGCCTCAAACCCAAAATGGGATATTTTCGCATGGCCGGGTGCCCCCCGATTCGGGGGACGGCGGCACCTGCAGAGAAGGTCAGTGGAGCATGCCGGCCGAGACTGATTTTGCCCGTTGCATCGCGCTCTACAAGCGCCACGACGTCGCGTTCATCGCACAGCTGGTGGGGGACACGCCGGTAGAGGTCTGTCGCGTGCTGCGCCGCGAGAGAGCCCTGCGCGACATCCAGGCGTGCGAAGCGTCATTCATCCAGGAAAGATTCGGCGTGTGGCCTGACCAGGAAATCGCATCCCACCTCGGCCTGAGCGCAACACAGTTGGACCAGTTCGTGCGCCGCCATGAGTTGGTGCGGGCACGTCGGGACGAGCCACTGACCGCCGAGACGTGTGCTGCAAAAACACGATGGCTTGTGGAGGAGCGGCTCAGGCTCCTCGTGGATGTACAATTGCCGCGGCGCATTCGCGGTCAAGACTTCCTCGACAATCACCTCCACGCGGTCATCGCCTACGCCACTCGTGAGAAGGCAAAATGCGCTACCGGCCGGCATTTCAGCGCCTGCGCCTTCCTGGTTCGCCTCGCCTACCCGGACCGCTTCAAGCCATGGCAGTTCAGGCACGCGAAAACCAATGACTACTTCTCCGGCGTGAAGGGACGAAAGCGCCTGCTTGATGCCCTTTTGCCGTTCGCTGTCGAGACTGCGGGTTCACTGGCGGCCTTGCCGCTGGCCCTGCGCACCAACGGCTTCCTGAACACGCGTTGCCTGCAGGATCATGGGCTTGGGGCTCACTGGTGGAGGCGTCACTGGCGAACCAAGGAGGAGATGCTGGAGGCCCTGGCGCGTCACGCTGGGATTGAGCCTCCTGGCCGCCGCGGCAACCTGACCAGGCCGCGAGCGCGGGCCCGGCTTGAGGCGGCCAGCATCGACACAGGCCGGTGCGCCGTGCCGGGCTGCCTGATCGCAGGGAGCGGCGAGGTTCAATTCCATCACATCGTACGCAAGACAACGCGGGTGATTCGCGGCTTCGACGTGCATTGCGCCGAGAACCTCATCCCGCTGTGCCGACATCACCACGGCATCGCCGACCGCTTCCGAAGGCGCGACTACGACATCAGTACCCCCGCCACGCTTCGCACCCAGCTGCTTGCCAAGCTTGGGTAAGGGACGGTCGCCCACCACGCCCTCACCTAGGATTGCAGACGAGATCTTCATCGTATCCGAGAGCAACAAGTGGACGTCATGTCAGGCTGCGATGGAACGCGCCTTATCCCTTCAAATTAAGTCTGACGTCACTTCGGCTCCCACAGGCGCCCAGTTTGTCCGCAATGGCCGGGTCGGTCATCACCGCGCTCACTCCAGCACAGATAGTGGTTGTCTGGAAAAGGCGGCTCGTCCTTCCCGGTAACGAGGTGGTCGAGGTCCGGCCGCAGGCCGTGTTGTGGGTGTCGTGCTGCCGGATGCATGCATCGTGCGAGGCGTAAAGCACGTCGGCTTTCAATCCTGAACAATCTTGCCAGTGAGTTTGCATCCGGCCGCGCATGGCGGCAGTCGCGGCAGAGCCGCGTGATCGTGTCGATTTCGGCGACCTCTTCTGGCATGGCCTCTATCTCATCCCGTTCGCGACCAGCCTACCCCGGGATGCAGTTCGCCTGTCGACCAAACTGCGCAACCCTTCGGTGAGAGGTTTTGATCAGTAGGCGGAGCGCGCCACCGGCACTGGTGCTGCCGGCGTACAGCAACATCCAGGCCGGCTGGAGCCTCGCGCGACGCGTATCCCGCCTCAAGGTTGCTGCGGCGGCGGCGCAGGAGGGTGTGATGCTGATCGTGGTATTGTGCTCGCGCGTCGAGACAGGCGCACCGACCCGGCAGGAGGCACCTATATACGTTTGCAACGGCCTGCTCGGTCTCGTGCCGAGCAGCATCCTGCTTCTCGCCTTGCACAAGGGTTGGCGTCAGAAGTGACGGTCGCTGGCTGGAAGCTCTCCCGTAGCACGGGTGACGTCCTATGGTGAATTCAGCGGATCAAGAAGCGACGCATCATCGTCGCCCACGCCGGTGGCGTTCATCCGCTTGGACACTGGCCACTCCCGCAGCGCGTTGGCTGGCGCCGGATGCAGCGCCTCCGTCCCCAGCGACCCGTCCAGCCAGCCAGCGAAGTCCTGCGGGCTCAGCAGCACGGGCATGCGGTCGTGGTAGGCCTCCATCCAGGCGCTGGCGCCCGACACAATCATCGTGCAGGTCAGCACCTCCTCCGCCGCGACCGGGTCGCGCCAGCGATTCCACAGGCCGGCGAAGGCCAGCACGGGCGTGCCGTCCGCGGCGGTGAACAGGTGCGGCTGTCGGTCCTTCTTCCCGCCGGTCCACTCGTAGAAGCCCGAGGCCGGGATGATGCAGCGGCGGCGCTTGAAGGCGTCGCGGAACATCGGCTTCTCCGCCACCGTCTCGGCGCGGGCGTTGAAGGTCGACGGCACCTCCTTCGCGGACTTCTTCCACCAAGCCGGGATCAGGCCCCAGCGCATCGAAACCAGCTCACGGCCGGCCTCGCCGGCGCGCACCACGTCGATGCTGGTCGTCGGCGCGATGTTGTGGCGGGGGCGGAGGTTGCGCGGCGACCCGATCAGGTCGAGCAGCGCGTGCAGCTCCGTCCAGGTGTACCGCTGCGTGAAGCGCCCGCACATGCCGCCAGCCTCCATGGGTTCCGCCTGCCGAGGACACCCGCTGCATGTCGCAGGCTCAGCCCGATCCTACAGTCCCGACCCCAGGCTGCCGCTCAGGCAATCCACTCCTGCTGGTAGATAACCCAGCCTGTCAGGGGCGGTTCGCAGCACTCGCCGCACCAGAGCTCGCGGCGCAGCCCGATCAGGTGCAGTCGGGCGTCGCGCCCAACCAGCGCCATCAGGTCGCGCCGGCTGAAGGTGCGGATGCGGCAGGCGCAGGGCAGCCTGAGTGCCTGGTCGCGGGCAAGATCCTCGACGGTGAAGCCGAAGGCGGGATCGCTCGGCATGGACGCTGCCTACGGCGTCCGATGTGGGGCGGTGGGTGCCCGGCGCATCAGCACGAAGCCGCTGGCCAGGAGGCGCTGGACCAGCTGCTCGGCGGCGATCTTCGAGGCGTACTCGACACCGGTCCGCCGCGCCCTGCCCCGCTCGTCGAAGCGCATGGCGTAGGCGAGGCTGTCGGCCACCTCCGCGGGATCGGCCGGACGCAGCCCATGGCCATCCAGATCCGGCGGTGCCGGCGACGCACAGGCGTCGAGCTCGATCAGTAGCGCCGTCACGGCCTCGTCCAACGCCGTGGTTGGCAGCCTGGGGCAGAGGCCGCGCGCGAGGCCGCAGGCTTCGGCGGCCGTCTCGCGCAGGCTGGCGGAGCGGGTGGCGATCGCGGCGGCGAGGAGCTCGCGCATCCGCCGGACGACCTCGGGATCAAGAGGGACTTGGGCTCTCATCGCGACCAGCGTGTTCTATTTATGTTCCACAGACAAGCTGGAGTAGATCCATCACCGGCAGGGGCGGAAGCAGACGGCTCCAGCTTGAAGGGAACAGTGGCAGTCTGTCGGGGGCAGGCCACTCACGACGTCAGGGCAGGCCTTGGCCAGACACGAAGAGCATGGCCGAGAAGCTTGTCGCTGCGGCTGAGGATCGCTTGTTCGTCCCAGGTCTCGTAGCCGCCGAGCATCGCGTTCAGCTGCATCAGGCCATGCTGCCGAAGCGCCACTCTCTTGCAGTCGGCATCCAGGGTATTCCAGGGAGAGTTGGAGAGCTTCTCGTTGAGCTTCTGCTTCACGAGGGTCAGGTTTCCCAAAGTGTGAAGCATTTTGTCCCGCTGTGCTGCGGCACCGACCTCGGCGCCTGAGGGCAGGGGCCACCACTGCTCCCAGCGCTGCGGCATGACATGCTCGACGCTCAGCGTCTTCGGGATGGCCACGGGATCGGTCAGGTAGGGATCCCGGAGCGACATCTCGAGCGCGCGCAGGATCATGGTGAGACGGCCGCGCTTCAGGGTTCTGTAGAGCGGGTATGTCCGCCAAGCGTTGCCGAACTCCTCATCGCTTGGCCAGCGAGTGCTGTCCGAACTCTCCTTCAGGAATTTCCCAGCAATGGCATCCGAGGCGACTTCAGCCTGCGCGACCACGTTCATGACATCGACAAAGAACAACCCGTACATGCCAGTGTTGAGCCCACACACCATGCGGCGGACCAGGAAGCTTTCCAGCCAGATGGCCGTCTTTGCGATGTCGGTCTGATCCCGGCCGGGTGTGGCCAGGAGGATCATCAGAACCGGCAGCGCGGTCGAGAAGTCCATCGCGCGAATCCGTGACGCGGCGACCAAGGCACGATCCGCTTCGTCCTCTTCCGCCAGGAAGATCCGACGTGCGGTGGACGACAGATCGCTTACTCGCCGAAGGTGCTCGGCGGCCGTGATCTGACCCTTGGTCGCGGAGAGGTAGGCGACGAAGGAGTCGTAGACCTGGGACATCGGAATCGGCTTGCCGGTCAGCACCGTCAGAGCCTGCTGCAGGAAGAAGTCGAGCCGCGGCCGCGCCGTGTATCCGGCACCGACCTTCTGCTGCCAGACGGCATCCTCGTCGAAGTGGCGCCAGTGCTTCTCGTAGAGTGCCGCGGTTGGCGCGCCCTCGTCCTGCGCGCGACGAAGCAGGATGTTCTTGACCAGGTCGCCCGGAGTGAGAGGGGTGCCGCGCGCATTCAGCGTCTCGAAGATCACCTGAGCCTGATCGTCTTCGGCCAGGTTCAGCACGATCAGCCAGAGATGCTGCCGGAGGGCCCGGGCCAAGGCGTCGGCGCGGCTGGCACGGATTTCGGGGTCGTTGCCACCGGCTGCCAGCCAGGTCTTCACCATCGTGCGGAAGAACAGGTAGCCAGCCGAGAATCGATCTGTGGCTCCGTTCGCTTCCTGGACGGTGCCGTCCATCACCTTCCGGAAGCGCGGCCTGTCCACGTTCGTGGGCCAGACCTTGTAGGTACCCTCGACATCGGTCTTGGCGGCGAAGGGGTGACGCAGGAGGGCGGCGAGTGGCAAGGCGGCGTCGGCCGTGACAACGTCCGCCTCAAGCTCGTCCGAAGTGGATTTCAGCAGGATCTGCAGGGTCGTGAGGCGTTGCTGCCCATCGATCACCTCGCGGCGGGGAACCTGGGTGACGCCGTTCGGACGTTGCTGCACGACGATCGACCCCAGGAAGTGGCGCCGCGGCGCCGCCTCAAGGCTGAGGGTTTCCTCGGCGACGCGGGTGATGTCCTCCCAGAGAAGCTCCCAGCGCTCATCGTCCCAGACATAGGGCCGCTGGAAGAGCGGCACGACGTAGACGCTTTCGCGAGAGAAGAGGTCGCCGATGGATACGTACTCAGGCTGCATCACAGGTCTCCAGTAGCCAGCCGATCCAAGATCTGGAACCGACTAAATAATGTTTGTATATCAAAACTTCTTAGGGCGAGAGTGGTCGCGGCGGCTCCAAGCACTGACCACCTGCTCCTGGACCTCGACGCGGTGTCGAGCCTCGAAGGTCTGCCTGATCTACGGCTTGCGGAGGCGTTGGGTGCGCCAAGCCGTGGTGACGACATGGCCGTCGTCGCCGCAGACGACGTAGGCGTCCAGGTAGGTCTCGACGATGGCGTGGATGCGGCAGCCGAGGCTGCGCCGGATGCGCCGGCGGGCAGCCTTGTCGGCGTAGTACACCTCGGCGCCCTGGTGGCGCATGCAGGCGCCCTGATCCATCAGCAGGCCGACGACGAAGGCCGGAATGGCCCGTTGCTGGCGGCGCACCGAAGCATGGCGGGTCTCGACGATATCCATGTCACGCCGCCTCCGCGCTCTTGGCGGCAAGCCGCTGGTCGATTTCTGACTTGCTCACCGCAACCCAGGGGCCGCGGGCGCGCACGATGCCCCAGTTTCCGACGGCGTTGCGGCGGCGCCAGCGGGCGACGTCCATCTTCGCGAGGGCGGCGAGGGCCTCATAGAAGTCGTGATGCTGCTCCTCTGAGCCTTTGGCCCCGATGGTGATGCTAAGGCCCGGCCCGCTCCTCGCCGTGCGCACCACGTGCTCTGGCGTAAAAGGCGTACCGTCCACATCCTGCGGTACGAGGATGGTGCCCCTCGTGTCGACCTCCGCCACTCGCGCCAGGTCGAAAGCCTCCTGGTCATCGCCCAGGTTGTGCCACCGGGACGGGCAGAACTCGCGGCGGCGCATCAGCCAGGCCATGGCCTCATTGGCCGGTATATGCCCTGCCTCGTCGGGGTGGAGTTCGCCGAGGCTGACCGCGTTGCGGACGGCGCCGAGCGAGACGCCTGAAAGGAACTGTAGCCCGTCTAGCGTCACCAATCCGCCGAAGTCGATGGCCTCTCGCGCGAGAACGCCTCTCCAGATGTAGAGATGGTCCGTGCCGAAGAGCGCAGCGCCGTGTTCCAGCAACGTCCTGCCCCGCGCGGTCAGCGCCTTGACCCGTTGCTCGCGGTCGTCGTGCGAGACAGGCTGTCCATGCCGCTCCCATGGGGCGATTCCTTGCGCGGCATATTCGGCACCAAATCGCCAAATCTGGGTCAGTTCAATGGTGTCGATCTCGCTGATCTTCTGATCGAGATAGGTGCGCCAACCCATGCCCTCGTAGAGCGCGCGAAGCTGCTCGCGGCGCTCGCCGAAGTTGCTGGCATCGACAAGAAGCGCCCGCATGGCGGTCCTCGTCGTCTCCTCGCCGACAGTCTGCTCGAGGATCTCGCCGATCCGGCGGAGACCCTGTTCGAATGAGCTGGCCACGGCGTGATGGAGGTTTGCGAAGCCGGCGTCGTCGCGAGGGAAGGCGGGGTCTGATGCGAGGGTCATTTGATGTCTCCGATCTCGTTTACCTTTGTGTCGGACTCGAACCGGATTGTAAAGGCAAATCTGACAGGAAGAATAACTTTCACCTCTACACCTATCGGTCTCCTGTTTTTTCCACTGTTTTTTTCCACCTTTCCATCATTAGAATGCTCGTGATCGGAAGCGCCGGTGGGGCAAGTTTGACGAGCAAACCCCCGAGGACGTCATGCTCAAGATAGAAACCCAAACCGATCTCATTCTCACCATTCACGGTCGCCAGCGAGCGCGGGAGCGTGGCATGTCGCACCACTCACTACGCGCGCTCCTTGCCGCAGCAGACCTTCTCGTTCCGGTAGGCAATGGATGTGTTGCCCTGTCCGCGTCTGCGGCGGCACTCATGGAAGCGCGCGCCGACGGACTGCCGCTGTCCATCGTGGATCGTCTCCGTAGTCGGGTTCTTGTGCTCGATGGGGAGGGGCGGGTGGTCACTGCACTCGTCCGGCAGGGATCGCGGGGACGGCGCTATGGGCGTACCTCAGGGCAGCCGCGACAGCGCTCGCACGGTGCCCATCGCGGGAGGACCTGAAGATGGGCAAGATCATCCATTTCGCGCCGCGTGATGAGAAGAGGGGCGAAGCCGACCTTGAGCGAACGGCACAGGCCAGGGCCGTGCGGCAACGCCTGGAGGAGCATCCTGGTGGCTTTGGGCAGGAGATCCAGACTGCTGTTGCTGAGCTGCACCGAATTATTGAGGAGCAAGGCCGTGACTTCAAGGCGCGCCTTTGCGAGCACGTCTTCGGTTCAAGGACGCGCTATCCAACGAAGCGCCTTTGGGGTGTGGTCTGGGATCCAGTTGGAAAACAACCATCGGTGAAGCGTCGCCAGCGGGCGACAATCTACGTCCGTATCTCTGACGGAATCGCAGACCTGACCGGCACTTCCCGCGACGAGATGCTCCTCCGAGTCTTCCCCGATATCGAAGCTGACCCGACCGTGCTCGCGCATGCACCATCTGGAAGGATTGGAGATGCGCTGCGTGACGAACTCTGGACGGCTTGGACGCGCGCGAGCGACGCGATCGCAGGCGAATTCGACCTGAGGCGGGCGCTTCGGGTCGCGATGGAAATCCCGCCCGAAAGACTTCACCCGCATCCTGTGTTCAGGCTGGAGTTTAACCAAGTTCTTGGTGAGCCTCAGGACATCTCTGAACGGCTAGGCCCTGTTGCCTACGCCCTCATGCCGTCGCCATGGACGTATGTGACGAGGGTGGCGCCGAGGCTCTTCCTGGGCGAAGCCGAGGTACGGACCCTGCGCGCCCGTGTCGAGGTGAAGAGGGAGGAGGGTAGATCACGGCGCCAAATGCCGAAACTGACGAGCTGGGCAAAGGTCTGGGTGCGCTTCTGGTGGGCAATCCTACCAATCGGACCCACCGGTGAACCGCGTGGTTGCTTCCTTGCGTCGCTCGCGACGACGCGGTTGACGACCGTCTTCGACGCTAAGCGCTGGCGCGATGTCGCAGGCAATCAGAGACCAGTTCCTGACCGGCCCGTGCCTTGGACGGCGCTGCTTAGCCCTGAACCAAGCCGCGATCATCCGTTGTGCTTCTTCCACCATAACCGAGACCGTCATGCCCCAGGGCTCGCGCTGGAGTGGGAGGCTTGGTCTGATGACTCTGAACATCGCTTCCGCTGCACGTCGGAACCAGACGAGGTGGTGCGGCGGGTGATCCTGGCGGTGTTCGGGTGCGATCCTTTGCTGCTGCCGCCGAACCCGATCCGTATCCTCCCCGCGACGCCACGGTGGCGCGACGCAATCTTCGGTTTACCGGATGGGGCGCTCGCGGACTGGGTTGGCCCTGATCCTGATGAGCCTGGCATTCCCCTACCCGAAGAGCCGCAAGAAGAAGACTTTGGGACCGACGAGGAGTATTTGGCCGCTGCCGAGATTCATTCTGCAGCGCTCAATGAGTGGGCAGACGCGGAGGACGCCTACCAGCTGCGGTTTTCAACAACGGCAAGCATCAAGAGCCTGACCGCGTATAGTCCCGTTGTCGTCCGCCACGAAGAATCCTATCAAGTGTGTCATACCTCGATCGGAGAGAAGCTTGAACGCAGCCTTCTCGAATTGCCCGAGGAGCGTCGTCCCGATGTTGCACTTCGTCAACAGGCAAAAAATCTTGCGAATCGCGCACAAGCAGCGACAACGGGAGGCCTCACTAGACGGCGCGAAAGGCTTTCAAGTTTGGGGCTGCCGCCTAGGAATGAATAAAGCCCAACGCTTGCCGCCTCGGCTGCTTACCTAAGGGCATTTTACATGCGTACGCGCCCAGCGGAGGAATGCGAGGCACTTGAGAGAACACTAGCATTAATCATGCGCTATACTCAGCCCGAAACACATCGATTTTGGCCAATTCCTCTGTGCGCCTTGAGATGGTGCTGAGGCTCCCCGATCATGACGTGGGGCTTTGTACTGCGACCCCAGTACAGCACACGACCTTGCGCCAAACCAACAGGCAATGCTCCCCACCGTAATTTGTACGTATACCAAAATCCATAAATAAATTAGATGAGTGAGTAGCTTTATATGATTGTCGATAAAGACTACTATGCGGTTCTTGGTGTTTTGCCAAGTGTGGATGCGCCTGTGCTCCAAGTCGTCTACCATGCCCTAGTAAAAAAACATCATCCTGATGCGGGTGGAAGCACTAGCAAATTCTTGGAAATCCAGGAGGCCTACGAGGCTCTGCGGGATCCCAAGAAAAGGGCAAACTACGATCAGCTTTGGACGGCGCGACAAGAACAAGCGGGCCACTACGACCAAGCCTCAGAAAGTGCTCCGGCCAGTACTACCAATGAAGATCTTGATGATGAGGCTTGGGAAATCGTGCGGGAGTATGAACCCGCAGTTATCCTTATAGAGCAGAAGCTTCATCGCCTCTCTCCAGACATCTCATTTTTATTTCGTGTTATTATTCTGACTAACAGAGATTTCAAAAATGCCGAGAAAATTGGCGGTTTGCTCGAAGATGAATTTATTCAGAGATATTTTGGCGATAATAAGACAATACAAATTTTTGCCCGGAGTCTACTTAGTCCGGCGACGGGAAGTGCGCGCCGTGATGCCGCCCGCGAGCTGAATCGTGTGATCCGTGCGCTGCGGAACCCGTCCGATCCCAAGTCGGTTATACGGCGTATTTGCGATAAGTTCGGACTGTATCAAGCGGGAGAAGCGCCTCGTCGCAACCTGCCGAACACCCCTCAGGGATGGAAAATCGTAATCGCAGCTGCTGAAGCGAGTGGGTGGAGGTATAAAGGAATTTTCTCTCCAAAATTTGTAAATAAAGCAACAGGAGAAACAATTGCTCCAAGGACGCCGCAAGATGCCTGGATTCAAATGGGGCTCGTTGAGCCACATGCTTTATAACGTAATGTAGGCTCATTGACTCGACGGATCTACTGATGCACATCGCAGAGATCAAGCCCGTCCCGTTATTGCGGTGCAATGATTATGCCGGTTTTGTTAACGTTTTATATATGATAATGTGCTTTATCAGATGTAGTTGGAGCCCACGGATGCCGAAGCGGAATCCAGCTACCACCAGTACGGTCCGCACGGTCATCCGAACCGGCGCGGACGCCGATGCCCTCATGGAGCGCATCCGCGCCTCGGCCAGGCGAGCCCATGACTGGGTCGCCGCCCAGTCCGGCGATCCGCTCGACATGCTCCGCCGCATGAAGTTCGAGCAGGTGGGCTTCCACCCGGTCGAGGACCGCATGCTCAACCTGGTCGAACAGATCAACCAGACCTGGACCTTCGCCGTGGCGATTGCCGCCGCGCGACAGCTCCTCGAGCTGCATCCCCAGGCGGGCGGGTTCTGCCTGGCGCCCGGAGCGCACGCGTCGCAGTCTCTCGACATCATGAGCGAGGAGGCGGGCCTTGTCGGCGCCGAGACCTTCGCCGCGGTGACGCCGCGCAACAACGGCAAGCTCGAAGCCGATCTCGCCAAGCTGGCCATCCGGACGGAAATCCACCGCTACGTCTTCTTCATGTCGCCTCTCTTCCCGGGCAATGCACGGCAGCCGCAGTTCGAGCGGAACGGCGTCCAGGTGTGGTCGGTCGATGTCTGAACACCCGCTTGCCCTCCACGCTCACGTTGGCCTGCCCGCGCTCGTCACGGCTGCCGGCGAGCGCGCCGGCCTGCGCTTCCTGGAGTTCTTCGCGGCCGCCATCCGCAACCCGCACACGCGACGCGCCTATGCCCGCGCCGCCACCGACTTCCTCGTCTGGTGCGAGGCGAAGGCCAGCATCGCCTCACTAGCCGCCGTGCAGCCGCTGCACGTCGCGACCTGGATAGAGATGCAGACCCGCGAGCACTCGGCGCCCACCGCGAAGCTGCGGCTTGCCGCGCTGCGCCATCTCTTCGACTGGCTGGTCACCGGCCAGGTGATCCCGACCAACCCGGCCGCCTCGATGCGGGGGCCGCGGCACAGCGCGCTCAAGGGGAAAACGCCGGTGCTCGACGCCGCCGAGGCGCGGGCGCTGCTCGACAGCATCGACGTGTCGACCCCCGGCGGCCTGCGCGACCGGGCGCTGATCGCGCTGATGGTGTTCTCCTTCGCGCGGGTCGGCGCGGCGCTCGGGATGCGCGTGGAGGACGTCTACACCCAGGGGCGGCGGCTCTGGGTGCGGCTGCGCGAGAAGGGCGGCAAGCGGCACGAGATGCCCTGCCACCACACGCTCGAGGAATACCTGCACGCCTACATCGATGGCGCCGGCATCGGCGACGATCCGAAGGGGCCGCTGTTCCGCACGATCGGGCGCGGTACGAGGAAGCTCGCCCGCACGGCGCTGCCGCAGGCCAACGCCTACGCGATGATCCAGCGCCGCGCTGCGGCGACCGGCATCGACACGCGGATCGGCAACCACACCTTCCGGGCTACGGGCATCACCGCCTACCTGAAGAACGGCGGCACGCTGGAGAACGCAGCCGCCATGGCCAACCACGCCAGCACGCGCACCACACAGCTCTACGACCGAAGACGCAACGAGATCAGCCTCGACGAGGTCGAGCGGATCCGAGTCTGAAGAGAACGCAGTGTAGCAGTCTACGTCCCCACCGGTAGGTAGCCGAACAGTTCCACATAGGCCGACGAAGCGACCACAGAAGCATCTTTATCCAACGTAGAGGTCGAGGCAAAGCGTATGTACTCAGCTGGACGCACCGTTTACCCCACCCCGACGTGGATCCAACGCTGCAACGTCTCCGCCGTGCAGCCGATCTTCGCCGCGATCAAGCCGATCGCCGCCATTGCGAGCCATGATCTTCGGAGCCGCCCAGCACCAGCCGCACCGCGGCCGCGCCAACACCTTCTTCAGCACACTCTGGACCGCTGCCATCGTCGTCTTCTGGCTTGGTCAATGAGTGCTGAGCTCAGCTTCGACTCGGTTCTGGAAATCCTAATGGTTTCTCAAAATCCGAATTTGCGGGCACGCATTCCTATTTGATACTCTGCACCTCAGACATTTTCGCCCGGGGATCAAAGCTCGACGCGAGAGAAATGCGGGAAGATGCGGTAGTAATTCCTGAAGGACGCGATGGGATCCACTCCCATGTCGGACATAGGGAACTCGAAGTCCATTTTGGTTTTCGGTTCCTCGCTACATTCCAATGTGAGCCTTTCCAGGGTCGAAAGGGCCGGCATGTCAAAGCGGCGGGGAGTCTCGGGTGTGGAATAGAACTCCCACGATGTGACGAGCCGTTCTGTGGTGTCGTCGTCGGGAGCGCATACGATCAAAGCTGCCGTCACCATGGCTTGACCGTCCGCGTAGTGCGTCGCGAGGGCCCACACGATCTTTCGGTCTCGGAAACTCATAACTTCCTTCTCGGCTGCGAGGTGCAGCACGCGCAGCAGGGTTCCACCAAAGGCCTTAAAGGTCATTCCCGCAGCGGCCAGGTCGGCGGGGAAAAGAGATCCGAGTCGCTCCCGCAAACGCTCCAATCGCCACTCTTGGATAGTCGGTCTTGTGGCGCGATTGCCAGACTTCAGCCCACCAATCTCCACCGACAGCTCGCCGGGATCCGGCTTGCCTAGGGTTTCTGGATGCGCGTTAAGGGTCACCCGCAACACACTTCCGACGGGTGCGGTACCGATCGTCCTGGCAAAGCGCTCGATTTGGGTCGTGAGCTTCTTGGGATCAGTGTAATCGAACCACACGATGACTGGAGCTTCGAAATCGTTCTCGTCCAGGTAGTCGTCGAGTGTGGCGTGGACGCACGTGATCGATGGAATGGGCTTATTGAAGAGTTGTCGCTTGTGGACTCGCTTCTCAGCTTCCACGCACGTCATGTTCGTAAGCCCCAAGCGGCCGTGAACCAACCTGAAGTCCTCAAGAAAGGGGCCACCGAGGCCGATGTAGTGGTGACCTTCCAAACTCAGAGCCGGCGCAAGTCTCGTCAGCAGTGACAGGAACAGTTCCCTGTCCACGGCCTTGTTCGGCCTTAACCGGTAGGGGAGGGAGGAGCCTGCACTCATCCTCTGCCCTCCTGCTCCTCGGCTCTGGTCAGAGTCATCTCGAAACACCTCTCGCCAACCAAGCCGGGTTTCGTGTCCTCGGCATCGAAAAGCAGCTTGGAGACGATCCGAATCTCTTCGATCGGTCTTGAGAAGACGATCCTTCGGGACGAGGGCGTCTTGCTCGGAGGCAGAGGCAACACCTTCGCCTTCTGCGGGTTGAACTCCAGTTGGACCAAGCTCGCCTTTACACCGACGCGCTCGCTGATCGCGGCCACGGCGTCCATGAGTGGCACCGCGCGTGCGCCCTCCCAAAACTGCGACTGGTCGCCACGCGGATGGTTCTTCCACTGGTTGGTATAGTTAATCCAGACTCGCAGTCCTTCCTTCATCTTGACCAAAGCTTCCAGCCAAACGTTCGAAGACGTATCAAGCGCGCGCTTCGTCGTGGTCACTGGAAGCTTGTCGGCAAGATTCGAACGGAAGCTGACGATGCCCGTGATGATGGCGAACTGCGGATGATACAGGGGTACACTATCGCCCCAGCCAGTAAGACGACTTTTGTCGCCGACGATTACCGCGCGGTCGTTGCATAAAACTGTCCATCCCGCCGTCGCGGAAGACCGGTCGCGCTCGAAGCCCGGGTCATCGTCGTCGTCATCGCCTAGGCTACGTCCCGAGTTCAATCCGACGGTGATCGACACGAGAACGTCGTCGATGCTCTTTTGGAACACGTAGGGTGCCGGTCCATCTTTGCGGTCGGAAAGGAGTACCGCGACCAGCACTGGATATACGGGCGCTCCATTGAGAGAGACCTTTAAACCCTTCTGGAGGAACATCGTGAAGTGTTCGGAAATAGCCGAACGGAGCTCGTTCTCGAATGCTGCGTTTCCGAACTGCCTCGCCACGCCTTCGTAAAGTTTTGAGACCTTGATCGTGGTACCAGGCTCAGCCAGCTTCTCGTCGGGTTCGGTCGGCTCATTTATTGGCAGCGGGCTCCAATCCTTCGCTTCTAACCATGCCGAGTCAATCGGTACTTCGAACATGTCATTCTCAAAGCTGGTACGCACTAAAGCCTCGCGACCCATTTTGAAGATGGCGCGTTTCATGCCGACGCCGTACATTCCGATCGTTGCGGCCTCATTGTCGCGGTCGTCGTCGGGCTCGCGCCCCATCTTAAACGCGTAGTTTTTGGCGACCTCGCGAGGAATGCCCCCGCAGTTGTCTTCGATCTTAAAGTGGCTAGTTGCGATCTCGATCTTCACGAAGTGTTGGGAGTAGTTGACGTCGGCACCCTGTGCGAGCCGTAGGGCGCCGTCAAGGCAGTTGTCGAGGAGATCAAGTATAGCATCGGCAAGATTAATGTCCCGGGTCAGCATGGACACGAAGAACCGCTTGGTAGGTCTCGCTTCCGCTTGGTCGCTGCTGGGCTTGGTCATCGCGCGGCTCTCCAATCGGCAGAAATTGGACGATGCTACAATCTAAATTACCGATTGGCGCCATCCGGCAGGCGTTCGCCGAACAACGTGCCCGCCGGCGTAACCAGCCGGAGACTACTGGCGCGGATGAAAAGATCTAGTAGCCGCTGCTCCGATTTTACGACGCTTTTTAAGGAGCGCCGCGGCCAAACAGGTGCCTCCGCAAGGTTTGCGCGTCATTCCCCGCCACTATCGAGAATGCGCTTAACCTGCATCGGGTGCCAAGCGCGTCCGCCAGCCGGCGCCGGCACACCGCGAGCAGTGAGCGCCGCAGCGATCTCGCGCAGCGTCGCCGCGCCAGCACGCCGTGCTGCCTCGACGCAGGGCAGCACGTCGACGGCACGGGCGCGTGAGATCTCCTGCTTCACCGCCGCCGCCACGCGCGCCTGTTCAGGCGTGCCGGCGCGCAGGCGCGGGTTGCCGAGTACCACGCCCCGCGCCTTCGCCATGGCGAGCGCCGCGCGCGTGCGTTGGCTGATCAGCCCGGCCTCGAGCTCCGCGACGGCGGCCATCTGCGTCACCAGGAACTTGCCCACCGGGCCGGGCGGCACGGTGGGCAGGTCGCAGAACACCACGCCCCCTTCCCCGCTGCCCTCGACCACCCCGAGCAGGAAGCGGGCGTTGCGCGCCAGGCGGTCGAGCTTGGCGATCAGCAGCGTTGCACGCTGGGCACGGCATGCGGCCAGCGCCGCGGTGAGCTGCGGCCGGTCGGCCCGCTTGCCGCTCTCGACCTCCTGGAAGGCGGCCAGGACCGCGCCGCCGGCGAAGGCGACGTGGCGCGCCACTGCCTCGCGCTGGGCGTCGAGGCCGAGCCCTGAGCGGCCCTGCCGTTCGGTCGAGACCCGGTAATACGCGACGAAGCGCACCGGCCCGATCGGGGTGGCGACAAGCGCCTGGACGGTATTCCTGGGATCGGGGGGCATGTAGGGCGGTTCTACCCCCTGCCTGTCCGCTTGTCACGGATCCAAAGGCATGTTTGACGGTCCGTGACAGTGGCGCTGGAGTTTACCCCGTGGCAGAATCAATGGTGCAGTAAAGGCGAGGGCCGAGGATGTCGACGGCTAACAAGAGATCGAAGGAGCGCCGATGGATCGTGCTCGGCATCGACGGTCGGTATGTCACGCTCGGCCGCGCTTCGGACCCCTCCGAGGATGAGGTGCGCGGCGCCGAGGACGCGCTCCGTGCCCAAGGTCTCGCCGGCTGGCTCGCCATAATGGAAGGCAACCCCTACGTCGGCGTCCTCCCAAGCCTCATGGAGGTGCGACCGTTAGCTAGCCCCAGCGTACCTTTCGCGGATGCCGTGGCGGCTTGCGCGCATGCGATTGCCGCTCGCCGTGCGGAGACCCTCCTTTGACAAGGTGGACCGCGCGCAATCCGGATTGAACGAAGTGGACACCGACATGAGAACATGCCGATGACGAGAACAGGGGCAGGATCTAGATGAAAAGTGAGACGCGAGTGGCGGAGCGAGCCAAGGAGCGCAAGCTCGCGAGAAAGGCCGTTCACGAGACCCTCGTCTCTCGTCCTCAAGGGTCGGTCGTCGACCTCTTCTGCGGAGCCGGCGGCCTGACGCATGGGTTCCGGCTTGAAGACTATCACGTCGCGGCGGGAATCGATGTCGACGAGCACTGCCGCTACGCGTACGAGCACAACAACGATGCGCCCTTCCTTTGCAAGGATGTCTCCGAACTCGGAAGCGACGAGCTCGCTGAACTGTTCCTCCCCGACGAGCCCCGCATTCTGGTCGGATGTGCGCCGTGTCAGCCGTTCTCGACTTACAACCAGAAAAACGACGACCCGAAGTGGCGGCTGGTCGAGAAGTTCGGCGAACTGATTGAGGAGCTGCTTCCGGACGTTGTCTCAATGGAGAACGTCCCGCGCCTCCTGGAATTCCGCGACCGTGGCGTCTTCTCGTCGTTCAAGGCCGTGCTCGAACGGAACGGCTACCACGTCCACGCCGAGGTGGCCTACGCCCCCGACTTCGGCGTGCCGCAACGCAGATCGCGCCTGGTCGTCCTCGCCTCTCGCCGAGGGCCAATCTCGCTGGTCCGGCCCAAGCTGGAGGATCTTCCGGGCACGGTCGAGGAGGCGATCGGGATGCTCCCCGCGCTCGGCGCGGGCGAGATCGACCCCAACGACCCCATGCACCGGTCGAGCCGACTTTCCGAGCTCAATCTGGAGCGCATCCGCGCGTCCCAGCCGGGGGGATCCTGGCAGGACTGGTCCGAGCATCTTCGTGCGAACTGCCATCGCGTCGATACGGGCAAGGGGTATGGATCGGTCTACGGCCGCATGATCGCAACCGAACCGTCGCCGACAATCACCACGCAATTCTACGGCTTCGGCAACGGACGGTTCGGCCATCCTCGGCAGGACCGAGGACTATCGCTGCGCGAAGGGGCAATCCTCCAGTCGTTTCCGCCCAAGTATCAGTTCGTCCAGCCGGGCGATCCGATCGAGTTCAAGAAGCTCGGCCGCATGATCGGCAACGCCGTACCAGTCCTCCTAGGCCGGGCCATTGCTAGATCTATACGACTCCATCTGGCGGAGCCTGCGCAGTGAGGGCGGGTTGGACGTTGTGTCGGGCCGAAAGCGAATGGGACATCTAGTCCAACGATGGACACCGTCTACGATTCTCCGGTGACAGCTGCGCGATCTGCCCTAATGGCACGCGTCCGCGGAAAGAACACGCGACCGGAATTGATTGTCCGGCGCACGCTTCATGCGATGGGGGAGCGCTTTCGCCTTCACCGTGCGGACTATCCAGGGCGACCCGACATCGTCCTGCCGCGGCATCGTCTCGCCATATTCGTTCATGGTTGCTTCTGGCACCGCCATCCCGGCTGTCGCCTCAGTTCGATGCCGAAGACCCGGGTCGACTTCTGGAAGGACAAGTTCGCGACCAATGTTGCGCGCGACGCCCGCAACGTGGCGGCGCTCCAGGCCATGGGCTGGCGCGTGGCGACGGTGTGGGAGTGCGAGACCCGAAATCCGGAGTTGCTCGCGGTGGCGCTCGAGCAGCTTGTAGGCTCCGGCTCGAAGCGCCGGCCTCCAAGAATGCCGTCGCCAAGCGAGGAGATCGGTAGATGAGCAGGATATCCTTCGCCGATCTCAGAACCGCCAATCTGACTGTCGACGCCGTCTATGAGAGCGACCGCGCTTCGACGACGTTAGGATCGGAACCGCTGGCGCCGCTGACGGGAACGGGAAATCAGGGTGGTTTCCGCTTCTCCGGCACCATCGTGATGCCCGAGATCGTCGTCCTCTACACGACCATGGCGGAGGCGGATTGGCCGGACTCAATCGACGAAGAGAATGGGCTCTTCTTCTATTACGGTGACAACCGCAGGCCAGGGTTCGAACTGCACGATCGACGTGCCGGGCGAGGTGGCAACCAGATTCTTCGCAACGTGTTCGAGCGGGCACATGCCGGGCCTGCCGAACGGGCGCAGATCCCTCCGTTCCTGATCTTCTCCAAAGGCGAGACTCGCCGCGACGCTGTTTTCCGCGGCCTCGCCGTTCCAGGCGCGGAGCAGCTCGACTCCAGATCCGATCTGATCGCGACGTGGAAGTCGATCGAAGGGCAGCGCTTCCAGAACTATCGCGCCGTGTTCACGATCCTCGACGTCGCCAAGGTAGATCGAGCCTGGCTGAACGCGATCCGCGTCGGCGAGAAGCTCGGCCCGACCTGCCCGAAGCCATTCCGCCAATGGGTCGAGACGGGGCGCGCCAAGGCGCTGCGGGCCGAACCCGTCAAGCGCACGCGGTCGGCGGCCGAGCAGTTGGGCCGCACGTCGAGCCAGCGTGCCGTCGCAAGGGCAGTCTACGACTACTTCTTGGGCTCACCGATCGCGTTCGAGCATTTTGCGGCGGCCGTCGCGCGCATGATGGATACGAACATCGTCAGCCTCGACGTCACCCGAGTAACCGTCGTCTGCGCCCCACGGCGATAGTGGCTTGACGGTGTGGCGAAGGGCGGCTCAGCGGGTCGTTTGGTGGTGCCGCCAGTAGTCGCGGATCCCGCAGACGGCTTCAGGGATGTGGTGGTATGCGCGGCCCACGTGGTCGCGGACTTCCTGTGGCCGTCCGGCAATCAGCTTCTCGACCTCCTCGGCTTCCGAGCAGGCGATGATCGGCAGCAAGAGGCCGACGTGATCGTTGCGCTCGAACATGGGACGCCAGGCGACGGGCCAGCGCTTGACCGCGAACATGAAGCCCGCGGCCCAGGGCTGGGGGAGGACGGTGCCGTCGTCGGTGCGCATGTATAGCGGGCGCCAGCGGCGGCCGTGGTCGATGTGGAGGTCGCGGTGGGTGGCGTTGCGGTGATCCAGCACGGCCTGGATGGCGGCGAGGCCCATCGGCGTGGTCGGCAGGCTGGCCCCGAAGATCACGCGAAGCCAGGCTTCGGTGGCGATGCGCTCGGGGCCGACGACGAGGGCGGCGCAGAAGCCGTTGATGGCGGAGACGGTCCAGTTGCGCCGGGCGATGTCGGGCTGGTCGGCGAGCCAGGCTTCAAGGTCGTCGAGGGCCAGCGCCGGGAGGCGGGCGCGACGGGGGCTCATGCCGCGACGGCGGTGCCGGGCTGGCGCCAATTCCAGGGCAGCAGGGTGGCGAGCTGGGTCGAGCGGACCTCGCCGCTGACCATCCGCTCCAGCACATCCGTCAGCCAAGCCTGCGGGTTGATGCCGTTCAGGATGGCGGTGCGGATCAGCGTGGTGGCGATCGCCCAGCTCTCGCCGCCGCCCTCGCTGCCGGCGAAGAGCGCGGCCTTCCTGGTCACGGCCACCGGGCGGATTTCCCGCTCCACGATGTTGGTATCCAGCTCGAGCCGGCCGTCGGTCAGGAAGCGCTCCAGCCCCGCCCAGTGGCGCAGGCCGTAGCGGATGGCCTTGGCGAGCCGGCTGTCGCTGCTGACCCGGTTCAACTGCGCCCGAAGCCAGGTCTGCATGGCGGCGACGAGTGGCGCGGTGCTGGCCTGGCGGATGGTGACGCGTTGCTGTGGCGACTGGCCGCGGATTTCGCGCTCGATGGCGTAGATCTCGCCGATGCGCAGCAGGGCCTCGGCCGCGATCGGCGAGGCGGTGCCAGCATGGATCTCGAAGAAGCGCCGGCGCAGATGGGCCCAGCAGAAGGCGAGCACGACCGAGCCGTCGTTGCGCGATTTCTCCAGCGCCTTGAAGCCGGCATAGCCATCGACCTGCAGCACGCCACGGAAGCCGGCGAGATGGGCGGCGGGCCGTATGCCCTTGCGGTCCGGGGCGTAGAGGTAGGCGACCGCCGGTGGCCCGGTGCCACCGCAGGCGCGGTCGTCCACGGCGTAGGCCCAGAGCCGGCCGTCCATGGTCCGTCCCAGGCCGCGCTCGAGGGTCGGCAGCGGCGTGTCGTCCGCGAAAACCCTGGCGTTGCTGGTGATGTGGGCGAGGATCAGCCCGTGCAGCGGCCGCAGCCACCAGCAGGACTTGGCGACCCAATCGCACAGCGTCGAGCGGTCGAGGTTGATGCCCTGGCGTGCCAGGATCGTCGCCTGGCGGTAGAGCGGCAGGCCGTCGCCGTACTTGGCCACCAGCACCTGGGCGAGCAGCGCCTCGGTCGGCAGGCCGCCGGGGATGGCGCGGGCCGGGGCGGGCGCCTGATGGACGCCCTCCTCGCATCGCCGGCAGGCATAGCGCGGGCGGATGGTGACGCGGACGCGCAGTTGCGCCGGCACCACGTCGAGCCGTTCCGACCGATCCTCGCCGATCCGGCGCATCGCGATCCCGCAGCAGGGGCAGCCCTGGTCGGCGAGGTCCAGCACCTCCTCGACCCGCTCGAGATGGGAAGGCAGCGCGCCGCGGTTCCGCCGGCGCTGGCCTGTGCCAGTGTTGTCACGAGACTTGCCCGGCGTGTCGTTTGCGGGTTCGGGCAGCACCGGCGCGCGGCCGAGTTCCAGCGCGAGTTGACCAACCTCGACACGTTCGCTGCTCTGCCCGAAGCGCGCTCGTTGGAAGCCCTTGATGATCTGCTCAAGGGCCGCGATCCGGACCTCCGCCGCCTGCAACGCAGCGCGCAGCAAGGCGGTCTCGTCGGGCTGGTCGGGGCTTTGCGGGGTGTCGTCCGGCACGAGGGAATCGTCACCGATGCGGCCGCGTCGCGGCAAGCCAAAATCGACATCTGCGCGACGATCACGTGGCGCTCGGCCGCCAGGTGCGCTGTGGGTTCCGCCAATCGATTCCTTCGAGCAGCATCGAGGCCTGCGCGGCCGACAGCGCGACGCTGCCGGTGCTCGTCACCGGCCAGGGGAAGTGTCCCTGCTCCAGCCGTTTCGCGAACAGGCACAGGCCCTGCCCATCGTGCCAAAGGCACTTCACCAGCCGGCCGCGACGGCCGCGGAAGAACCAGAGCGCGCCAATGAAGGGATCCGCGCCGAAGGCCTGCTGCACCAATGCCGCCAGCCCATCCATGCCGCGGCGCATATCGGTGTGGCCGCAGGCCAGGAAGATGCGCGTCCCCGGTGCCGGACCGATCATGGCGACGCCAGCACGGCGAGCACCCGGCGCAGCGCGGACCCGTCCACATCAGCGCCGACCCGCACGACCACGCCGCCCGGCAGTGCGATCTCCATCTGGCCTGTCGCCGGCGCCATGTTGGGTTTGACCGCAGGCGGATGTGGCGGTGCGGCCTCAGGTTCTGCCGGCGCAGCCAGGCTAACCTGGGCGAAGACAGGCGACGGCACCGGCGGCTCGCCCAACTCGCCTGCAAAGAACTGCTGCCGCCACGTGTAGAGCAGACCCGTGCCGATGCCCCAGCGCCGCGCCACCTCCGTCGGCGTCGCGCCCGGCTGCATCGCCTGGGCGACGATCAGGCGTTTCTGATCCACCGACCAAGCCCGACGCCGCTCGCCGCGGGTCACCACCTCAACAACCTCCCTGCGTGCGCTCATACGACTTCTCGTATGAGCGCTCACAGCCTCCGCCTCGATCTCCATCCCGAACCCCACCGCGACATCAGCCGCGACAGCGCACCATCAGACGCCCGCGCCGCAAGGTGGTTGCCAGACGACGGTTACGCCAATTCGGCATTCTGATTACGACCAGCTTCCTCGCGGACCAGGCTTATCAGGAGCTGATCGAGGACGGCCATCCGATCGTGGTGTGCGCAGGTGGCGATATCGCCGAGCTACTCATCGATAGGGCTGGAGTAGCGACCGCTGTCGAGGCGACCGAATGGCTCCGACGGACGTTTCCGCGGGCCGGTGCCGATCAGGACGAAGTGGTTGCCTAGTGGTCTGCCGCCTCCAGGAGCGCTGATACCTTTTACGGCATGTTTTCCGGCCTCTCTCTTGCCGTCTCAAGTGCTCGTACCGGCCGTCGAGCTGCCTCGAACGTATCAAGGAGATACACCGGGCCACCGCCCAAACCGGCTACTGTGCTGCGAAGCTCGCTACCCAGGCTATCATCCTGGAGACGCCAGAACGGATGGACCAGCAGATAGCGTTCGGGGATGCCGTTGCGGCGCCAGGTCACCAAAGGCAGTGCCAAGGAGCCGGTTGTAGCGACCTCCATCTCGCCGGGGCGCAGACGGGCGATATCATTTGCAAGGTCCGCAGCAAGATGCGGCCAGTCCCTTAGCTCGGCCGATGCATTCCAGCGCCCGTCGAGGCCGGCGCGGTATCTGGGGTCGAGTAGGCCGTGCAGAAAGCCTAGACCCAGTCGCCAATCCAGAAGACCATGGTAGCCTCGGTTTCCGTACCGCTGAAGACAGAGATAGCAGGCTTGCCCGCAAACCTGCCGATGCGCCTGCAGCGAGAACCCGGCAACGAGCCGATCGCGCGGATCCTGCACCATCGACCGGATCAGCCGCACGACCATCCGCTCACCACTTGGCTCCCGCTCGGCAAGACGGCGCGAGAAGCCGGCTCCATTGACGAGGAAGTCAGCGATTTGCAGTACCGGGCGCCCGTCCCGAAGACGCGGCTCAAGCGCCTCGAATTCCTCTGGAGCGATGTCGAGTTCCAGCGCCGCGCGCTGGACAAGGAGCTGCGTGGCGCTGATTGCGGCTGCACGGACACTCGTCTGCCAGCGTTGGCGACCGAGCCGGTTGAAGGCTGTTCCCGGTGGGATGGTGTCCATGGCCAGATAGACGGCGTCCGTGGCCTTTCGTGAAATCAGCCGCACCCCGTCGCGATCCTCCCGCTCGGAAAGGCTGGTAGAGCGTCTCCAAAGCTGGGGCCGCTCGTCGTGAACAGCAGGCAGAATAAACTGATTACGTATGTTCAGAAACGCGCCCCGGTGTCCGGGCACGGACTGGCCTTTTTGCTCGGCGTGGTACACCGCGTAGCCCATAGGGCGGCCATCGTCGCCGACCGGCCCCTCGTTAAGCCGAAGCACCGCCGCATCGCCGCCTGCTGATATCGCGAGGTTAGTGCCCTCGACGCGATCTGTTGTGATCTCCCTGATCTCGGCCGTTACTACTCGACGGATCGTCTGCATTTCCTCGTCCTCGTTGGCCTGGCGAGGCATGAAGTCTGTGCGGAAGCCCGCGGGCGTGAAGAATTCCTTGAAGTTGCTTGCCGGCATGTCGGACCCACAGTCAATGCAGCGTAGATCGTCGATTGGCTGCACGTACTCCTTGCGCGGGCCGCCACAACCTTCGCAAAAACCTAGGTAGAAGCTCTCCGTGTACCATTGACGGTCGGGCTTGGTCGGCTGGAACCCCCTGCCGCCTTCGAAAGGCTGGGGCTTCTGGAGCGGCGCGGTGAACCCGATCGGGCGGTGGCGCCGCTTGTCACGCACTAGCGTCTGTCCCGGTGCGAATTCGTAGATCGCCATGTCAAGGTCGCGGTCTATCGTGTCCCATGTCACCTCGTTCCGATCGGCTTCTAATCCCAAATAGAGTTCGCGAACACGGGTTGGCATCCCATACATCGGCAGGACACCATACTCGGCCAGGAAGCTAGCGAGGCTTCCACCGGACACCTTGCCGATCTCCTGCAGCTTCATGATTGCTGACATTACGGCATCGGGCGTGGATCGCTCCAGGAGCGCCGAAATCCGTCCGTCAGCCCCAGCGGCCATGGTCTGTGCGAAGGTTCTGCGCTGTCCGTCACACCTCTCCAGGGCTGCCCTGAGCCGCTCCGGCCAAGGCGAACCCTCGGCGAAGAATGGCAGCGTGGGCACGAACTCGCCATGAACATCGGGGATCGTGACGTCGTCTCCGATATAGCTTCGCCCGTCTGCGCGCCTCAACCTATCGAAGGCATTGGTCAGTGCGATCTTGCGTAGCAGCCGCAATGGAATTTCGAGGTGGTCGGGCGTAAGGAACGGCGGAGGGGGTGCATCCCCCGTAATTGCCTCGGGATGCCGGAAGTAGTGAAGGTCATGGCTGCGGCTGCGGCACAGCGTCGCGACAATGGAGTAGGCTTGGCCGCGGCGGCCGGCGCGGCCAACACGCTGCTGGTAGTTGAAGCGCATCGGCGGCATGTTGGCTTGGTAGACAGCCTGCAGGGCGCCAATGTCGATGCCCACTTCCATCGTCGTGGTCACCGACAGCATGTCAATCTCCTGCGCGGCACGAGAAAGTGCCGCGCCAGCCCCGCCGGCAGGTCCGTCCACGAAGATGCCGCGGAAGCGCCTCAGCCGCTCGGCCGGCGATCCGGTCTGGCCGGTAAGCTCCTCGCAGCGCAACCTGTAGGCGGACACGCCCTCCGCAGATCCCCTCTCGATGCGCCGCGAAAGAAAATTCAAACTCCACAGCTCCTCGACTAAGCCAGTGGCTGTGGCAGGCAGCGTTACGAAGCAACGAGTGCAGACGCCCGTGCCTCGATGCAGATGTACGCGGCCGCAGTTTTCACAGCGGAGATATGTGTCTCCTTTGCGGGCCACGCACACAAAGAGCCGCTCCAGGCGTACCAGCGCATCCTGGTGTCCCTGCTGCGCTAGAGCGTCGAGCATCGTCTGCAGCTGGCCCGTCGGGTCCGCTGGGTTTGAGGCTGCTGCGAACTTCCGGAGACGATTATTCACGGGAACCTGGGCCGCGACGCCCCAGGGCTTGATAGCCTTGCCGTCCACCCAGTGGTTTCCCTGGACCCTGTAGGCGTCAGATAGCACACGCAGGACGGCGTCGAGCCGGTTTGCTTCGGGACCGTCAGCTGCCGAAAGCGAGGGGTAACCAAGTCCAGTCTCCTCCAGCGCGAAGTATGTCTTCGAGAAGAGAACCTCGTCGACGAGCGCCTGCTGTTCTTTGATGACGTCAACGCGCGCGGGCAGCACCTCAAGCGGCTGGTCGCCCAACCGCCACGCATATCCGGGACCCTCGCCGTTCCGCTCGAAGAGCTCCTGCCACGGCTTCCCTGCAATCTCTGTAATGCCGGCGTCGTCCGTAGGATGGATGCCGAGCTCGACCATGCGCGAGAGCATAGCATTCGCAGCTGGCCCAAGCCCGAGCTGCGGGTCTCGCTCAAGGATGTCGGCCATCGGTACCCGTCGTGAGTCGGCACCTTCCTTAAGGTTTTTGGCCCGCTGCAGCAGCGCCATGGCGTCCTCATTCCGGCCATCCTGCAAGGCACGCATCGCTTCCGCGTTCAGCTCGGCTCGTGTCGGCCCCGATAAAGCTTTCTCCGCCTCCCGTCTGACAATCTCCACCAGGACCTGCCGACGCACGTCCTGATGGTGTCGCTGCTCAATGTTCAGCGCAGCCCGCGCCGCGTCCTGGCGGCTATCCGAGAACACGACGACCTTTGCTGCGGCGCCGCTGGACTGCAACAGCTCAAACACCTCCGTCGCCACGAGCTGTGAGCTCTTGGCGAAGCCAGTCCTGAAGCTCCTAACCGAGGAGCGGCGGCCTCGCACCCTACGGGAATAGTCGGTACCGCAGGCGGGACAGCAGGTCGGCGCGGCCGTCCCAGGACGGCCGTTGTCCCCATTTGCGTTCGGCCGCCTGAAGGCGCGCCCGTGCACGATCGCGGCGTCGCTGCCCCTCCCGTCCGGGGCCTTTACCTGGCCGGTCCGGGTGTCCAGTACGGCTTCGTCCCAGGCTTCCCGCTCCTCGCCTTGCGCTGGCTCGCGCCGCGACGGCCAGAAGATGCCGAAATCGTCGTAACTCAGATCCTCGTAGTGCCCCGTTGTTCCAAGCTCGGGAAGGCTCTCGAGCTCGGGCGAGGCCGGCAGCAATTCATGCGATGCCGCGAGCTCGTGGGGCGAACGGCCACGCCGGCCACCAAGTAAGATTTCGCCACACGCTTCACAGTAAACTAGCTCAAAGGTGCGCCTCGGTCCGTCGCCACGCTCTTCTGTGTAGGTGGTCCCGCGCTCAACGGTGACCCCGTCGAAGACGATACCCGTTTCCTTTTCCCGAGGAGTTGCGAAGAGGCCCTCAATGCTCCGTAGGAACATGTGGACGCGGAAGCTCGGTGTCGTCTCGCTCGGCGCAGTCCCGTACAGCGCACGCAAGTGGTCACCGAGGCCCCTCAGCATCGTGAGCCCGCGAAGCCCGGCTGCGGCGGCTCCGTCCTGAGTGCCGAAGATCCGTTCACACAGGATGTCGGTAGCCGTGGCGCGGGTGCGGCCTTCCTCTGCAGGCGATCTGCAAGCCGCCGCGAGTACGGCGGCAGACTCTTCCACGGCGCTTCTCGCGGCAGCGCTCGCCTCCCCTGATACATCACCGACACTCAGTGCCGTGCAGCACCTACGCAATACGTCGTCCAGCATGGAAGTTCGGCTTGGGCGTCCGCCCATGCCACCATCGGTGGTCAACAGCTGCGCAAGATCTACGAAAGGAGCGGGCGCGAGCGGCACTCTGGCGACTGGCGACGAAATAACAGGCTTCCCGGGCACGATGCAGCCGCGCCAGAAGTCTGGCCCGCTGGCGCCTTCCGATCCCGGCCGAGAAAAAGTTCCAAATGGCCCGAAGAAGTCGTGCAGGTATTTCAAGCTGCGACTTCCGTCTTCGCCCTCCACGGGGAGCGAGGCGCTGGATGCCAGCACGCGGAGCTTGTGTCGGTGTGCCGGTTGGTCGAGCCCGAGCCGGTTGAGAAGAGCGCGGACGAGCCCCGATACCTCCGTGCCGGCCGAGCCACGCACAAGGTGCAACTCATCAAGCACCAGGAAAAAGTAAGCGTCTTCGTGGGTCTCCAGCCAAGTTCGTGTTGCGTCGAAGATCCTCGCTTCTACCTCGCGTGACAGCATGGTTCCGAGCATGGAGACGTTAGTGACCAGGATGTCGGGCGGTGAATGTTGCATGTCCCAGCGCGACAGAAGCTCGCCGCCGTCCACGGCCGGGAACAAGAAGCGGGTCGGTTCCGGCGCCCGTTCGCCCTTGCGATGGGCCTCTTCGGCTTCCTGCCTGTCGAAGTGACGGGCAGTCTCCTGGTCCTGCTCGAATCTTGCGAGGGCCTCGGCAAGCTCCGCGTTTTTCCTCTCGAGGCGCCGGATCTCCTTTCGATCGTCCGGACGACGTGGATGGAGGAGGTGGCCTGTTACGGGTGTCGCACCCGTGTATCGGCCGAAGAAGATTCGGTTGCCACCGAAGCGCTCGTCCATGACCGAACGTGCCTCATCGGAGTCGAGGGCCTTGCGTAGGCGGGCCAGCTGGTCCTCCACAAGTGCGTTCATCGGGTACAGGACGAGGGCACGCATCGCCTTCGGTCGACCTTCGGGCTCCTTATCTCGCCGGAGCCGAAACCGGTCAGGGCTCGTTATCCACCACTGATCACCAAGGAAGCCGCGCGGCGCCGCGGGCCATTGAACAGCCTCGGCCGTGATGGAGGCTAGTATCGGGAGCATGAACGCCTCGGTCTTTCCTGACCCCGTTCCCGACGTAACGATACCAGGATGGCCAGGCCGGACGCCCCGTCCAAGCATTTCCATCTGGTGGGTGTAGGGGTTGAAGAGACTCCGCCGCCTGACTTTGGTGGAGGGGCTAGGCTCACCCGGAAACAGACCAGAAAGCGCGAGCTCGGCGAATGCCCTGCGCGCCTCCCACGGCAGCTCGGCTATGGAATTGTCGGGGCCAGGCTCGACGAGGTCTTCCAGCGAGACCTTCGCCGTCTGGTAGCGAGGTACGGGTTCGATGAAGGGAGCGGTCGTGAGTGTGCCGGCCCGCCGCAAAAGGTCCCGGCGCGTAGTCGCGAGATCCTCGGTGCGGATTCGGAAAGCCGTGTCGAGGTACGAGATGTAGAAGTCGCGGATGCGCTCATAGCCACCGATCGGATCTAGCATGCTGTTCCCGTTTCCTCAGCCTGTTGCTCGGTCGACTATCTCACGAAGTAACCTGACACCCCGCCCGAGGCAGGCAGTACCGATGTCTGCTGCCGCACCTACGATTGCATGCGCGGAGGCGAGACGCGCCACATCAAGCGCCAGCTGGAGCGCGGCGCTGTCGCAAATCACGCCGCGTGCAGCGCGGAAGACACGGGCGGCACGGATCGCCCCTGCGGACCTCAGGCCGTGGACCTCGTTGAGCCGGGCCATCAGCTCACCAGCTGCCTGCTTTGCCAATGGGGCCTGGCTAGACACGCTCAGTGCAGTTGTTGGCTCGGCCTCCTCAAGACCAGTGGCAAGAAAGGCAGCGCGCATCCAGGTGTCCGCCGTCGTCGCTTGGGAGATCGGAGCGAGTATATCGACTAGCCGTGACGCGCCGCTCCTATCGGTCCATCGTCCCGCGCACAGCGAGCCAACGACTAGGAGGTTGGGTGGGCGCGCCTCTCCGTGCAGTTCCTTCAGTAGCGTGGGCAGCCAAAAGCCAATCGGCGCCGTCTCCATACACTCAATGGCAAGCAACACGACCCTATCCGGATGAGCGCGCGCGGCCGTCCATGCCCGCGCGAGCGGGGTCGGCGATCCACTTGCAGGCTGCCGCCAGAGATCGTCCAGACCGATGATGCTGGGATCCAGAACGAACCTGCGTACACGGCCACCGACTACGCATCGCGCGTACGCATCGAGCAAGGGTCGCCCGTCGTCGTCCAATACCACCACAAGTTCTCCGCCCCGCAATAGCGCGTCGAGCGCGAGCAGATCGGTCGCGTCGAGGCCGGTGCGGTCCGCCTCGCTCTCAAGGCGCTCACGGAGTTGGTCAAAGCCGATGATGGGTGTCTCCGTCGAGGTCCCGAGGGCCCAAGGGGGAGTTGCCGGCGCGACCACGTCCGCGGACAGTTGTGTGCCGGCAAGCGCCTTGGAAATCCGGCGTGCGAGCACTTGGACTCTGTCGGCCGCGTCGTCGGGCAAGGCCTCTAACATGTCATGCACGACGCCGACCTCTCTTGCGAGCGCGGCCGCAACCTCGCGTTCAGCGCAGCGGAGCACCTCAACCCGCTTTACTGCCTCGACCTCCATGGTCTCGGCCTCAGTTGCCTTCATGAGCGCAGTCTCGAGCTGGGCTGCCGCATCTGCATGCCGACGCTCAAGCTCCGCGCGTACGACGGGTTCTAGCGATCTACGCAACTCCGCCTCAATCTCGGTGCGACGTGCGGTGACCTCGGCCTCAATCATGCCCGCCACAGGAGAGAACGACCGCAGCGCAGCGACGATGGCTTCGAGGTCCGCGATGCCGGCCCGGAACTGTGGAAGGAAGTCGCTCATGCGCTGGCGCATGCGCCGCAGCGCGTCCGCGTCACCCGATACGACGCCGCTGCTGCGCACAAAATGAGCGATCGCCTCAATAGCCGCCTTCGTCAGGGATTCCGCTTCGGGAGCCTGGCCACCATCTCGACTAGCTCGGCGGATGCGTTTCAGGGCCTTGGGCAGGAACTCATGGTCAGGAGACCAATCTACGCGGTCGATCACCTCATGCGGCTGGCGCCCAGGCACGACGAACCTGATGCCGTCCAGATCCCCTCCAGCCGCGATGGCATCATTGTACTTGAGGACTGGCAGGTCATCGAGACCATCAATGTCTGCGCGCCGCCGACCGGTGCCATCATCGGTGAAGAGGTGAAGGCGAACGCAGGCGCCTCGTCGAAGGCGCACCAGGACATCGGTATATTGGGCCTGCAAGGTGGTCAGGCCGATCTCGACCAGCTGCCGACGCACCTCATCGAAGGGCATGTTCGAGTAGTCCAGGACTTGGACAGGCGAGCGCGGGTCCCGCGCCAAGAAGCGATCTTGGGCGCGGCCAGGTTCATACCTGCGGTTCGTCTCGGCGGTGAACACCCATAGGCTACCAACCCGCGGCAGAACGCCCTGCGCCTCGGGGCTAAAAACCTTGCCGGCATCTGGGAAAAGGGCCTTCGCATCCAGGATGTGCCGCCATCCCGCGTCCGTGCTGAGGAGCAGTGGATCGTACCGGATAATGCCCGGTGCTGCGTAGGCACAACGGCCAAGCACAATCTGGGTCTGAACGCCGACGCCGGCGGCTCCGAGGCCATCAGACATGGCCATCTCCTTGCAAGCGTACATCTACCAGCCGCCCGCCCCAGACAAGGCGATGGGCTCGGCCTCGATGGCGCGCGAGCGCGATCGAAGCCAAGTCATCCTCGGCGACAGCCCGAGTGTCCGGAAAGCCAATGGCGGCACCGAACCACGTCGCCACGAGACGAGCACTGACTTCGTCGGCCGGGTAGGCAAGCGATGAATCGCTGCCGTCATGCGCGGCATTAAGGAATGGGCCCGCCAGATGGACAAGGCGCAGCATGAAGGCCACGGGGAAGGGCAGGTGACCGTCAACAGCCCGACGTTGGAGTGCATTCGCGCGAAACTCGAATAGGGGGCGTTGGGCGATGCGATGCGCCTCAAGGAGAGCGGCGTTACGTGATCCAAAGATCCTGCGGGGAACCTCGGGCGCCGTCAGGAGCAGAATATCGCGATCGTCTGCACGTGCGCGGATGTAACGCTCCAGGCAAACCTTTTCTCCAGAAGGTCCGCCTGCCTGTACAAAATGGCCGCGTTCCCACGACCAGCGAGTCGCCAACTCTCGATGCTCAATGGTCCGCCTCTCGGCAGGCCAGCACGCAGGCGCAGCGGACGCAGCTAACGCCACTTCCGCGTGGAAGGGGACATCAAGGAGACGCGCCAACTCGCTCGGGTCAACTCCCATCACGGCATGCACCGGAAGGCACCAAGTGCCTCGCGAGTCCCCTCCGGCAGGTTGCGCACGCAACCTCGTCGAGATGTTGAAGAACCGCTCCTGAACGGCCAGTGGCGCTGCACCGTCCAGGACGGCAACTGCATGCGTTCCCGCGAATACTCCAACAATACGGGGCGGCCGCAGGTACCAGCGGCGCCCCTTCCAACTGGTGAGCAGGCGCGGCTCGATCCATCCTGCTGCCTGCAGGAGATGGAGCACATCCCAAGGTCTTGGCTGTCGATCACCTCTCAGAACCTGGCGCACAAGTGCCATCAGGTCCGCCTCGGACCACCCAGCGCGCCCACATGCGTAGACCGCCTCTGTCAAATCGATCAGTGCGGCGTCTGTTGATACTGCAGACGCCGCCTCACCCAGCGGCCTTACTTGGATGGACGCGGCAGGACGGACGACCATCTCGATTTCAGGCTCGACCCGGGAGGGGTCACGGTCCGGGTCCGTCAGACAATCATGCTCCACCGCTTGAGCGTCGAAGCGCAGCACTCGCTCTGCCTCCGAGGCCTCATTGCTTTGGCTGGCAACCTCGCTGGCGCTAACGCGCCAGGTGCCAGTCACGGGACCTTCGGAGACAAGCGCCCAACTATCCGGACCGATTGCTGAGGCGGAAATCTCTCCCTCACTTCCGTCGAGGGATTGCAGATGGACGATCGAGCCGACCGTAGCTCGGACATGCGGGAGGAGGCGCGGACGCCCAAGCAGGGCCCGGCCCGTCGCCACGCCACCGACTAACTTCAGTTCAGTTAACTCGTCTACTCGGTCGGGAGGCTGCTGCCGCACGAGGTTCAGCAGCGCTTCCAATGCGCCCGGCGCAAGAACTCCGGAAACCTGCCATGAGCCGCCTGCTGGGCGCCATGCGACACGAGGAGCGGGGAGCCGCTGGGCGAGGTCAGTGCGCGCGATTGCGACCGCTCCAATTGGCTGAATTAGAGAAGGAATAGCGAAGGCCCATCTTCCCCAAGCAACCTCGACGAACACGAGGACGCCCGAGCGCAGCGCATCAACGATTTCGCGTACCGCCGTAGACACGTCGTTCGAGATCCGCGCCGAAAGATCATGCACTCCTCTGAGTACCGTATCCACGCGTCCGGCGAGCCGAATGATATCGCTCTTGTCCTTGAGGCCACCGCCTGCGTGCCGCGCTGTGAACTCTAGTTCCACATCCACGTCGTCAAGCCCGACCACCAAGGAAAGGCTGACTTCAACACCGCGAACACAGGGGCCAGGCTGGCCACCGGCGGCAGTGCAGATGTCGCCCAGCAGGCGCCAGAACCTATGCCCGGTCAGAAGGCGTTCGCCCCGTTGGAACCGCTCACGGAAGTCCCGAAAGGCATCACGCATTGAGGCCGTGTAGTTACCGAACTCAATGCGATGCTGCAGGTGCGCGATGGCGGTCCGTGGCGATGCTAAGCTCCTTGCACCGACATGGGAGACCTCTCTGACGAGCCGGTCCCGGTCGCGCCAGGACGGGAAGGCAAGCCCTACTGAGTAGCCGATGAGGCGCATGTGCCTAGGGTCGGGGAGAACAACGCGCCGATATGGCTCACCCTCTGCCCGGCGTCGGTCACACCAGCTCACAAGCTTCCCCCACAGGTCGGGGAGCCCCTCTAGCGCTGAAAGCGACCCTTCCAACTCAAGCAACCGACCAAGTCGAAGCCTGAAGTCACGGATCGATACACTGTCTTCAGACAGGGCTGGGACAAGGGTGCTGAGTATTAGGTAGCGGAAGTAGCCAGGGGTTTCCTTCCCACGAGCTCGGGGAACGGTGACGCCACGGAGGACGTCCCTCGTAATGGCCCTGCCCTGAAAGCAGGCGAGGAAAGAGCGCTTTGCTGCCTCGGGAGCGATACCCTCCAGACCGGTCGCCCGCGCCAACTCAAGGGGCGTAGCATCGATCGAGCGAAGCGGTGCGTCGCCGTATGGCCCGTCCGTTCGCAGATAATGGCGGACGAGAAGCTCCTCCCACGCCTCCTGACCAAGTGCGATCTCAGGCCCTGAGGCGCTCCCGCCTAGCGCGTTGAATAGCCCATCCCCCAAAGCGCCATTCATGATTTGAGTATATGGCGATCATGCTCATTTCGACAGCAGAAAAGACTGCGCCGCTCCGGCTTCTTCATGCGGCGATTAGGGATCCGCGATAGAGGTAACTCCCTTCTCTGCTGACCTGCCACTCGCTACCCTTTCCCCCCTGACCAAATGCAATTTGAGATGATAGCGTTGAAATTTTTGGTCGGCCACCCGTCCGTTGTCCGGGTACTTCCGAGATCCTTCGGCTCCCAGTTGCTCCAAGCGATCCCGCCAAGGCAATACCCTGCTCAAGGATAACCGACCCGTCGCGGGCGAGTTCAAGCTCGGCCAAAAGCGTGCTGGCAATGGCCACCCGTCGCTGCAGCGGCGTTTGCGCCCGTGCGTGGGACGAAGTGCGCAAGGGAGCACCCTCCCCGGGTCGGGCTACCAGCAGAGCGCGGATCCTCGCGAGGGCGTCCAACACGCGCGTGCGCATCGGCAGGGTGATCAGCCGCAGACAGGTGCGCAGGAGCTCGGTGATGTCGGCCAGCAGCGGAGAGCCGCCATTGCGGCAAGCCTCGTCTCACCCGCGGTAAGCGGCACTTATCGCGGGTCAGCCGATGCTGCCCACAAGCCGACCGCCTGCTCGAGGTCGGCGCGCTACCATCGCACGGTCGATTGGCAGGGCGCGCATTGCAGGGTGATGCCCTCTCTGGCCGGGGCCAGGTCGCGAACCTTCATCTCCCTGGCATTTGATACTCACTCAGGAGATTAGGGAAAGGTGATCTTCAAGCCGCGCATTGCTTCAGTAATGCCGGCTTTGATCTGATTGTAAAATTCCTCGCCCGGGTCTTCATAACCTTCTACAGCAATCTTACGGAAGATGTCGGCTACGCCTTTACTGATCGCCGCACTGACCAGTTCTGTGGAAATATTTTCCATGTTTTCGGCGAATGCTTGCTTAACACCTTCAGTTACGGCTTGCTTCATTTCGTCGCGGCTGAGTTCCACCATAGTTATTGACTCCATGTTGGTATTGCTAGGGGCGTCTTGGATCACTGCCAGAGCAATTTCTTTGCGCAGGCGGAGTTCTCGACGCTGGTGGAGCAGGCGCCGCGGATGCTCTCGGCGGCCTGTCGATTCTAGTGGCGCTGGTGCGCGAGGGCGTGGCGGTCATCAGCCTCAGCTGAAGGCTCAGCGCTGTCCGTATGCCACCACGCGGCCGTTCTGCAGCGCTACGAAGTAGTCCTGGTACCAGGGGTTCGCGGTCGCGCCCGCGTAGAGCCGGTACTGCAGCAGCTCGTTGCCGCTCTGTGCCGCCGTGCTCACTGGCGCGCCCAGGGTGCGGATGACGTCCGCCTTCGTCATTCCGACGGAGACGGAGTTGATGCTCTGTGAGGATGAGCACCCCGCAGTGAAGAGTGCAGCCAGGAGAGCAGCAGCGGACAGACGCATTGGGATCTCCGACTATCACGGGATCGTAATTCAACTTGTCGTCTGAGACCAGCCTGCCCGAATGACCCGGCCAACCTGCTCCTTCGTACGAGCGCCGAGAAAGTCTGCTTCGGGTCGAGAGCAGCTATGGCGCGATGGGTACCAAGCGTCAGGTTCTGATCACTAGCTCCCCCTGGCCCTACTACCCACAAGCCGCGTTGTGTCCGATAACCATTACGGCAAGCCCTTTATCACCGCGGTAAGCCGGCCGTTCCACGGGTGTGGGCGCTTTTGACACCCGCGGGCAGCCGTTGATGCCGTAGCCACCTTTATAGCTATAGTATAGCAGCTAAAAGCTAGACATAGCTGCTAGCTGCTTGTGTATAGCAAAATATCTACTAAGCTGTGCCTCCACCGCATCGGGCGGTTGGGGGACGCTATGACCGCGACAGTCCTGACCGTGGCATCGACCAAGGGCGGCGCCGGCAAGACCACTCTGGTCATGGCGCTAGCGGGCACGCTCGCGGCCGAGGGCTTCCACGTCGCCGTCGTCGACGCTGACCCGAACCGGGCTTACGCCTCCTGGGCTGAGAGTGCCTACGAGGGTCCCGCTGTCTCAGTACGCGCCGAAGCTGACGAGACCCGGCTTGCCGAGGCGATCGATGAGCTGGCTCCCTCCTCCGACCTGGTGCTTGTCGACACCGCCGGCTTCGGCAATCGGGCGGCACTCCTGGCCATCGCGGCGGCGGACGCCGTGCTCGTCCCCTGCACCCCGAGCCGCGCCGACATCGAGCAGGCGGCTAAGACCCTGAAGCTTATCGAGGGTGCCGCCCGTGCCTCCCGCAGGGCGATCCCCGCTCGGGTTGTGCCCTGCCGGCTGAAGCTCGCCACGGCCGTCACTCGACACGCCCTCGCCGAGCTCGACGCCGCCGCCCTCCCCCGCACCGAGGCCAGTATTGGCGACCGGGTTGCCTTTGCTGAGATGACTTTCTCCGGGCGGGTACCGGCCGGCGACGCCGGGCAGGAGGTCGCCGCGCTGATTGCGGAACTGCGCGGCCTCGGCTGGCTCCCCAATCGACCGTCGGCTTCCGCCGCGCCTTCGTAGTTAATATCTGCTAGCAATTAGCGGTGGTGGAGGGAATCGAGATGTCGAACAAGGGGCTAAAGCCTGCCTTGACACGGCCCTCGGCGCGCGACGCGCTCGTCGCCGCGGATACGGTCGCGCAGCAGGCCGGGCTGCCGCCCGCCGCGCTTACGCCGACGTCCGACCGGTCGGACGCGACCGAACCCGTCGACGAGCTGGTGCAGGTCAACATCCGCGTCCGCCGCGGCCTAGGCGACCAGCTCGCCGACCGGGCCCGGGCCGAGGGAACGACCCAGAAGGTGCTCGTCTGCCGCGCGCTCGCCGCCACGGGCTTCACCGTGCACCCCGAGGATCTCAAGGCAGTGCCCGCGCCGCGCCGGCGTGGTAGCCGCTAGCCGCTTTCAGCTAGTAGCTAGCACTTATCTTAGGGCCGTCACCAGGGTACGAATCGGCTGCTGGTCCCGAGGCTAGTGCAGCCAGACCGGCCATTCCGCCATAGGGCTTGTACCGCTGCGTTCGTACCCTGGTGACGCCGTCCCGGAGCGGCACCGCGTCGTTGTCCACAAGTCCGTTCGTACCCTGCTGACGCAAGTTCGTACTCTGGTGACGCAAACCGGAGTCGCCCCCCGTACTCTGGTGACGCATCCTAATAGAACTCAAATAGCCTTCTAGAGGTGTCACCAGGGTACGAACCCGTCCTGTGGACTTCCACCGCGCCACGCACCCGTCAGCAGGGTACGAATTGCGGTTCCAGTCTCTGCAAGGGCAAACTGGGCGCAATGTCCGACTCCGCCACCAACCCCTGGACCACTTCGATCGGTGCTGACGATGCTCTCGAAGGCCGCCTACGTCGGCAGCTGGAAACCTTGGGCATGAAGCAGGCACTGGGCTTAGCCGTGACCAGTCTGGACCGTCGCTGTGTCGAGGCGGTCCATCAGGTACTG
>NZ_JBNXUN010000025.1:0-41052 GCF_050563525.1 Falsiroseomonas sp. HC035
GCAGCGCGGCCAACGCCAGACGCTGGCGGACGTGGTGTGGCCGGACCTCAGGCGCCGAGCCGCGTGATCGCATCCGCGATCGCCGCATCGGCCGGGGCGATCACCACCTGGCGCAGCCCGGCCGGGTTGCCGGGCTGCGGTGGCGCGGGCTGCCACTGGCACAGGAAGGGGCGGGCGCGCTGGTTCTGGCCGCGCTCGTCGAACCGCACGCCCCAGCCGCAGGCGGTTGCGCCCTCGGCGATGTCGGTGGCCAGGATCGCGGTGCGGATGCGCTCCGCCTCCGTACCTCCGGCACGCGCCGCCTCCGTGCCGCCGGCGCGCGCCATCGCATCCAGCACCACCCGCGTGCCGGTGAAGGTGGCGAGCCCGTGGCCGGACCGGGGCTCGGCGCCGTAGCGGCGCAGATACGCCTCGGCGAAGGCTCGGGCGCCACCGGCCATGCGTTCATTCACCCCGGAAGGCGTCAGGTCCGCGCTCATTGTCCCGGTCAGGCCGGGGCCGATGCTGCGGCCGGTCTCGACCAGGCCGTAGCCATTGGCGGTGCCGATCACCATGCGGGGTCGCCAGCCGACTTCCGCCATGGCGCGGAACAGCAGCGCCTCGTCGCCTGGCGCGCCGGTGTGCAGCACCACTTCCGCATCCACCCCGCGCAGCCGCTGCACCAGGCCGTTGAGGTCGGTGGGCCGCGGGGCATAGGCGGCGCGCTGCACCTGGGTGAAGCCGAGCGCCGCGATGGCGCCCTGCTGCGCCGCGCCGACGGATTGCGACGCCGGCGCATCCTCATGCGCGATCGCCAGCCGCATCGATTGCGGCGGCCGCCCGATGGCCTGCGCCAGCAGCGCCACGCCCGCCACCGCCGTCGCGGCGTAGTCCGTGGCGCTGGGGGAGATCCGGAACACCCAGCGGAATCCGCGTTCGGTCACCGCATCGCCGAGTGCCGCCAGTTCGATGAACGGCACGCCGGCAAGTTCCGCGACCTGGGACGCCGGCAGGGCGATGGACGTGCCGAAGCTGCCGAGCAGCGCCGCGACGCGACCGTCCCCGCGCGTCAGCCGCCTTGCCTCGTTGGTGGCGGTTGCCTCATCCGGTGCATCGGCGCCCAACAGGCGCAGCGTGCGGCCGGACACGCCGCCGGCGGCATTGCGCTCCTCCACCGCCAGTTCGACGCCGCGGAAGCACTCGTCGCCGAACAGGGCGAGCGGGCCGGACAAGGGGAAGATCGCGCCAAGCCGGACTTCCGGCGCCGGGGCCTGCGCCAGTGCCTCGCCGAAATGCGCGGCCAGGGCGAAACCAGCGAGCCCGCCCAGGGCGCGGCGCCCGAATCCCTGCATCCTGCGCGCCTCCTTCGGGCTGCCGCGTAAAGTTTCCCACGTGGCAGGCCGCACGCACAACCCCGTTCCGCCTCGGCCGCCGGCCTTGACGCGCGCCGCCGCCGCGTGGTCCCTCGGGCGCCAAGTGCAAGGAGCCCGCCATGTCCAGCCTGCCCGCCGAGATGACCCAGATCGACCACGGCCAGGGCGGCGGTCCGGAGGTTCTGGTGGTGGGCCGGGGCCCGGTGCCGGCGCCGAAGCCGGACGAGGTCCTGATCCGGACGCAGGCCATCGGCGTCAACCGCCCGGACGTGGCGCAGCGTTCCGGCAGCTATCCGCCGCCGCCCGGCGCCAGCCCGCTGATCGGCCTGGAATGCGCCGGGGAGGTGGTGGCCGTGGGCGAGGCGGTGCGGCGCTACAAGCCGGGTGACAAGGTCTGCGCCCTGACCAATGGCGGCGCCTATGCCGAGTACTGCACGGCGCCGGAGGCCCAGACGCTGCCCTGGCCCAAGGGCTTCGACGCGCTGCGTGCCGCGGCGCTGCCGGAGACCTACTTCACCGTCTGGGCCAACCTGTTCGGCCATGGAAGGCTGGCCGCGGGCGAATCCGTGCTGGTGCATGGCGGCACCTCCGGCATCGGCGTCACCGCCATCCAGCTGGCCAAGGCCTTCGGCGCGACGGTCTATGCCACCGCCGGCAGCCCGGAGAAGGTGGCGGCCTGCCTGGAGCTCGGCGCCGACGCCGCCATCGACTACCGCGCCGAGGATTTCGCCGCCCGCATCAAGGAGCTGACCGGCGGCAAGGGGGTCGACGTGGTGCTGGACATGGTCGGCGCGCCGTATTTCGCGAAGAACATCCGCAGCCTGAAGCTGGATGGAAGGCTGGTGATGATCGCCTTCCTGAACGGGCATGAGGCGGAGAAGGTCGACCTGCGCCCGATCATGGTGAAGCGCCTGACCGTCACCGGCAGCACCATGCGCCCACGCACCACCGCTCAGAAGGGTGAGATCGCGGAAGCGCTGGAGGCCAAGGTGTGGCCGATGCTGGAAGCCGGCCGCGCCCAGCCGCGCATCTTCCGCACCTTCCCGCTGGCCCAGGCTGCGGAGGCACACCGCCTGATGGAAAGCAGCGCGCATATCGGCAAGATCATGCTGACGGTCGGGTGAGTCTCTGGGCGATCTTCGCCGCGGCACTGCTACTGCTCGCGGCCTCCACCCGGCTCAGGGACCGCGGCTGGCGGCGGGCGGGGCAGGGGGCGGCGGTGCTGCTGGCGCTGGCCGGCACGCTGCTGCTGGCCCGCCGGCCCGGAACCGCCTTCCCGCTGCCGGGCTCCCGCCCTCGCCCCTGGTACCAACCCTGAGGCCGTTGCCATGAACCTCCATCGCCTGCTGCTGCAGCGCCAGGCCCAGGGCCGCCCGGTGCGGGTCGCCGTGATCGGCGCCGGCAAGTTCGGCTCCATGTTCCTGCACCAGGCGCCGCGCACGCCGGGGCTGCACGTGCTCGGCATCGCCGACCTGTCCATCCCGCGCATCCGCGCCAACCTCGCCCGCATCCACTGGCCGGAGGAAGCCGGCGCCGCGCCCGATGCCGCGACCGCCGCCCGCACCGGCGCTACCTGGCTGACCGAGGACAGCCTGGCGCTGATCGGCGATCCGCATGTCGAGGTGGTGGTGGAGGCCACCGGCGACCCGGCCGCCGGCCTGCGCCACGCCCGCCACGCCATCCGCAACGGGAAGCATGTGGTGATGGTGAATGTCGAGGCCGACGTGCTGGCCGGCCCGGTCCTGGCGCGAGAGGCCGCGGCGGCGGGCGTGGTGTATTCCATGGCCTATGGCGACCAGCCGGCCCTGGTGGCGGAGCTGGTGGACACCATCCGCACCGGCGGCTTCCAGGTGGTCGCCGCCGGCAAGGGTACCAAGTACCTGCCCGCCTACCACGCCAGCACGCCCGAAACCGTGTGGGACTTCTATGGCCTGACGGCAGATCAGGCGCGGGAGGGCGGGATGAATCCGCGCATGTTCAACTCCTTCCTTGACGGCACGAAGTCCGGCATCGAGGCCGCGGCGATCGCCAATGCCACCGGCCTCGCCCCGCCCGAGGACGGGCTCGCCTTCCCGCCCGCTGGAACCAGCCAGCTGCCGGACCTGCTGCGACCGCGCGAGGCGGGCGGCATCCTGGCCCGCAAGGGGGTGGTGGAGGTGGTGTCCTCGCTCACGCGCGACGGCGCCGAGATCCCGGACAACCTCCGCTGGGGTGTCTATGTGGTGTTCGAGGGCGACACCGAATACGCCCGCCGCTGCTTCGCCGAATACGGCGTCGCCACTGATTCCACCGGGCGTTACGCCGCGCTGTGGCGGCCCTACCATTTCATCGGCCTCGAACTCGGCGTCTCCGTCGCCTCCGCGGCGCTGCGCCGGGAGCCGACCGGCTGTTCGGAGCGCTGGGCCGCCGATTGCGTCGCCATCGCCAAGCGGGATCTGCGGGTCGGCGAGGCCCTGGACGGGGAGGGTGGCGCAACCGTCTGGGGCAAGTGCATCCCCTCGACCCGGTCCAGCGCCCTTGGTGCGGTGCCGATCGGGCTGGCGCATGGCGTGACCCTGGCACGGGCGGTGCCGCAGGGGGCGTTGGTGACGGAAGCCGATCTGCGGCCGCGGCCGGCAGGGGCGGAACAGGCGCTGGAGATGCGCGCCGCCTTGCAGAGCGTGTCCAAAGATTGACCCTACGTGAAATGTCAGCGTCCTGTGGCCGCAGCGGGCTGGTCCCGGCGCGGCCTGGACGTCTAGGTTAAGCGGCAATGCCCATGGCTTCCGCCTTCCGGCTGCTTTTCGCAGCCGTCATCCTGTTCGGCGGTGCCTGGCCCATCACCAAGGCTGCGCTCGCGGACGCATCGCCGCTGTGGTTCGGCACCGGACGCTCCGCACTGGCCGCCCTGGGCGCCGCGATGCTGCTGGCGGCGCTCGGCCGGCTGCGGCTGCCGGCGGCGGAGGATCGCACGGCCGTGCTGTTCCTCGGCCTGTTCCAGTTGGGCGGCTTCTTCGCGCTGACGCACCTGGCGGTGGCGTTGGTGCCGGCCGGGCGCACTGCGGTGCTATCCAACGTGGTGACCTACTGGCTCATCCCGCTTTCGGTGCTGGTGCTGGGGGAGAAGGTCTCCACCATGCGCTGGGTTGCCGCAGGGCTGGGGCTGGCGGGGGCGGGGGTGCTGATCGGGCCCTGGTCCGTGGATTGGTCCGACCGCAGCGTGCTGCTCGGCCACTTCATGCTGGTGCTGGCCGGCCTGCTCTGGACCATCGCCATCATCGCTTCCCGCAAATGGCCGCCGCGCACGCCCATGTTCGACCTGCTGCCCTGGTGCTTCGGCATCGGCGCGCTGATGCTGGCGCCGATGGCGCTGATCGTGGAGCCCGAGGGGGGCGTCGGGCTGAGTTCCTGGCCGCACCTGCTCTACATCGGGCTGTTCGCCGCCCCCATAGGCACCTGGTGCGTGATCGAGGCCGGCCGCAAGCTGCCGGGCGCGGTCGCTTCCGTCGGCTTCCTGATGGTGCCGGCCTTCGGCGTGCTGGTCTCCACGCTATGGCTCGGCGAGCCGCTGGGGTGGGACGTGCTGGTCGGCGGCGGGCTGATCTTCGCCTCCGTCATCCTGGCAGCCCGCGGATGAGGCTCGTCGTCACCGAACAGGGCGAGGGTCCGCCGGTGGTGCTGCTGCACGGGCTGTTCGGTGCCGGGCAGAATTTCGGTACGGTGCAGAAGGCCCTGGCGGCGGATGGCTTCCGGGTGCTGGCGCTCGATCTGCGCAATCACGGCGACAGCCCGCACGGGGCGGAGGTGGGCTACGCCGCCATGGCCGCGGATGTGGCGGAGACGCTGCGGGCGGAGGGCGCCTGGCCCGCCGCCATCATCGGCCATTCCATGGGCGGCAAGGTCGCCATGGCCCTGGCGCTGGCGGAACCCGAGGGCGTCTCCCGCCTGCTGGTCGCGGACATCGCACCCGTCACCTACCCGGCGCCGCAGTTCACCGCCTACCTCCACGCCATGCGCGCCCTGGACCTGCCGCCCGGCCTGACCCGGCGGCAGGCCGATGCGGCGCTGGCGCCCGTTGTGCCGGCCGCGCCGCTGCGCGCCTTCCTGCTGCAGAACCTGTCCTTCGATCAGGACCCGCCGCGCTGGCGCATCGGGCTGGAGGAGATCGCCGCCGGCCTGGGTGACATCGGCGGCTGGCCGGACCTGCCGGGCCGGTATGACGGACCGACCCTGGTGCTGGCCGGCGAAACCTCGGACTACATCCAGCCCGAGCATTGGCCCGTCTTCCAGCGCCTGTTCCCCGCGGCGCGCCGCGAATCCATCAAGGCCGGCCATTGGCTGCACGCGGAGAATCCGCAGGCCTTCCTCGCCTCGGTGCGTCGCTTCCTTCAGCCGTAGCCGAGCCGGACCAGCGTGATTTCCGGCGGCACCCCGACCCTCACCGGCAGGATCGAGGTGCCAAGGCCGCCGGACACCACCAGGTGCTTCGCCTCCTCCACCACATGCCCGTAGGCGTAGCGGTTGCCGTAGCGGGACGGCACGTAGGGCGAGAAGCCCGCCAGCCGCACCTGACCGCCATGGGTGTGCCCGCATAACGTCAGGGCCACCCGCCCCACCGGGACGCTCGGGAAGATATCCGGCTCATGGCACAGCAGGATCACCGGGTCCTGGTCCTGCACCGCGCCGAGAGTCCGGGCCAGGTCGTTGGCGCCGAGGAAGCGGCCGTCATCGGTCTGCCGGAACGCCCACAGGCTGCCGCTGCCGGCGACCCAGAAGCCGCGGCCGCCGAACCCCGTCTTCACGACGGCATTGTGCAGCACGGAAATCCCGGCATCCGCCAGCACCCGCGCGGTGCGCGGTACGCCGCGGCGCAGGCGCTGCACCTGTGGGTCGTCCCACCAGTCATGATTGCCGAGGATGGCGTGCACGCCATGTGGCGCGCGCAGGCCGCGCAGCACGGCGGTGGTTTCCTCCACGGGGATGCCCCGTTGGAGGCCGGGCGTGCCGAATCCGCCGCCGCCGCGATAATCGCCGAGCAGCACCACCAGGTCCGGGTTCAGCGCATTGGTGGCGGCGACGATTTCCGCCACCCGCTCCAGCGGCATCTGCGGCTCGCTGGCGTGCAGGTCGGCGAGCGCTGCGATGGTGATGGGCCGCCCGGCCGGCCAGTTCGGCGGGTTCAGGCGGTACTCGGCAATCGCCAGCCGGTAGGCGGGCTCGATCCAGAAGCCGTACATCCCGGCAGCGCCGCCCAAAACGGTCAGCCCGCCGAGGGTGGTCAGCAGGGCGCGGCGCGTGGTCATCATCGGTGGGTCCGGTTGCAGGCTGGCGCGGGCGGCCAATCTGCCCGGGCATGATGAACGAGGAATTTCCGGCTGATCGAGCCGGTGCACTGCGGCTGCTGGCCGATTTCGCCCCGCGCATGGGAGCGGATTACGCCCGGGGGCGCAACAGTGACCCCGGCCCCGGCCGGCGCCGCGACGTCTCCCGCCTCTCGCCCGCGCTGCGCCACCGGCTGGTGACGGAGGCCGAGGTGGTGGGCACGGCGCTGGCGATGCATGGCGAGGCGGCCGCGCAGAAATTCATCCAGGAGGTGTTCTGGCGCAGCTACTGGAAGGGTTTTCTCGAACTGCGGCCCGCGCTGTACCAGGATTACCGCACGGCGCTGGACGCCGATCTGGCCCGGCTGGACGCCGATGCGGCCCTGCGCGCACGCTACCAGTCGGCGATCTCGGGCCGCACCGGGATCGAAGGCTTCGATGCCTGGGCGACGGAACTGCGGGAGGTGGGCTGGCTGCACAACCATGCCCGCATGTGGTTCGCCAGCATCTGGATCTTCACGCTCAGGCTGCCCTGGACGCTCGGTGCGGACCATTTCCTGCGCCACCTGCTGGATGGCGACGCGGCCTCCAACACGTTGTCCTGGCGCTGGGTCGCGGGCATCCAGACCCAGGGCAAGCCCTACGTGGCGCGGGCCGAGAACATCGCCCGCTTCACCGGCGGCCGGTTCAACCCGGCCGGGCAGCTCGACGAGAACCCGCTGCCGCTGGAGGCGCCGCCGCTGCCGCCGATCCGGCCCCTGCCACCGGCGTCCGCGATGCCGGCGGGCCCGGTCGCGCTGCTGCTGCATGAGGACGATTTGCATCCGGAAGGCCTGCTGCCACCCGGCCTGCAGGTTGCGGCCCTCGCCGGGATCGCAGTGCCGGAAGTCCGCTCGCCGCGCGGCTGCGCCCCACTGGTCGCCCGCCACGTCCGCCAGGCGCTGGCGGATGGCCTCGGCCGCGCCGGCCGGCAACTCGGCCTACAGGGCGATGAACTGGCAGCGGAGGCCATCACCGGATGGGCCGCCGGCCATGGCCTGCCGGTGGTGATGCCGCAGGCGCCGGTCGGCTGGACGGCCGATGCGCTGATCGGCCTCGGCCTGCCGCTGCACATCATCCGCCGCGACTGGGACCAGCGCTGCTGGCCTCTGGCGACGCAGGGCTTCTTCAAGTTCCGGGAGCGGATTTCCGGGCTGATCGCGGCGATGCAGCCTTCGGCACCTTCGGCTTGAGCTTCGCCGCATCCGCCGCCCGCCAAAGATACCAGGCGGCGACGGACCGCCACGGCGCCCAGGCCTCCCCGATCACGGCGAGGTCCTTCGGCTTCGGCTGCGCCTCCAGCCCGGCGGAAACACGCCAGCCCTCCCGCACCCCGAAATCATCGACGGGCAGCACATCCGGCCGGCCCAGCGTGAAGATAAGGAACATCTCCACCGTCCAGCGGCCGACGCCGCGGATGGCGACGAGGCGCTCGATCAGCGCCTCGTCCGATAGCCGCGCCGCGACCTCGGTGGTGGGCACGAGCCCGCCCACCGCCTTTTCCGCGATGTCGCGAATGGCGGCGACCTTGTTGCCCGACAGCCCGCAGCCGCGCATCGCCTCCACCGGTGTCAGCAGCACCTGTGCGGGCGGCGGGAAATCGTGCCCCGGATACAGCGCGATGAAGCGGCCGAGAATTGCCTCCGCCGCGCGGCCATGCACCTGCTGGTGGGTGATGGCGCGGACCAGCGCCTCATACGGATCCCGCACCGCAACCTCCAGCGTGCAGGGGCCGACCTTGCGGATGACGGCCTTCAGCACCGAGTCGCGCCGCAAATGGCGCAGCGCGACAGGCGGAGCAAAGGCGCCAGCCATCAGCGGAAGACCAGGTTCGGCAGCGCCATGGCGATCGCCGGGACATAGGTGATGATCAACAGGCAGCCGAAAATCACGCCGATGAACACCGGCAGGTAGCGCATCATCTTGTCGACGCTGGTGCCGGCGACCTGGGCCGCGGCGAACAGGTTCACGCCGAAGGGCGGCGTGATCATGCCCATCGCCAGATTCACCACCATGATGGTGCCAAAATGCACGCCATCCACGCCGAAGCGCGTCGCGGCTTCCTGCAGCAGCGGCGCCAGCACGATGATGGACGCGCCGGTTTCCACGAACATGCCGATGAAGAACAGGAACAGGTTCACGGCAAGCAGGTAGGTTGCCGAACTGTCGAAGGTCGCGACCAGCCAAGCCGCCGCCGCATCCGGCACGCCCTGCCGGTTCAGCAGCCAGGAGAACACCGCCGCGCAGGCAATGATGAACAGGATGACGCTGCTGCTGATTACCGACTTGCGGAAGATCGGCACCAGGTCGCGCAGCGTGATCTCGCGGTGCAGGAACATGCCGACGATGATCGCATAGGCGACGGCGATGACGCTGGCTTCCGTTGGCGTGGTGATGCCGCCATAGATGCCGCCCAGCACCACTACCGGCATCAGCAACGCGAAGCCGGCCTGCTTTCCCGCCACCAGGAAGGACAGGCGGCCGACACCGTCCTGCTTGCCCCATCCCATGATGCGGCACCAGATGAGCACGGTGGCGATCAACGCGCCGCCGATCATCAGCCCCGGGCCGATGCCCGCCATGAACAGCTCCGGAATGCTGGTCTGCGTCGTCACGCCATACAGGATCATCGGGATGGATGGGGGGATGATGACCCCGAGCTCCGCCGCCGTCGCCTGCAACGCCGCCGCGAAGGCCACCGGATAGCCGGCGCGGACCAGCGCCGGGATCATGATGGCGCCGACGGCGAAGGTGGTGGCGACGGAACTGCCGCTGACGGCCGCGAAGATCATGCAGGTCACGACGCAGGTCGCCGGCAGCCCACCCTGGATGCCGCCGACGATGGAGCGTGCGAATTCCACCAGGCGGCGGGAGATGCCGCCGACCTCCATCAGGTTGCCCGCCAGGATGAAGAACGGGATGGCGGCCAGCGGGAACTTGTCCAGCGAGACGAACAACTGCTGCGCCGCGACGATCAGCGGGAAGGATGTAAAACCCTGGATGCCGACGATGGCGGCGACGCCAATCGCGATGGCGACCGGCACGCTGAGCGCGAACAGCACCAGCATGACGGTGAGCATGGTGAGGCTCATACGGCGGACTCCAGTTCGCTATCGCGCCGATCGAGGAAATGCGCGACGGCGCCCACCATGGCGAACACGGCGCCGACCGGGATCGCGGCGTAGCCCCAGGACATCGAGACCTCGAGCCCCGCCATCTCCTGGAATTTCACTCGCCCGGCCATCAGCCAGCCAAACCAGAACATCACGCCGAGCAGGGACAGGGTGCCGGCCAGCGACGCAGCCTCGATCGCGCGCCGCATGGCGCCGCGGGACAGGCGGTGCGCCATGTCGATGGACACCACCGCGCCGGCGCGCAGCGCGACCGCCAGGCCGACGAAGGCCATCCAGATCAGCGCGGTGCGGACCAGCGCCTCCGACCAGATGGAGGGCGTCTCGGTCGCGAAGCGCGCCACCACCTGCCACAGCCCGGCGCCGAAGGCGATGACCAGCGCGCCGGCCGCGACCAGCGTGGCGAGGCCGGTGACGTAGCGGTCGACCCACAGCACGCCATTGCGCAGCGCCGCGCGGGGGCCGCCGACGTCGCCCGCGCCACTTCCGGCCCACAGCGCCAGCACCACCGTCAGCAGCGTCGCCGCGGCCGTGACCTGCAAGGGCAGCAGGTTCATCGCATTCATCGGAACGTCCCCTCGGACACGAAGAAGGGCGCGGGACAGGCCCGCGCCCCTTTCAAGGCGGCTCGGTCAGGCGCGGCTCAGTTGGCGCGCCAGTCGCGGATGCGGCGCAGCGTCGCGGCGTCCATTGTCCGCTCCCACTCGGCGAACGCCGGGGCGAGGGCGGTTTGGAAGGCCGCGGTATCCACCTGCGTCACCACCGTCATGCCGCGGCTCCGCAGCGTCGCGACGCCGGACTGCTCATCGGCCGTCACGCGGTCCCGGTTCGCCTTCTGCGCGGCGCGGGCGGCCTCGTTGAAATGCGCACGGTCCGCGGCGTTCAGGCGGTTCACCGCATCCGGGTTGCAGATCATGACGGAGGGCGAATAGACGTGGTTGGTCAACGTCATGTAGCGCTGCACCTGGTTCAGGTTGTTCGCCACGATCACCGAGATCGGGTTCTCCTGCCCATCCACCGTGCCCTGCTGCAGCGCCGGCACCAGTTCGGAGAACGCCATCGGGGTCGGCAGCGCGCCGAGCGTGGTGAAGGCGCGCATGTGCACCTGGTTTTCCATGGTGCGGACCTTCAGGCCGCGCAGGTCGGCCGGTGCATTCACCTCGCGCCGCGAATTGGTCAGGTGGCGGAAGCCGTTCTCGGTCCAGATCACGCCCATCAGGCCGCGCGCCGGGAAGCGCGCCAGCACGGCTTGGCCGATCTCACTGTCCAGCACGCCGCGGGCATGGGCGGTGTCGCGGAACAGGAAGGGCACGTCGAAGATGCGGACCTCAGGGACGAAGTTGCCAACCGGGCCGGTGGAGGTGAACAGGCATTCGATGGTGCCGATCTGGGCACTCTCGATCATCTCGCGCTCGTTGTCGTTGCGCTGCGGCACCACGCGGAAGCGGCCATTGGTCAGGCGCTCGAAGGCTTCCTTGAAGGCGGCGGCGCCGGCGCCGGTGTGGCTGTCCAGCGGCAGGGCGTGCTGCACGGTGAACTGCGTCTGCGCCGCGGCCGGTGCGGTACCGATGGTCAGGGCCAGCGGGGCGAGCAGTGCGGAAGCCAGGGCCAGGCGGCGGGACAAGGTCATGTGAAAGGCGTCTCCCCAATCCGGGCGGCCATTCGCGGCGCCCGTTAAGGCAAGTCGTATAGAAGAGTTGGGGGTTGCGCTTCAACCCGGTCCGTTGCGGGGCCGCTTCGGGCGCTACCCGGTTCGGGCCCGGAGCAGCCAGTCGCGGAACTTCCGGAAGGGGGCCTCCCGTGCCCGCGCCTCCCGATACACCAGCCACCAGCCGCTGCCCTTGGGCAGCGTCAGGGGGAAGGGCGCCACCAGCCGTCCGGCGGCGAGGTCGTCGTCGATGTAGGGCCGGATGCCCATGGCCACGCCCAGCCCATCGGCGGCCGCCTGCTGCGCCTGGCCGTAGAATTCGAACACCGGGCCCTGTGCCTGGACATCCGCGACTCCGGCCGCCGACAGCCAGCGCGGCCAATCCTCCGGCGCATGGCCGACGCGCAGCAGCGTCGCCCTGGCCAGCGCGGCGGGCTGGGCCAGGCTTGCCGCCAGGGTCGGGGTGCAGACCGGCAGCAGGTCGGCGCCGAACAGCCGCACCGCGTCCAGCCCGGGCCAGTTCCCGTCGCCCAGGCGGATGCCGCAGGTCCAGCGATCCGAGAACGCCACTGCGGCGCCGCCGGTGGTGATGCGGACCTCCAGGCCGGGTTCGCGGCGTTGCAGGTCGGCGAGCCGTGGGATCAGCCAGCGGATGGCGAAGGTGGGCCCGACACCGATCGTCAGCGCGCCGCCGCCGGCCTGTTCGGCCACCTGCTCGGTCAGCCGCGCCAGGGCATCGAGCAGGGGGGCGAGGCCATCGCGATAGGCAAGACCCGCCTCGGTCAACTCCAGCCGGTTGGCCCGCCGGACGAACAGCGCCACCCCCATGCGCTCCTCCAGCAGCTTGACCAGCCGGCTCACGGCGGCGGGCGTGACATGCAGGGCGGCGGCCGCGGCCACGAAGCTGCCGCCGCGGGCGGCCGCATCGAAGGCCCGGATGCCGTTCAGGAAGGGCGGCTGCACCATCAGGAAAACTCAGGCCAGGCTCAGGAAACGCAGTTTGTGTCCGGTGCGCGGCGGGCGCAATGAAGCGGGCGGAGGCGACCCGGCATGACGCTCGGAACAGTGTTGCTGCTGTGGACGGTGATGGTGGCGACCTCGCTGCTGTCCGGCATCTTCGGCATGGCGGGCGGGCTGGTGCTGGTCGGCGTACTGCTGGTGCTGCTGCCTCTGCCGGCGGCAATGGCGCTGCACGCCCTGACGCAGATCGCCTCCAACGCCTGGCGCGCCGCCTTCCTGATGCGACACGCGCGCTGGCGCATCGTCGCGGCCTACGCCGCGGGCTGCCTGCTGGCGCTGGGCGCCTGGTCGCTGGTGTTGTTCGTGCCGGACAAGCCGGTGGCACTGATCGCGCTGGGGCTCAGCCCGTTTCTTCTCAAGCTGCTGCCATCCGGCACCCGGGCCGACCCGGAACGGCCCGCGCACGGAGTGGCCAGCGGCGTGGCCAGCATGTCGCTGATGCTGCTGACCGGCGTCGCCGGTCCGCTGCTGGACAGCTTCTTCCTCGGCGGCCGGCTGGACCGGCATGGCATCGTCGCCACCAAGGCGGTCTGCCAGGTGCAGGGCCATGCGCTGAAGCTGCTCTATTTCGGCGGGCTGGTGGCGGAGGCCGCGACGCTGGAGCCGCTGCTGGCGGGCGGCGCGGTGCTGGCCTCCATGCTCGGCACGCTGCTCGCGCGGCCGTTGCTGGCGGCGTTGACGGAACGGCAGTATCGGCTCTGGGCCGGGCGGCTGGTCACCGGCATCGCGGCTTTCTACCTGGCCCAGGGCACCTGGCTGCTGATGTTTCCCTGAACCGGAGGACCTGCCATGGACCCCAAGGAAAAACTGATCCTCGACCTCGTCGCCTGGATCGCCGCAGCACCGCGCCCCTATGCCGAGGTGATGGAAGGCTGGCGCACCTCCTGCCCGAGGCTTCCAGTGTGGGAGGATGCGACGGATCGCGGCCTTCTGGCCTGCGAGGCGCGGGATGGCGGCCTGTTCGTGGTGGCGACGACGGCCGGCCGCGCCGCGCTCAGCCCAGCAGCGCCACGCTGAGCCAGCCGACCAGCATCACGCCCAGCAGGGACGGCAGCAGCAGCCGCCAGATCTGCGCCGGCCGCGTGCCATCCGCCAGCAGCCCACAGATCAGGGCGGTAACCGCGAAGGACATGCCGGCGCCGGCGGCGCCTGCGAAGTTGTGCACCGCCGGCGCGAGCAGCGGCGGCAGCCCCGCCGCGTGGCCGAGCGCCGCCTGTACGGGCATCAGCGCGGCGTTCGAGCCGACATTGCTGCCGGTGACCAGTCCGGAAGCGAGCCCCAGCACCGGCACCGCATAGGGCGCCAGCGTGCCGAGGCTGTCCGCCGCCGCGACGGCCAGCGCGCCCGAAATGCCGGACCCGGTCATCCAGCGCGCCAGCACGACGTACAGCAGCATCGCCAGCGCCGGCCGGCGGGCGCGTAGCAGGGCGGACCGGGCCCGCGCGCCACCCTGCGGATGCCGCAGCAGCAGGGCGCCGGCCACCAGCCACAGCACCACCGCCACATGGGTCAGCGGGAAGCCCGGCAGATCCGTGTAGGGCCGGAAGGCCGGCGCGCCAGTCCAGGCGCGGGCTAGCAGCAGCGCCGCCGTCAGACCGAGATAGGGCGCCAGCGCACGGCCGGCCCGGCGCCAGCCCGCCACATCGCGCGGCGGGTCCAGCCGCCACAGCGCCAGCAGCAGCGGCAGGCCGGCGGCGAGGATGCCGACGACCTCGAACGGGACCAGCGCGTGGCACGCCACCAGCAGCGCCGCGATGGCGGCCAGAAAGCCCATCTGCGCCAGCTTCTCAGCCGCCGGCACCACGACGCCGGCGGCGGCGCAGAGCCGCCACAGCACCGGCCCCATCAGCAGCAGCCACGCGGCGTTCGGCCAGGCCGTCAGCGCTGCCACGTCCTGCGCCGGCAGGCCGATCAGCGCCGCGCCCAGCGCGGTGCCCGGACCAAGCCCACCCCAGGGCACCAGGGTCAGCGACAGCAGCGCCATCGCACCCAGGGGCGCGCCCGCCAGCCCCATGCCGCGCAGCGCGGACAGCGCGAAGACGGCGCCGACCGCGAAGCCGGTGACGCTTTCCATGAAGGCGCCCATCAGCAGCGTCGCGACGAAGATGCGCCGTGGCGTGGCGCCCGCGCCCGCTTCCACCGCGGGTCCGGCGACCGCGGCGTGGAACAGCAGCCCGCCGATGACAACGCCGATCGGCATCGCCGCCAGGAAGGCGCCGCGCAGCGTTTCTGCCACCAGGAACGGCAGCGCCGGGCCATCCAGCGAGGCGAGCACCGCCGGCACCGTCGCGGCCAGGGCGGCCAGCACCGCCGGCACCGGCCCGGCGCGGCCGGACAGCAGCAGGCCCACCAGCAGCAGCAGCGGTGCTGCCTGCAGCAACAGCATCATCCACCCATCCTTGTCCGTGGCGGCCCATCGCGCCACCCTGCGGCGGCATGTCGCCACCCCTGATCTATGCTGCCTACGGCAGCAACCTCGACCACGCGCGGATGCGCGGCCGCTGCCGTGGCGCGGAGCCCGCCGGCACGGCCCTGCTGCCCGGCTGGCGGCTGGTGTTGCGGCGCTATGCGGATATCGAGCCGGACCCGCAGGCCACGGTCCCGGTCGGCCTCTGGCGCATCCGGCTCGGCCACCTGCCGCGGCTGGACCGGTTCGAAGGCACGGCGCTCGGCATTTACGAGCGCCTTCGCGTCCCGTTGCCCGAGGGTGGCGAGGCCTGGATCTATGCCGGGCGCCGCCTGCGGCCCGGCCCGCCGGAAGCCTGGTATGTGGAGCATCTGCGGCGCGGCTATCGGGAGTTCGGCTTCTCGCCGGCACCGCTGGAGGACGCGCTCGGCGCCGCCGGCTTCCCCGGCTGAGCCCGCCGCGCCAGCATCGATTCCCGCCGGGTGATGTACAGCGCGGAGCCCACGATCAGCGCCGTGCCGACCGCGAGCCACCGGTCCGGAACCTCGGCGAACAGCAGCACGCCGGTCGCCGCGGCGAAGACCAGCCGGACATAGGAGATCGGCGCCAGCACGCTCGCATCCACCATGCGCAGCCCGGTGATCCACAACTGCATCGCAAACGGCCCGCACAAGCCGCACAGCACCAACAGGCCCAGGTTCCCCCAGCCCGGCCAGGCCAGCCCCGGCAGTGCCACCGGCAGCGACACGGAAACCGAGACCACGCCGATCCAGAACATGATGGTGCCGGTGCGCTCCGTGCGCGACAGCGACTTGGTCGTCAGCATGATGACGGCGCCCATCAGCGCCGAGAACAGGGAGGCCGCAAGCGGCAGCCCGATCTCCACCGCGCCCGCATCGCCCGGCCGGACGATGGCGACGACGCCGCCAAATCCCACCAGCGTCGCGCTCCAGCGCCGCCAGCCCACCTTCTCCCCCAGCATCGGGCCGGCCAGCGCGGTGACGAACAGCACGGAGGTGAAGGACAGCACCGTCGCGGTCGCCAGCGGCAGGCCGGCGAAGGCCAGGTAGTAGGTGTACCAGGACACCACGGACAGCAGGCCGCGGAACAACTGCATCGGCAGCGCCCCGGTACGCGGCAGCGACGGATCGCGGACCAGGGCCGGCAGCGTCCATGCGAGTTGCCCGATCGAGCGCGCCAGCACCATTGTCGCCAGCGGCACGCCCTCGATCGCCTTCACCAGCGTGGTTTCCAGGTTGAAGACGAAGCCGGCCGCGATGGCGAGCAGCGCCGCCTGGGTGAATCGGCTCAACGCCGGCGCGCCTCGGCGATGGACACCACCATGGCGCCGCCGAGGATGATGGCGGCGCCGATCCAGCCGAACAGGTCCGGCACCTCCCCGAACAGGATCCAGCCCGCCGCGGCCACCACGACCAGACGCAGGTACTGGAAGGGCGCGATGGCGGAGGCCTCGCCGTGGCGCAGCGCCTCCGTCACCAGTACGATGATGCCGGGCATCACCGTGGCCATCACCAGCATCAGCGCGATGTCGAGGACATCGAGCGGTACCCAGGCGCGGATCGCCAGCGGCAACATGCCGCCGAAGGTCACCACGCCGACCCAGGCCAGAACCGTCATCGTCGAGTCGGTGCGCGTCAGCGCGCGGCTGGTCAGGGTGATGCCACACCAGGCGATGGCCGCGCCGATGGCGGCCGCCGCACCCAGCGCATCGATCTGCGCGCCCGGCCGCAGCATCACCGCGACGCCCAGAAGCCCCGCGATGGTGCCGAACCAGCGCCAGCGATCGACCCGCTCGCCCAGGATCGGCGCCGCCAGCAGCGTGGTGAACATCACGTTGGTGAAGGACAGTACCGTGCCCGTCGCCATGTCGAGCCGGCTGAAGGAGTAGTAGTACAGGCCCCAGCAGACCAGCGAACTGGTGCCGCGCAGCAGGTGCATCGGCAGCCGCCGCGTGCGGAACACCGCAAGCCCGCTGCCGGCGATGCGCGGCGAGACCCACAGCAACTGGCCGAAGGCGCGGGCGGCCAGTTGCAGCTCCACCGGGATGCCGCGCGTGGTCATCCAGCGGATCATCAGCACCTCCGCCGCGAACAGCACGGCGGCGGCCGACATCAGCGCCGCGCCCTTGAGGTTGCCACTTCGGTCCGGGCGCATTGACGCGGGGCTGGTCCTGTCTAGCCTGGACCCCAGGGTGGGCTGGCCTCGGCGCGTGGCGCAAGGGCGCAGGGCGCATGCCAGGGGCGCAAGCCAGGGAGCGATGACGATGGTGCAGGACCCGATCCTGATCTGGGGCGCCGGTGCCATCGGCGGCGCGGTAGGCGCGCATCTCATGCGGGCGGGGCATCCGGTGGTGTTCTGCGACGTCGCGGCGGACCACGTCGCCGCCATTGCCGATCCGGCGCGCGGCCTGGTCATCGAGGGCCCCGTCGCGCAGCTTCGCGCCACCGCGCCGGCCGCCACGCCAGCTGCGGTGCAGGGCGTGTTCCGGCGCGTCTTCCTCTGCGTGAAGACGCACGACACCGAGGCCGCGTGCCGGCAACTGCTGCCGCATCTGGCACCCGACGGCTATGTGCTGTCGCTGCAGAATGGCCTGTGCGAGCGCGTCATCGCGCAGATCTGCGGCGCCCAACGCACCCTCGGCGCCTTCGTCAATTTCGGCGCCGACTGGCTGGAGCCGGGCCGCATCCTGTACGGCAACCGTGGCGCGGTGGTGGTGGGCGAGCTCGATGGCACGACCACGCCACGCGTTCAGGCGCTGCACGCGCTGCTGCGCGACACCTTCGAGCCTGATGCCGTGCTGACGCCGAACATCTGGGGCTATCTCTGGGGCAAGCTGGCCTATTCCAGCCTGCTCTACGCCCAGGGCCTGGCGGAAAAGGGCATCGCCGATACGCTGGCCCGCACCGAGTTGCTGCCGCTGGTCCGTGCCCTGTGCGGCGAGGTGATCGCGGTGGCGCGGGCGGAAGGCGTGACGCCGCTTGGCTTCAACGGCTTCGCGCCCGACGCTTTCGGGCCCGGCGGGACGGAGGAGGCGGCGCGCAGGTCCATGCGGGCGATGGAGGCCTTCAACCGTCCCAACGCCAAGACGCATTCCGGCGTCTGGCGCGACTTGTGGGTCCGCCGCCGCGCCACGCCGGCCGATGCGCAGATCGGCGCGGTGCCGCCGATCGGTCGCACGCATGGCCTGGCCTGCCCGACGCTGGAGCGCCTGATCGCCATGATCCACGAATGCGAGCGCGGCACGCGCCCGATGTCCGACGACAACCTGACGGAGCTGATGCGGTGAACATCCAATTCGAGGGCGTGGTGGTTGCCGTGACCGGCGCGGGGCACGGCTATGGCCGCGCCATCGCGCGCGGATTTGCCCGGCTTGGCGCCCGGGTTTTCGCCTGCGACCTCTCGGCCGAGGAGTTGAAGGAAACGGCCGAAACGGAAGGCAGCATCACCACCGCCGCCTTCGACCTGACCGCCAAGGGCGCCGCCGCCGGCTGGATCCGCGACATCGAGACCGCCGGCGGCGTGCCGGTCGGCGTGCTGGTCTGCAATGCCGGCGGCGTGCGCGGCCAGTCCAACCGCCCGATTGAGGAGGTGCCGGAGGAAGACTGGCACGCCATCTTCGACATCAACGCGCACAGCGCCTTCAACCTGGCGAAGGCGGTGGCGCCGGGCATGAAGCGCGCGAAGGCCGGGCGCATCGTCACCATCAGCAGTGGCGCTGGGCTGAAGGCGAGCCTCACCGGCATCCAGGCCTACTGCGCCAGCAAGCACGCGCTGGTGGGACTGACGCGGCAATTGTCGCGCGAATTCGGCCCGTACGGCATCACGGTGAACTCGGTCGCCCCCGGCTTCGCGCTGTCGAACGCCGCGACGATCCGCCAGTACGAAAGCTACGGCGCGGCCGGCCAGAAGGCGCTGCTGGAGCGCATCGCCATGCGCCGGCTGGGCGAGCCGGAGGATATCGCGAATGCGGTGATGTTCCTCGCCTCCGCCCAGGCCGGTTGGATCACAGGGCAGGTGCTGCCGGTCGATGGCGGCACCTGACGGCGGCGCGTGATCGGCGTAGCATCGTTCCGCCCTTGGGCGGAGGATGCGCGCTTGGCCCGGATTTCCATCGCCGATGCCGAGGTGCGGGAGCCGGTCCTGCCCTCGCTGACCGCCATGAGCTTCCTGGTGACGCTGGATGCAGCCGCGACGGAGCCCCTGACCGTCGCCTATCGCACCGAGGAGGGCGGTGGTCCTCACCCCGCCCTCGGCTTCCGGGAAGTCCTCCTGATCGACGGGACCTGGATCCGGAACGACAGCGGCAGCGCGCGGCAGTACGACGCCTTCTATGCTGATTTCGTGCATGCCAGCGGCACCCTGACCTTCGCGCCTGGCGAGACCAGCCAGACCATCGAGGTGATGGTGCGCTCGGGCCCCTTCCTGCCGGATGATCCCTACGAGACATTCCTGGTGGTGCTCGACCAGCCGATCGGCGGCAGCATCCTCGATGGCGAGGCGATCGGTACGATCATCGACTCGACCGTGCCGCTGGATGGTCTGCCCACCATCAGCCTGACCGATGCGGAAGGGTTCGAGCCCGTCGGATCCGCGCCTCTCGCCATGGGCTTCCTGATCTCGCTGAGCCACGCCTCGGCGGATCCGGTCACCGTTTCCTATGCAACAAGTGACGGCAGTGCGGTCGCGGGCGACGACTTCGTCGCCACGACCGGCATGCTGACCTTCGCACCCGGGCAGACGATCCGCAGCATCGATGTCGACATGCTGGGCGATGCCCGCACTGAGCAGGTCGAGCGCTTCACCCTGACCCTTTACGATCCCATTAACGGCCTGCTTGGGCGTGACGTGGCAACTGGCCACATCCTCGAGATGCCGCGGGCGCCGCAGCCGCCGGAGGGTGATTATTTCAGTGTCACGCGCGCCGGCATGCCGAGCTATCCCTCGGCCGAGACCTATTCCGGCCCGGTCGGACACCTGGATTACGCCTGGCTCGGCACCGATCTGCCCGAGGTGGTGGCCGGCACGCTGCGGGACGACTTCATGAGCCTGCTCGGAGCGGATGATGCGGCCAACGGCCTGGATGGCGACGACGTCCTCGATGGCGGCGCCGGCTCGAATTTCCTGTCCGGCGGCGCCGGGCACGACGTTTTCTTCCTGGACGGCCGCGGCGGCGAACTGACCTGGAGCACGATCGCGGACTGGACCTCCGGAGAGCAGGTCAGCCTCTGGGGCTGGCGGCCCGGGACCAGCCGCATTGTCTGGCGCGATGCCGATGGCGTGGTCGGATACCAGGGGGTCACCCTGCACGCCGACCTGGACGCCGATGGCCGCATCGACGTGTCCGTCACCTGGGCCGGCGTGACGCGGGAAGACCGGCCGGTCGCGCAGGAATCGCAGGGATTGCTCTGGTTCGCCTAGCGATCAGCGCGGCGGGCGCTGGCCCTGCTGGCGGGCCCGGTCGCGCGCCGCGGCCTCCGCGGCCTGCCGGCGCAGGCGCTCGGTCCGCGTCAGCGGCACGCCGTCGGTCGAGGTGGGGGAGGACAGGTCCTGCCGCATGTCCCAGGTCTGGCCATGCACCGCGCCGCCGGTCGGGCCGTTGATCGGCGAACTCTGCGCCACGGCCAGGCCCGGCGCAGACAGGAAAAGGATCATCGCGAGTCGCAGCATTCCGACAGCCCCATCTCAATTAAGAGTAGGCTATCACGATTGAGGAACGTTTCGCCAATCTCAAGAAAGCCGCTCCAGCAGCCCCGCGAACAGCCGTGCCCGCGGCACCAGGCTGCCGATCGCGATATGCTCGTCCAGCGTGTGCGCCCCGGCCCCCGCCACGCCCAGTCCATCCAGCGTCGGGACGCCCATCGCGCCGGTGAAGTTGCCGTCCGACCCGCCGCCGGAGGATTGGTGCGCGATGTCGAAGCCCAGCCCCTGCGCGATCTCCCGCGCCAGGCCGTACAGCGCCATGGTGCCGGCATCCGGCTCCCACACCGGCCGCGTCACGCCGCGCTTCACCTCCAGCCCCACATCCGGCGCCGCCGCCTTCAGCGCCAGCATGCGGGTGACTCCGGCATCGAGGTCCGGCTGGCGCTTGGCCATGCTCAGCACTTCCGCGTCGCAATGGGTGGCCACGCAGTTCACCCATTGCCCGCCATGGATGACGCCGGCGGAGAAGGTGCAGTCCTCCGTCGTCATCGCCTCGATCGCCAGCACCTGACGGCACATCTCCCGGATCGCGCTGCGGCCCTCGCCCAGCGTTGCGCCGGCATGGCTCGGCCGCCCGGTGGTGCGCAGGCTGAAGCGGGCGATGGCGTAGCGGCCGGTCACCACGCCGCCATCCGGCCGCGCCGGTTCCGGCACGAGCACATAGCGGGCGCGCGACGCCTCGGCCTCGATCAGGTCGCGGGTCGAGGGGCTGCCCACTTCCTCGTCCGGCGTCAGCAGGAAGGTGACGGGTAGAGGGGTGGCGCGGCCGGCGCGGCGCAACTGGCGCAGGGCCTCCACCGCCAGGTAGGTGCCGCCCTTCATGTCGAAGATGCCGGGGCCCCAGCAGGTACCGCCATCCCGCCGCCAGGGCAGCTTTGCCAGAGTGCCGATGGGATGTACCGTGTCCAGGTGGGCCAGCACCAGGATGCCGGGCGTGGTGTCGCCGGACGGGTGCGGGAAGCGGGCGCGGACGCAGTCGCCAAAGCCCATGCGGCCAGCAATTCGCTCCACCCGCGCGCCCATCAGCGCCAGGTCGCGGCCGGCCAGGTCCATCATGCGGTTTACGGCGGCGGCGTCGAAGGTGGGGCTTTCGCATTCCACCCAGCGGCGCAGGCCCTCCAGCATCGACTCCGCGTCGAAGGACAAATCCATGGGGGCGGCGGTCGGGCTCGGGGCGTCCATTGGCATGCTGTCTCCGGCAAGGGGTGCAGCCTGCGGGAAGCCGGGCGCCGAAGGCAAGATGGCGGCTTCGCCGCAGGCTGTTAGTATCGCCGCCATGAGCGATAGCCACACCCCCACGATCGGCACCCCGCGATCCCGCCTGGTGCCGCAGGCCGGCCCCGCCGCCTGGCGTGCCGCCGACCTCCGCCCTTCCGACTGGATGATCCCGGTGGGGTCGGAGGACGTGGCCGAACTGGAACAGGCCTTGGCCGCGCTTGGCGGCCGCGCGCCGGCCACGGCGGCGGAGGCGCCGCTGCCGCGGCTCGGCGCCGTGCTGCGCGGCGCCGGCGCGCGCCTCGATACCGGCCGCGGCTTCGTCGTGCTGCGCGGCCTGACGCTGGACAAGGCGGGCGACCGCCTGGGCGAGGCGCTGGCCGAGCCGCTGCTGATGGCGCTCGGCACCCATCTCGGCCGGCCGCTGCCGGGGGAGGGTGGCGCGGTGCAGCGGCAATCGAGCCCCGCCGGCAGCGCCCTGCGCTGGCGCTTCCACGCCGATGCGGCGGATGTCGTAGCGCTGCTGGTGCTGCGCCAGCCGCCGGATGGCGACCCGGCCATGCTGGTCGCCGCCGCCACCGTGCACAACGAGATGATGAAGCGTGACCGCGGGGCGCTCGAGATCCTGCACCGGCCGTTGCCGCATGCCGCACCGGGCGGCGCGGTGCTGGACCTGCCGGTGTTCAGCACCGCCTCCGGCGCCTTCGTCGGCCGCTACTCCCGCGACGCGATCGATGCGGCGCAGCGCCTGCCGGAAACGCCCCGCCTGACCGGCGCGCAGATGCAGGCGCTGGAATTGCTGGACGCGATCTGCGCCGAGCCCGGCCTGGCACTGCGGCTCGATGTGCGGCCGGGCGACGTGCTGCTGTTCAACCCGTTGCAGGTCTGGAAGCGCCGACCGGAGGCTTTGGAAGAACCCGCGGCCGGCGAGGCGGCGGCGACGCGGGAGGCGCTGCGCCTGCTGCTGCTGACCGAAACCTCCCGCGCCCTGCCGCAGGGCCTGCTGGCGCTGAGCACCGGCCGGCCGGAGGATGCGGCGCCCGATGCCGGCGTAACCCCGCCCGCCGCCGGCGCCACGATGGTGGGTGGCTGAGCCGATGCGCATCCTGGTGGTGAACGCCAACACGACGGAGGCGATCACCGAGGCCTGCGTCGCCGCCGCCCGTGCCACCGCGGCGCCCGGCACCGAAATCATCGGCGCAACGCCCGGCTTCGGCCCGGCGGTGATTTCGACGCGGGTGGAGAACGCCATCGCCGGGCATGCGCTGCTGGCGACGCTGGCGGACCATGCCGGGCAGGTGGAGGCCGCGATCCTCGCCGTCAGCCACGACACGGCGCTGGAGGCGGCGCGGCAGATGATGCCCTGCCCGGTGATCGGCATGACGGAAGCGGCCTGCCTCACCGCCTGCCTGCTCGGCGGCCATTTCGGCGTGCTGACGCTGGGGCAGGCGCGACCCTATGAGGAACTGGTCGCGCGGCATGGCCTGGCCAGCCGCTGCGGCGAGGTGCGCGGCCTTCCGCTGACGCCACAGGAATCCTTGCGCGACCCGGCGGCGGCGCGCGCCCTGGTGCTGGAAGCCGCGGCCGAGATGGCGGCGCGCTGCGATTCAGTGGTGCTGGCCGGCGCGGCGCTGGCCGGCATGGCGGCGGAGTTGCAGGACCGCGCGATGGTGCCGCTGCTGGACGGCATCGTCTGCGCCGTGAAGCTGGCCGAAGCGCTCGTGCCGCTCGGCCTGCCCAAGCCGCGCGCCGGCAGCTACGCGGCGCCGCGGGGGCGTGAGGCGCTGGGCCTGTCGCCCGCGTTGACGCGGCTTCTGCACGGCGGCTGAAACTTCTTCCTCCACCGGACGTTGCCACGCCGTCACGGAGGGTTCGGCATGCGGCTGGGTGGTGGGCGCGAAAGCGGCAATGTCGAGGATCGGCGCGGCCGTGGTGTCGGACGCGGCGGTCTCGCCGTAGGCGGCGGGCTTGGTGGCGTGGTGCTGGTGGTGCTGGCGCTGCTGTTCGGGATCGACCCCTCCGTCATCCTCCAGGGCGATCCGGGGCTCCAGCAAGCGCAGGTCCAGCAGCGCCAGGGCGCGCCCGGCGCGCCGGCGCAGGATGACGGTGCGCGCTTCGTCCGCCGCGTCCTCGCCGAGACCGAGGATGTCTGGACCCCGTTGTTCCGCGAAGTCGGCCGCAGCTACGAGGCACCGACCCTGGTGCTGTTCACCGGCGCAGTGCAGAGCGCCTGCGGCACCGCTCAGTCCGCCGTCGGGCCGTTCTATTGCCCGGCGGACCGGCAGGTCTACATCGACCTCGACTTCCTGGCCGAGATGCAGCGCCGCCTGAATGCGCCCGGTGACTTCGCCGCCGCCTACGTGATCGCGCATGAGGTCGGCCACCACGTGCAGAACCTGCTTGGCGTGCTGCCGCGCGTGCAGCAATTGCGCCAGCGCGCCGGGGAAGCCGATGGCAACGCGCTGCAGGTGCGCGTCGAGTTGCAGGCGGATTGCCTGGCGGGGCTCTGGGCGCGCCGCGCGCAGGATGCGCGGCAGATCCTGGAGGAAGGCGACATCGAGGAAGGCCTGGGCGCCGCCGCCGCGGTGGGCGACGACCGCATGCAGCGCCGCGCCGGCGGCCAGGTGCAGCCGGACAGCTTCACCCATGGCAGCTCCGCCCAGCGCGTCCGCTGGTTCCGCGCCGGCCTACAGCAGGGCACGCTGGAAGCCTGCGACACCTTCGCGGCGGAGCGCATCTGACATTCCCTGCCCTCTCTACAGGGGCAAGGTGTTGCGTAAGGGGCCTGGGCGCGGCCTTCCCGAAGCCGCGCAACCTGCCTAGGCTCCGCACATGCCGAAGATCGCCGCCGCCCGCCTCTGGTTCGAGGGCAACTCCTTCACGCCGGTGCCCACGGGGCCGGAGGCTCTGCGGTCCCGTGAGTGGGTCGCGGGCGATGCGGCCCTGGCGCGCTATGCCGGAACCGGCACGGAGCTGGGTGGGCTGGCGGCGTTCCTGGCCGCACGGCCGGATTGGCAGGCCACCATCCTGCGCTGCACCTCCGCCCAACCCGGCGGGCCGCTGACGACCGAGGCCTTCGAGGGCTGGCTGTCGGAGGTGCTGTCAGGGCTGGCGGCCGGTGCGCCATGGGATGGCGTGTACCTGTCGCTGCACGGCGCCTGCGTGGCGGAGCACGAGCCGGCCGCCGACCTCGCCATCATTCGCCGTGTCCGCGCCGCGATCGGCGATACGCCGCTGGCCGCCAGCTTCGACTTCCACGGCAACATGGCGCCCGAGATCGCGACGCTGCTGGACGGCGCCAGCGTTTATCGCAGCTACCCCCATATCGACATGGACGCGACGGCGCTGCGCACGCTGGCGCTGCTGGAACGCCGCATGGCCGGGCCGCGCCTGCATGGCGCCATCGCCAAGCTGCCTGTGGTGCTGCATTCCTTCCACATGCGCAGCGCCGCCGGGCCGATGGCGGAGGTCTGGGCCGAGGCCGCGGCGCTGGAGGATGCGACGGTTTTGGAGGCGGCGCCCTTCGGCGGCTTCTCCTGGGGAGATACGCCGCATGCCGGACCCTGCGGCATGGCCTGGGCGACGACAGCGGAGGCTGCGTCGCGCGCGGCGCGGGCCGTCGCGGATGCCATCTCGGCGCGGCTGCCGAGCTTCGCGGTGACGCTGCCAGGGCCGGGGGCGGCCCTGGCCACCGCGCTCGCCGCGCCGCCTGGCCTGGTGGCGCTGCTCGACCCCGCGGACAACCCGCTGTCGGGCGGCGTCGCCGACACGCCGGACATGCTGCGCGTGCTGATGCAGGCCGGCCCGCCGGTGCCGACCGTCTTCGCCTTCCTGCACGACGCGGCAGTTGTGGACGCGGCGCGCGCGGCAGGGCAGGGCACGCGGATCGATGTGGCGCTGGGTGGGCAGACCACCACGAAATTCGGTCCGCCCGTAGCCGCCACCGTGGTGGTGGAGCGCCTGACGGAGGGCCGCTTCGTCAACGAGGGCCCGATGGAGCGTGGCGCCCCTGTTGATCTCGGCGCCACCGCCGTGCTGCGCTTGGGCGAAACCCTCCGCATCATCGTCACCAGCCGCAAGGAGGCGGCGGTGGACCCTGCCTTCTTCGCGCTGCACGGCATCGACCTCGGCGCAACGCGGCTTCTGGCGAACAAGGCAAAAAACCATTTCCGGGCCGCCTTCGCGGAGCGCTGCGTCGCCATCGTCGAATGCGACTGCCCCGGCCCGGCCGCGCTGGATCTCGCCGCATTGCCGTTCCGGCATGTGCCGGCGGCGTGGCGGAGCTGACAGGCTGCGGACATTCGCCGAAAGCCCTCTCCCCCTGCGGGTTGAGAGGGCGTATTCCGCAGCCCGCTAGATCAGCCGCGCCACCGCGTGCAGATCGGGCGCAACGCCGATGCAGAGCGTGGCGACCTCGTCTGTCGCCTCCAGCAGGTCCGGCACCATCACCGTCATCATTCCGGCCGCGGCGGCGGACCGCACGCCGTTGTGCGAATCCTCCAGCGCCAGGCACCTCGCCGGCGCCACGCCGAGCCGCTCCGCCGCCAGCAGGTAGGGGTCTGGTGCCGGCTTGCCGCGGGCATAGTCGCCGTACGCGATGATGTGGTGGAAGCGTCCCGCCAGCCCATGCGCCGCCAGGTGATGCTCGGCGGTCGCATGGGAGGAGGAGGTGGCGATGGCGCGCGGCAGGCCGAGCGCATCCAGCCGGTCCAGCAGCGCGACCACGCCCGGCTTCAGGAATTCCCGGTGCAGGACCAGCGCCTCGAAATGCCTTACCCAGTCGTCGCGGAACGCCTCCACGGCGAAGGCGTTGCCGAAGGCCGCCAGCAGCAGGGCGCGGTTGCGCGGCCAGGGATTGCCGACCAGCGAGAGGAACAGCGCTGGCGTCATGGCCTGCCCGGCCTCCGCCGCCGCCGCGAAGATCGCCTCCCGGTACAGCGTCTCCGTGTCGAAGATCAGGCCGTCCATGTCGAAGACGAGCGCGGCCGGCTTGTGCGGCAGCGCAAACGCCGGCGGAAGGTCGTCAGTCAAGCCGCGCGCCGGACAGGCGCACCACCTCGCGCCACTTGTCGTTCTCGGCGGCGATGAACGCGGCGAATTCCTGAGGGCCGAGCGGGTTGGGCTCGGCGCCGAAGCCGCGCTGGCGTTCCACGATCTCCGGATTGCGGGAGATCTCGGCGATGGCACTGGCGTAGCGGGCCAGGATCGGTGCCGGCACCCGCGCCGGCGCCTGCACGCCGAACCAGGCCACCGCCTCAAAATCCGGGATGCCGGCCTGCTGCACCGTCGGCACCTCCGGCACCGCGAACCAGCGGTTGCGGCTGGTCACCGCCAGGATGCGGATGCGACCGTCCCGGGCGTGTTCGAGGTAGGCCGGCAGGTTGTCCACGGCGACCTGGATCGTGCCGGACAGCAGGTCCGGCACCACGCCGCCGCTGCCGCGATAGGGCACGTGCGTCATCTCGAAACCGCCGCGCACCTTCAGGTATTCACCCGTCAGGTGGCCGGAGGTGCCGTTGCCCGGCGTGCCGAAGTTCAGCCGGCCCGGGTTCGCCTTCGCATAGGCGATCAATTCGGCCAGTGTCCGCGCCGGAACCGACTCATGCACCATGACGCCATTGGCGACGAGGTTGACCAGCGCGACCGCCGACAGATCCTCCGGCTTGAACGGCATCCGGCTGTACAGGAACTGGTTGATGCTGGCGGTGCCGATCGTGCACAGCAGCAGCGTGTGCCCGTCCGGGTCGGCCTTCGCCACGATGTCGGCGCCGAGGTTGCCGCCGGCGCCGGCGCGGTTGTCCACCACCACCGGCTGGCCGAGCATCGTGGTTAGCCGTTCCGCCAGCAGCCGCGCCGTCAGATCCGTCGCGCCGCCGGCCTGGAACGGCACCACCAGTCGCACGGGCCGCGTCGGCCGCCACGGCGTCTGGGCACCGGCTGCGAGGGCGGGCAGTGCCAGGGTGGTTCCGAGCATGGCGCGGCGGGTCAGGGTCATGTTGCTTTTTTTCGCTGTCATGACCGCCCTTTATGGCGCCGCGCCAGGGGCAGACAACCCTTCCGGGCGGCTATTCCACGCGCGCGCCTGACCGGCGCACGACCTCCCCCCACTTCGTGATTTCCGCCTTGACGAAGGCGTCAAAAGTTTCCGGGCTGGTGCCGCCATCCGGCGTCAGGTTCGGCGCCATGCCGCCAAGGTCGGCCAGGCGGCGCTGCATGTCGGGCTCGCGGATGATGACGTTCATCTCGTCCGAAATGCGCTTCACGATATGCGCCGGCGTGCGCGCGGGCGCCTGCACGCCGAACCAGGCGGTCGCCTCGACGCCGGGCAGGCCGGCCTCCGCCGTGGTTGGCACCTCCGGCATCGCCGGGCTGCGTTCCTTCGTCGTCACCGCCAGGGGCCGCAGCCGGCCGTCGCGCAGGTGGCCGATGACGGAGGGCAGGTTGTCCACGCCGACCTCGACGCGCCCGGCGATGATTTCCTGGAGCATCGGCCCGGCGCCGCGGAACGGCACATGGGTCATGTCGATTCCGGCCTCCAGCTTCAGCAGCTCCCCGGTCATGTGCAGGGATGTGCCGGCGCCGGAGGAGCCGTGGTTCAGCACGCCGGGCCGCGCCTTGGCATAGGCCACCAGCTCCGCCAGCGTGGTCACCGGAAGCTGCGGGGTGACGAAGATGGCGTTCGGCACCCGCAGCATGAGGGCGACCGCGGCCAGATCCTCCGGCTTCACCGGCATCCGCGCGCCGTACAGGGCGTAGTTGATGGCGCCGCCGCTGATCGTCTGCATCAGCAGGGTCAGGCCATCCGGCTCGGCCTTGGCGACCACGTCGTTGCCGATGTTGCCGCCGGCGCCAGGGCGGTTTTCCACCACCACCTGCGTGCCCAGCCGCCGGCCCAGCGGCTCCGCCAGCAGGCGGGCCGCGATGTCGGTGGTGCCGGCCGGCGGGAAGCCGACGATGAGGCGGATGGGGCGCCCCGGCGCCCAGGCCTGGGCGCGGGCGAGGCCCGGCAGGAAGACGGGGGCGGCGAGGCTGGCGCCCAGGATGGCGCGGCGGCTGGGTGACATGGTCCGAAGATCCTCCGATGCACGGCGCGGAAACTTCTGCTCCGCTCTGCCGCTTGCAGCGTGTTCCTGCCGCATTCGAGGCGCAGCTTGCAAGCTGGCCGGTAAATCGCTGACGTTGGGATGATTCCCCCGAACGTCGTCGACTCGGGATGCGGGGGAGGGAAAGGTCTGTCGATGCGGTTCTTGCGGCTCTACATGCGGGTGCTCCGGCTGCTGGGTCCGGATCGATGGATCGCCTATGGGCTGGCTTTCGCCTCCCTGGCCCTGGCCGGCCTGTCCTTCCTGGAGCCGGTGCTGTTCGGCCGGGTGATCGACCTGCTGGCGAGGTCCGAACGCATGTCCGCCGCCTCCCTGTGGGCGGAGGCCCTGGCGCTGCTGGTGCTGTGGGCGGCGGTCGGGCTTTCGGCCATCGGCGCCAATGTCGCGACATCGCTGCTGTCGGACCGGATGGCGCACCGCAACCGCCTGACTGTCATGGCGCGCTACTTCGAACACGTCATGTCCCTGCCGCTGTCCTTCCACGGCGATACGCAATCCGGCCGGCTGATGAAGGTGATGCTGGTGGGATCGGACAATCTGTTCGGCCTGTGGCTGTCCTTCTTCCGCGAGCACCTGACCACCTTCATCGCGGCCCTCGTGCTGCTGCCGCTGACGCTGGTGATGAACTGGCGGCTCGGCCTGCTGCTGATCGTGCTGGTGGTGCTGTTCGCCATCGTCTCGGCCTGGGTGATCCAGAAGACCGAGGTGGCGCAGGGCGAGGTGGAGTCCCTGCAATCGCGCCTCGCCGGCAATGCGCAGGATGCGCTGTCCAACGTCGTGGTGGTGCAGTCCTTCTCCCGGCTGGCGTCCGAGACGCGGCTCTTCGGCGACATCGTGCGCCAGGTGCTGGACCATCAGTTCCCGGTGTTGAACTGGTGGGCCGTGGTCGCCGTGCTGACGCGGGCGGCCTCCACCATCACCGTCATCGCCATCTTCGTGCTCGGCACCGTGCTGCATGTGCGGGGCGAGGCGACGGTCGGCGAGATCGTGTCCTTCATGGGCTTCGCCACGCTGCTGATCAGCCGGCTGGAGGGGGCCGTTGGATTCGTCTCCCGCCTCGTGTTCCAGATGCCGTCGCTGGAGGAGTTCTTCGCCGTGCTCGATGCGCGCTCCTCGGTGCCGGAGAAGCCCACGGCGCTGACGCTGGCGCGGGCGGAGGGCGCGGTGCGGTTCGAGAAGGTCGGCTTCGCCTATCCGGGCGGGCCGGCCATCCTGAAGGATGTCGACCTCGACGCGCCGCCGGGCCGCACCATCGCCCTGGTCGGCCAGACCGGCGCCGGCAAATCCACCGCCATGGCCCTGCTGCAACGGCTGTGGGACCCGTCCGAGGGGCGCATCACCTTGGATGGGCATGATCTGCGCGACCTGACGCTGGACAGCCTGCGCCGCAACGTCGGCGTGGTTTTCCAGGAAAGCCTGCTGTTCAACCGCACCATCCGCGCCAACCTGCTGATCGGCCGGCCAGACGCGACGCAGGAGGATCTGGAACGCTGCTGCCGGATGGCGGAAGCGCATGACTTCATCACCGCCAAGCCGCAGGGCTACGACACGCTGGTGGGCGAGCGTGGCACGCAGCTTTCCGGCGGCCAGCGCCAACGCCTGGCCATCGCGCGGGCGCTTCTGAAGGACCCGCCTGTGCTCATTCTGGATGAGGCGACCAGCGCGCTGGATGCGGCGACCGAAGCCCGGGTCCAGCGCGCGCTACGCGCCCTGATGTCCGGCCGCACCACCTTCGTCATCGCCCACCGCCTGTCCACGGTGCGTGATGCCGAGGAGATCCTGGTGTTCGAGCAGGGGCGCGTGGTCGAACGCGGAAGCTTCGCAGAACTCGTCGCGCTGGAGGGACGCTTCGCGGAGCTGGTGCGGACGCAGCTCACCGGGGCGGAAGCGGCCGCGGCATGAACCGGCGCGGCCACTCATTGGAATGTGATCCGTAACGGTTGCGTCCGCGGGCTGGCGGGCGCGTTGCAGGCTTCAGAACGCCTGTCGCCAAGGAAGCCCGCCATGCCCGCCGAACCGGCTCGCCTGCGTGCCGTCGACCCATCGCCAGCGCCGCAGCACCGGCGCGACCCGTTCAGCCCGCCGGCCGGCGTGCCGCAGTCCCGCCCCATTGCCAAGCCGGAGGAAGGCGAACGCAGGGGCGAGGGGCTGACCGCGATCGGGTCCTTCCTGGTGATCATCGGCGCCGCCGCGCTGGTCGCCTGGCTGCTGTATCTGGCCTTCGGGTGATCCTCGCGCGCATCCTGCCAGGCTGGGGTAAGTCCAGGATCGGAGGATGTGATGGGAGCAAAGCCGGTGATGCTGGTGACCGGCGCCGGGCGCGGCATCGGGGCGGCGGTGGCGAAGCTCGCGGCCGCCCGCGGATACGACCTCGTGCTGACCTGGCGCCACGGGCAGGCGGCCGCGGAGGCGACGGCGGCCGCTTGCCGCGAGGCCGGCGCCACCGTCGAGCTCATCCAGGCCGATGCCGGCGACCCGGCCGCCAACGCCCGCTGCTTCGCCGCGCTGGATTCCCGCTTCGGCCGGCTGGACGCGCTGGTGGCCAATGCCGGCATCACCGGCCCGGCCTCCGATTTCCTCGATTCCACCGATGCCACCTGGGCGGAGGTGTTCCGCGTCAACGTGCTGGGCTTGGCCGCCACCTGCCGGGAAGCGTCGCGGCGCATGGCGACGGGCCATGGCGGGCGCGGCGGCGGCATCGTCGCGCTGTCCTCCCGCGCCGCCGAGATCGGCTCTGCCTTCGAATTCATCCACTACGCCGCGACCAAGGGCGCGGTCGATTCCATGGTGGCTGGCCTGTCCAAGGAACTGGCGGGGCAGGGCATCCGGGTGAATGCCGTGGCGCCCGGCATGATCGACACCGACATTCACGCCAGCGCCGGCATCCCGGAGCGTATCGGCCGCATTGTCCCCAACATCCCGCTGCGCCGCATGGGCACGCCGGAGGAGGTGGCGGAGGTCGTGCTGTTCCTGCTCTCGCCCGCCAGCGCCTATGTCACCGGCGCGATCCTGCCGGTCGGCGGCGGGCGCTGAGGCGGAACACATCGGAGCGAGACCAAACCGGAACGGGTCCGAACTTCGCCTGTCGCGTTTGCAACCCTGACCTCGCTTCGGTATTTCATGCACATGGACATCGCCCGCCGGCCGCTCCTCGCCGCAGCCTTCGCCTTCGCCGCGGCGCCCGCCGCGGCCCAGGTCCTGCGCCCCGCCATCCAGCCTGTCGCCGCGTCTGTCCCTCAGGGGAACGGCCTGACGGCCGGGGAGGCGCTGCTGCGCCTTGTCGACCGCCTGCTGCGGCTGGAGGAGGACGGGCTCGACCCGCGCCACTACAACATCCCGGACAGCACCCTCGCCGCGAGCGATCCCGCCGCTTGGCGTGCCGCCCTGCATGTCTCGGCGGCGCTTGCGTTGCAGGACCTGGTCGCGGGCCGGGTGCGGGAGATGCCGGGGCGCGCCGACCTGCGCCGCAACGCCGCGGCGCTCAACCTCAATGCCTGGATGGCGGAACTGGCGACGACGCCCGACCCGGCCGGCCTGCTGGACCGCGCCGCGATGCTGCCGCGCGGCGCCGCGGCGCTGAAGGCGGAACTCGCCCGGCAGCGCCGCTTGGCCGCGAATGGCGAATGGGCGCAGGTGCCCGGTACCGCCACGCTCGACCCCGGCATGGTGGACCCGGACCGGGTGCCGCTGCTGCGCGCCCGGCTGGCGGCGGAGGATCCGGTGCTTGCCGCCGCGCCCGATGCCGGCGCGCTGTACGACCCGGTGCTGGAAGCCGCGGTGCGGCGCTGGCAGGCGGCGAATGGGCTCGAGGTCGATGGCCGCGTCGGCCCGATCAGCATCGGCCTGCTGAACCGCCCGATCGGCGCGCGCATCGACCAGCTTCGCGTCGCGCTCGATATGCGCCGCGGTGCGCCGACGCCGCCGGCCGAGCGCCGTGTCGAGGTCAACGTGCCGGATTTCAGGCTCCAGGTGATGGAGGGGGACCGGGAGATCCTGGCCATGGCCGTCATCGTCGGCCGGCCGGATCGCGCCACGCCGATGCTGAACGTCCGCCTGACCGCCTTGCAGTTCAACCCGCCCTGGGGCGTGCCGGAGCGCAATGCGCGGGAGGATCTGCTGCCGCGCTTCCGCCGCGACCCGCAGGCGATGATGGAGCGCGGCTTCCGGGTGTTCTCCGTCATCGGCGGGGAACGCGTGGAGATCGACCCGCGGACCATCGACTGGTCCAGCATCAACGGCCAGCGCTTCCCGTACTTCGTGCGCCAGGACGCCGGCGATTCGAGCGCCCTCGGCCGGCTCAAGTTCATCATGCCGAACAACGACGACATCTTCCTGCACGACACGCCCGACCGGCACCTGTTCCGTCGCCCGGACCGCGCCTTCTCCTCCGGCTGCATCCGCCTGGCGGATCCGGACGCGCTGATGGCGACGGTGCTGCAGGGCACCGCGGGCTGGGACGTGGCGCGGGCGAACCGGGCGCTGGCCAGCCGCGGCACCAGCGTGGTCACGCTCGGCCGCAGCCTGCCGCTGCGGCTGCACTACACCACGACGGTGATCGAGGCCGATGGCCGGGTCCGCATCCGCCCCGACATCTATCGCCTGGATGCCGCCTATGCCCGTGCCATGGCGCTGCCCAACCGCGCCGCCATGGCCAGCGTTGCGCGGATGCAGCAGGTTACGGCGCGCTGATGGCCCGAATGTTCGGCTGCCCCTGCTGCCAGCCCGGCGCGGACCTGCCGGAAGGCTTCGTGCCGGATCATCCGGTGGCGCGGCGCGGCGTGATGATCGCGGCCCTGGCAGGACTGGGCGCCAGCGTCGCCGGCCCGGTGCTGGCGCAGGGCGCGACGCGCAGCCTGCGGGTGCGGCGGCAGGTGACCGGCGACAGCTTCAGCGGCGTCTATTTCCGCAACGGCCGCTACGACCGCCCCGCGCTGCGCCAACTGGACTACGTGTTCCGCGACCTGTCCAAGGCCGAGACCACGCCGATGGACCCGCGCCTTTTCGACGTGATGTCCACCGTGGCCAACCGGATGGACAGCGACGAGCATTACGAGGTCATCAGCGGCTACCGCACGCCGGAAACCAACGCGCAGAACGCCAGCCGCAGCCGACGCGTCTCTCAGGTGTCGCTGCACATGTCGGGCATGGCCGCGGATTGCCGGCTGCCCGACCGAAACAGCCGGGAAATGGCGCGACTGGCGGCGGAACTGCGGCTTGGAGGCGTCGGGCTGTACACCAGCAACGGCTTCGTCCACCTGGATTGCGGGCCGGTTCGTCGCTGGTAATCAGGCGGCCAGCACGACCCCTGTGGTCTCGGCCGCGCGCCGAAACCCTTCCTCGATCGACTGCGCCAGGGCATCCACCGCCGGCACGCCAAGGCCGGAATGGTGGCGCAGCAGCAGGATGCCCATGTCCGGCAGCGGCGGAAGGCCCTCCAGCTCGCCAAGCCAGGCAAGCCCCTCCGGCAGGGTCGTGGGCGTGCTGACGGTAAGGGCGAGCCCGGCCAGGGCGACGGTGAAGCAGCCGGTCTGGGTGGCCGAATTGTAGGTCACCCGGCTGCTCCGCCCCGCGCTGCGCAGAGCTTCGAGCGCCGCTTCGCGCCAGGCGCAGGCGAATTCCGGCCGTGAGGGATGCATGTTGGGGCGGGACAGTGCCAGCGGCAGCGGGTCCCGCCGGTGCAGCCCATGGGTCGGGCTGCCGACCCAGCGCAGCGGTCCGCGCCAGACCCGCTGCGCCGTGACGCCTGGCGGTTCCTGCCCCTCGCTGACCAGCGTCAGGTCGAGATGCCCCTGCCGGAACTGCTCCACCAGCACATCCGAATTCAGGCAGGTGACGTCGAGTTCGACGGCCGGATGCGCCTCGGCGAAGCGCGCCAGGATGCCCGGCAGCCAGTTCAGCGCGTAGTCGTCCGGCGTGCCGAGCCGCACCGAGCCGACCATCGGCGGCGCGCGGAAATTGCCGACGATCTCGTCGTTCAGCGCCAGCAGGGCGCGGGCGCGGTCCAGCAGCCAGGCGCCCTGCGGTGTCGGCTGTACGCCCTTCGAGGTGCGCACCAGCAGTGGCTGGCCCAGCACCTGTTCCAGCCGGCGGATCTGCATGGACACCGCGGATTGCGTACGCCCAACCCGGTCCGCGGCTCGGGTGAAGGACCGCCCCTCCGCAATCAGGACGAAGGCGCGCAGCAGGTCGGGATCCAGGCCGGGGGGAAGGGAAGGCATAAGTGGAGCATCAAGGATGATGATGCGCCTCGTCAAGATTACTCGTTTTACTGATGCGGGTTCCGGACCGATGTTCGCTGCGGATGGTCCAACAGAAGGAACCTCAGCGATGTCCGGCTTCCTGCTTTCCCCCGGCGGCATGCGTCAGGCCGGCCAGGCGAGGCTCCGCCGCGACGTTCCGCAGCAGCGCGGCGGCACATGGCTCGAATGGCTGGCGGTGACGCTGCGGGTCGTCACCACGCGCCGGCAACTGGCCCAGATGGATGACCGGATGCTGAAGGATATCGGCATCACCCGGTCCGAGGCGCTGCTCGAATCCGAGCGCGCGCCCTGGGACATCGGCCTGCCGCCCGGCACGAGGTAGGCCAGGGCGCTTCAGTCGTCCTCGCCGAGCGGCCGGATCTCGACCCGCGCCAGCCCCGCGCCGCGCATGCCGAGTTCCTCAGCGATGCGCGGCGAGACGTCGATGATGCGGCCACGGATATGCGGGCCACGATCCTCGATGACGACGCGCCGGCTCTCGCCGGTATTCAGGTTGGTGACAACCGCTTCTGTGCCCAGCGGCAGGGTGCGGTGGGCTGCGGAGTTGGAGCGAGGGTTGAAACGCTCGCCGTTGGCCATGGTGCGGCCTGTGAAACGATGCGGGTGGTAATAGGAAGCGAGTCCGCGCTGCGGTGCGAAGTCATGCGCCTCTGCGGTGGTTGCGGTCGGCACGGAAAGCCCGCTCAGAAGCAGAGCAAGGGCCATGGGGAGAGGCAGCGGCAGCAGCCGCATCCAGCTCTTCGGCAAGTTCAGTCCTCCTTCACGCCGTCCCTTGCGGGGCGGCCTGGGCGGCATCTTCACCTATCGCGTGTGACAGGCTCACGATCCCCGAGGGCGGTGCCAAGGGTCCGTGGTGCCGGTGATTGTCGGAGCGGCGCACCGGGGGGTGTGACGCTGTGGGGGTCGCCCGCCATGCCTGGGCGGACGGCTCATGAGCCGCAGCGACCGCCGACTGGTCAAGTTCTACCTTGGCTCAGCTCCGGCAGTCGGTGCGATCCGCTCGGATTCGGCCAGCGCCTCGGCAATGGATAGGACAAAAACCTCACGTTCCTCGCGATTTCGTGTCATTCCGCTGAGGTCTATGCCGGTGAGGGCGGCGAGGAGCGGCGCCATGCCGGGCCGGAGCAGGGCCGTTACCAGACCCCGCAGGCGGCCCTGGTCATCCAAGGCGGGGCCACCCGAAAAGCCCATCAGCGCCCCCAGCCGCGCCGCCATGCCGCGTCCGGTCCCCGGCAGCAGCGCATCCGGCAGGCGGACCACGCCGTGCGCCAGCGCCGGCCCGGCATTCGGCGCGCCGAGGGCGACCAGCGCAGCGCCTACGGCGACGGGGCCGACCTCGATGGGCACCGGCCGGAAATGCCCGGGAGCGACGCCAAGTACCGCCAGGTCCATGGCCTGGCTGCGCGCCAGCACGACCGCCGGGACGACAGGTCCGCCATCGCCCCGCTGCGCCTGCACCTGGAGCAGGCCTTCGGGCAGGATATGTGCGTTGGTCAGCAGCCGGCCGGGCGTGACGGCTACCGCGGAGCCAAGCGGAAGGCCGTGCGCCGAGATGGCTGCGAAGCCCTGCACAGCGCCGGCGGCGGAGGTGAGGCGGGCTTCCTCCCCCGGAAGCCGCGCGCACCCGCCAAAGCCGATGGCGAGCACCAGCAGGAGCAGCCACGGGCGGGATCGCATGCCGGATCTTCCATCGAAGCGCCGGGTCGTTCTGGCATTGCGCAGGTGAAGGACGCCTGAAGATCGCGCCATTGATTATTTGCGAATGACTCGCAACTGCGGTATCGGGGATCCCGACAGGCAGGAGCGATTCCATGGCGACAACCGGCCTCCCCAACTGGCCCTGGAGCAACGCGGAGGCGGATGCCCTGCCACCGGCCGAGCGGCTGGCCATCGATGCCACCCGAGCCTGGGCCGCCGCCGAGCGCCGCGGCGAGTCGACCTTGCTGGCACTGCGGCGCTTGCTCTCGACCGAGGATGCCGTCGCCGCGGCCGAGCCACTCGATGCGCTGCTCCGCACCCTGGCGCAGCACCCGCTGACCGTCGGCTGTCCGCTCTGCCCGCGCCTGGTGGGGGAGGAGCCGGCGCTATTGCTGGCCATCGCCTGCGCCCAGCGCGGCCCGCGGCGGGAGGCGCTGGCCTTCCTGCTGCGCCGATTGCCGCCGGCGCAGGCCTATGCCGCCACGGCCGCCGCCATCGCCTTCGGCTGCGCCTTCCGCCGCGCGGGCCTGCGCCTGCGCGACCCCTGGTCGAACTGACCGCGCGCGCCCAGATGGTGCCGCGGCGCTACCCGGATAGGATGCGGTCCTGCGCCCGGGAGAGGACATGGACCGCCGTATCTGGCTGCTGGCCTGGGCCCAATTCGCCTCGGCCACCGGCGCCTACGCCTTCACCGGATTGATCGCGCGGCTGGGCGCCGATCTGGGCGTCAGCCTGGCCACCGCCGGGCAGCTTGCTGCCGTCTATGCCCTGACCTTCGCCATTGCCGGCCCGCCGATCGCGGCCCTGACCGCGCGGGCGGACCGGCGCCTGCTGCTGACCCTGGGGCTCGGCCTGATCGGCGCGCTGAACCTGGCCACGGCGCTGGTGCCGGATTTCGGCACGGCACTGGTGCTGCGCGTCGCCACGGCGCTGGCCGCAAGTCTGGTGCTGCCGGCGGTCGCGGCTTCCATGCTGGTGCCGGTCGAACAGCGCGGGCGTGCCATTGCCACCGTGATGGCGGGGCTGACCCTGGCCTTTTCCCTGGGCATTCCATTGGGCACCGCGATCGGCGGCGCAGTCGGCTGGCGCGGCACCTTTATCTTCTCAGGGCTGCTGGCGCTGAGTGCGGCGCTGGCGGTGCGCGTTGGGCTGCCGGCCTTGCCGAGCACGGATCGTGGTGGCGCCGGGTCGCTTGGCATCGCGTTCAAGCCCGCGATCCTGCGGGTGCTGGGGACCAGCTGGCTGGCCTTCGCCGGGCTGTTCTGCATCGCCGCCTATCTCGGGCCGATCGTCACGGCGACGACGGAAATCGAGGGCTCGGGTATCGGCGCCATCCAGGTCTTCGTTGGGCTCGGCAGCATCCTTGGCATCTGGTTCGGCGGCCGGCTGGCGGAATCAAGCGGGGCGCGGGTGCCGGTGCGGCTGTTCCTGGTGCTGGCGGCGGCGCTGGTGGGTTATTCCCTGCTGCTCGGGCTGCCGCCGGCCCTCTGGCACGCGGTGCCGCTGAGCCTGCTGGTCTTCGCCGGCTCCGCCTCCCTCTTCGCGCTGGCGCCGCTGGTGCAGGCCCGACTGATGGGCCTGGCACCGCAGGACCGCGCCGTGGCGCTGGCGCTGAACGGCGCGGTGATCTTCGCGGGGCAGGGGACGGGGGCCGCCTATGGCGGGGCGATCATCGCCGGCTGGGGCTTGGTCTGGACCGGGCTGGCCGGGTCCATGCTGGCGCTGGCAGGGGCGGTGCTGGCGGTGCGCGCCTTTGCCAGGCCCCCCGCCAAAGCCATCGCCTGACGTTTCGGTGCTTGATCGGCGCGACGCATCATGCGGCAATGGAAAAAATCACGGGAGACGTGACTCCATGAAGCGCCGCACGCTGCTGATCGCGCCCTTGGCCACGCCACTGATCCTGCCCGGAATCGGCCGGGCGCAGGAAGCCTGGCCGAATCGGCCGGTCCGGATCATCGTGCCGTTCCCGCCCGGCGGGTCGAACGACACGGTGGCGCGGATCCTGCAGCCGAAGCTGACCGAACTGCTCGGGCGGCCGGTGGTGGTGGAGAATCGGGCCGGAGCCTCCGGCTCGGTCGGATCGGGTGAGACGGCGCGCGCGGCGCCAGATGGCTACACGTGGCTGCTGGCGAACGACACGCTGGCGACGAACGAGACGCTGATGCAACTGCCCTATCGGGTCATGCAGGCGTTTTCCTTCTGCACCCTGGTCGGCACCTGCCCCTATGCGCTGGTGGCGCACCCGAGCACGCCGTTCCAGACCTTCGCCCAGATGGCGGAGGCGGCGAAGGCACGGCCCCAGACCCTGAATTACGCGACAACAGGCGTTGGCAGCGGCGCGCATATCGCAACCGTGCTGCTGCAGCAGCGTGGCAGCTTCAAGCTGGAACACGTGCCTTATCGCGGCGGCGGCCCGGCGCTGCAGGACAGCCTGGCGGGCCATGTGCCGCTGTTCATGTCCAATATCGTGATCATCCTGCAGCACATCCGGTCCGGCGCGCTGCGCCCGCTGGGCCTTACCCAGAAGACCGACAGCCGCTTCCTGCCCGGCGTGGTGCCCTTCGCCCGCCTGGGCTTCCCGGATTTTGAGGCATTGACCTACTGGCAGCTTGTCGGCCCCGCGGGCATCCCGATGCCGATCCTGGAGCGCATGCAGCAGGCGGTGAAGCAGGTGCTGGGCGAGGCCAACGTCCAGGCCCGTATGGCCGAGCAGGGCGCCGAGATCGTCGGTTCCACCCCGGCCGAGACCGAGGCCTTCGTGCGCGCCGAGATCGAGAAGTGGGGCGCCGTGATCCGCGACAACAACATCCGCGCCGATAGCTGACGCCTTTTCAGGGCTTGGCGAGTGGAGTGCCGCGCCCCTAGGGTCGCGCGTCGAATTCTGGGAGGAAATCTGCAGATGATGCAGCGTCGGACATTGATGGGCGCGGTGGCAGCCGGCCTTGCGGCACCTTCGATCGTGTCGGCGCAGGGCGCCTGGCCGAGCAGGCCGATCCGCCTGATCGTGCCATGGGCTCCGGGCGGGTCCACCGATACGGTGGCGCGGCTGTTTCAGCCGCGGCTGGCGGCAATCCTCGGCCAGCCGGTGGTGATCGAGAACCGCGGCGGTGCCTCGGGCTCCATCGGCGCGTCTGAAATGGCCCGCGCGCCGGCGGATGGCAGCGCCTGGATGCTGGCTTATGACAATGAGGCACCGAACCAGACCCTGCTTCGCCTGAACTACAAGACCCTGGAGGACCTGGTGGCGGTCAGCCTTGTGGCGACCGGGCCACTGGTGATGACGGCGCACAGCTCCACCCCCTTCCAGAACTTCGAGGAGGTGGTGGCCGCGGCGAAGCGGAACCCGGATGCGCTGAACTACGCGACCTCCGGCGTCGGCGGCTTGGCGCATATCTCGACCACGCTGCTGCAGCAGCGCAGCGGCTTCAAGCTGACGCATGTGCCCTATCGCGGCGGCGGGCCGGCCGTGACGGCGGCGGTGGCGAACGAAATCCCGCTGTTCATGACCAACGTGGTCATCGTCTCCCAGCACATCCGGGCCGGGACGCTGCGGCCGCTCGGCGTGACGACGCGGGGCGAGACGCGGCATGTGCCGGGCACCCGTTCCTTCGCGCAGCAGGGCTTCGGGGACTTCGAGGCGCCGACCTGGTGGGCGTTCTTCGGCCGCGCCGGCACGCCACAGCCGATCGTCGACCGGATGCATGCCGCGTTGAAGGAGGCGCTGGCCGACCCGAACGTAAAGGCGCGGATCGAGGAACAGGGCTGTGACATCGTCGCCTCCGATCCGGCCGAGGCACGTCGCTTCGTCGGCTCCGAGATCGAGCGCTGGGCCGCGGTCATCCGGGACAACAACATCCAGATGGACAGCTGACGCTTTTTCCCAGGAAAAATGCAGATCGATGACAGGGGGCGGCCTCCAGGGGCCGCCCCTTTTTCGTCTTTAGGCGAGGGTTTGCCTGGGTTTCCCGGGCATGGGGCAGGGCACCGGGGTCCATTTGACAGGAGCCGGCCCCGCCACTAGAAAGCGCCCACCGACGACGAGGCAGCCACTTGAAAGCGAACGGGTTTCCCGCTAGCTTCTACGGCCCGCCAAGGCGGAGGTAACGGGTTCCTGAGGCTGTCGCTTCTGACGAGGCGCCGGCCGATTGGTCCCACCGC
>NZ_JBNXUN010000026.1:0-35153 GCF_050563525.1 Falsiroseomonas sp. HC035
GGCATCATCGCCGGCACCGCGGCCGGCGCGGCGGCCACCGGCCTGCGGCCGGTGATCGACCTGCTGTTCGCGCCCTTCCTTTGCTACGCGATGGACGAGATCGTGAACAGCGCCGGCAAGCTGCGCTATCTCTCGGGCGGCCAGTTCGCCTTCCCAATGGTGGTCCTGGCCGCCACCGGCGCGGGCTGGGGCGTCGGGTCGCAGCACAACCACAACATCGAGGCTTGGTTCGCGCACAGCCCGGGCCTGAAGGTTGTGATGCCGTCCACGCCGGCGGACTTCAAGGGGCTGCTCAAGGCCGCGATCCGCGACGACAACCCGGTGCTGTTCTTCACGGATCTTGCCCTCGGCTCCACGCGGGGCGAGGTGTCGGACGAGGTCGTGCCGCTCGGCAAGGCGGCGATGCGGCGCAGCGGCTCCGACGTCACGCTGATCTCCTACGCGAAGACCGTGCATGGCTGCCTGCAGGCCGCCGAGCAACTGGCCGTGCGCGGCATCAACGCCGAGGTGGTGGATTTGCGCACGCTGAAGCCGCTCGACGAGGAGACGGTGCTCGCCTCGGCGCGCAGGACCGGCCGTGTCGTCGTCGTGCACGAGGCCAGCCGGATGTGCGGCATCGGCGCCGAGGTCGCCGCCATCGTGGCGGAGAAGGCCTTCCGGGACCTGCGGGCGCCCGTGCTGCGCCTGACCGGCCCCGACGCGCCCGCCCCCGCGAGCTTCCCGCTCGAACAGGCCTTCGTGCCGCAGCCCGACCGGATCGTCGCCGCGGTGGAGGACCTGCTTGGAACGCAGGATGCGCGGGACGCCGAACTCGTCCGCGCCTGATCCCGGCATCGATGAACCGGGGCCGAGCCGTGCCCCGACTGCAAGGAGGAGGAAGACACATGAACGCAATCCGCACATGCCTGGCCACGAGCGCCCTGCTGGTGCTGCCTGCGATGATGCAGCCGTCGCAGGCGCATCCCGCCCATGCCGCGCCGGGAATGGCGGCGGCGCCGGTGGCCGCACAGCTGGCCCCGCCGGCAGCGGCCCAGCCCGTCGCTTTCGTTGCGCCCGCAAGGATCGTGGAAGGACCGCGCCAGGCGCTCGGTCGCGGGCAGGCCTTCACCTGGGTCGGCCTGGATGCCGCCGGCATGCCGATCTCGCTCGGCATCGGCCTGACACAGGCGGCCCTGGCTGGGCTGCCGGACGAGATGGTCGGGTTCAACCTGGCACTGCCAGCGCAGGCCAGAGCGCTCGGCTACGACCATGTCGGGCTGGACTGGGCCCCACGCGGGCACGAGCCGCCCGGCGTGTATGACCGGCCGCATTTCGACATACACTTCTACCGCGTCAGCGCCGCCGCGCTGGAACGCATAGTGCCGGAGGATCCCGACTACGAGGCGAAGCTGGCGCGCGAGCCCTCCGCAGACCTCGTGCCGCCCGGCTTCGTTGGGTGCACGGCGGTTTGCCACGCATGGGCGCGCACTGGGTCGCTACCGACGCGCCCGAGCTGAACGGGCAGCCCTTCGATAAGACACTGCTCGTTGGCTCCTACGACGGAGAGCTGACATTTGTGGAGCCGATGATCACCCGGGCCTTCTTGCAAACGCTCACCGAGGCGGTCCTGCCGGTCCGCGCGCCTCGGGCCGCGGTGGGCACGCTGGCCTGGCCCGCGGCCTACCGCGTCTCATTCAAGGATGGCGTGCACCACATTGCGCTCATTGGGCTGATACTAAATCCCGTTGATCAGAACCCATGGGCCCAGTCGCGCAGGCCGATGGACATGATGCGCCAGGGCTGATCGACGAGCCTGTTCCAGGCGCGGCAGCAGTGCTCGACGATGTCTTCATGGGCTTGGAAGATGCGGTTCGACAGCCAGTTGTCGCGCATGAACTGCCAGACGTTCTCCATCACATTGAGCTCTGGGCATTTCGGCGGCAGCGGCAGAAGGGTGATGTTGGGCGGCACTGCCACCCTGCTTGGTCGAGCAGCAACACCGCATGCGTGCCGGGCTCGACGATGGCGGCGATCTCGACCAGGTGCACGTTCATTGCGGCACTGTTGCAGAACGGCAGCACGACGGCAGCGCCCTTGCCATTCCATGGACAGACCGCGCCGAAGAGATACATCGACGCGGTGCGTTGGTCCTGCGGCGCGGACGGACGGGTGCCACGGCGAGCCCAGCGGCGGGTGATCTTGTTCTTCTGACCGACGCGGGCTTCATCGGCGAACCAGATCTCTATGGCGCTGATGGCGACACCCTTCTCGTGCGCGACTTCCTCCAGACGGGAGGGGAAGGTCTTTTAAAAAGATCAATGGCGCCCTCAGCCTGCGCATGATGCCGCGGCCGGGCCGAGAGCTTGCGGTAGCCCATCGCGCGCAGTTCGCGGCTCAGCGTCTGCTTCGAAACCGAGACCTGGAACTCCTCCCACAGCCACTGGCCGAGATCGACCAGCCGCCAGCGCACCACGCCATGGCTGGCGGGGATCGGGCCCGCCTCGATCATCGCGGTCAGCGCTGTACTGTGGGCGGCGGTCAGCCGTGGCAGCGAGCCCGGCGGCTTTCGGTCGACCAGGCCCTCCGTGCCCATGGCGTTGAACCGCACGACCCAGTCTCGAATGATCTGCAGCGTCACCGTGCCGATCCGCGCTGCCTCAGTGCGCGAGGCGCCTTCATAGATCGCCGCCAACGCCAACAGACGCCGCGCTGGCGCGGCATCTCTGCATCGGCGCGCCGCGGCGCGCAGGGCTGGGCCATCATAGTCGGGGCGGAGAGGAAGCGGCTGGCCCATGGCGAAGCTCCAATGCTCGCCTCCTTGAATCAGATCAGCTCCGCGTCGGAAAAGCCCTTTCGTGAGTCACTGCCGCCGAGATTTGGTATCAATGCGATGCAGCCGCTGTTCCATAGGATGTCCTTTCCGGCCAACCGGTCCCGGCACTCCCCGTCATAGCCATCCGCGTTTCAGGAAGGCGGCAAGATCGACCCCTGCCGGCGCGTACCAGCCGCCGGTGCGATAGCGGGCGCCGAGTTGGAGTGCCGCCTCCTTGTTGCCGAACGGAATGCGCAGCGGAGTATCGCCACCAGGCGCATCCACGAAACGGGGCTCCGGCGTGACCTTGCCCGGTCGCGTCGCTCACGGTTTCCCGGTGCTGCCCTTTCGCTTCCGGCTAACTGTCTTGCGGTCCGGCTTGCTGCGGCTGTCGCCCGGCTCTGACGCGATCTGCACTGCCGGTACATCGGCAGCAAGTTGGTACAGCCGGCGCGTGTTTGCGACAGCATTCCGGGCGAGCGGTGGTTGCCCGGCGCCGACATCGGCCGGCGCCTGTGCTCCGTCCTTCTTGGGCGCGTGCTGGTCGAGGAAGGCGCGGCAGGCCGCGCCCGAGGTGGTGTAGCCCCGCGGCGGCTTGATTCCCTTCTGGCGGGCAAGGCTGTTTACAAAGCCCTTCATCGCCGGCGTCGGCGGCCGATCCGGGCCGGCTGGCTTGGCGACACCGTCCAGCAACCTGGCATCGACGCCGCCCGCACGCTCCTGCAGCCGGCTTATGATTCTGCTGGCCTGGGCGCAGACGGCGTCGATCGCCGCAACCATCTCCTGCTGCCCGACCAGCACATCGTCTAGCAGGCGCTCCATCTGCGCCGTCACGCCGGGGTCGACCAGCGGCGGATCGGCTTTCTCCAGCACGTCAAAGAGCGCCAAGCCGCGCTCGGTCGGCACGATGTGCTTGCCGTCGGGGACGAGGAATTCCTGTGCCTTGAGGCCGCGGATGATCTCGGCCCGGGTCGCGGGCGTGCCGATCCCCTTGGCCTCCTTCAGCCGCTCCTGCAGCGCCTCATCAACGACAAAGCGCCAGGCATTCTGCATCGCCTCGATCAGGGTGCCCTCGTTGTAGCGCGGCGGCGGCCGGGTCTCCTTGTCCTCGACCGTGGCGTCGCGCAGCGTGACCGTCTCGCCATGCCTGAGGACGGGCAGCAGCTGCGCCTCCTCCCCCTTCTCCTCGGCCGGCTGCCAGTCCGGAAGGGCCGCGCGCCAGCCGAGCTCGATCGGCTGCCGCCCGGCGGCGCGAAACATATGGCCCCGGACATCCAGCATAACGGTGGTCTGCCGAAAGTGGAAGTCCGGCATCATGGCGGCCAGGTAGGAGCGGGCGATGACATCGAACAGCCGCCGCTCATCACCCGACAGGCGCGGCCAGACCTCCCGGAGCGTGTCAACCGTGTTGACGTTGGGGATGACGGCGTGGTGGCTGGCCCCGGCCAAGCCCCTGTCGTGGAAATGGCCGCTCGCGCCGCGCCGGATGACCGGTGGCTCCGGCACCGGGATCTCGCTGAAGTCGCGTCCGACCTGCAGCCCGGCGATGATCCGCGGCGCGTCCGGGATCAGGCTCTCCGGCAGGTACCGGGTCTCGGCGCGGAGGTAGGTGATGACCTTCTTGCCCTGGCCGTCATAGAGCTCCTGCGCCACTTCCAGGGTCCGTGCCGCCGACCAGCCGAAGCGTGAGCCGCACAGCTTCTGCAGGGACGGCAGATCATGCAGCCGCGGAGGCCCCTGCCTCTTGTCCTCGACCGGCACGGCGAGCGGTCCAGTGAAGCCCTCGGCAGCCGTGGCGACGGCCTCGGCATCTTCGCGCTTCAGGATCCGCTCCTTCGGCGCGCACCGCATCCGCAACTGCCCGGCTTCGGCCTGGGCGGTGGCGACCACCTCAAAATAGGTCTGCGGGACGAAGTTGCGGATCTCCAACTCGCGCTTGCAGACGATGGCCAGCGTCGGTGTCTTCACCCGGCCGACGCCGATAACAGTCCGCGCCCCCCGGGCCAAGGTCACCGTAGCCGTGCGGGTCAGTGACAGGTTGTAGATCTGATCGGCCTGGCGCCGCGCGACAGCAGCAGCATAGAGGCGGGCGAACTCGGAACTGGGCTTGGCCTGCGCGAAGGCGTCGTGGATGGTCTGCGGATCCTGGGCCGTGAAGATCACCCGCATGACCTTGCCACGGTAGTTGTAGTGCTCCAGGATTTCCTGGCCGATCAGTTGCCACTCGCGATCGCAATCGGTGGCGAGCCAAACCCGCTTCGCGCCCCGCAGCGCCTCACGGATCGCCCTGATCTTCGGCGCCTTATTGCCACCGGTGGCTGGCTTGGTGCCGTAGAGGCCGTCTGGCCGCAACAGGACGGCCGTCCACCGTTTCCAGTCCGCCGAAACCTCCTCCGGCTCGACGAGGTCGAACAGGTGGCCCTCGGCCGGCAGGATCGCCCCATAACGGCCGCCAACCGCCGCCCGGACGTCCTTCGCCTGGCTGGTCTTCTCCGTGATAACGATCTGAGTTGCTGCCGCTCGCGTTCGCCTATGTTCGCCTGAAGCCGGCCCCAGCCGCGCCAGAACGGCACCCAATCCGGCCCCCCACGAAATGCTGAGCACTTACAGTACAGCATGGAGGCGTAACGATCATCGCGCCACGTCTAGTTGTTCGGCTCTACGAGAATGCACCCTACCTTGCACGCCGCTCGCATTCTTGTTGACCTGTCCGCCATCATGTCCGCACTCGACCTGCGCCTGACACCCCACGGCAATCTGGTCTGCGAACCCAGAGCCGACGCTCCTGGCATGGACCAGGCTGTCGCTGACCGACTGCAAAAAGCCTTCGCCCGCGGCAGCGGCGACGGCCTGTTGCGCCTCGGCGCAGGCGAGGTCGGCACGGCCCTGCCGCCGGTTTTTGCATGGTGGCGCGACTTCGCCGCCCGTTACGTCGCCGCACTCTGCGTCGAAGCCGCCGGCGCCGAGGACAGTGCCGCGCTGCCAAAGGTGTCCCCGCCCAACGAGGCCGAACTCGGCTTCATGGTCCTCACCGCGCCAATTATGCCAGGGGCCGAGTATCTGGCGGCTGACGTGTTGCGCGACCTGTGGCACGCCCTGGCGACGACACTGGCGGCAAGGCTGGCCGCTTCCCGCACCGGGTTGCAGGAGGTGCTGAAGGATCTCAATCCGGCCTGGAACTTGGTCGGGCGCGTGCATTTCAACCTGGCTGAGAACCGCCGCGACCCCGACGCGCCATTCGCCTTCCTGGCGACCTACGTCCCCCAGCTTTCGGCCCAGGCGCGGGTGCAGCATCAGCCGCTCGGTCAGGCCTTGCGCGAGTATGGCGGCGCCGCGAACCGCGGCAGGCTGCTCTCGCTGCTGCTGCCCGTGCAGCGCGCCGCCGAGACCTGCGACTGGCTGCGTGAGTTGGTCGACCGTGGGGAGATTTTCCACCCGCTGCGCTGGTGTCCTGGCGAGGCCTGGCGCCTGCTGGCTAGCGCAGAGGCGCTGGAACGCGCCGGCGTGGTGCTGCGCATGCCCGCGGGCTGGGCCGAAGGCCGGCCGCCGCGCCCGCAGGCAACCGCCACCGTCGGCGCCCGCGCGCCGTCGAAATTCGGCCTGGACAGCCTGCTGGACTTCCGTGTCGCCACCACCCTGGATGGCGAGGAGCTGACGGAGACGGAACTGCGCCTGCTGCTGGCCGGCACGGAGAACCTGGTGCTGCTGCGCGGGCGCTGGGTGGAGGTGGACCGCGCCAAGCTGCAACGCACGCTGGACCAGTTCCGCGCTGCCGAGGCGATGGCCGAGAAGGACGGGCTGCCCTTCGCCGAGGCGATGCGCTTGCTCGCCGGCACCGGCCTCGCCAAGGATGCGGCCGACGCAACCCGCGCCGCCGAATGGTCCCGCGTCACTGCCGGCCCCTGGCTGGCCGAGACCCTGCGCGGCCTGCGCGCGCCCGAGGCCAGCGCCATAGATCCCGGCCCGGCCCTGCAAGGCACGCTGCGGCCCTATCAGAAAGCCGGGCTGCAATGGCTGCATCTGCTCAGCGGGCTGGGGCTCGGCGGCTGCCTGGCCGATGATATGGGACTTGGAAAAACCATCCAGGTGCTCGCGCTGCTGCTGGTGCAACGGCGCGAGGCAAAGGGGAAACCCGGCGCCTCGCTGCTGGTCGCACCCGCTTCGCTGCTCGCCAACTGGGCGGCGGAGATCGCGCGCTTCGCCCCCGTGTTGCGGGCGCGCATCCTGCATCCCTCCGCCATGCCAGCCGCGGAAGTGAAGCGCTTCAGCGCGACGGATGCTGCCGGGCTCGACCTGGTGATCACGAGCTACGGCTCGCTGCTGCGACTGAAGGTTCTGGCCGAGGCCGAATGGCGGCTGGCGATCTTCGACGAGGCGCAGGCGCTTAAGAACCCGGTCGCCAGGCAGACCCGCGCCGTGCGGGCGCTGAAGGCGCGCGCCCGCATCGCGCTGACCGGCACGCCTGTGGAGAACAGCCTCGGCGATTTGTGGTCGATCTTCGACGTCATCAATCCCGGCCTGCTCGGCACCGCAAAGCAGTTTACCGGCTATACCAAGGGCCTGACGGAGCGCGCGCACAACCCCTACGGCCCACTGCGCGAGTTGGTGCGACCTTACATCCTGCGCCGCATGAAGACCGACCGTGCCATCATCGCCGACCTGCCGGACAAGACCGAGGTCACGGCGCATTGCCACCTGTCTCGCCGCCAGGCCGCGCTTTATGCCCAGGCGGTGGAGGATCTTTCCGAACGGCTTGATCAGGCGGACGGCATGCAGCGGCGCGGGTTGGTGCTGGCCTCGCTGATGCGTTTCAAGCAGATCTGCAACCATCCCTCGCATTGGTTGAACGATGGTGGCTGGGCCGAGGCGGAGAGCGGCAAGTTCGGCAGGCTCCGCGACATTGCCGAGGTGGTGGCGGCGCGGCAGGAGAAGATGCTGGTCTTCACACAGTTCAAGGAAGCGACGCAGCCTTTAGCGACGTTCCTGGGCAGCATCTTCGGTCGTGCCGGCCTGGTTCTGCACGGCGCCACGGCAGTGAAGCAGCGTCAGGCGCTGGTGCGCGAGTTCCAGGACTCCGAGGCCGCGCCTTTCTTTGTCCTATCGCTGAAGGCTGGCGGCGCCGGACTGACGCTGACCGCCGCCTCGCATGTCGTGCATTTCGACCGCTGGTGGAACCCGGCGGTGGAGAACCAAGCGACCGACCGCGCCTTCCGCATCGGCCAGAAGCGCAACGTGCTAGTGCACAAATTCGTCTGCCGCGGTACCGTCGAGGAGCGGATCGGCGAGATGATCGATACCAAGCGTAGCCTGTCCGATGCGGTGCTGGCTGGCGGCGAGGAGATCAATGTCACCGATCTGTCCGACGAGGCGCTGCTGCGGCTGGTGGCACTGGACCTCAATTCCGCCATGGGGGAGTGAGGGCGATGTCACGCAGCTTGATGAGCTGGGCGCCCTATGTGACGGTCGCCGAGCGGCGCAGGCAGGCCGAGAGCCTGACAGCCCGACTGCGCAAGCAGGGCAGGCAACTGGCGCCCGTTATCCTCGCAGGACGCAGCATCGCCACGACCTTCTGGGGCAAGGCGTGGGGCAGCAATCTGGAAGCCTATCGTGACTACGAGAACCGCCTGCCGCGCGGGCGCAGCTATGTGCGCAACGGGTCAGTGATCGATCTGCAGATCACACCCGGCGAGGTCCGCGCGCTGGTCAACGGCTCCGATCTGTATGAGACCAAGGTTACTATCTGCCCGCTGGAGCAGTCGGCGTGGCGGCGGCTCTGTGTCGACTGCGCGGGGCGTATCGACAGCCTGGTGGAATTACTGCAGGGCCGTTTCTCCAAGCCGGTCATGGAGCGACTATGTCGCCAGGACGCCGGCCTCTTCCCGAGCCCGGCGGAGATCCGTTTCACCTGCAGCTGTCCGGACCATGCCTCCATGTGCAAGCATGTGGCAGCCGTGTTGTACGCGGTCGGCGCGCGGCTCGACGTGCAGCCGGATCTGCTGTTCCGGCTGCGCGCGGTGGACGGCGCAGAACTGATCGCCGGAGCCGCGGCGGACATGCCGCTCGCTGCCGCCGCCCCGACTGCCGGGCGTGTTCTGCAGGATGGCGACCTGGCGGCACTGTTCGCCATCGATATTGTGCAGCCGCCCGAGCCTGGCACGGATAGCGCGGTACCAGCGGCCAAGAGCGCCGCAAGACAGTCCCGGGCGCGGTCGCCGGCGGAAGGGCCCGCGCGCGCGGCGAATACCACCACGGCTGGAAAAGCGAAGGCCGCCGCGTCAGCACGACGGGTTGGCGCCAAGACCGGAAAAACGAGGGGCTCCACCGCCGCCAAGCCTGCCCGGAAGGCAGTCTCCAAGTCGCAGGCCGCTCCGCCCGCCAGTGCTTCGCCTAGCTCGGCGAAGACCCTCGGCGTGAAGCCCACGCCGCGCGCCGGATTTGCCGCTCCGGCTCCGAAGCTGCCGAAGGCCGTAGAGACGCCGCCGATGGCCTCCAAAGCTGTCGTCGCCAAGGTTGAGGAAAAGCCAGAAGCTGCGGCCTCCGTCCGGCGGAATCTGGTCCGGCATCGGGAAAGCTGGTCGTGGAAGGCTCGTGCGGCGGCGCGTAAAGCCAAACGGTCGTAAGCAGCCGCGGGAACAATGGGCCGCTGTCGCCCCTCCCACTCTAACGGAAACGGCTCCATCAGCCCCGGTAGTGTCATCCCCGCCGGCTGCCGACCATTCAGGATCGCCTCCACGATGTGCGGGGCCAATAGCGTGAGCCGCCTATAGCGGCCGCTGAGGCCAATTCCACCGATTTATGGGTTTGCGAGCGACGGGTCCACGATGGAGAGGGTTGCCCCCCAGCCCTCCGCCACCAAAAGCCCCTGGCAGACGCCCCGCTGACTGGGGCGGTTGTGCGCCCCACCAACCGCGCGGCGAACCGCGCGGACCGGCGTGTGGCCAAGAACCAGACCGACAAGAGGATGGCGGTCATCGCGCTGCGGGAGCGCAGCACCGGGGCCCGCACGCTGGCGGCCGCCGCGTCGGACGAGAGGGGTGACGTCGCTTGGCACCTGGTGCGGAACCACGTGCGCGAGGGCGCCGAACTGCGTGCCGACCAGCACAAGTCCTACGACGAGCTGGTCGGCCTCGCGACGATGGTCAGGAACGACCACGGCAAGGCGTACGTCGAGACGGCCGATGCCAGCACAAACCAGGCCGAGAGCTTCTTCTCCCGCGCCCGGCGGGCCGAGATCGGGATCTACCACCGGATGGCGGGGAAGTACCTCGATTGGTATGTGGCGGACCTCGACTGGAGGGAAGACCTGCGCCGCGTCGACTTCCGGAGCGTGGGCGAGCGCCTGCTGACGCGCGTCATGGCCACCCCGGTCAGCAGGAGCATGGCGGGCTATTGGCAGCGCCAGGACAAGCGTCACCAGGCGCTGGTCGGTTGGGATCCGCTGTCCGGCCTCGGTGCTGTCCCTGGCAGGTAGTGGCTGCCCGCGCTCACACGCGTTGGCGAGGCCCGCTGTCTGCTGCGACATCGTCGCCGGGCTCACTGTCCGGCAGCCAACCAGCTGGGAGCTCGTCTCCCGGAAGCACCTCATCGGTCGTGCCCGCCTTCGCGATGAGCTTGGAGAGCCTGCCCTCCCGAGACCGGGCGGCACGCCCATCGAGATAGACAGCCTGCTCCTCGGGCGTAAGGTCGCCCAAAAATCCCCGCGCCCGTAGCGCCGCCACCTTCTCGGCGACCGCCTGAACGATGAAGCCGTTCATCGACACCCCGTCGCGTTCGGCGGCCGCCCGTAGGTCGGCCATCAACGACGCGGGAAGACGAAGGGCGTAGTTGCCGTAGGTCGCCATGCCAACCTCCTGAGTGCCTCTCCCGGCGAGATGACCGGGATGACGGTCCGTCCCTGTGACGCGAGGCGCTGGTCCGCGTCGAGGTAGTCGCGCCGATTGAACGTGACGATCGCGTCGCCCCTGCCGTTCACCACTGCCTCGACGAAGATCTCGTCCGAAGGGTCCTGAATGCTCGGCCGGGTCCGCCGCCAGACGATGACGCGCTCGGAGTGCGCGATGTATTCGTCCAGGAAGTCGGCGGTTTCCTGATGGGTTAGACCCGTCACCGCCAAACATTCCGGCCGCATCAGCACGTCCTCGTGCTCGAGTACGGTGGCGACCGTCACGAGCGGGACGAACGCTCCCTCGGCCACCGCATAGAGCAGGAGCCGCGAAGCGCCGACGGAGCTTTGCAGGCCGCTCCTAATCACGTCGGTGTCCAGCACCAATCTCATATCGCCCATCATATCGGCCTGTCTTGAAACCATCAAGGGTTTTGCCCCACGGCTGGCGCGGCCCGACAGGGTTATACCAAATCCCGTTGATCAGAACCCATGGGCCCAGTCGCGCAGGATGTCCGACGTCAGCACCCTTGAGACAAACTGGCGTGGTTGAGTAGCGGAGGATTTCTGGCTCATCGTAACCCCAGGAGAGTGAAGATGAGCCAGAAATCCTCCACCCCCACCGCCAAGCCACCTGCCGAGAAGGTGGTGCGCGACATCCGCCGCGCGACCCGCAAGCACCACTCGGCGGAGGACAAGATCCGCATTGTCCTCGAAGGGCTGCGCGGCGAGGAAAGCATCGCCGCCCTGTGCCGCCGCGAGGCCATCGCCGAGAGCCTCTACTACGCTTGGTCCAAGGAGTTCCTGGAAGCTGGCAAGCGCCGCCTGGCCGGCGATACGGCGCGCGCCGCGACCACCGACGAGGTCAAGGAACTCCGCCACGAAGCCCGTGCCCTGAAAGAGGTCGTCGCTGAACAGGCGCTCGAGCTGCGCCTGCTCAAAAAAAGCATGATCGCGGCTGGGGACGACCGTTCATGAGATATACCGCCGCCGAGAAGCTCGAGATCATCCGCCTCGTCGAGCAGTCTCACTTGCCCGCCCGCCGCACGCTGCGCCAGTTGGGCATCCCGCCAGCGACCTTCTATCGCTGGTATGACCGCCACCAGCGTGGCGGCCCAGAAGCCCTGGCCGACCATCCCTCGCGCCCAGATCGCGTCTGGAACCGCATCGCCGATGCAACGCGTGGGCAGATCATCGACTTGGCGCTGGCCGAGCCCGAACTCTCGCCCCGCGAACTCGCCGTGCGCTTCACCGACCAGCAGCGCTATTTCGTCTCCGAAGCCTCGGTCTATCGCCTGCTCAAGGCGCATGACCTGATCACCAGCCCAGCCTACATCGTGGTCAAGGCGGCCGAGGAATTCCACACCAAGACTACCGCGCCCAATCAGCTGTGGCAGACCGATTTCACCTACCTCAAGGTCATCGGCTGGGGCTGGTTCTACCTCTCCACCGTGCTCGACGATTTCTCCCGCTACGTGATCGCCTGGAAGCTGTGCACCACCATGGCGGCCAGCGATGTCACCGACACGCTGGACATGGCGCTGACCGCCTCAGGCTGCGCCCAGGCCCGCGTGCGGCACCGCCCACGTCTGCTGTCCGACAACGGGCCCTGCTACATCGCCGGCGAGTTGGCGCAGTGGCTCGACAAGCAGGCCATGGACCATGTCCGCGGCGCGCCCTGCCATCCACAGACACAGGGCAAGATCGAGCGTTGGCACCAGACACTCAAGAACCGCATCCTGCTCGAAAACTACTACCTGCCCGGCGACCTTGAGGCGCAGATCGTGGCTTTTGTCGACCACTACAACCATCGGCGCTGCCACGAGAGCCTGCGCAACCTCACTCCGGCTGACGTCTATTTCGGCCGGGGCCAGACCATCCTGCTCGACCGAAAACGCATCAAGCACAACACCATCCAGCAGCGACGCTTGATCCACCAGCAACTCGCCGCCTAACCTCGCCACCAGATGGGCCAGACCCTCCGCTAGCCAGCCGCCTACGCTGTCTCAAACCATTCGACGACGGACACACGCTGCCGATGTCGTCGCCTGACAACGCCTTGCTGGAGACCTTGTCGCTCGCCGAACTGCGGGAGCTTGTCGGCACGCTGCTGACGAAGGTTGCCGAGCTCGGTTCGGCGAATGCGGCGCTGAAGACGGAGAACCAGGCGCTGCGGGACGAGGTGGCGCGGCTGAAGGGGTTGCCGCCGCGGCCGCCCTCGAGGCCCTCGGGGATGGAGAAGGCGACCGGCGGCAGCGCCGGGCCGGGCAAGAGCGGCAAGCGGTCACGGCGCCGACGGGGCGCCAAGCGGGACCGTGACGCGGTGACCGCCGAGGTGGTGGTGAAGGCCGCGCCGCCGCCGGGCTCGCGCTTCAAGGGCTACCAGGACATGCGGGTGCCTGCGTCACCAAGCGCAAGATCTCCGGCGGCACCATGAGTGCGGATGGTCGGACCGCACGCGACGTGCTGCTCGGCCTGATGAAGACCTGCCGCAAGCTCGGCGTCTCGTTCTACCGCTACCTCGGTGACCGCCTGCGCGTCCCCGGCGCCATGCCCGTTCCACCCCTGCCGGATCTCGTCCGTCAGGCCGCCGCCACCGCCTGACCTGGCACACCCGCCCAGGAATTTGCCCCGGTTACGTTAACCTCTTATTAGGTCTTTGATTTTGCAGTTTTTTTCAACTGAAAAATGTCGTCGAACGTCAAATAAACTGCGTGCGAGAAACGATCCGTTCTGGCACCCAGAGGCCAGGAGGATCCATGATGAAGTTCTGCACCACCGTAGGCGTGCTCCGAGCCCTCGGGCTCGATCCCGAAGACCCGAATGACCCGGAGGTTCTCTACGCTGGAGGGGTCGTCAGCGGCTGGAAGGACGCTCAGCGGCGCCGCGAGCTGCGCGGCCTGGCGATCGACAGGCGCAAGACGGCCGCTCATGAGGCCGGTCACGTCGTCATGGCGCTCCACGCCGGGGCCACGCACGCTTACGCCACAACGCGCCTCCACGTGCACTTCCTCGGTACTGATTGGTATGCTTACACCGGCAAGATGAACTTCGGCCGGAGCTCAGTGACCCCGGCGCAGACGCGCCTAGTCGCCGTTGCTGGCGCGGTTGGCTACTGCGCAGCCCGTCTTGCGGACGATCTGTGGCCCTGGTGGGAACCGAACGACGAGGCCAAGGCAGCGGGTCGCTATCGCAGCAAGGTCCATGCGCGCCGCGCTGTCGAGCGCGCCCGGCGGCAAGCGGCCGAGATCACCCTCGAGGACGGTGACTGGCTTGACTACATGAGTGACACCGACCGCGAGCTTGCTGCCTCCGCAGGAGCACGCACGGACGCGGAGATCATGGACGCGGCCATCGAGGCATTCCTGCTGCTCAACCCAATCGACGGCCCGCTCTGGCCCGAACTGTGCCGCGTCACGCGGACGCTCGTTCGGCATGGCCATGTAAGTGTGGACTTGCTTCGGGAAAGTGGAGAGGTCCCGATGATGCAAGAGGACCCTCATGAAGCAACAGCGACGGTTTACAAAGGAATTTGAGGACGAGGCGATCCGCCTTGTTCGGACGAGCGGCCGATCCCAACGTGAGATCGCGGAGGATCTGGGGGTCGGGCTTTCGACGCTGGTGCGCTGGCTCGGCCGAAGCCGGGATCGGGCGGCGGAAGCATCTGGCGGATCGGGGTCGCCGGACATGGCGGCGGAGCTGAAGCGGCTGCGGCGGGAGAACGAGATCCTCCGCCAGGAGCGGGATATCCTGAAGCGGGCCACCGCTTTTTTCGCCAAGGAGGGAAGTCGGTGAGCTTCAAGCTCGTCGACGAGGCGAAGAAGGAGTTCCCCGTGCACCGCCTGTGCCGCGTCCTTGGCGTCAGTCAAAGCGGCTACTTCGCCTGGAAGGGCCGCCCGGCCTGCCGCCGTCAGCACGAGGACATGGTGCTGCTGGCGCATGTGCGGTCGGCCTTCGCGCTGTCGAACGGCACCTACGGCAGCCCGCGCATGACGCGCGAACTGCGCGACGACGGCCTGTCCGTCGGCCACCGCCGGACGGGGCGCCTGATGCGCGAGAATGGGTTGCGGGCCCGGCAGAAGCGGCGGTTCAAGCGAACCACCGACAGTCACCACGCGTGGCCGATGGCGCCGAACCTGCTTGATCAGGATTTCATGGCGGCAGGCCCAGACGGGAAATGGGGCGCCGACATCTCCTACATCTGGACGAGGGAGGGCTGGCTGTACCTCGCCGTCGTCATCGACCTGTTCGCCCGCCGCGTCGTCGGCTGGTCGACCAGCGACAGGTTGCACCGCAACCTTGCCTTGGCCGCGCTGCGGAAAGCCGTCGTCATGCGCCGCCCAGCGACCGACCTGGTTCATCACTCGGACCGCGGAAGTCAATATTGTTCCGTGGACTACCAGGCCGAGCTGAAGGCCAACGGCATCCTGATCTCCATGTCCGGGCGGGGAAACTGCTTCGACAACGCCATGGTCGAGACGTTCTTCAAGACGCTGAAGGCCGAGCTCGTCTGGCGCACCGCCTTCGAGACACGCGCCGACGCCACAGCCGCTATCGGCCGATACATCGACGGCTTCTACAACGTCTCGTCACAACGCACATCTCGCTATGTTATTGATAGGGGTAGGGTTTCCTGCGCCGCCCCTGGTCCTGCGGGGTGGTTCCGGCCGCTCCTGGCGCGTTCGAGCAGCCTGACGGCGGCGGGTCCACCAAGATCGGCTCGGCGAAAGATCCAGGGGCCGTCCGCAAGAGGATGGATCGCGGCAATCTCGCCCCGTTCGGCTGCGAGACGCAGGGTTTTTGGCGCGATCCCGAGGGCGGACGCCGCCTGGCTGAGATTGAGCCAAGGCTCGACATCGTTTTCGGCATGGCGATAGACTGGGATCTGGTGCTTGGTCCGCATCGACGTGACCCGCTCGCGCGTCCAGCGGTTGCCGTTGCCGGTCTTCAGGCCATTGCGGTTGAGGATGCCGGCAATTACGTCGTCCTTGACGAGGAGCGCCAGGACACGCACGGCCTCGACCACATCTCCGGGCGTGCTGTTGCGCTGTCCGCGCCGGCGCCGTGGCAAGCGGTGTTCGGTATGGGCGCCGCCCACCCAGTGGATGGTGAGCACGATCTCCGCCGTCGCATCATCGAGATCGGCAATCGCCTCGTGGATCACGGTGCGCACGATCCGCTTCCTCAGTCGGGCATCGGTCGTTGGGGCGGACCACACCGTTTGCAGATCCTCGGCGAGAGACTGGAAAGACACCGGCGCAAGCGTGGCCTGCGGCGCGCTGGCGGCGTCATGCTCGCTGATCCTGCATTCGATGCCGCCAACGCGTTCAAGCGCCAGGTTCCACCGCGCTTCGAGTTCACCGGCTGACCTGCCCCCCTAGAAGTGGGCCATCGGCTATGAGGGGCCGGAGGCACAGCGGAGGGTGAGCGATGGCGAGGAAGCATCACAAGCCGGAGGAGATTGTCGCCAAGCTGCGGCAGGTTGAGGTGCTCATGGCACAGGGCAAAGCGGTGTCGGAGGCGGTGCGGGCGATTGGCGTGACGGAGGCGACCTACTATCGCTGGCGCTCTGAATACGGCGGGCTGAAGCTGGATCAGGTGAAACGCCTGAAGCAGCTGGAGCAGGAAAACGGCCGCCTGCGTAAGGCGGTGGCGGATCTGACACTGGAGAAGATGGTGCTCAAGGAAGCCGCGTCGGGAAACTTCTGAGCGCCGCGCGGCGTCGGGCCTGTGTGGCACAGGTTGTGGCCAAGCTGGACGTCTCGGAGCGCTTTGCCTGTCGTGTGCTGCAACAGCACCGCTCGACGCAGCGCAAGGCGCCTGAGATGGCTGACGACGAAGCGGCGCTGACAGCGGCGATCATCGACTGGGCGCGGCAGTACGGGCGGTACGGATATCGCCGCATTACGGCGTTGCTGCGGGCTGAAGGTTGGCGGTGCAACCACAAGCGCGTGGAGCGCATCTGGCGGCGTGAGGGGCTGAAGGTGCCGCCACGGCAGCCGAAGCGCGGGCGGCTGTGGCTGAATGACGGCTCCTGCATCCGTCTGCGCCCTGAGCGGCCGAACCATGTCTGGGCTTATGACTTTGTCGAGGACCGCACCCGGGATGGCCGCAAGTTTCGCATGCTGTGCGTGGTGGACGAGTTCTCGCGCGAGGCGCTCGCCATCCGGGTCGCGCGCAAGTTGGGGGCGGCTGATGTGATCGACGTGCTGGCGGACCTCTTCATCGTCCGCGCCACGCCAGCCCATATCCGTTCCGACAACGGGCCGGAATTCGCGGCGACGGCGGTGAAGGGCTGGATCAGCGGTGTCGGTGCCAAGACCGCCTTCATAGAACCTGGCAGCCCGTGGGAGAATGGATACGTGGAGAGCTTCAACGGCAAGCTGCGCGACGAGCTGCTGGCAGCCGAGATCTTCAACACGCTTGCTGAGGCAAAGGTGCTGATCGAAAATTGGCGGGTGCATTACATGTGCCGTTCGCAGACATCATTTCAACTGTCGTAACGCCATCTCAACGGCGTGTTCGCGCACCTGCACGCGCTCGTTCGTCGCGTCATAGGTATCCGCGACCTCAGCCCAGATCGGCGTCTTGCCGGCCCGCTCGCAGACCCGGTCGATCGGGCACAGCCCGCCCAGGCCTTCGTGCGGCCGGTGCCAGTTGTAGTGGTGAACCCACTGGGACAGCTGATCCGCGACGTCCGGCGCCCGGGAATCCACCGTCGCCCAGAACTCCTCGAGCACCGTCCGCTGCGCGCGCTCGACCTTACCGTTGAGGTGCGGCGAGCGTGGTGGGATCGGGCGGAACTTTACAGACCAGGCCATCAGGCGGCGCTGCACCGCTTCGGCAAAGAACTCGGTGCCGCGATCGGTCTGCACGCGCTGCACCGCGAAGGGCATCTCCTCGAACGTCTGCTCGAGGAACGTCAGCGCAGCCGCCGCACTCCGCCGCGGCGCCAAGGCAGCCACGAGATATCGGCTGCAGTCGTCGATCGCCGTGAACTGCCAGAGCCCCGGCCGGATCTTGCAGCTGTCGAGTTGGACGCGCTCTCCAGGCACCGGCCGGCTGTATCGCTTCGGCATGTGGCGAACCCGTCGCTTCCGCGGCAGCGCGCTCAACCCCTGTCTGGCAAGCACCTTGTGCAGGGTGGACGCCGCGAGCCGCAGGCCGTGGAGGCGTTCGAGTTCGATGCGTAGACGCTTGACGCCGAGGCGCCGCTCGCGACGCAGACGCACGATCAACTCGGCCTCGCTCTCCCCGACCTTCCGTGCCGGCGACTGGCGTGGCCGCCGGCTGCGCTCCGCCAAACCAGCATCACCATCGGCGTCATATCGCCGCAGCCACTTGCGCAGCGTCGGGCGCGAGATGCCGAACCGGCGGCAGACCGCGCCCGCGTCGCCGAGCTCCCGGTAGGCCGCGATCCATGTCCGGCGCCGCCGCACGGCACGTTCGGCTTCTTCTTTCTGCTTCTTCGACAATCGGCTTGCTGCTGCTGAGGCTGTGGGGTTGTGGGCAACGCGCAGCGTTGTCCCTCAAGTCCACAGCCTACCGAAGCCGTTGAAACGATGTCTACGAACCGTACACATTACAATACAGCGCGCCCGCATTCCTCACTCGGCTACCGGCCGCCCGCACCCGAGGTGATTATGCCGAGAGCCCCTGCCGCGGCCACCGGTCCTGGCCCGGCAGGATCAGCCCAGCCTGCTACAGCGACAATCCACTAAAATTTCCCCCGGACCACTCAATGGGGGCTGGTCACTGGGACAAATGGGTGTCCAGGGAAACCGGGTGCAGCTCACTTATGGCTTGCATCAAGTTCTTCGTAGCGGATGATTAGACCATCGAGGCGAGCGGACAGATCACGGCGGTATTGAACGACCGCCGCCGCACGATCCCGCTGCGCCTCAAGTGAGACCTTCGGTCCCTGGCTGGTCAGAAAAGCTGCCTCTTCATCCTGCCTCGCCAGCCGATCCCTCATCAACCGAAGATTGCCGAGCGCGTCAGACGTGAACCGTCGACGCTGATCCCATGGGAGACTGCTAATTTGACCGGGCGCGAGGTGACGGTCGGCACGATCAAGCGCCTGGCGGACGGTGCCAGCCCCAGCCTCCTTGTCAGGCTCAGGCGGATATCCCAGTAGGCGCATAATTGACTCTATTGCGCCAATCACCCAAGCGTCCCGCACTCTACCGGACCGCTCGGCCAGCGACGCCTCATCGGCCGGTGAGCGACGCGGCGCACACCACCACCCACACCGCGTCACCGAACGCCCCACGGCGGCAGGATCGAGAACTTCTAGATCCCGCATGGCCGGCGTTGCGCCGTCGACTAGAGACATCTGGCGCCAACGCAGATGCTCTGGGGCGGTAGGGTCTACCACCACCACAGCTTCGCCGTTTGCAGCGACCAACCAACCGGCCACCGGGACGATCGTCGCGCGAGCGCTGTCGCGAGCGAAACTGCCTGCCGGCGCTATGCCGACCGGCGCCGCGAACACGATCAATGCGAACCAGATAAACAACCCGGCCGCCGCTCCGATCGCTGCGCCAAAAGCGACGCGAGGTGGGGAGCCTTCGGCGACAGGGCCTTCTACGGCAGCGACCGGGATGGCAACTCGAATACCCTGGACTACCTCGACCGGCCCACAGGCCGGCGCCGCGTCGGCGGGCCGGGACGCTACCATGGGCACGCCGATACCGGCGGCCATGGCTACCACCGCGCCCGCGGCCCCCCAGGCCGACGCCCCTGTCATCGCTGAAGCGAAAAACCAGGTCGCCACCATCTCTACCACGCTGGCTGTCCTGTCACCCGCTGTGACGACTGCCGAAAGGACCGCATCGCCGCCGGCGAACAGCACGAGCGCAGTGACGCCGACCAATGCGACACGTGGCCGGGACAATGCCATTGCCACTGAAGCCTTCAGCATTGAGAGAGCACGCCGTCGCACTACTTCGAAGAGCGCACCTCCGCGGTCGCCCAAACTGCTTAGCCACATACGAGCGCGAGCCTGGTGCAGACCGAACGGCTCCGCCAGCCGGCGGGCGATCTCGACCTGCATCTGATCTTCTCGATCCAGCCATGCACGCCTGGCTGCGTCAGCCGCCGCATGGAGAGCGGCGCCTGCTGCAATAACTCCATCATGTGCGCCCGGTGGAGCGGCCCTGGTGCGAGTAAACTGCGCAGCACTCGCCACCAGAATAGACACATCGTTCCTGGAGATTGGATCGGGCTGCGCTGCGGCCTTCCTCACCGCTGACTGAAGAAGTGTCCGGGCTGGCGCAGGCGCCCGCTCGCCATTCGCGCTAAGACGAGAGAGTAGAAAATCGCCTAGCGCCTCTCGATCACGCTGGAGTAGTGACGGCGCCAATCCCACGAACCGACCGACGAGCGAGGCTTCAATGATCTCCGCCTGTACGATCTCGTCGCGGAGACGGCGCGATCGGTTGCGCCCGACTTCCCGGTCAACGCCGAGGTCCGGCTCACGAATGAGGCGGTCGCGATACATGGCTTTTCCCCATCGCGCGGGCGAGACGAAGCACTTCTGTCACCAAGGACGGGCGCGGCGCAGCACTCCAGGCAGCGGCAATCAGTGGCAGCGCCTCCACGACCTCGCGCTGAGCCTCTCGAACAAACAACGCCACCTCCGGCCTCCAAATCGTCGTTCGACGGATTTGATCGATTACGGCCTCCGCCACAGCACCAACCTGTTCAACAGACGGGGGAAGGCCGCCCACCCGCTTTGAGATGTCGGCAAGACGGATAACGAACGCGATGGCCCCCTCGAACTCCGAGCGGATTACCAGGGCCACCCCGCCAGCCTGCGCCAGTCGAAGCTCCTCCTGGAACCGAGCCACCCGTGCCCCACGCTCCTGCGGAGGAAGGCTAGGCATCTGAGCTAAAAGGGCCACGAAGGCCCCGGCCGGCTCTTCCCCCATGCTGCCATCGCCTGCCACTTCCCGAACAGCGACGCGGCGGCCCTCGGCGGAAAAACGCCCCTTCTCCACTTGAGACGTGATTGGCTGCGGGCCAGGATTACTGACGCCGCTCGGTCCTGTGCGGGGCAGCAGGGAAACGCGGTAGATGCGGTCAGCAGCGACCAAGCTACGCGCCTCCATTCGCTGCGGAAACTCACGACCGAACAGCGTCGCCCTGGCGAGGACGCCTGCCAGGCCGCATACCCCTTGCCTGATGTAGGACGAGTCCCACCCAACCTCCCGCAGGAAGGATCCCGCATACTCAGGGTCTAACGCACGACGGATCTGATCCTCTCCCTCCGCGGACTCTAATGTTCCGACCATTGCGACGGCCGCCGCCAGAATAGGATCTTCCGTTCCCTTCCGCATGGCCTCTTCAACAACCGCGGCCACCTCAACACCATGGAGTATCCAACGGCGGTCGGACGAATGGATGTCTCTGCCAATCACGGCAGCCCGCACGATCAGCTCGGTCTTCGACGAAGGGGTCCACGGCGCGAGATCAATGTCCCGGCCGCCACGGGCGCCTACCGCTACCCGCCTGGTCGACGCTACGGCACCTGCCGCGACAGTCGAAGCCCGCCCCGTCTCCATGACCTCCCCACTGGTTCCCCGCCCGAAAGCAATTGCATCGGCCTTCGCCATGTGAGCGCGAACGGCAGGCGATAGCGGAATCCAGCCTGGCTCGGGTGCCGGGTCTAGCAGGCGCTCAAATTCGCAGAGCAGCCGGGGTTCACTCGGAACCCCATCGATCAAGTCAAAAACGACATAACAGTTGGTTTCAAATTGGGCTTGCCCCTCCGCGACCGCGCGCCGCACATCTGCGTTCGCGCTCCGCTCAAGTTCTGCGGTCCGCATCGAGATGCCAGCGAGCACATCCTCTCCGTCCGGAAGATCAAGAATGCCCCTGACAACACCCGCCTCGATATCATTCCAGGCGTCCGGCAGCGGGTAGGGCAACGCTTGCCCGCGATCCAGCGTCGGATCGAAAGCGGCAAGCTCACCCTCCATGGGGCGAGCGGCAATCTGGCGGTGACGGTATGTGTCCTGCCATATGTCTCGGAGCTTCTGGCGCAGTTGCGCATCCTCAATATGCGACAAAAGCTGGTCTTGCTCATGTGGATTTCGACGCAAACGCGCAGCATCGAGGTACGGCAACTCCTCCAAGAGAAAGGCTCGCCGACGGTCCTCAACTGTGCTCAGCGCCAGCCCTTGCAGCGCATAAAGCTGCATGAGGCGTAGATCGAAAATCATCGCCGCCGCCCTGGCGTCGACCGTCACAGGAATGTCCGCCGCCTCAGCAATTTGAATCTGCCCAGGCCGCGGCGCTACCAGCCGATTTTTCAAGAGAGGGCCTCCGACCGGGGCGCGAGAGAGTTCTCGCGCCCCGTCGTCATCACAGAGTGTCGTTCACAAGCCGGCTGGCTCTCGCGTCGATGCCAAACTCCTGCATCGCGACCTTTCCAGCGGCTTCCATACGGAGAACCAGATCCTTCGTCGCCCAGCCAGCGAGGCCGGCAAACGCAAGCCGGCGCAGGGTAACGGCGCCGAGCTCGGCGAGGTCCTTGAACTCTCGACGCACAACGCCGCGGACGGACGATCCATAAACCGGGACCAGCGCCTCGGTAAGCTTCGCAGGGCCCAGGTTCCAGGCTCTCAGAAGGTCGATCTCAGCCGCAAGCGCCATCCCGGCAAGACGAAGATCGACCATCGGTATGGCGCATGGCGTCATCCAGCCTTCGGGATTACGAGTGCTGACCATGATGCCCTGCAGGCGCTTCCAAAGGTCGCGACCAGCGGGATCCACCTTCAGATCGGTGTAAGTCGAGTGCCATTCCGCGCCAATAGCCGCCTTCTGAAAGACGACGCTCAACGTCAGCCCTCGAACCCGACGCCCCTCGCCCTCTCCAACGACCTTACGCTCGAGCAAATCGGCCCGGCCGTCTTTGATGACCGCCCCGCGAAGCTCCTCGAACCGATCAAGGCTCGCATGGATTTCGCCAACAGCTTGCGGGCTTGGGTCGAGCACCAGGCTTAGTGACATGCCGTCCCACTTCACGTTGTTCCATTCGGACACCTCAATTAGCGTGTCCATAAAGACGTGGAAGCCGTCGGTTGGCTTGGTGTCGATGCACGCGCCAGGATAACTCGTGATTGCGGCGCGAACAGCTGCTGCCGCTTTTGCACGACCCGGCTGCATAAGGTCGAAGCGCTTGCGGACCTTCACATCAGGAAACAGGCGCATCATCTTCGCGGCCGAACTATCCTCCACCGCGATGTCGGGGTCGAAGCTAATCAGCGCGACAGGCTGGTGAGTGATCAGCCGAGCGCGAGCGACCTTCGTCTCCTCGTCCGTTTTTCCGCAGCCGCCTTTCACCGAGGCAGCTGCATGGGGACGATTGTCCGGCACCAGCGAAGCCCGCAGGGCGGCGAGATCTCCAGCGGAGACCTCAACACCCGGACCAACATCACGGTCCACCTCGCCCGGCCCACTATCTCCGCCGATTATGGTATCTCCCTCGCCGACAATCTCCGGCGCCTTCACATCACTCATCTCGATTTCCTCGCTCAATCGACTTTCACATCATCCCAGTCAGCCACATCGGACTCAGACTGGGTTCGAGGCGCTTTGTCCCCCACTGGCAGCTTGGCCAGCGCTTGGAGGAGGGCGTCCACTCGGTCGCCCGCCCCCGCCGTCTTGTCATCCTCGCAGGGACCCGCCGGGATCCCACTCAGGTCATCCGCAAGGTCGCCAACCGCACAAAAGCCGCCTCTGGCCTCCGGTGAGACAGACCCGATGCCCTTGAGAACACCATCAGCCTGGCGCGATACCGAAGTCGTCGAGGAGGCCTTTCCCGGATCATCAAGAGACGACCGACCGGACGGCCGCGACCGCACCTGGAGTGCCGCGGGCGGTGCGGCAGACGACATGGCATCACCACCGATCCCCGCCTTGGCTCGTGCGGACAAGACGTCCACCTCTGCGGCAATCGCTGGATCGATATCGGCGACATCGACCTGGCGCTGCCTCGCTAACCAGTAGACAGCGACGTGGCGCATTGGGATCGCGCCAGGCTTGCGTTTCTCGGCCGATGTCGCATCACGAAGGACGGCAGGCGAAATTTCCAGGCGCCGATCTTCGAGGCGCTTCGGCCCAGCATTCCAGAGTTCGATATTAGGCCGGCCAAGTCTTACAGCCACGGAAATGACAGGAGCCATTTCCCGGTCAGTGAGGCCGCGATATCCGCATACGCAGATCTGAGGCCAGACAGCCCGAACCAACCCGGCCCATCGCAGGGCGCCCGAAATCGACACCGCATAACGGTGGGTCGCCTCGCCCAACTCGACCGCGGCTATCCGACCGTCTGCGCTGAGCGATTGCCGGAACACGCCTGGCAGCTCATCCACGAGCCGACCAGAAACATCAACGTCCTTCGATTTTCTGGTTCGTGTCTTCATGTGAGGAATGTATCTCTCGGCGAGACAAAATGCACGCAATGGAAGTGTCGCGGAATCCTGGGATTCGTCCGGCAGCGTCCTGCCTGATCCTGCAAGATCCTGCAGGGTCCGGCCCAGTCCTTAGACTATCTGCCAGAACCTGCTACGAAAATACGCAAAAACAGTGACTTAGCGAACTAGGGCCGGACTTCGGGGGGCGGAGAGCCCCCTTTCGGCCCACCGACCCGCGGGAGCGGGAAGGAAAAGGCTGGCCGCAAGCTGGGAAACCGGCGGGACGCCGAGATTCCGCTTGCGGCCAGCGAATACGCTGATATCACACGGCCGGGCGATGCCCTGCCTTCCTCGCCCATCCTGGGCTCGGCGCGTGCTCGCTGGCCCCACCCCTCGTCCGGCCTGGTCCACGCTGCCCGCGCGTCCCAGGTTTTGCCGGAAAACCGGCCTCCGGGTGGGGCCCCAAGAAAGAAGGCGGCAGCTAAGCCGCCAGCACGGGCCATGCCGCGCAACTTCATCTCTTCGCCAATGCGGCGAGATGAATAGGAGCAGGTGATCAGCGCCAGCCGGTCCGGTTGTGGATGGGACCAACGACCGCTCAGGACAGCCGGGCTCCGGTAACCGAACCCCAGGAAATTAGAAATTATCGTATTGCGCCCTGGGGTTCGCCCACATGCGCTGCGAAACACGATATCGTCGCCTCATCCGGGAAACACCCCGGCACGAGATCGAGATGTCAAAACCCCGCAATACGGACGGCCAAAAGGGCGTCGGCGCGGGCAAGAAATGCCAGTTCCTTATCCGCCTTTCTTCAGAGGCAGCCGCGGCTATTGAGCGCCTGACCACACGCTTAGCTACGTCGCGCCAGATCGCCAATGTCACGGCCACAGAGGCGGCACGCGGTGCCGTCGAGGCGGTCCTTCGCATCGCCGACGCCGACGCCGACCTTGCGATACGGCTCCTCGACGGGGCACAGCCCAACGAGACGGAGATATCCGCGCACGCCCCGGCCGCCGCGAGCATGCCGCGTATGACTATCGAGCCTGGGATTGATGCAACACGCGACTTACTGAGCGACGCTATTGCTGTGTCCTCTCAGCTACGAGACCGGCTAGGGCAGGCGCTATCCGCCCCGTCATCGTCCCAGGTGTTCGCCGAGCTGGCCACCATTCGCATTCAGCACGAGCGCGGCATGGCCGACGTTCTCGACCACGCACGCCAGATGGTCACCCGCGTCCGGGCCGCGACAGTCGCGGTCCATAATTTTGACCCGGAGCCGGAGGAAGAGGATCTGGCGGAGGACGACGAAGAGGCCGTGCCATGACGATTATGGTTGGCCGCGCTTCGCAGCATCCCCGTAAGGCCGTCTACTATCTCGCAAACGAGGGGCGGAATGCCAGCCGCCGGGTCCTTGCCGTGCGCGGGATATCCCTCGACCGAGATAAATTCGCATCCAGCAACAAGGCTGAGCTAAGAGTCGAGGCAGCTTTCGTTGCTTGCCAGTTGGAACTCGCCATCGAACTCGTCCCAGCGAACAGAAAGGCTCGCCGAAAATCAGAGAGCATCGAGGAGAAGAAAAAGCTTCGCAACACCTGCTACAATGCATCCCTCAACCCTCCAGCGGGATTCATCGTCACGGCGCTCGACTTTGAGCGAGGCAAATACTTTCTTGAGGACACAGTTTTTCGCCGGTACGACGGATCTAAGCGCGGACCTGTCCAACAGCCTGCGATCGCGATCCTTCTAGAGCACACGAAGCCAACGGGCATACGCAACGAAAAGCACGGACACTACACCGCCGGACTTTTCACCATCACTGGGACCGTCATCCCCATCTATTACGACGCAATTAATACCGCCGTAGCAGCAGCTCGCTGGGCACATGATCGCTGCTGGCCTGCAACCTGCTCGCACTACACCGTCGCCGTTGAGCACCGGGTGCGCGCCCACTACCCCGAGGCGCACGCCGCTGTGGTTGAGTCGATGATCCGCCGTGCCGAGCAGGGCCAACGAGTAGGTGCCATTCCAGTTGACCGCGATATCCGCGCGATGGAGCCGGCTGACTTGGCTGCGTTGATCGAAAGGCGATTCGGGCCACGCCGCGACGACGCAAATATCGAGGAGCGCATCTCGCTTTACCGCCTTTTGGACACGGTGCCGGCTAACCAGACCGTGACCGTCTTGGCAGATGCAGGATATCGCCTCGGGATTGGTGACAGCCAGACGAAGTGCGGCAATCCGATCTACCTGGTGCAGCCAGTCGAACGCGACGAAAGCGGAAAGCGCCGCGCCGGAATTGGCCTCCATCGAATTGCACGCGCGGGACTGCAGGCCGACGGCATGTACGGTGCGCTAGGCGATAAAGTGAGCGCATGGGTTGACGGTCGAACGATAGGTCTCGGCCTGCGGAGCATCCATGAGGTCAGGCGCGAGATCGACGACGCTGCCAACAAATTCCTGGGCTCGTCGTTCGATATCCGCCAGGCGGAGAGCGTTGAGACAACGGCATCAGCATCAGCCACCGCCCTCCCGGTCTTCCGAATCGCGCATCTCGCAGCGCTCGAGGCGGCAGTTCGTCAAATGGCGGAAGCCGACACGCTCCCCAGCCAACGCATCACGTTAGTCACCACGTTGACTAGCGACTGGAATAGCGTTCGTCGTGCCAATCCCGACGCCAGTATTGAGGAGGGTCGACGCGCCATCCGAGAAGGAGTTGGCGTGGCCCTGGTGGCACTCATCCGCGAAGATGCCTCGGCGGCGCCGGCCGACTCTCCAATTCGCGTCCTCGCAGAGGACGCGCTTGAGGAAGTTTCGTCGAGCGCCAGGGTTTCTCGGGCGCGATTCGGGGCTGATGCAGTCCACGCATACCTCGCTGGTCGTACGGGGTTACTCTCCGTCGAGGACGCCTGCCGTGCGGCCGGGCCAGTCGAGCGAGAGCGGGCCGCCCCGGGTGAAATGGCAGAAGCCCTCCGCCGCGCCTCCCAGGCAAAGTTCGCCATTGAAATCGCCCGGCTTGTGCAGGAACCGATCGACGACTGGGTGCCTACGGACGCACCAGGATCACCGCTGGCGCTGCCAGGAACTGGCGTCTCGGCCTCGGAGCCTGAGGAAGCCGCACCGCCATCCACACCGATCTTGCCACCACCTGCAGATGCTGTCGGCATCAACCATGGTTCGCATGAACCGCCCGGGCAGGTCACGCCGTCACTCTCGGCGGATAACGACAATGCCACCATTGCATCCGACGAATCTCGCCGAGAGGAGCTTGGCGGAGGGCTGGCCCACGAGAGCGAGCCTGTGTTGGCCCTGCCGCCCAACGGCACCACATCCCACGATCAGTCACGTCCAGAAGACAGCAAGGTCAAACGGGACGCCGCGGTTCTTGCCCTGATAGAGCGGGACGATGAGGCGCAGAAACGCACCAAGAAGCGGCCTACAAAGAAAGCCCTCCGCCTGCGACCAGACATCACCATTGTCGAACGCCAGGCAGTGCGGCAGATGCTCATCGATGCCGCCCTTGACGTGAAAAGCGAGAGTCGGCCACGGACGCCTACAGCCGCATCTCTTAACGAGAAAAAGCGCCTATCTGGGCTTCGGACGATCATCGGCCATACCCAGGCAGCGTCTGAGAAAGCCACCAACCCGGTCGAGAAATTGGCGTTGAAGGTAGGACTCGAAACCGCCCAGGAGGCTTACCGGATCGTATCGGCCGGCAGTGGTCGGCCGGGCGTTGAGCGCCAAATCCGAATAGACGACACCATCCGCGGCTTAGCCGACAATGCCAAAACAGTGCGAATGCTAGCCGCCAAACTAGCCCTCGAGCTTCCGAAGCTTCGCGGAAAAATTTCCGGTGCAGCGAAAGATAAAGGATCCTCTGAGGACATGATTGCCATCGATGGTGGTCGCGCACTGGCAAAATTGAGAGAGAGCAACGCAACGGCCAATCAAACAGCTCACTCCCTCGAAGCGGCCCTCAAGAACCTCGAGCAGGCTCATAAGAGCGCCAAGGCCGTAGGAATTAAAAGCGGAGGCTTTGAAATAGACCATCGCCTTACCCTACACGGAATACGCCACCGGACAGCGCTGGCTGTCGCCTGGATACCACCACTCCCTAACGATAAACGGACAATCAGGCGCCGTGTCGAGGACGCACTCGATGGCTCGCGTCTCCCTCTCCCACCGAAGCCCCTGGGTAAGCCCGACATCAAGAAGCAGGTGAAATGGGGCAACGACTGGAACGATCAGCAGAACCAAATAAAGGAGCAAAGGCGTCAAAAAGTCGCGGCGGCAAAAAGAGCTGAGGCACCGGCTACGGTTGTGTCAAACAAGCCGAAAACGCCACACAGTCCAACGCCAAGCGTGAGATCTTAAGGGAAGCCAACTATGACGATTCCAACCGATAACGAGCCAGCACCGCAAGCCGCCGGCGTCGTCGTCAACACGACCGGCGAGTCATCAAGGCCGGAGGCATGTCGCTTCTGCATGTATCTACAATACCCGCCAGATGGAGTTCCGGCTCCGAATGGAAGTGACGACGCCATGAAGGCGATCTTCAGGAACAGCGGCTATTGCCGTCGAGGGCAACCCGGGCCTGGAAGCGATAAATCCAGCCGAACCTTCTGGCCAATTGTTCATGTGGACAACGACTGGTGCGGCGCAGGTGTCGTTTAAGCTCGCGCTTTCAAAACCGAGCCGATGCGTCAGATGGCCTCCGCTCCCCGGAGGCCATTATGCGTAAGATCCCCCCGTTCCTAAATCCACGCCGCCGCGATCCAGCGCCACCGCTGCGTGATCCTCTGCACCCTGTGCCGGCGCCCGTGGCCCCCGCCTCTTCTGGCCTTCCGCGCCGCGGCTTCGTCGCCGCTTTCTTCGGTGCCACCATCGTCGGGGCAGGCGGGCTCGCTCTTTCGCCTAGATCTCCCTCAAAGCTTCCGCCTGCGGCCGAGCCCTCCGTCCTCGCCGCCTACCGAATGTATCTCCCGGTCGTGCCGATTACGACAGAAGCCGAGCGTGAAAAGGCCCTATGCGATGAACCATCGAGAGGGCCTTGAGCGGTTCCTCGACGACGGACGCCTCGACATCGACTCCAACGTGGTGGAGCGTTGCATCCGCCCAGTGGTCCTGGGCAGAAAGAACGCGTTGTTCGCCTCGGGAGACGACGGCGGCGAAAGATGGACGGCCATCGCGTCTCTGGTGGAGACGTGCATGTGTGGATGGCCTCCGCGGCGCAAGGGCGATTCTGGGGATTTTGACGCTGGGTCGGCGGCGTGCATGTGTCCGGCCTACGAGAGGCGGCACGTGGCCGCCGGCCTTGATGAGATCCGCGGATCGGGTCCTTATCAAGCTGACGCGCTTGGAGGCGCGTACACGTCTCCGGGGTGTCCCGATCTCGTCGATCGACCGTCGCGTCATCACCTCCATCAGCGCCGATGCACCAACTCCGCCGGCCGCCAAGGTGGCCGGCGTTCTTTCGCTCAGGCTGCCCGGTACGCTTCGCCGCGCGACAGCATCGCCCACACAATCCTCGCGGTCTTGTTGGCGAGCGCGACGGCGGCGAGCTTCAGCGGCCTACGTCCGGTCAGGCGGCCGAGCCAGGTTGCGGCGAAGCCCTCCTTTGCCCGAGCCCACCGGATGACCGCGAGTGCGCCGGTCACGAGCAGACGCCGGATCGTTCGGTCACCCATCTTGGTGATCCGCCCGAGCCTCTCCTTCCCTCCGCTCGAGTGCTGCCGCGGCACGAGGCCGAGCCAGGCGCCGAAGTCACGACCCGACCGGAACCCTCGGATGTCAGGAACGCCCGCTAGGATCGCGCTCGCCGTGATCGGGCCGATGCCGGGTACCGCTAGCAGCCGGGCGCCGTCCGGATCGGCCTTGCAGCGCCGCTTCATCTGCGCCTCCAGCTGATCGATCGTAACCGTCGTCTGGACCCCACGGCGATCGTGGCTTGACGGTGCGGCGAAGGCCGGTTCAGCGCGTCGTTTGGTGGTGGCGCCAGTAGTCGCGGATGCCGCAGACGGCTTCCGGGATGTGGTGGTAGGCGCGGCCCACGTGGTCGCGGACTTCCTGCGGCCGTCCGGCAATCAGCTTCTCGACCTCCGCGGCTTCCGAGCAGGCGATGATCGGCAGCATGAGGCCGACGTGGTCGTTGCGCTCGAACATGGGGCGCCAGGCGACCGGCCAGCGCTTGACGGCGAACATGAAGCCTGCGGCCCAGGGCTCGGGGAGGACGGTGCCGTCGTCGGTGCGCATGTAGAGCGGGCGCCAGCGGCGGCCTTGGGCAATGTGAAGGTCGCGGTGGACGGCGTTGCGGTGATCCAGCACGGCCTGGACAGCGGCGAGGCCTATCGGCGAGGTCGGCAGGCTTGGCCCGAAGATCACGCGGAGCCAGGCCTCGGTGGCGATGCGCTCGGGGCCGACGACGAGGGCGGCGCAGAAGCCGTTGATGGCGGAGACGGTCCAGTTGCGCCGGGCGATGTCGGGCTGGCCGGCGAGCCAAGTCTCGAGGTCGTCGAGGGCCAGCGCCGGGAGGCGGGCGCGGCGGGGGCTCATGCCGCGGCGGCGGTGTCGGGCTGGCGCCAGTTCCAAGGCAGCAGGGTGGCGAGCTGGGTCGAGCGGACCTCGCCGCTGACCATCCGCTCCAGCACGTCCGTCAGCCAGGCCTGCGGGTTGATGCCGTTCAGGATGGCGGTGCGGATCAGCGTGGTGGCGATGGCCCAGTTGTCTCCGCCGCCCTCGCTGCCCGCGAAGAGTGCGGCCTTTCTGGTCGCGGCCACCGGGCGGATTTCGCGCTCCACGATGTTGGTATCCAGCTCGAGCCGGCCGTCGGTCAGGAAGCGCTCCAGCCCGGTCCAGTGGCGCAGGCCGTAGCGGATGGCCTTGGCGAGCGCGCTGTCGCTGCTGACCCGGTTCAGCTGCGCGCGAAGCCAGGTCTGCATGGCGGCGACGACCGGCGCGGTGCTGGCCTGGCGGATGGCGACGCGTTGCTGCGGCGGCTGGCCACGGATTTCGCGCTCGATGGCGTAGATCTCGCCGATGCGCAGCAGGGCCTCGGCCGCGATCGGCGAGGCGGTGCCGGCATGGATTTCGAAGAAGCGCCGGCGCAGATGGGCCCAGCAGAAGGCGAGCACGACCGAGCCGTCGTTGCGCGATTTCTCCAGCGCCTTGAAGCCGGCATAGCCATCGACCTGCAGCACGCCGCGGAAGCTGACGAGATGGGCGGCTGGCCGTATGCCCTTGCGGTCCGGGGCATAGAGGTAGGCGACCGCCGGTGGCCCGGTGCCGCCGCAGACGCGGTCGTCCACGGCGTAGGCCCAGAGCCTGCCGTCCATGGTCCGTCCCAGGCCGCGTTCGAGGGTCGGCAGCGGCGTGTCGTCCGCGAAGACCCTGGCGTTGCCGGTGATGTGGCCGAGGATCAGCCCGTGCAGCGGCCGCAGCCACCAGCAGGACTTGGCGACCCAGTCGCACAGCGTCGAGCGGTCCAGCTTGATGCCCTGGCGCGCCAGGATCGCCGCCTGGCGGTAGAGCGGCAGGCCGTCGCCGTACTTGGCCACCAGCACCTGGGCGAGCAGTGCCTCGGTCGGCAGGCCGCCGGGGATGGCGCGGGCCGGGGCGGGCGCCTGATGTACGCCCTCCTCGCATCGCCGGCAGGCGTAGCGCGGGCGGATGGTGACGCGGACGCGCAGTTGCGCCGGCACCACGTCGAGCCGCTCCGACCGATCCTCGCCGATCCGGCGCATGGCGATCCCGCAGCAGGGGCAGCCCTGGTCGGAGAGGTTGATCACCTCCTCGATGCGCTCGAGATGAGAAGGCAGCGCACCGCGGTTCCGTCGGCGCTGGCCGTGATCCTGGCGATCGCGGGGCTTGGCCGGCGTGTCGTTCGCGGTCTCGGGCAATACCGGCATGCGGCCGAGTTCCAGGGCGAGCTGACCAACCTCGACACGTTCGCTGCTCTGCCCGAAGCGGGCCCGCTGGAAGCCCTTGATGATCTGCTCAAGGGCCGCGATCCGGATCTCCGCCGCCTGCAATGCGGCGCGCAGCAGGGCGGTCTCGTCGGGCTGGTCAGGGCTTTGCGGGATGTCGTCCGGCACGAGGGAATCGTCACCGATGCGCCCGTGTCGCTGCAAGCGGAAATCGACATCCGCGCGACGATCATGTGGCGCTCGGCCGCCAGGTGCGCTGCGGGTTTCGCCAATCGATTCCCTCGAGCAGCATCGAAGCCTGCGCGGCCGACAGCGCGACGCTGCCGGTGCTCGTCACCGGCCAGGGGAAGTGCCCCTGCTCCAGCCGTTTCGCGAACAGGCACAGGCCTTGCCCATCGTGCCAGAGGCACTTCACCAGCCGGCCGCGACGGCCGCGGAAGAGCCAGACCGCGCCGACGAAGGGATCCGCGCCAAAGGCCTGCTGCACCAATGCCGCCAGCCCATCCATGCCGCGGCGCATATCGGTGTGGCCGCAGGCCAGGAAGATGCGCGTCCCGGGTGCCGGGCCGATCATGGCGACGCCAGCGCCACGAGCACGCGGCGCAGCGCGGCCCCGTCAACATCGGCGCCGACACGCACGACCGCGCCACCCGGCAGCATGATCTCCATCCTGCCAGGCGTCGCAGGCGCCGTGTCGGGTCTGGCGAGAGGCTGATCCGGCGGTGCGGCCTCAGGCTCCACAGGCGGAGCCAGGCGAACCTGGGCGAAGGCAGGTGCCGGCACTGGCGGTTGGCCCAACTCCCCTGCATAAAACTGCTGCCGCCATGTGTAGAGCAAACCCGTGCCGATGCCCCAGCGTCGCGCCACCTCTGTGGGCGTCGCACCGGACTGCATCGTCTGGGTGACAATCAGGCGTTTTTGATCCACCGACCAAGCGCGCCGCCGCTCACCGCGGGTCACCACCTCCACCACCTCGCTGCGTGCACTCATACGACTTCTCGTATGAGCGCTCGCAACCTCCGCCTCGATTTCCATCCCGAACCCCGCCGCGACATCAGCCGCGACAGCGCACTATCAGAGGCCCGCGCCGCAAGGTGGGTGCCAGACGACGGTTACGATCGATCCGCTGCCCGAGCTGGACGAGCTGGTCGATGAGCTGGTTGAGCGCCTCTCGTGCCATGGCTGGTATGGGCGTAGTCGGGTCGGCGACCCGCTCGATCAGTCGCCCCATGTGCTGCGGCCCCACGGGCGCGAGGATGCCGAACTCGGCGAGGTGACCCCTGATGGCGTTGATGAGCGTCACGGCAAGAGAAGCCGAACACGCCGATATCTCAAGCGATTATGGTGATGGCAGCTACGGACACGACCCGACGATGACAGCGGAGAACGCCAGGAAGGCTGGTGAAACCGAGGCGGTCGAGACGCTCATGGTGGACGACGACCTCTACCTGGCTTCGCGCTAGTAGTAGGCCTTGATGGGTTCTAGGCCGGCCGCACGGGCGCGCTCTTCAATGGCGCGCAGCAACTCGCGCTTTTCCGCTGTGCGGAACTGCCCTTTGTTCCGCAGGCGATCGACGTATTCAGGGGTGTAAACGATCCCGGCGCGCTCAATCGCCGCATCCACCTGCGCTGACAACTCATCGAGCGTGATGCGCCTCATTGTGGTTCGCCTCCGCTCTCAGCAATGAACTGGCGACGAACACCGAGCGCCGCTCCCCATCGCGGACGAAGCCTATCACCGAGGCGGATCTTGATCGAACGATTGCGAGGAAGGAAGAGATAGGAGCGGCCGAAGACCCATAAGGGCGACCGACGGCCAGCATCGAAGCCAGACGCTCAGATGTCTTCAAGCCGAGAACCGTCAGGAGAGGATATGCTCCATCCCTCTGCCCTCAACGAAGCCGATCAGGCCCAGTCCGAGGGGCCACCCCGCCTCGATCCTTCCCGCTTCTCCTCGGAGAACCGGCGCCGCCTAAGCGCGCCAGGCCTGCGGACCTTCCTCGCCATTGCTGACCTCTGGCGCCTGACAGAGGAGGAGCGCCGGCTCGTCCTCGGCCTGCCCTCGCCATCGACCTTCCGCAACTGGTGCAAAACGGTGCGGGAACACCGGGACCTCACTCTCGACGTGGATGTGCTGACTCGCATCTCTGCCGTGCTCGGCATCCACCAGGCGCTACAGATCCTGCACCCGGACGAGCACTCGGGCATCGCCTGGCTTCGTGGGCCCCATCGGAGCGTCAGCTTCGGCGGCCAGCCGCCAATGTCCCACGTGACTTCGGGCACGCAGGACGGCCTGCTCGTGGTGCGCCGCTTCCTCGATGCTGCGTGCGGCGGGCTCTACATGGAGCCAAACGAAGTGGACCGCGGCGGCGGGGAGCATCTGCGTGACGATCTTAGCGAGCCGACAACTGGGTAGAGGGAGATCGGTGCTATGGCAGACCTAAGCTGAGGGGTCAGGACTGCCAGAGAACGGCACGGCCATTGCTCATCTCCCACCTGCCGCGCAACTTGGTCAGGAATTGGTCTCGGCTGCCGGTCCATCGAACCTCGTAGCCGAGCACCACCGCAAGGGCCTCTCGCTCCGACCACGGGAACGGCTCTGCTATCGGCCACATCATCCCGGTCGGCATGATCGACATCGGGAGCACCCGAACGGCGACAAAGGCGATCGTCTCTAGCCGCTCCTCTGAATCTTTCGACCAGCCCATCATTCGGCCACGCTTGACCACTGGAGCAAGCATCGCCCGGATAGCCGTGATCGCCGTGAGACCCATGGCCGCCACCACACGCTCGAACGCCACCACTTCATCAGCGTCCAGATCAAGCCCGTCGGACCAACCCTCGGCCGCTCTATCGGCCGCCTCGGCCGCGTGATGACCTGGCAGCAGCCCATCGCCGACACCACCCAGCTCACGTCGGCGCAGCCCGTCGTCGAACTCGAGCACGGCCTGGACGAGGCGGCGCGCAACCTCCTCGATGGTGACCAGCACTTCCGGCGGCTCGCCAGCGCCGCTCGACACCGTCGTTAGAGCCTCGACCTGCTCGGCCGTCAGCCCGAGGCGCACGGCCACGTCAGGGGTCGTCATTGGCCTTCCCTTTGCTGCTCGCCTCGGAGTTCACCTCAAAATCGCCGGGAAACC
>NZ_JBNXUN010000027.1:0-32929 GCF_050563525.1 Falsiroseomonas sp. HC035
CTCAGCCTCATCGCGATCAGCGCGCCGGCGCTTCCACTGCCCTCAGCACAGCTCGCCGGGCGCTGAAACCGAGTTCTTCACGGACGACGAGGTAGATGCGTGCGCCGCGCGTCGTCCGCCGCCAGGCACCCTCTGCCGCCGACGCCGGCTGTGGCGAGGGCAGCACGACAGACAGCACCAGCGCCGCCGAGGCGAGGAAGCCGAGCGCGTTCAGCCCGAACAGCGCGTGGTATCCGGTGACGCCGAGCAGAGCCGCCGCGATGGCCGGGCTCGCCAGCGCCTCGAGGTCATAGGCCAGACGTGAGAGGGAGAGTGCCTTGGTGTACTCCGCCTCCTCCGGCAGGATGTCGGGGATCGTCGCTTGGAAGGTCGGCGTGAACGCGGCCGAGCCGGCCTGCAGCAGGAAGATGAGGGCGTAAACCTGCCAGATCTCCGTCACGAAGGGCAGCACGAGTGCGATGGCGGCGCGCAGCAGGTCGAGTGCCACCAACAGGCTGCGGCGCGGCACCAGATGCACGAACGCACCCGCGACGGGTGCGACACCCACATAGGCGACCATCTTGATGGCCAGCGCCGTGCCGAGCACAGCACCGGCATCGGCCCCCGCCAGGTCGAAAGCCAGCAGTCCGAGTGCCACGGTCGCCAAGCCGGTCCCGAGCAGCGACAGCAGCTGCGCTGCGAAAAGGTGGCGATAGGTCCGGCTGGCGAGCGGGCTGAACACGGCGCTTCAAACTCCGTGACTATCCGCCGGCCGAAGCCGGCGGGGGGGGCCGGTTTCAGGGACGGATGATGCGTGCGTAATTCCCCGTCGTGCGCAGGGTCACGGTCAGATCACGGCCGGAGCGGTTGCGCCAGAACCAGCCATGCGTGCCATCAAAGATGGCGGTGAACTCGCCCTGTTCACCTAAAGAGCCACGGCCGTTCTTATAACTGTGCGCTGCGTTTCGCCCGGGGTTGGGCGGCTCGCCATGCAGGTCGTAATTGACCTGGCCGGTGGCGGTCCAACTGTAGCTGGCCCGCGCGCCACGACGCATGTCGAGCTTTACTTCCAGGCCCTGGTTCGGTCGCAGCGTGATGGTGGTCTCGTCGGTCCGCGACGCGGCTGCGGGCGCCGGTGTCTGTGCAGCGGCCGGACGGATGAACAGCCCGGCGAAGATCGCCCCGGGCAGGCTGGAGCCGGGCCCCGGCGTTGCGGCGGGTGTTGCGCGGTCGGCCTCGGCTTCCGCGGCCAACTGCATCTTCAGCTCGCCCATCTCCGTCAGGCCGAGCGGACGGCCGATGCCGGTTGGGTCGATACCGTATTCGGCCGGCAGCACCACCGCGACCAGGATTGCAGCGGCGGCGATAGCTGCGATGGCGGTGGAACGCAGCAACTGCTTCGAGGAGGGCAGTTCGGCCCGGGTCGGAAGGTCGGTGTTGTACATGTCAGGGTTCCTCACGAGACGAACCAGCCGGTGAGCTGATAGCCGATCAGCACGAACCCGGCGGACATCATCACGACGTTGGCGGTGTGGGCGTGGCTGAGAAAGCTCGGGCTGCGGCGCCAGAAGCCCATGGCGATCAGGATGGCGCCGAGCGCCAGCAGCTGGCCGACCTCGACGCCGACATTGAAGGCGAGCAGGTTCGGCAGCAGCCCGTCCGGCGAGATGTCGTAATCGAGGATCTTTGAGGACAGGCCGAAGCCGTGGCAAAAGCCGAAGATCAGCGTCGCCACCCTTGTGTTCGGCTGGAAGCCGAGCCAGCGCTGGTAGGCGCCAAGGTTGTCCAGGGCCTTGTAGACGATGGACAGCCCGATGATAGCGTCGATCAGGTAGCTGTTGATGCCGATGCCAAAATAAACGCCGGCCAGCATCGTGGTCGAATGGCCAAGCGCGAACAGGCTGACATAGATGGCGATGTGCTGCAGCCGGTAGAGGAAGAAGATGACGCCGAACAGGAAGAGGATGTGGTCGTAGCCGGTCACCATGTGCTTCGCGCCCAAATAGACGAAGGGCAGCAGGTGAACGCCGGTAATCTCCTGGATGTAGCCCTTGTCGCCCTCGGCCACGGCATGGGCGAGCGCCTCCGCGGTGGCGCCGAGAAGGGTGAGACCCAAGACGAGGACGCATAGCCACGGGATTCGCGACAGGCGTTGGTTGCCCGCGATGATCGGATTCATGTTGTGGGACCGCATAGGTGGGAAGGGGACAAGCTGTCCGAAGACGGCGGCATGGGAAGCTCAGCCGAGCTCGCGGGGCGGCCGTTCCATTCTGTCGCGTGGCGTCGGCGCAAGGTCCTCCTGCCCCGATCTCGCAAGTCGGGCACGCGGCATCCATCGCGGTGTCAGGTTGGCCGGGCGCGCGGTCACCGCCTCATGCAGGTGGTCCGCGATCGTGTGGTCGGCGGCATCGTGGGAGCCAGGCAGACCCGGATCGTCCGTGGCATGGACGTGGTCATCGGCACCATGCGTCGACACCGCGGCCAGCGGCGGCGCAAAGGTGCAGATCAGCAAGGCCACGAGCAGCAGCCTGACGATGTGTCGGAACCCCCTCATGCCGCGTGGCTGCTCCAATCCGGTGCCTCCAGCGCCGATAGCAGATTGACCATATCCCTACCAGATGGATAGGAATCTTACATGAGCGTAGCGCATGTCCACGGGTCCCACCCCGAGATCGTCAAGCGGCTGAAGCGGGCGGAGGGTCACCTGCGTAGCGTGGTCGAGATGATCGAAGCGGGCCGGCCGTGCCTGGACATCGCCCAGCAGCTTCACGCGGTGGAAGCGGCCATTACCAAGGCCAAACGCACCCTCATCCACGATCACCTCGATCACTGCCTGGACCATGTCATCGGTGCCATTCCGCGTGCTGCCCGTGCGCCGATTGAGGAGTTCAAGGCTATCACCAAGTATCTCTGAAGCTCAGCGGCGTGCTGAGTCTGGCGCGCCTGGCAGCGGCGTCGCCGGCTACCGCTCCTCCGGCGGCTTGATGTGGCGGAAGGCCCAGAGCAGTGCCAGGTCGTAGAGGATCTTGAGCACGCCGCAGAGGATGAAGGGCGCGGTCTCGTATCCAGCAGCGAAGATGGTGCCGGCGATTGCTGGCCCAGCCGCGGCTGCCAGCCCCCTCGGCACCGCCGTGAAGCTCGCCGCCGCCGTGCGTTCGGGCGGGGTGACGACGGCCATGACATAGGAGGTCCGCGTCGGCACATCCATCTGCGACAGCGCCGAGCGCAGCAGCAGCAGGCCGAGCGCGACCTCGACGCTCGGTGCGAGCACCGCCGCGATGAGGCACAGGCTCGACGGGATGTGCGTGAAGACCATGGTGTTGATCAGCCCGATCCGCCCCGCAAGCCAGGCAGCGACCGGGAAGGAGAAGGCCGACAGCACTCCCGACCAGAAGAAGAACAGGCCTGCCTGCGCCAGCGAGAGGTCGAACGCTCGAACAGCCAGAGCGCGAGCAGCGCCTGAACAGCGAGCCCTCCCGCGAAGCTGTCCACGCTGAACAGCGCGGCGAGCTTCACGACGATCCCCCGCGAGGGACCAAGCGGTGCGTGGCGCTCGCGTCGGTCCGCGGCCGGCAGCACCGGGATCGAGCGGTAGGCCAGGAAGCAGGCGACGCCGAGGGCGGCGTAGACCAGGAAAGACGATCGCAGCGCCTCAAGCTCCGTGACGCCGGTGCGGGCCAAGAGTTCGGGCACGCCGGCGGCGAGCGCTCCGACGGCGGCCGCCATCGCGCCGACCAGGCTGTAGCGCGCGAAGACGGCAGTGCGGGCGGTGTCGGACGATGCACCGGTCGGCAGCGCCTGCTCCAGCGGGGCAAAGATGCTGACGCTGCCGGCGGACGGGTTGATGGTGCCCAACAGCGCGACCAGGGCGATGGCCATGAAGCCCGCCGCCAAGGCGAAGCCGACGCCCGTCGCCGTCATCAGCCCGGCCGCGAGCAGGAGCAGAAGCCGCGGATCGGCACGGGTGCCGGCGACACCCACGCCGAGAGTCATCAGCGCCGAGCCAAGCAGCGCCAGCGTGGCGACAACCCCGACCTCCGCGGCGCCGAAGCCGAACGCGAGGAGGTAGGCGGGCAGCAGCACCGCCATGAGGCCATCGCCGAAGTCGCGCAGGGCCCTCGCGACGAGGATCCGGCGGATCGGGTTACCGCTCGCCGCGGTGGGCATGGTCCCAGTCGCTGCGGCTCTGTCGGCTGTCCCGTCCGTCACCGGCGCCCCCTCCGGCGCTGGTCGGCAACTTCGCGTCTGATCATCCCAGCGCCTCCGCCTCGAGCGCATCGAAATGCGTGAGGCTGTCCGCCTTTGTCCAGAACCCAACCCGGCCGGCGCCAGGGAAGGTCCGGTCGGTCGCGCCGAACACGACCTGCCCGTTGAGCGAGACCTCGAAGCGGTCGCCTTGGACCGCCAGCCCGAGGGTCTGCCAGCGGTCGCGGGGCACGCGGATGTCGATGCCCGCGAACTAGGTCCGCCGTCCGTTCACCAGGTGATAGAGGCGTACGTTGTCCTCGAGCGCGTTCGCCCGGGCGACGTAGTAGTTCCGCGCGTCTCGGTAGCGCACCACCAGCCCGGCCGCCTGGTCCACCCGGCCGTCTACCGGCCGGAAGCTTGCCGTGACGCGGACGTCTCGCGCCTCAAAGCCCTCCACCACGGCGACCGGGAAGCGTGCATTGGTGCGGTCGCGGCTGGTCTCCGCGAGCACACGTGGTCCAGCGGGTGACGATGGGTCCTCCAGCACGAGCCAGCGCGGTGGAGGACCGCCACCCGCCAGCCCAATGCTGAACTCTGACGGCGGACTACCGGTCGCCATTCTCTCGAAATCTTGCCGCCAGCGCTGCCCCTGTGCATGCGCCCGGCCCGAGACCGCCGCGCCAGCCGCTATCAGCAGGCTGCGCTTGGCCAATCCAGCCCGATCGCTCCTCATCCCAGGATGAGCTTCGTGACGAGGCCGACCGCTGCGGTGATACCGAGCGTCCGGAGAAGGCCGAGCTTCAGCCAGAACAGGCAGGCCGCCGCCAGCGCGGCGAGTGCCAGGGCGAGTGGATCGATCGAGCCGAGCCTGGGGATATCGAAGCCGACAGGTCCCGCCTCCCATCGCTGCACATCGGCGAACAGCACGCGCAGGCCGAACCAGAGCGCCAGGTTGGCGATAACGCCGACGACCGCGGCCGTGACTGCGGCCAGGGCACCCGTCAGCGCGCGATTAGAATGCAGCCGCTCGACGTAGGGCGCGCCAAGGAAGATGAAGGCAAAGCACGGCGCGAAAGTCACCCAAACCGTCAGCACCGAGGCGAGCACGCCCCAGGCAAGCCCGCCGGCGCCATAGCCCGCGAGAAAGCCGACAAACTGGAGGACGAGAATGAGCGGCCCTGGCGTCGTCTCCGCGAGTCCGAGACCCACCAGCATCTGGTCCGCCGTGAGCCAGCCATAGCCCTGCACGGCCTCCTGCGCGACATAGGCCAGCACGGCATAGGCGCCGCCGACAGTGACCACCGCCATCTTCGAGAAGAACCAGGCAACGTCGGCGAAGACACCGCCGACCAGCAGCGTCAGGACGGCAACCGGGGCGAGCCAGAGCGCTACGGCGACCCAGCCTGCCTGCCAAGCCTTGGCGGCCAGTCGGGCAGGCCGACCCGGATCCGCCGCCAGCACGGCGTCGAGCACCGCTGGCGGGCCGTCTTTGGCGGTGCCGTGGCCGCCCGCCTTGAAGGCTCCGGGCGCGAAGTAGCCGATGAGGGCCGCGGTGAGCACCACGATCGGGAAGGGTATGCCGAAGGCGTAGAGCGCCATGAAGGCGGCGGCGGCAAGAGCCCAAGCCTCATTGGTCTTCAGCGCGCGCCGGGCCACGCGCAGCAGCGCCTCGACTACCAGCACGAGCACCGCACATTTCAGGCCGAAGAACAGCGCCGCGACAAGCGGTACCTCACCGAGCGTGGCGTAGAGGATCGAGAGGCCGAGCATCACCGCCATGCCTGGCAGAACGAACAGCGCCCCGGCGGCGACCCCTCCCCGCACGCCATGCAGCAGCCACCCGAGATAGGTTGCGAGCTGCTGGGCCTCGGGCCCAGGCAGGAGCGTGCAGAAGTTGAGGGCGTGCAGGAAGCGGGCGTCGGAAACCCAGCGCCGCTCGTCGACGATCTCGCGATGGAGCAGGGCGATCTGCCCAGCCGGGCCGCCAAAGGAGAGCAGGCCGATCTTGAGCCAGACCCTGAGCGCCTCGCCGAAAGACGGCAACCGTGGCGGTGCTGCTGCCAGGGCGCTGCTCACCCCCACCTGATCTGGCGTAACGATGTTCGAACCCGGCACAACCGTCCTCCTTCGGCGCAAAGCGCCGGAGCATGGACGCGATGCTTGGGCCGAAGCCTCACGGGGCGATCGCGAACTGGCCCCGAGCCCAGAGCATGGTCAGCCAGCCTGGACCGGTCAAGTCCGCCGACTGCGCCATGCATTTGCGATTCAATGCGATGGGAGGATCATCTGCAGGCTCAAGCCGCCTGATCAAGCGCAGTGCCCCGCCCCAAGGCAGCAAGCATGCTGGCACTGACGTCGTTGATCCACGTCGCCAACGCATCCGGCGTCCGCGAATGCAACACTCGGTGGTAGCGCCCGACCAGATCCCGTGCCGTAGCCAGCGCCGGGACGGTCGCCTCAACGGTGGTGACCCTTACCGCCTCCGCCCGCGCGAGACGGTCGCGGCCGGCTAGCATGACCCGGGCAATGGTCCTGGCCGGCGGCACCCGGCCAGTTGCGCCGCCTCCGGGCCGCTCGCTGCGCCGAGGCCGCCTGACCCATTCGGTGACAACCCGCGAGTAGCCACCCAAACCCTCGGCGCGCAGGTGACCCCACAGGCCGGCTGAGTGGCGACACCGGGCTTCCCACGGCTCCTCCAGCCGCGAGGTGTGCTGCCCAGAGCGCCGGGCAACCTCGGTCGGCAGCAGCTCCACGAAGGTCTGTCGCGCGCAACCGAGCACCTCCTCGATCCGTTTGCGGATGCGCTGGCTGACGGCGTAGCCCGGGTGCCGCGTGGTGCGGCCATCAATCGCCGAGCGACGGCCGTTGATGTGCTGCGCCACGTGCGGCGTCACGCCGAGGTCGCGCAGTTCGACCACGCAGTCGCGGGTGTCGTAGTTCTTGTCGGCGCCCAGCGTCGCCCGCGCACCGCGGGCCAACCCGGCCACCATCTCCCGTGCCGCCTCGCGCTCCGCCGTGCCGATCGCCAGCGTCGCCTTGGCCGCCACCACCAGCCCGTTGCGGTTCTCCATCACCACGTGCCCGGCCGTTCGACGTGCGCGCCAGCCGCGCCTCTGGGTAGGTGGTCGAGGCGTGCCTCTCGTTACTCCGCTTCTCGCCATGGAAGTCCCGCTCGCCGTTGCGACCCGGCCTAGGCGGCGCGCCGGAGCCATCCTTCGGCCGGAAGCTCTTCATCGAGGCCCAGGCGTCCAGCAGCGTGCCATCCACCGAGAAATGCTCGGACGACAGCAGCGGCTTGACCTCGGGCGCCGCCAGCACCGCCTGGAAGAACTGCCGCGCGATGTCGCCCCGCAACAGCCGGTCCCGGTTCTTGGTGAACACCGTCACGTCCCACGCCGGCGCATCCATCGCCAGGCCAATGAACCAGCGGAACAGCATGTTGTAGCTGATCTGCTCCATCAGCTGGCGTTCCGACCGCACCGAGAAGAATGCCAGCAGCAACAGCGCCCGCAACAACTTCCCAGGTGCAATCGAATCGCGACCGCCGACCGTGTACAGCTTGTCGAACTCACCCCACAGCCGCACCAACGCCCCATTCACCAGCAGCCGGATCAGCCGCAGCGGATGCCCGACTGGAACTATCTCCTCCAGGCTTAGGTAGCTGAACATCGAACCGGTCTGACGATCCGCTCCGCGCATCCCAACGGCCGCCGACCACGCAGGGCCGGGGAATCAAATCATGCGCGATTCGAAAAGCCGAATTTCCGCAGCCTGTTAAGCCGCGATCAGCGCGTGCGGCTGAGTGAGCTCGATCTCATCTCTCGCAGTAGCGCCAGTCCTTAGTAGCGGCGGTTATGGCGGCTTCGGCTGTGGCGGGGCGGGCCACCGCCAGAACTGCGCTGCGGCGCGGTGAGCGCGCCGCCAACCGCACCCACGCCGGCGCCGATCAGCGCGCCGGCGACGGGATCGCCACCTGCAACGGCACTGACGCCAGCTCCGGCGCCGGCGCCCAGCAGGCCGCCGGTCAAAGCGCGCTCGCCGGGCGATCGGCCGCAGGCAGCGAGGCCCAACACGCTCATCAGCAGTACGACGCGGATGGTGGTCTTGGCATGAGGACGCATGTGGGTCTCGAAATCGGGGTTTGTCTTCGCGTCCGGGAGGTGACGCGCAACGGGCGTCCAGGAGGATCGCCCAAACACGATGTTTGCGCTTGAGGAAATAAATCAACCTCTGGCCCAGCCTGCGCCGGTCACTCCTACTTGATCTTGTTGCTTTGCCGTTTTTATCTGCGGTGGTGGTCCCGCACGGGTCAATCAGCTTCTTGTTGCTCTCAGAGGCCCGGCGGCCAAGCGCCGTCAGCAGACCATCCAGATGGGTCTGCCGTGTGCCGGCCGAGCCTTCCTGCGTGTGCAGCCAAGTTAGCAGCGCCACCTGCTATTGCGCCGTCGGCAGAGGCGCCAATGCAACGCCCGCATCCTCGCGTAGGGTGACCCTGGCGCGAAGCGCCTCGATCGCGGGCAGGTCGAGCTCTACCTCGGCACCGGTCTCGGCAACGGTCCGCCCCGGATCCAGGCATCCTCCGCCGTCTGCCGCATCGCCCAGCCACGCATCCGCCGCTCGCCGAACCGGACACCACTGGCAGCGTACCCCGGAGAATGGGCGGAGGCGCGGCGGGGCAGCTCGACGCACACGGCCATTGTCACCGCCAAGACCGCCAAGTTGTAGAGGGTCCAGGTGATGATCACGGATTTGCCGTCACCGGGGTCGCGCTCGAACACCACGTCGGTGAGGATGGCATAGAGCAGACCCGCCACCGTCAGCAGGAAGACCACGAGCATCGGCATTAGGAGGCCACTGCACGATGATCTTCGTGCGGTCGCCGCGCTTGGACCCCGGCTCGGCTACGCCGTGATGCTGCGGCGATCGGCTCCGAAGCGGCCGCCATGGTCGAGGCGATCGTGGCCGCCAAGCCCCACCCCGAGCAGAGCTTCCGGGCCTGCCTCGGCATCCTCGGCCTGGTGCGCGGCTGCGGCGCTGGCCGGGTGGAGGCGGCCTGCCAGCGCGGTCTCGATATCGGCGCCCGCAGCTATGGCTCGATCGCCGTGCGGTGCAGTGCCCCGCACCCTGCACAACGGCCTCGACCGTGCCTACGCGCCCGAGCCCGTGCCGGACACCCCGTCCATCCGGCACCCGAACATCCGCGGCGGCGGCGGCTACCACTGAGGAGACAGCATGCTTACCAACCCGACGAGCGAGCGGTTGCGCGCCCTTGGGCCTGGTCGCCATGGCGCAGGCCCTCGAGGAGCAGAGCCGACAGCCGGATCTCGATGGCCTTGGCTTTGTGGAACGCCTGGCCCTGCTGGTCGAGCACGAGGCGACCGGCCGCGAGAACCGGCGCATGCGTGCCCGGCTGAAATTCGCTGGGCTGCGCCAGTCCGCCTACATCGAGGATGTCGACTGGCGCGCTGCCCGTGGCCTCGACCGCGCCATGTTCCAACGCCTCGCCAGCGGTGACTGGATCGACAGCCACCAGGGCGTGCTGCTGACGGGGCCGACCGGGGCGGGCAAGGCCTGGCTGGCCTGCGCCCTCGGACACAAGGCCTGCCGCGACAGACGCAGCATGCTCTACGAGCGCCTGCCGCGGCTGCTGGAGGCGCCGCTGGCCAAGGGCGATGGCCGCTACGCCCGCATGTTGAAGGGCTTGGCGCGGGTGCTGGTCCTGTTCCTGGACGACTGGGGTCTGACGCCGCTGACCGCTGAGGGGCGCCGGGACCTGCTGGAGGTCATCGACGACCGCCACGGCCGCGCCGCCACCGCAGTCACCAGCCAACTGCCGATGCCCTCCTGGCACGAATGGATCGCCGACCGGACCATCGGCGACGCCATCCTCGACCGCCTCGTCCACAACGCCCACCGCATCGAGCTCAAGGACAAGTCCATGCGCCGCCGTGCCGCCCGCCGTGCCGTCGCAGCTGACGCCGAGGGGGAATGCTAGGCCAAACTCCGTCCGCTCGCAGACCGCCACCACAACCCCGGCCGGCTTCGCTCGGAACAGGTGGCCCGCTTCAATCGGAACCCGGCTCTCCCGCATTTTATGTGGTTTGTTCCGACGCTTGCTTGGCGTCAGCGCGTCAACCGCCGGCATGAACTGCTGGACTGAGCATTCGCTCGTGACCGGCTGGGGGCAGACGTCTACGCTGCACGCTCGGACATGGGGGCGGCCATGGAGCAGGATCCGCGTTCTGCAGGAACGGACTTGCTGGGCCTCGATCTGCTTGAGGCTTGGCTTAGCTCCAGCCGTGCACCCGAAGACGCGATGGAGCTGTCGGAGCTGGACGGGTTTCTGGCTGGCATTGCTGTTGGTCCACAGATCATCATGCCGAGCGAATGGCTACACTTCGTGTGGGGCGACGAGCCGCCGGTGTTCGAGGACGCTGCCGAGGCGGAGGCGATGCTCGGTGCCATCATGGCCCGCTACAACGAGATCATTCACGGCCTGCAGGACGAGGAGGGCATCCTCGAGCCACTGTTCCTGACCAATGAGACAGGCGAGGTCATCGCAGACCTCTGGGCGGAAGGGTTCCTCGAAGCTGTCGGCCTGCGTCCCACCGCTTGGGATCCGTTGTTCAGCCACCGCGATGCCGGCTCGCTGATGATGCCGATCCTGCTGCTGGCGCGCGGCACCGACGAGTTCGATCTCGACGTGGACGAGGATCGCCTCGACGAACTGCTCGCCGAGGTGCCAAACATGATCGCGCCCTGCGTGGTGGCCATCGACCGGTTCTGGAAGACCAAACGGAGCCGCGGACGCGTTCCGAAGATTGGCCGCAACGCGCCCTGCCCCTGCGGGTCGGGGCGAAAATACAAGCTCTGCTGCGGCAGGAACTGAGGTTGCGGAGGGTTGCCGCCAGCGTGAACCAGAGGCCACGGCCGGCGCCCTGATACCTTCCTGGTCATGCGGTCAGGAGCACACGTTGGCGCAGCAGGTGAAAGCCGGCGCGGCCGTACATGGAGCGCTTGATCGCCTTGAGGCGCGTGATCTGGCCCTCCGCGTGGCTGGTGGTCCATGGCGTTGCCATGGCGGCAGCCACGGCGTCCTTGTCGCGCTCAAGACCGCGGGCAAAGCTGTTCAGCAAGCCCCTCCGGGCGGTTTCTATCCATCCAATCAGCGTCGCCTTGGCGCTTGCAATGTCGGGGCGGCGCTTTCGGAGGAACTTCGCGAAGGCGATGGCGAGGCGGCCGGCGCGGATCAAATCGGGCGCGGCGCTGGCCAAGTGATCGACGAAGGCCTGCTCCTTCGCGTCGATCTGGTGACGGGATGTGCTGATCAGGCGTGCGCAGCGCCGGGACGAGGGGGTGGGCCAGGTCATGGTGCGGCGGGGCGCCTCCGCTGCTCCCGCGCTCTCCTCGCGGCGGCGGCGCGTCGCCCAACGCACCACGCTGCGCAGGCCGCCTCGGTAGCCTTGGGCGTGGAGTTCACGCCAGAGCCGGGCGCCATTGCGGCAACCCTCAGCCCAGCGACGGGCCAGATAGGCCTCATGAGGTCCAATATTTCTGGGTTGCTCAGGCTTGTTGTGCGACGGCGGTCCATTGGCCTTGAGCCAGCGATAGACCGTGGGCAGGCTTGCGCCGACGGCACGGCCGATTTCGTGGTGGGTCAGATCCTGCCGATGCAGCCGCGCCATCTCCTCATGGCGGAGCTGACGGCGATGTCGCCGGTCCGCCCTAAGAAGTTCCTCGCGTGTCGCCGGCGGAAGCACGTGCACTGTTGGGGTGGTGGTCTGCTCCGACACGGCGCGCGCCGCATGATGGACGGCACCGCGGTGGCGATCAACGCCGCCCCGCAGCGCATCGCCGAGGTTGCGGAGGAGGTGCCAGCGATCCGCGACCTGCATGGCATCCGGTGCGCCTTGCCGTACGGCATCAGCGTAGGCGCCAGCGCGATCGCGCGCGACAATCTCGACCCCGTCATGGCGCCGCAGCCAGGCCGAAAGTGTGCCGGTTTCGCGGTCAGGCAGGAGGTCGACGACACGGTTGCGCTCAAGGTCGACCAGGATGGATCCGTAGGTCTGGCCGCGACGCCAGGCCCAGTCATCGACCGCCAGCACGCGCGGCGCTGCAGGCTCGGGCGTCCGCGCGCGCTGCACGAGGCGCAGCAAGGTATTGGGGCTGGCCGGCATGGTCAGCCGCCCGGCAAGGCGGGCGCCGGCCTCCCCACCCAGAGCAAGGCCGAGTTGGCACTGGACCTCGGCCAGCCGCGCGCTGCGGCCTGCCGAGCGGGCTGCGATAGACCCCAGCGGCTCGGCAAAGGTTTGATACGGGCAGCAGGGGTTGGCGCAGCAAAACCGGCGCACCCGGACCAAGAGCGCGGCCGGACGGCCCTGAAAGGGAAGATCCCGCAGCCGACGCCGGTAGACACCATGAATGCGGCTGGAGGTTCCATGACAGCCTGGACAAGCCGCGCTCGTGGCACGGAGCGCCGTGACGATGGTGATCTGGTTGGCCGACGACACGATCTGCTCAACCGCAAGGCCGCTGGGGATCAACGGCAGAATGCGCTTCGACAAGAGAACCCGTCGATTGCTTCAGGGCTATCGTAAATGGGCAGCCTGCCTCCCCAGCGCCAGACACCACACAATCTGCGGGAGAGCCCGGAACCCACGGCCAGCTTCGTCGGAATCCGCAATCAGCGAGCGCGCGACCACGACGCAGTCGTACCCGGCCGCGCTCAACTGCCGCTGGATCCCGTAGCCGCACCGTCCGGCTTCGTAGCAGAAATGGAGCGCTGTTCCCGACATCGCCAGCTTGCCCGCCGATGCTTTCAGCGCGGTCGGCGTGTTGACGATCGTGCCGTATTCGCGGACCTCGCCCCTCCTTGTCTGCCGCGGCCACCGCCACCGCAATCGTCTCCTTGCGCACATCAAGGGCCACGTAAGCGACAGGCTTCTCCATGACCCGTCTCCTATGCATGAGGCTCGGTGCCGGACTATCCGGCGCAACCCTCGCAACCGGCATACTGTGAGACCGGTCGCCCCTATCTCAGGCGGATGTCTGGTCTAGCTGCCAACAATGCTGATGTTCGGGTGGTGCAAAGAGGACGAGTTCGACCCGCTCCGCGCCTTCAACGTAAGCATCATGCCCAGGCGGGATCTCGAAAAAGTCGCCACGGCCGATCTGCGTTTCGACCCCAGTGTCTAGCATGCGGACCACGAGCTTGCCGCTGACACAGTATCCGGTGTGGCGCATCGGGCAGGAGTCGGGCGAGCCGAGCAGCGGCTTCTCGTCGGCCTCCCAGGTCCAACCCGGCTCGAAGATCGCATGCATCCCAGCAGTGCCGTCAGCCATCCGAATGATGGAGATCCGACCACGTTGCTTCATGTCAAGCAGCTGATCAGGTGTCTCGAACCGCTTCACTTCGATCGTTGATCTCATCTTCCAGTCCTTTTCTTGTTTTCAATGAAGGGCCTGGGCCTGGTGCAAGAAGATTCCGGCCGCAGCCAGTACCGCTGTGAGCCCGCCTACTGGCGCCGCGGATCGTCGGCTGGGTTGACGTAGGTGATACCCCACGGGCCAACGCTGTGGATCTGGACGATCGTCTCCTCGCTCGTCCAGGCGAAATGGGGCGCGCCGGGCGGCATGATGGCGAAGCCGCCGGCGCCCAGGGCCGTGGTTCTTGATGGGTCCAGCCGGTTGCCGCCGCCCATGTGGAAGGTGCCGGACAGGACGGTGACGTGCTCGATGACGGGATGGTAGTGCGCCGGCAACCGATAGTCGGCCGGAAACCGGAGGCGCGCGGTGATCGGCCTTGCTTCGTTCAACGGCCCCTCGATGACAGCGATCTGGGCGCCGGGCGGCAGTGACGGGATGTCGGCCCATCGCAACTCCGCCGGCAGCAGCATGACGTGCCCGCCATGAGCGTGGTCCTGGGCCGCGACCGTGTTGACGAGGGGCAGCGACATCAGCCCGGCGAGCGCGATGGTCAGTGAGCGGCGCATGGGATGGTCCTTCCGATGGGGTGGTCAGCGGCGGGTAATGACGATTTCGAGATAGTCGCTGGGGACAACCATGGTGTCGTCGCCGGAGCGGTTGAACCGCGCGACCAGGTCGATGACGTCGCGCTCCAGGGCCGCAGCCGCCTCCTGTTCGAGCGCCGCGAAAGCCTTCAGCAGTGGTCCGTAGTAGCCGCGGAACACGTCGAGCCAATGCCGCGCCGACCCGTATCGGAACACGAAGGCCCGCTTCTCGATCCTGATGGATGCGGCCTGCCCGCCAAACATCGCCTCGATGCGCTCCTCGGTGCCCCAGAGCGCCGGTGAGTTGAGGCCGGGCGGCGGTGGCAAATGCTTGCCGATGGTCTTGAACAACTGGCCGATGAAGCCGTGCGGCGTCCAGTTGGCCAGGCCAATCTTGCCACCAGGCCGGCAGACGCGGAGCAGTTCGGCCGCGGCGCGCTCCTGGTCGGGCGTGAACATCACGCCGAAGGTGGAGACGACGACGTCGAAGGTGCCCTGGTCGAAAGGCAGTGCCTCGGCATCGGCCTGGCGGAACTCGATTTCGAGCCGCTCTGCCAATGCCCGCTCACGGCCGCGTTCCAGCAGGGCTGGGACGTAGTCCGTCGAGACCACGTGGCAATAGCGCCGCGCCGCCGCCAGTGTGGCATTGCCGTTGCCGGCGGCAACATCCAGCACGCGCTGTCCGGCTCGGAGGTCCACGGCCTCGCACAACGTCTCGCCAACGATCTGCAGCGTGGTGCCGACGACGGCATTATCGCCCGACGCCCAGGCGGCCTGTTGCTTGGCCTTGACCGCTGCGTGGTCGGCGGGCGGTGGTGCCGCAACCTGGCTGGTGCTCATCGGCGGGTCTCCGGGTTTGACACAGGCGGCACACTGGCGGTGGCTTCAGCTAACAAACATGTACAGTGCGACGGACACCTTGTTGAACTGTACTGGTCGCGGGAGCAGGCCAGTCACACGCTTCTGGGGGGTTGAACACGCGATGATCCCGATCCGAGTAAACCCGCAGGACCCACGCCCACTGGTCGACCAGATCGTTGGCGCCATCCGTCAACAGGTCGACGACCGGTGTCTGCGCGCCGGCGCCCGCCTGCCGTCGATCCGCAGCTTCTCCGAGGCCTTCGGGGTCAGTCGCTTCACCACCGTCGAATCCTATGACCGGCTGGTGGCGCAGGGCTACCTCGAGGCCCGGCGCGGCGCCGGCTTTTTCGTCACGCCGGTTCGCGAGGAAGCGGGACGTCAGCCGCCGCAGGACGGGCAGAAGCGCAACGAGGAGCTGGTCTCTCTGATCCGCCGGCTGCTGCAGGCGCCGGACGGAACCATTCTGACCGGTGGCCCGTGGCTGCCCAATGCGTGGATGGACGAGATGGGCATCCGGCAGAGCCTCGGCGCGCTGGCGCGCAAGAACGGCGCGCACCTGATCGAGTACGGCAATCCCCTCGGCTACCTGCCGCTCCGCGAGCATCTGGCGTTGCTGCTGTCGGAACAGGGGATATCAGTCGGTGCCTCGCAGATCGTGCTGACGCAGGGGACCAGCCAGGCCCTGGACCTGATCATGCGGCACTTCGTTCGGCCAGGCGATGCGGTGCTGGTCGACGACCCCGGCTACTACAACCTGTTCGGCAATCTGCGGCTGCACGGTGCTCGGCTGCTCGCCGTGCCACGCAATGCCGACGGGCCCGACGTGACGGCGCTGGAGAGGCTCGCCACCGAGCACAAGCCGCGTATCTACTTCACGCAATCCGTGCTGCAGAACCCGACATCCACCAACATGAGCCCGCACGTCAGCTTCCGCCTGCTGCAGATCGCGGAGCGGTGCGACTTCCTGGTGGTGGAGGACGACATCTTCTGCGACCTGCAGGTCAAGCCTACACCGCGCCTGGCGGCGCTCGACCAGCTCAGGCGGGTGATCCATGTGCGGAGCTTCTCGAAGACGCTGTCGGGCAGCCTGCGGGTCGGGTTCCTGGCGGCGCACCAGTCCATTGCAAATGACCTGACGGACGTGAAGATGCTGTCGAGCATCACCAGCTCGCAGTTCATGGAGCGCCTGCTGTACCTGGTCCTGGTGGATGGCCATTACCGTAAATTTCTGGCGCAGCTTCACGGCCGGCTCGGGGAGGCAAGGCTTGAGGCGATCCGCGCCTTCGAGCGCGTTGGGATGCAGCTGTTCGTCGAGCCGGAGGCCGGCATGTTCCTGTGGGCGCGCTTTCCACAGGTGGAGGACGCGCTGGTGCTGACGGACAGCGCGTCGTCGCAGGGCATCATGCTGGCGCCCGGCTTGGTGTTCCGGCCGCATCTGGAGCGGTCGCCATGGATGCGGTTCAACGTCACAGCCTGCGCGCATCCGCAGGTCCTGCGATGGCTGGAACAGTCGGCGGCGACGCCAAACATCGGGTAATTCAGACGGTGGGCGGATAGCACCCCATGTGCTCCGTTCCCTGCCAGCACGACCAGTCAGCCCGCGATGTTGCAGCGCAACCCGGTCGGACGGAGCCTCAACATCCAGCGATCCTGAACGAGACAAACGTCGCGGGCGCCTCGCTCGAGCAGGCCGCGAGCGCCACTTTCCGCGCCGCTGGGACCGTCCGCTAAGGAAGCGGCAAACCCAGGATCGTCCGGGAGTAGGGCTGGAGCGGTCGTTGGGTCTGGCGGCTAGGGCAGAGCGCCGCTTGATCCTGCCGAACCTCGACGGCGACTGAGCCCATGCCCGCATTTCATCACGATAGCGATAGATTTAGGCACTCTGGGTGCGCCGCCCCATTTCTGACTTAACTAAAGATCAGTGAGCTCTGACGAAATGCGGAGGCACGTAACCATGCAAGCCAGACAGAGCCAATCTTCTACTTCTTTTGCGTCCCATGGGGTCATCTCCCGTCGTAGACGTCTGCTGGCAGGTAGCTTGGCTGCGGCCTTTCTGCTTGCGGCCCCGATGCTGCCGATCTTCTCCTTTGCCAGCAGCCAAGCCGTTGCGGCCGGCGGCGGAGGCGGAGGCGGTGGTGGCGGCGGTGGCGGTGGCGGTGGCGGTGGCGGTGGCGGTGGAGGTAGCGGCGGAGGTAGCGGCGGCGGAGGTAGCGGAGGCGGCAGTGCGGGCGATTCAGGTCCGGGTAACAGCGGTGGCGCCGGGAACAGTGGCAATGCTGGGAACAGCGGCAATGCCGGGAACAGTGGCAATGCCGGGAACAGCGGCAACGCCGGCCGCGGTGGGTCCGGCGGCCAGGCCGGTCGCGCGGGCAACCAAGGGCCAGGCCGCGGCCCGGCCGACCCGGCCGGTCGCGCCGGAGCTCCTGGCCAAATCGGCATGCCGGCGGATCGGGCATCCCTGTCCCGAGCACTTGGCGCACTGAATGCAGCGCATGCGTCGCCTACCGCACGGGCCAACGCAGCATCGAATTCCCGTGTCGGACAGATCGCGTCCTATGAACAGGCGATGCGTGCGGCGATTTCCCTTCCTGCCACCAATCTCGCAGAGGAGCAGGCTCGGGCCGTGGCAATTTCCCGCGCGCGCAGCCAACAGCTCAGCGCCGCAGCCAACAGGAGCCTGACGCCGGCCGTTGTTGCTCAGGTCGACAGCCTGCTTGGCCTGCCGGCGGTCGACCCTTCGCTTGGCACGGCCCGTCGGTAAGGGTCAGGCGCAAAGCCCAACCCGGGGTGACGCGCAAAGCCGAACAGCCCGTCGCTCACCCCGCCCCGACGGTAGGATGCGCGGCCTTGGTCTTGTTGGCCTCTTGGTAGAGCAGGCGGGTGGCGACGAGCCCGGCCCGCTGCCACGCATCAGCCGAAGTTGGCTCTGCAGAGTGTCAAGGCACATGGGGTCAGTGGTCCGAATGGCGCCGGCGAGAGCACGCTGCTGCGTCTGCTCGGCCGCCACCTGCAAGCTAGCAGCGGCAGCATGCGCTTCGGCGGCCGGCCGGTCGGCGCCTGGCCAAGAGCGATCTATGACGGTCTCGGCTTCTACGCTGCGGATACCGACGGAAGTCGGCCACCGTTTCCGGAATCACCGGCCGCTTTGCGTCGGAACACGCAGTTCGCCGACGCCGCCAAGGTCGGCAGCGCACCAGCCTGCGGGCCATCCGCGACTTGGACGACATGGCGCTCCAGCTCCGCCGCGTCCGCGGCCTGCGGATGGCCGGCATGGTGGAGTATGAGGCCGTGCGGGCCGGGTTGCGCGCCGGCTGCCCTCTCTACTCGACGGTTGCAGAAGGGCGACGTGCGGCCGCTGAGGAACCGGCTTGCGGCACTGGAGGACAGCTGCGCCAGGCGGGGCTGTCGCTGCGAAATCACCAAGTGTAGCTCAAAGTGCCGAGCACGGTCCGGCCGGTTCCGTAGAAGCATGCCGAGGCGCTGTCGCAGGTGGCGACATAGGTTTCGTCGGTCAGGTTGCTGGCGCTCAGGTTGAAGCGCATCCCGCGCAGCGAAGGGCCCAGTCGCTCCAGGTCGAAGCGTATCGCGGCGTCGAGCAGCGTCACGGAAGGGACCAGGCCGGCATTCGCGTTGCCCACCGGCGTGTTGCCGACATGGCGCACGCCCGCGCCGAGGCCGATGCCGCGCAGCGCGCCGTTCCGGAAGCTGTAGTCGCCATAGACGCTCGCCGTGTGCGCCGGCACGCCGTTCGGCCGGTTACCGGCGGTACCGTCATTGGCCTGGGTGATTTCCGCATCAAGGTAGGTGTAGGAGCCGAGCACCCGCAGCGCCGGGGTTACCTCGGCCACGGCCTCCAACTCGAAGCCGCGCACCCGCACCTCGCCGGTCTGCACGCGGAACAGCCGATTTGCCGGATCCGAGGTCAGCACATTGCTCTGCGTGATCTCGAAGGCGGCGGCCTGCACGAAGCTGTTGCGGCCGGGCAGCTGGAACTTCACACCGACCTCGTACTGCTCACCCTCGGTCGGTCGGAACGCCGCGCCGGATGCGGTCGTGCCGAGCTGCGGCTGGAAGGACGTGGTGTAGCTGGCATAGGGCGCGAGGCCGTTCGGCGCGAGATAGACGAGCCCGACACGCCCGCTGAACGCCGAATCCTCCGCCGAGGTCGTCACGCCGCGCAGGCGGCTCTCGGTCTCCGTCGTAGTCCAGTCCTGCCGCCCGCCCAGCGTCAGCACCCAGTTGCCATAGCGCATCTGGTCCTGGACATAGAGGCCAAGCTGATCGCGTGTTTGCAGATCGTTCGACAGCGGCGATAGCGCGGTGACGACGTTGCCATAGACCGGGGCGTAGAGATCGAGCGGGGTGCCGACCGCACCGAACTGCGCATTCTCGAAACTGGCACGCCCATAGTCGAGCCCGGTCAGCAGCGTGTGTCGCACGGCGCCCGTGGCGAAGCGTGTCTGCAGCTGCGTGTCCACCTGGAAGGTCGTGGATTCGCGCCGGCTTTCATAGGCGTAGCGGTTCAGCGTCCGGCCATCCGGCTGCACGCCGAGCCCGTAGGTCTGCCGCCAATCGCCATCGACATGCCCGTAGCGCAGGTTCTGCCGCACGGTGAAGGTCTCGTCGAAACGGTGCTCGAACTCGTAGCCCAGGCCGTATTGTCGGCGGGTGAAGACATCGAAGGACGGCTCACCGGTGAAGCGGGACCGCGGGATGCGGCCGAAGGCGGAGGGGATGACGGTCCCGGAGAAGGGCAGGAACTCGCTGCCCAGCGTCTCGTCATACTGGTAGTGCGACAGCAGCGTCAGCCGCGTATCGGCGCTTGGGCGCCAGGTCAGCGCAGGGGCGATGAAGGCGCGGTCATCCGGCGTGACGTCGACCTGGGTGTCGGATTGCCGCAGCAGTCCGGTCAGGCTGTAGGACCAGGTACCGTCCTCCGTCAGCCGGCCGCTGCTGGTGAAGGCACCCTGCAGCCGGTCATGCGAGCCGGCCGAAAGCCGCACCTCGCCTTGCGGCGTGTCGGTCGGGCGGCGCGAGACCAGGTTGACGATACCGCCCGGCGCGTTCTGCCCGAACAGCACGGAGGCCGGGCCGCGCAGCACTTCCACGCGTTCCAACCCCCAGGCCTCGGGCTTTCCGGTCAGGGCACCGGCATCGAAGCGCAGGCCGTCGAGATAGACGCCGTCGGTGTGCGCGGTGAAGCCTCGCAGCATGAACCAGTCGTAGCGGGGGTTTTCGCCGTAGTTGTCGCTCCGTACCCCGGCCGAGTAGCGCATGGCCTCGCTCAGCCCCTGCACCTGGCGCAGGTCCATCTGGTCGCGGGTGATGACCGAGATCGCCTGCGGCGTCTCGGCCAGTGGCGTTTCGGTCTTGCTGCCGGTGGTGGCCGTCGGTGCCGCAAGGCCACGCGACCGCTGGCCCGCGGCGAGGCCCTGCACCTGGACCAGCGGCAGGCTGACGGCTTCGCCGGTCGGTTCGTTGGCAGGTTCGGTCTGGCCCTGGGCCGCAAGGATCGGCAGGCCGAACAGCGCGGTGGTGCAGAGCAGGCGGGTCAGGCGCCGGTCGAATCGCATGAAGAGCCTTGGGGTTCGAGGGTCCAAGGCGCCTTAATGCGACTGCCTCGCATTATCATCAACCCCCGGCGCCCGGTTTTTGCGCAGACGCGGACAGGCGCGGCAGCAATCCTGCCCAGGCAACCGGAACAGCAGGCAGCAATGCCGGCGCCAGCGGATGCCGTCGCGGCTCTCCGGCTCGCAAACCGGGGCGTGAAGGGGGTTCGGCGTGCCGTCCGGGCAATCCGGCGCCTGGACCAGCGCGAGGGACGCCCTGGCATGCGGCAACCCCGCGTCCACCATCCGGCGTACCGCCCAGTCGGCGTAGACGCCGGCATTGTTCCAGAGGATGCGTGGCGCCAGCCGCGTCTCCGCCGACAGCGCCTCCACCACCGCCGCGACATGGTGGCGGACCAGGGGTGCGAAACGGCGGAAAGGGCAGGCTTCCGCTTCGACCCGTCCGGCATGCGGCAGCGCGATGGACCGTGGCAGCCCCTCCGGCCCCAGCAGCACGGCGGTTTCCGCAAGGTTGAGGGGCAGGCTCCGACCGTCCGCTACCCCGCACAACAACACCGGCGGGATCAGCTTGGCAAAATACCAGCGCGACCACAGCGAAGCCAAGGCGCGGGGGTCGACCTCCGGCCGGTGCCGCCATGCCGCCGCCAGCAGCGTGGCGCCGCCGCCGGCCTGCAGCAGCAGGCTGGCCGGCAGGGCGCCGGGCGCCGGCAGCGGCACCAGGCTCTCGACCAGCGGCGCCTGGTCGCCCCGCAGCAGCGGGAAGCCCTTCATCTTGCGCCCCGCGCCAGCAGGGCCATGAGGTAGGGCCCACCGATCAGCGCGGCGATCAGGCCGGCCGGAAGCTGATAGGGAAAGGCGACGCTGCGACCCAGCAGATCCGCCAGCCCCATCACCAGGGCGCCGATCACGGCAGCACCGGCCAGATGCGGCCGTGGGGCGTGCAATCCGATCAGCCGTGCCAGATGCGGCGCCATCAGCCCCACGAAGCTCAGCGGCCCGACCATCAGCGTGGCTGCGGCCGCGAGCATCGCGGCGGCCAGCACCAGGACCAGCCGTGCAGCCTCCGGCCGCAGCCCAAGGCCCCGCGCCACGCCATCGCCCAGCGGCAACAGCGTGAGCCAGCGGCCGGCCAGCAGCAGCGGCGGCAGCAGCAGCGTCGCCGCCCCGACCGCCAGCACCGCGTCCTCCGGCCCAAGCCGTGCGGTGGAGCCGGTGAGCCAGGCCAGCAGCGGGATGGCGCGCGGATCGCCAGAAGCCTGGAAGGCCGAGACCAGCGCGTGGAACAGCGCGGAAAGGGAAACGCCCGCGAGCAGAAGTCGCTCCGGCGCCAGGGCACTGCGCCGGGTCGCCAGCAGCAGCAAGGCCAGTGCCAGCCCCGCCCCTCCCGAGGCGGCGAGGAGTTGCAAGGCCTGACCCGGCGCCGGCACCGCCACCAGCAGCACCGCCAGCCCGAAGCCCGCACCGGCGCCGAGGCCCAGCACCTCCGGCCCCGCCATGGGATTGCCAGTGATCCGTTGCAGCAGCGTGCCCGAGGCGGCCAGCATCGCCCCGGCGGCCATCGCGGCCGCGAGCCGCGGACCGCGCCAGGGCAGCAGGGCCGACCACTCCCCGCCCGTCGCCAGCCACCAGCCCTCCGCCCCGCGACCCAGGGCGAGCGCGAGCCAGATCAGGCCGGGCAGCGCCAGCCCCAGCCCCAGCGATGCCACGAGCAGCCAGGGACGATCCAGCCGCCGGGGCAGGCTGCCCACCGTGGCGCTGGCCGGCGCCAGGCTGCGCAGCCTCGGCAGCAGCCAGAGGAGCAGCGGGGCGCCGAGCACCGCCGTCGCGGCGCCGGCGGGCAGCAGATCGCCGCGGACGCCCTGGCCCAGCTGCACAAGCCCATCGGCCAGCCAGAGCAGCGCGGCGCCGAAGCCGGACGACCACAGCATCAGGCCGCCGACGCCGCGAACGCTCAGGGCCCGCGCCAGGGCCGGCGCCCCAAGCCCGACGAAGCCGATGACGCCGACCTGCGCCACGACTATGGCCGCCAGCCACACCGCCAGCGCCAACGCCGCGAGCCGCCCAAGCGTCAAGGACAGGCCGAGCGATCGCGCGCTGGAATCGTCGAGCCCGAGCAGCGTCAATGGCCGCCGCAGCAGCCAGGCCGCCAGTCCCGCCGCGGCCAGGCGCGGCGCCAGCGACAGCACCGGGTCCCAGCCAGACTGGGTCAACGACCCGGCGCCCCAGATCAGCAGGGAAAGCAGGTACTCGCCGTTCATCAAGATCAGGGCGGCTGAGAGTGCGGAGGCCGTCAGCCCCACCACCAGCCCCGCCAGCACCACCGTCGTGGGTGCCAGGCCACGCCGCCAGGACAGCGCCGTCACCAGCGCGAGCGCCAGCGAGGCGCCGACCATCGCCACCACCTCCCGCGATGCCGCCAGCAGCCAGGGCGCCCAGAGCAGGGCGGCGCCAAGCGCAAGCTGGGCGCCGGAGGAGACGCCGAGGGTCAGGGGAGAGGCGATCGGGTTGCGCAGCACGCGCTGGAACACGACGCCGGATAGCGCCAGCGCCGCGCCGCACAGCAGCGCGACACACAGCCGTGGCAGCAGCGCGTGGCGCAACACGGTCTGGCCCATCGCCATGGGGTCCGGATCGGTCAGCGCCTGCCACCACTGCGAGGGCGGCACGGCCTCCGCCAGATGCAGCCCGCTGAGCGACGCGGCCAAAAGCAGCAGGGCGCCCAGCACCAGCATCGGCCGGCCCGGCATGGCCCCCGGCGGCCGCAGCAACACCGCGTCAGCCATCCGCCAAGCCTGCCGCCAGCAGATCGGCAAAGCGCATCGCGCTGGGCAATCCGCCGAAGGCCCAGCAGGGCGGGAGCAGCGTGACGCGCCCCGCCCGCACCGCCGGAAGGGCCTGCCAGATCGGATTGCGCGGCAGGCTCGCCCGCAGGTCCGGCGGCATCGGATCGAGCAGCAGGAGTTGCGCCTCGGGCGACACCGCCAGGTGCTCCACGCCGACCGTCGCGAAGCCCCAGGCGCTGGTCGGCGCCGTCCATCCATTCACTAGGCCGAGCCGCGCCAGGGTGGCGCCGAACAGGCTGTTGCCACCATAGACCCGCAGATGCCGCTGATCGACGAAACCGGCGACCAGCAGGGGCCGCACCCGGTCAAGCCGCACCGCAGCGGCCGCGAAGACCGCGGCGGCCTCGGCCCGCAGTGCCGCCGCCCGATCCGGTCGGCCAAGCCGCCGGCCAAGATCCATGACGATGTCGAAGGACCGCTCCAGCGGGTTGCCGCCGGGCTGATAGGTGGCGAAGGAGGCGACTGGCGCGATGCGTTCCAGCCTCGGCAGGAACGGCGCGAATTGCGGGGTCGTCAGGATCAGGTCCGGTGCCGCCCGGTGCAGCGCCTCGAGGTTCGGCTCGCCGCGCAGGCCCAGGTCGATGACTCCCGGCGGCATCGCCGGTGCTTTCACCCAGCGCGCGTAGCCATCCAGTTCTGCCGCCGCCACGGGCACGACGCCCAGCGCGAGCGCCGCCTCCGCCAGCCCCCAGTCGATCACCGCAAGGCGTGGCGCTGCCTTGGACAGGGCGGGCTGCGTCGGCATCACGGCCAGGGCGGCCAGCAGGATCCGGCGCGGGATGACGCGTATCACTGCAGGTAGCCGATCGGCTCTCCCGTCGCAGGATGCGCCAGTACGCCCATCGGCACCTTATAGAGCCGCTCCAGCAGCGCCGGCTGCATCAGGTCGGCAGGGGCGCCGCGCAGCAGCGCCTGCCCCGCCGACAGCGCCAGGATGCTGTCGCAATGCCGCGCCGCCATGTTCACGTCATGCAGCACGATGACGACGCCGGTTCCGTCCTCCCGTGCCAGACGGCGGATCAGTCCGAGGATTTCCGCCTGATGCGCCAGGTCGAGCGCCGACGTCGGCTCGTCCAGCAGCAGGAAACGCGCCTCCTGCGCCAGCATCATGGCGAGCCAGGCTCGCTGGCGCTCTCCGCCCGAGAGGCTGTCCACCTGCCGCCTGGATAAGACCTGCACGCCGGTGCGCCGCATGGCCGCTTCCACCGCCGCGTGGTCCCGGGGCGTGAGCCGGCCCACCGCCCCGTGCCAGGGATAGCGGCCCAACGCGACGAGTTCCTGCACGAGCAGGCCGTCGGAGGCCGGCAGTGCCTGCGGCAGGTAGGCGACGTGACGGGCGAAGTCGCGGTTGCCCCAGGCGCCGATCGGCCGACCGCCGAAGCGGATGCTGCCGCTGCCGGCCAGCAGGTGGCGGCCGAGTAGGCGAAGCAGCGTGCTTTTGCCGGAGCCGTTCGGGCCGATCAGCCCATGCACTTGGCCGGCACCGAGGCGCAGCGTCAGCGGGCCGAGCAGGGTGCGCCCGCCGATGGCAAAGCTGACGGCGTCGAGATCCCAGCCGGGATCTGGGGCATGCTGCAGGGGTAGAAGCATGCACTGCCCCTACATCAAATGCGACTGATACGCAATTGCGATGAGGGCTTTGAAATGATTGGGCGCTAGCTGTGATCCTGCCCCTAATTGCCTCGTTTATGAGCAGAGGCGGAACAGCTTCTTGTGGTTCAGCCGGTGCTCATCCCGCGCCAGCAGGATGTGCAGGCGCTGATAGCCAACCGTCGGCGCTTACTCGCCAGTGCCCGCAGCCGAACCCTGACCTCGCCGTCGCCGGCGCGCTCAGTCTCCTCGATCGGTCAAATGCCTGCTTTCCTCCGCAAGCCGGCGTCAGAAGTTGTTTGCCTCCGTCCGGCGCAGTGCGCCCAGCAGTCCGGAGATCAGCTCAACCCGAAGCACCTGTCGAATGGAAAGAACGCGACCACGTCCCGGGTCCGTAGAGTACCCGCGGCCGCGCTAACTCGGAGCAGGCCTCCCGCCAACTATATCCCTCTAGGAATACGAACCGCCTGACCGCCGCGTAGGTCTCCACCACGAACATCTCCCGGCGCCCCACCCTGATCCCTCAGGGTAGGCCGCCTCCCACTGGCCGGGTTTTACTCCGCCCGCAGCCGCACTACGCCGCCGCTCCAGTGGCCGACTTTCCCTCCGCCGCACACACGATGAACACCGCGATCAGCGCAAGGCCGATATTGAGCGGGCCGATATCCTTCTGGTTGGTGGAGAACATCCACCGGTTCCCGAAACCCGGCTTGTGGCCGTGGACGGCGTGGGCATTGTCCATCCTCGCGTCTCAATCGCGGAATGGTTGGCGGTGCAACGCACAGGCCAGCGGCGCCTGCGCGCGGAGCCTGCTCAAGAGTCAAAGATTTCGCTGATCGTCCGACCTACGATGCATGGCCCGGCTCCGCTGGAGCGACCGGCAGAATTGATTCAGCTCCGCCCCTGGATGCCACCCACTCGTGATCGCGGCACCCGTCGTCGCCTCCGGAAACGGCGCACCCAGACCACGTCGACCTATCGGCGTGGTGCAAAAGCCACGGTAGGCCCAGCAACGAGCGAGTCAGATCCATGAAAGAGCTGAAGGAAATGCTAGTGAGCCAGCTTCGCGATGCGTACAGCGCGGAGAAGCAGGCCATCCAGGTGATGCGCAAGATGATGCGCAAGGCGAGCGAGCCAAAGCTGCGCGAGGGTATCGAAGCGCACATCGCGCAGAGCGAGGAACAGCGCGACCGCGTCGAGGAGGCGCTCGGCAAGTTGTCGGCGCGACCGGGCCGCAAGGTCTGCGAGGCGATGCGTGGCCTGGCCGAGGAGGCTCAGCATGAGGCCGAGGAATTCGGCAAGGGCCCGATCCTCGACCTGGTGATCGTCGCTGCGCAGCAGCGGATCGAGCACTACGAGATCGCCTCCTACGGCACCATGGCCGAGCTTTCCGAAGCCATGGGTGAGATGGAGGTGGCCAAGCTGCTGCGAGCGATCCTGGATGAGGAGAAGGCGCAGGATGAACGGCTGACGTTCGTGACGCGCGACTCGATCCTGCCAGCGGCCATGAGTGAAGAGGAGGGTGACGAGGAATAGCGGTCGGCAGATTGCCGCTCGCCTGCCGAACCTGAACACCTGGCCTTGAGGAAGCGGGCTGAGCGGAGGAGGCCCCAGTCATGTTGCGCGACGAAGCGGGCACCATGTCTCGCAACCTAATGCTTTCCGCCGAATCTGGTCTGCGCGACAGCGTCGTCGAGCGCGTTCGTGACATTCTGAGTGTCACGAGCGTTGCCCTGCACGTCAGAGCTTCCGTAAATCCGCTCGGCGACGTCACCAGCATCCAAGCATCGGATGAGGCAACAGGCGCCACCCTGTTCGCCGATGCAGGCTACGCGCACGGGGCACCCTCTTTCAGAACACGCGTGGTGAGATGCTGTAAAGGTACGCGCCCATGTCTCGCGCCTCGGCTTCGTTCACCCCCAGGTCTGGCATCGCTGTCCGAGGATCGATGCTGCGTGGATCGCGGATCCAGCGAATGAGTAGGTCGGGCTGGTTGATGGCACGCCCGGCGATGAAGCTGCGCTGAGCCAGACCAGACAGGTCAGGTCCGACATTGCCCATGGCGCCGGACACGCCCGGGATGCGATGGCAACCGCCGCAGCCATGACGCAGCAGCGCGGCCTGGCCCGCCTCCGGGTCGCCGCCCACGCGCTCCGCGGCAAGGATGCGGCGGCGGTCCTGCTGTTGCCATTGTAGCGTCGGAAGCGCCACTGCCGCGACGGCAATGCCGGAGACCATCAGGAACAGCATCCACTTAAGACTGGCGGGCATGGACCGCCTCCGTCCCAGGCCGCAGCGCCAGCCCCAGCAGCACGAGCGCCGCACCGGCATGCACCAGCCCGCCCGGGACCCACATCAGCAGGCCGGCGAGCTGCTGGTCCTCCGCCGGTGTGAGGCCTTGAGATGTGAGGCCCTGAGGTGTGAGGCCGAGCCGCGCATAGGTGGCGTACCAGGGGCTCGCCGAAATCGCCATCAGCGCGCCGAGCGCGCCGGAGACGATGGAGGTGGCGAGCAGGCAGAGCGCCGCCAGGCCGCGCCCGGCGAGCGTCGGCGGACATCTTCTCAGCATGGCGGCCCAGAAAGCGAGGCCTGCGAGCAGGAAGGACAGGTGCTGCGCCGCGTGCCAGGCCGGATGACGCAGCGCCAGCTCGAACAGCAGCGGTGCGTGCCACAGCCAAAGCACCGCAGCCTGGGCCAGCGTGGCCGCCACTGCCGCCGTTGCGGCAAGCCGTAGCCGGCGCACCGGCGGACTGCGCAGCATTCCGGCAAAGCCGGCACGCGCCGCGCCGGGCAGGCCCCATGCAATCACACCGAGCGGCCGCCCCAGCACCAGGGCCGGCGCCGCAAGCAGCATCACCACTTCATGCTGCAGCATATGCGCGGAGAAGGAGACATGGCCGGCAGCGGCGAGCGGTGAGACCAGCGCCACCGCCAGGACCGCCCAGCCGAGCGCAAGCATGGCGAGCCGCCGGCGCAGCGCGACGAGGCCGCGCGGCGAGGCGCGCCGTGCCAGACGCAGCCCGCCGAGCGCCGCCAGCGCCCCGCCGACGGCGAGCGGCAGCACCACCCAGGGCTCGAAGGTCCAGGGCAGGAGGCTGGCGGTAGACGACGCCGCATGCGCCAGGGGCTTGCCCGGCATCAGCAGGATCGCCGCCAGGGCGGCTAGCGCCAGCATGGCGGCTCGATAAGGGTGGCCAGGGCCTGCAGCAGGATGGCCAGCGAGAAGACCGGGGCAACGCCGAGCGCGATACGGGCAAGAAGACGCGGCGTCTCCTCGGCCTCCGCGGATCCGCGTGAAGCGGGCCAGGCAATCCAGCCCGCCGCGGCGCAGAGTGCCAGCGCCACGCCGCCGGCGAGGGGCCCGACCGGCGGTCCGCCCGTGCCGCAGGCGAGCCGCAGAGCGAAGCCGAGCCCCTGCTGGAAGGCGAACCAGGCCAGGGGCGGCAGCGCCAGCGCGACCCCGATCGCCACTGCGGAGCGCCGCGCGGTCATGGCCCACTCCCCCAGAACCGGGGCATCCAGTAGGCCAGCGCGTAGAACGGAAGCCAGGTGAGCACGACGAAATCCCAGTACAGGCAGTTGTCCACCGCGCCGCCGAATTGCTTGTCCTCCACCTCGCCACGATAAAGCCACGCCAACTGCACCGCCGTGTCGCCGACATCCGTGACGAGGTGGATGGTGTGCAGCACCATCAGCAGCCAGATCGTCGAGCCGTAGGCGCTGTCGTACCAGCGCACGTTGAGGTGCATCAGTTCGAGCGCACGGATGCCGATCAGCAGCAGGCCGATCGCCGTCATCAGCAGCATCCCGCGGCGCATGGCGGGGAGGTCCCGCGCCTCAGCCTGCTTCGCCAGCCGGCGGTTTGGCCATTCGCTGGCCAGCAGCACCAGGGTGAAGGCCAGGCCGAAGGCTATGTCGGGCGGCGGCGTTCCGGCGGGCGGCCAGCCAGCGCCCTGCGTGGCGAGGTAGAGCGGCACGACGGCGGCGAGGGCGAAACCTATGCCCTCGATGACCATGAAGCCGAGGATGCCCCAACTGTTCAGGTTGCGGGAATCGACGAGGTTGTCCGGCAGCCCGGACAGGTCGCCCACGACCTCCGGCGCGTCGGACCGATCAGGCGCGCTCATCGGGGGCCTCCTTCGGACGTGGCCAGAACCAGCCGACCAGCGCTGCAGCGAGCGGAAGGGAACCCCAGACCACCGCCCAGGGCGTGAAGATGCTGCCGACGAAAAGCACGGCAGTGCCGAGCGCCGTCAGCAGCGGCCAGATCGAAGGACCGGGGCTGTACTGGCGGTATTCCGGCTCAGCCTCGCCGGGCGAGCTGACCAGGACCTCGCGCCGCGTCTCGCCGACACCGGTCATGGCGCGCGGCGCGTTGTCCCAGCGTGGGGTGAGGCTGCCAACCACCGGCGTCGCGGCGAAATTCCAGGGCGGTGGGGGGGAGGGCGTGGACCATTCCAGCGTCGCGCCGCCCCAGGGATCGGCACCAGCCCGGCGCCCGTTCCACAGCGAGAGCACGGCGTTAACGACCATGATCGCCGCACCGGCGGAGGCGACCAGCACTCCGGCGGAGACCACTAGGTTCAGCGTTCCCCAGCCCGCCGCCTCAGGATAGGTGTAGATGCGCCGCGGCATACCCATCAGGCCGAGCAGGTGCATCGGGAAGAAGCCGATGTTGAAGCCGGCGAGGATCAGCCAGAAGGAGATCTTGCCCCAGCGCTCCGACATCAGCCGCCCTGTCCCCTTCGGATACCAGTAGGCCAGCGCGCCAAAAAGCGGGAAGATCGCGCCACCGATCAGGACGTAGTGCAGGTGGGCGACGACGAAGTAGGTGTCGTGCAACTGCAGGTCGAGCGGCGCCGAGGCGGTCATGATGCCCGAGAGGCCGCCGATGGCGAAGGTGACGACGAAGCCCAGCACCCAAAGCAGGGGCGTCGCATAGCGCGGGCGTCCCGATGCGATGGTGCCGATCCAGCAGAAGATCTGCAGCCCGATCGGCACGGCGATGGCCATGCTGGCCGCGGTGTAGAAGCTCGCGCCCAGGCGCGGCAGGCCGACGGCGAACATGTGGTGCACCCAGAGGCCGAAGGCGAGCAGCCCGACCGAGACGATGGCCAGCACCTGCACCGCGTGGCCGAACACCGGGCGCCGCGAGAAGGTCTCCACGATGGCGGAGATGAAGCCCATCGCGGGAAGGAAGATGATGTAGACCTCCGGGTGGCCGAAGAACCAGAACAGGTGCTGGAACAGCAGCACGTCGCCGCCGGCCTGCGGGCTGAAGAAATGCGTTCCCACCAGCCGGTCGGCGATGAGCAGGCTGGTTGCCAGCATCACCGCAGGCATCGCCAGCATCGTCATGAGCGAGGCCACCAGCATCGCCCAGAGGAACAGCGGCATGCGCGCCAGGGTCATGCCCGGCGGGCGCAGCTTCAGGATGGTGGCAACGATGTTCACCGAGGCGGCGAGCGCCGCGACCTCGGTGAAGGTGATCATCTGCGCCCAGATGTCCGCGCGCTTGCCGGGCCCATAGGCGGGGCCGGCAAGCGGCGGATACTCGAACCAGCCGAGATCGGGCGTGACGCCGAGCGCGTGCGGCACCCACAGCATCAGCACGCCGACGAGGTAGAGCCAGTAGCTGTAGGCGGCGAGGCGTGGGAAGGCGATGTTCCGCTGGCCGAGCATCAGGGGCACCAGCCACAATCCCATCGCCTCCATCACCGGGACGGAGACGAGGAACAGCATGGTCGACCCGTGCAGGGTGAAGGCCTCGTTGTAGCCCTGCGGGCCGAGCCGCTGCATCTCCGGCTGCGACAGCTGGATACGCATATCCATGGCGAGGATGCCGGCGACGACGAGCAGCAGCAGCGTCGTCACTAGGTAGCGCGCGGCGATGCGCTTGTGGTCGACGGTGGTCAGAAAGCCCCACAGGCCCGGCGAGTCGCGCCAGGTCGCCGCCAGTCCGGTCTCATCCGGTCGCAGACGGGTTGGCGGCGCGTTCATCACCGCAGCCATTCGAGGTAGCGCGCCAGCACGTCCGCATCCTCCGGCGCGAGCTCCGCTGCAGGCATGGAGGTGCCGGGCTTCAGCGCATCGGGGTTCAGGATCCAGCCATGCAGGTTGCCCCGGTTGTTCGGCAGCCAGCCGGCAGCGATCGAGCGGCGAGAGCCGACATGGGTGAGGTCGGGGCCGGCCTTACCCGCCGCCGCCGTGCCGCGCACCGTATGGCAGACGGCGCAACTGCCACCTTCCAGCACGGCGCGGCCACGTGCCAGCATGGCGTCGTCCGGTGCCGCCGCCGGCGCCGCCTGCGCGGCCAGCCAGCCAGCAAACTCCTCCTCCGGTGCGACACGCAGGTCGAGCGCCATCAACGCGTGCTGCAGCCCGCAGAACTCCGCGCACTGCCCGCGATACCAGCCGATGCGCCGCGGCGTGATGTCCAACAGGTTCACCCGCCCCGGGATCACGTCCAGCTTCCCACCCAGGTTGGGAAGCCAGAAGCTGTGGATTACGTCGGCGGCATGCAACTCGATGCGCGCTGTGCGGTCGGCGGGCAGGTGCAGCTCGTTCGCCGTCTCGATCAAGGCGCCGGTGGCGGGGTTGCGGTACTCGATGCGCCACCACCACTGGTGCGCGGTGACCCGGATGGCGATGGCCTCGCGGTCTGCCCGCGCCGAGGCCAGCGCCCGGTCCACCAGGAAACTTGCGGCGGCGAGGGTGGCGAGGCCGATCACGACGATTCCGGCCCAGAGCCCAAGGCCGGCACGCAGGCCGCGATCCAGGCCCGCGGCCGATGCCTCGCGCCCTACACCCTGGTTGTGCAGCGAACGCCAGATCGACCAGCCCAGGAAGCCGAGCATCAGCAGGTAGGTGCCGCCGCAGACCCAGAGCATTAGCTTGAACAGCCCGTGCAGATGCCCCGCCTGGTCGCCGGCGGGATCGAGCGCGGATTGCGGCCCGCCGCCGCAGGCGGCTGCCAGCAGGAGCAGCGCCGGGCCCGCGACCGTCCGCAGGACGCGCCTCATCCCCCCGCTCCTGGCTCGCGCTTCTGGTCCAGCTCCTGGCGCTGCCGCATCGGGGGGGAGTTGCGTTCCAGGTCCCGGACGTAGGCGGTGACCTGCCAGAGCGTTTCGACCGGCATGCGCGCCGCATAGCCATGCGAGTCCGGCCCTTCGGCTATGGCGGCGTAGACCTGATCGAAGCGGTTGCCATGGCGCCAGCGCCCATCGGCGAGGTTCAGCGCCGCGTCGGCCTGGGAGTCGCCGTGGCAGCCACCGCACTCATACCAGGTGAAGTAGCGCGCGCCCTGCGAGACCTGGAACCGGTTTTCCTGGTAAAGCGCGATGCGGCGGTCATCGGGGCCACTCGGCGACGTACGCGCACCCTCGCGGCCCACTGGCCGGTCCTCGGCGCTGCAACCGGCGAGGGTAATGGCCGCCAGCGTCAGCGCAGCTCGGTAAGGAAGACGTCGGTGCAAGGTCTGGCCCCGAATGCGTTCCGGCTTTGAACGATTTGAGCCGACGAGGGTTCATCTGCACGGCCGACAAGGCTGTAGCCTTCGGCTCCAGTGTTACCGGTCCGCGCCGCTCAATGCGGGGTGACCGGTACTCACAGAGTGATCCGGGTGGAATTTTAGTGGGCTGTTGCCGCTGCGCCTGCTCTTCAGCTCATCTGCAACCTGCCACAAACACAGTTTCCGGGGCGGCGGGCGGTAGCGTGGTGCCAGGTGCGGGCGAGCCCAGTTGTATTGTGGTGCCGTTCCTCAATATGCACCGGCGCCCTCCCGAGGGTGTTGAACACCTCGCCGCTTAGCAGTTCTCCTGCAGCTTGCCGTTGAAGGATTTTACGTAGCCGTTCTTCTCTAATCGTGGGCACGCGCGTCAAGCAG
>NZ_JBNXUN010000028.1:0-31579 GCF_050563525.1 Falsiroseomonas sp. HC035
GGCCAAGGGATTTCCCGGCTGCCTTTGCCGCCTCGCCAGTGGCTGTATCGGCGTGGCGCGCGATCCAGGCTGCGATGGTCGTCGCCGCCTTGCCGATCTTCACCCCTATGCGGCGCACCCTGGTCGCGTCGGGGGTGGGGGATTGCGCCTCCGCGCGCAGCTCGGCGACGGCGCCTTCGGCCGCCTGGTGCTCCTCCGCGTCCAGTGGGCCATCCGGCGGGTTGTTGTGGCCGAGGCCGCCGTGCGCGGGCCGCAGCGCGGCGAGCGCCGCCTCGGCGGCATCCAGGCGCCGGAGAACCTCGGCGAGGGGGTCGGGCGGCGGCGGCGCCAAGCCCCAATGCGGCGCCTCCTGGTCGAAGCGCGCCGCTATGCTGTCGATGATGAAGCCGGGGATGACCTTGCCGAATTCCGCCGCAAGCCACGCCTTGGCCGGCTGGGGGGCGGGTTCTTCCTCTACGGTGATCTCGCCCCACGCATCCGCGCCCCAGGCCTCTCCTTGGGGTTGCGGCACCTGGGGGACGAAGTTCTCCCGGAACCAGGCCTCCATGTCGCGCTCGAGCTCTTTGGCAGGGGATGCCTCGCCGCCCCGGCCCGCGCCAGCGATGATGACGCCGGCTTTTGCCGCCGCCTGCGCCAGGGCGGAGGGTCTCGGCCGGCGCGTCGTGCTGCTCAACGTCTTTCCCCAGGATGCGTCTCGGCCCGCGCGGCGCGGCCGGCGGGCAGGCTACGCCGGCGTGAACGGGAACGGGAGTGCAATGTTCGACGGGAGGGGCGGTGGCAGGCGTGGTTGGCGTCGGCGCGGGCTGCGTTGGTGATTCAGGGTTGGCGGCGACCTCGCTTCGATGCGCTTGACTGACGCCAGTAGGAATCGCCTGGCGCTAGGAACGCCGAGGATTGCAGGGCCATGCTGACGGTGATCGACGAGTACACGCGGGAGTGCCTGGCGATCGTGGTGGCGCATCGGCTTGGCTCGGATGGCGTGCTGCAGGTGCTGACGGATCTGTTCATCAAGCGCGGACCACCGGGGCACATCCGCTCCGACAATGTCTACGGGCCGGAGTTCGTGGCGAAGGTGGTGCGCGGCTTGGCCGGGTCGAGGTGACGACGCTCTGCGTCGTCGTTACTCTTTACGAGGGGCCATCACCATCCCGTAGCGTTCTCGCCAAGTAACTGAACCAACGAGTGAAACCGTTCCGGCACGCGACTTGCTTTTGCTGACCCGCAGCGCGGGCTCCCCCACGCGCCTTGCAGATTGGAGGCGAGTCAGAAGTGCGCCGCATTGCGTGGCGTGCAGCAAAAGAGGAGTGAAGCAACATGCTGAGGTCACTTGCGCGGTTCAGTGCGATCGCCATGCTATGTCTACCTGCCAGCGCCATGGCGAACACGCTGACGCCAGCCACCTTCAGCGCTACCATCGGGGTGGGCGAGACGGTCAGCGTCAACAAGACCGTGACACTCTCCGGCACCGGTCCCGCCACCAGCCGCGTGGATGTCTTCTTCCTGGCCGACAACACCGGATCGATGGGCAGCATCCTCAACTCAGTGAAGAGTGGTGCGGGCCAAATCCTCTCGGCGATCTCCGGCGGCGATCCGCGCTTTGCTGGCGTCGACGTAGGCTTCGGCGTCGGCCGCTACCTCGGTGACCCTCTAGAATACGGGGGGACGCCAACACAGCGGGCGAATTCCGCCTACCAGTTGCAGCAGTCGATCACGACCAACCAAGCCTCTGTGCAGACGGCGATCAATGGCTGGTTTGCTAGCGGCGGCGGCGACACGCCGGAAGCCAATTTCTTCGGCCTGCAGCAAGTCGCAAGCTCCGGCGGTGCCACCGATGGTCTGGGCTCGACCGATGTCGCGGGCGGGTTCGGCACCGGCGCCGACACCGGGTGGCGCAGCGGCGCCGGCAAGGTTGTGGTCTGGTTTGGCGACGCGTCATCGCATACCACGACGGTGAGCCAAGCCGAGGCGATCGCCGCGCTGCAGGCCAATGGCGTGACCGTGGTCGGCATCAACACGCAGAGCGCAGGTTCTGGCATCGACCAGTCAGGTCAGGCAAGTGCCATCACCGGCGCAACGGGTGGCACACTGACAAATGGCGTGACCGGCGCCAACCTGAACACAACCATCGATTCCATCCTTGATGCGGTGTCAGGGGCCATCTCGACCATCGATCTCAGCTTCGGCACCACCGGCGATACCTCCGGCCTCAACATCGCCTTCACCTGCACGGATGCGGCTGGCTGCACCGGCGTCACGCCTGGATCGAGCCGCACCTTCCGGATGGACATCACCGGCACCGCACCCGGCACCTATGAGTTCAGCACCTTCGTCGTCGGGCTCACCGGCGCGGTGGAGCTGGACACCATCACGGTGATCGGCGGTGGCCCGACGCCGACCCCTGTGCCGGAGCCCGGCACTCTTGCGCTGCTCATGGTCGGCTTGGCTGGCCTGGCGGGCGCTCGGCGCCTGAAGGCCTGACCCAGGGCCTGTTCCCTAAAGATGGCGCGGCAGGCCTGCCGCGCCAGACGGGCGGGGCTCTTCGGCCTCGCCCGCACCCCTGTCACAGACGTTGCGGAGTCTGTTCCATGCGCCCATTCCTCCTCCTCGCAACCCTTGCCCTGCTCCCCTCCAGCCCGGTGCTTTCCGCTGTAATTCTGAATCCTGAACTGGAGCGGGCTGAATCCTGGATGCGCATTCCCAACCCCGGCGCCCGCTCAAATGCGCTGACGCAGCCACTGCAGTCCTTGAACGCCGGCCGTATCGACGACGCCGTGGCTCAGACCCGCGCCGCCATTGCCCGCGTCGGCGAGTCGGCGCCGGCCCTCGAGCTGCTGGGCACGGGTCTCGCCCTGCAGGGTGACCTGCCAGGTGCGGAGGCGGCGCTGCGGCGAGCCATCGCGCTGAACCCGCGTCAGGTCGGCGCCTTCGCCAAACTGGCCGACATCGAGCTGGCGCGCGGCGAGGAGGCGGCGGCGGCGGCCAATCTGGAACGCGCCCTTGCGCTGGATCCCGAGGATCGCCGCGTCCATCAGCGCCTTGGCCTGATCGCCAAACGGCGCGGGGAGGTGGCGCGTGCCATCGAGCATCTGGAGCAAGGTCTGCGCGGCACGCCATCGGGCTATGTCGGAGTCAAGCTCGACCTCGCGGCGCTGTACAATGCGGAGAGGCGCTTCCCCGACAGTATTGCGCTGCTGTCCGGCCTGACCGGCCAGGCGGCCTTCGGCGTGACCGGCTGGCTGACGCTGGGGGCTGCCCATCTCGGTACGGGTGATGCGCCGCGTGCGCTGCGCGCGGCCGAAGAGGCGCTGGTGCTCCAGCCTGCCGAGCCCACGGTGCTGCAGGCTCTGGCTGTGGCGCGGCGGGCCAGCCTTGGCTCCGAAGGAGCCGGGCTACACTTCGAGGATCTGGTCCTGCCCAGCCCTGCGGCCACCCTCGCCACATTCGATCTGGTCGGCACAAGGCTGATGATAACTGGCGAGATGGGACGCGCGGAGGCGGTATTCCGGCGCATGCTGCAGCGCTTCCCGAACGACGCCGCAGCGCACTTTCGTCTGGGAACCTTTCTCGCCTCCCGCACCAACTACCAGGATGCGCTGCCGGCGCTGGAGCGTGCAGCCGCGCTGGATCCGCGCCGTCCAGATATCGCCCGCGCCCAAGCCATGGCCGCCTCCCGAACCGGCCAGCCACAGCTTGCGGTGCGCCACGCTATGCGAATGGTGGCTCTGATGCCGGAGACCAGCCAAGTCGATCAATTCCTACTGGCTTCGCTGCGGCACGAGGCGGGGGATCTGCGAGGGGCCGAAAGCGATTACCGCCGCATCATCAACCGCCGCTCCTTCGCCCCGGCGCTGAACAACTTGGCTAATATCCTGGCCGAACGCGCCGAGTTGGCGGAAGCACAGCGTCTGGCGGAGCAGGCGGTGGCACTGGCGCCGGAAGCAGGCTGGGCAAGCAGCACGCTGGGCTGGATCCTGCTGCAGCGGGGCAACTTGCCTGGCGCTGACCGCGCACTGGAACACGCGGCGCAGCTCACGCCGGACGATCCGACCACGCTTTATCACCTCGCAGCGCTGCGCAGCGCCCAAAGCCGTTCCGCGGAAGCCCGAGAGCTGTTGCAGCGAGCCCTGACCCAGGGCCGCTTCCCAAAGCGTAGGCAGGCGGAGGCGCTGGTAGCCCAGCTGGGTTAAGCTCGGCATCGATGGTAAGCCATCGGATGTGAATGAGCGCAAAACCAGGATCCGTGGCAATGTGAGGTTGAGGTCCCAGCCGGCGCCGTTCGGGGACCTCACCCAAGCCGCCCGCCCGAGTGCCACACCGTCGACCCCAATGGGAATCTATCAGCGGCGAGCACCACATGGCGCGAGACCTACGGCCGGACAATCCACGAAGATTTGCCGGTCGACACATGCTCCTCGCCTCTACGCCGCGGGCCCCTCCGCCGGTCGGCCGCTGCTCGAAGGGAGCAGGTTCAAGTCTCCCGCGCCGGGCACATTGTCACGAACGGGCACGCGGTGAACCTTGGCGGACGGATCGCCGTGCGAGGCTCAGACGGCACAGAGCGGGAGACGGCGCTGCTCTATTCCGACGAGGCGGCCGACCTCGCTGTACTGCGTCCAATCTCTCGTCCAGCGGAGGGTGCTCTCATCCCGATCCGCTCGCCCACCGCGCCGATCCGTTGGAACGAAGCCGTTCACGCTTTCAGCTTCCCCGAGTCCGTCGCCACCGGGGGGCTCTTCCCACACCTCCGGGGCGACGTGACGGCGATGGAGGGGCCAGGCAGGAACGCGCTTCGCTTCGGAATTTCGGCCCATATCAGTCCTGGATTCTCGGGCGGCCCAGTGCTCGACGACGACGGGCGCGTCGTCGGGATCGCGGTCATCGGCATACCGGGGAGCGGGCTTAATTTCGCGGTCAGGACCGGGCCGCTCGTCGATCTGCTCAGGCGGGCGGGCGGGCCTTCCGTGGTTGTCCGCGACGGGATCGGCCGCACTCCATCCGCGGATCGCGTCCGGCCATTCGTTGTGCAGGTGCTTTGCCATGGATAAATGGATGCCTTAGCTGTCTGATCGCGGAGCATTGCTGGGATCCAGTTGGGCTGCCCCTGTCCCTCATGAAGACGCCAGGATAAGAGTTGGCGGTGCGAAGCCGCAGCCTGCTGCGCGCCGCTGAACTTACAGAAGCCAATTCCCTACTCCGGTTCAGCGTCGCGTCTCGCCGCGCTGTTCCGCGTAGAAGCTCATGGCCAATGCCCGTGTCTCGTCCCGCATGCGGCGCAGCCGCTCCGCGTGGCGGTCGGCGGCGTCGACGGCGGTGGCCATGGTGTAGTGCCGCAGCGCGACGGTGGGGCTGTGGCCCATCACCAGCGCGGTGTCGTAGGCAAAGGAGGCGCCGCGCAGCGCCGCCGTCGTGCTCAGGCACTTCCGGAACCAGTGCGGCCGGCGTCGGTGCCCGGTCCAGACCTGCGTTCGGTTGGCAACGATCTCCTGAATCACCTTACGGCTCAGCGCACTGCGTCGCAGGCTGAGCCAGAGATGCAGATCGCCGCCGCGCGGCTCCCAGTGCGGCCGCACATGCTCGAGATAGCGGCGCATCAGCACGGCCAGTGGCTCCGGCAGCACGAAGCCACGGCCGCGCCTGGTCTTGGTGATGCTGCCCGGCAGATGAAGCCGGAAGCTGTCGCCGTCCTCGCAGAGATGCTCGCCCAGTTTCGTCGCGGCCAGTTCGCCGACGCGCGGCGCAAAGAGGGCGAGCAGCCCGAGCAGCGCCCCGTCACGCACGGCGGCGCGCCCGACCCGGCTGGGCAGTCTCGCCATGCCGGCCTCGCTCAGCGCCGCCGCCCAGGCGTAGAGATCCAGCGAGTCCACCGTGGACACCACCTTGGCCTCGACGCCGAGCGCGCGGCTGATCGGCACGCCGCGCGGGCGGCGGATAAAGCCGACGTCGCAGCCCGGCTGCATCCAGCGCAGCCCGCTGCAGAGGCCGCCAATCCAGCCGGCGATCGTGCGCGCGGCATTGCCGCGCCGGCGCAGGCTCGTGACGAAGGCGTCGAGCCGGGCCGGGGTGACGCGGGCGAGCGGCGTCTCCACCGGCTCCAGGAGGCCCTCGGAGGCCAGGAAGGCCAGCCAGTGCCCGACCGCCTCGGCGACGTTGGTGATCGTGCTCGGGGGCCGCCCAGCCGCCGCGCCTCCCTCGTCGTAGAGCCCCTGGCGAGGCATCAGGGCGCGGCGCCACGCCGTGCGCTCGGGCTCCGGCCAGGCCTCCGGCGGGAGGCAGATCGGCGGCATCAGCGCACGCTCCCACGGCCACTCAGCGTCCCGCGCCGGATCTTGCGGCCGCCGAGGGTGGCAGCCGCCAGCAGCCGGCTGTCCTCGCGCAGGCGGGTGATGCGCGCAACGTGGCGCTCGGCAGCCTGCTCGCGGCAGACCAGCGCGTAGAAGCGCAGCGTCGTCTCCAGGCTCTTGTGGCCGAGCAGCAGGCGCAGGTCGGAGGTCGCATCCGGGTTCTCGCGCAGGATCAGCACGCCGGCCAAGCAGCGGAAGAGGTGCGCGTTCAGCCTGGCGCCGATGTGGCGGCGCACCGCCTCGCCGATCGCCCTGCCGAAGCCGTTGTCCTGGCGGGCGATGTCGCCGTGGTCGCGGTTCGGGAAGAGGAAGTCGCCCTCGGCGTTGGCGCCCAGCGGGCGGAACACGGTGAGGTAGCGCCGGAGCATCGCCACGGCATCGGGTCCGAGCCGGAAGGTCAGGGTGGTGGTGTTCTTGACCTCGCCCGGCGGGATGGTGACGTGCACCATCTCGCCCCGCCCGAAGACGCCGTGCAGGTGATGGCCGAGGCGAAGGCCGACGAGGTTGCCCAGGCGCAGCGGCATGGCGAGCTCGATCTCGATCCCGAGGGCCACGCCCGCCATCCAGGCCGCCTGCTTGCCCAGACCACGCTCGCGCAGGATCTCGGCCTCCTGCTGCACCTGCTCCGGCAGGTGCAGCAGGGCGGCCAGCTTGCGGGGGTCCTCGAACTGCTTGAGGCGCCTGATGTTCTTGTCGGTGATCTCGCGACAGGGCGGCGGGATCAGCGGGGCGGTGTCGGCGATCACCTGGCGCAGGGCCGGCTCGTCGAGGCGGGCCACGTGGCGGGCGAGCATGCGCAGCGTGATGGCGATGCTCCCGGTGTTGGAGCTCGCCTTGCGGCCGGCGTGCGCCCAGTGCCAGGAGCAGATCGCCCGAAGTGCCTCCCGCTCGACCAGATGACCGAGGCTGGTGATCGTCTCGATCGGCCGGCCGCTGAGGACCAGCGCGCCGGCCACGAGGCGCAGCACGTTCATCCGGGAGGTCAGGGCCCGCGGCCTCAGCGGCCGCGCCAGGGGCTGGGCGTCATCCTCGCCGTCCTCGGCGTAGAGCCCGCCCTCGCGCGTGCCGCTCAGCCGCGCCCGGAGGGCCTGGATCTCCGCCTGGAAGGAGGCTGGGTAGGCCTCAAACGGCGGCGTGTAGCTCTTTGCGCGGGCCGGCGGCATGACCAGCGGCGGCGCCGGCCAGTCCGCGATCGAGGCGACGCAGCCGTTCCAGGCGGTGACCAGCTTTCGGCCCGCGCGGCGCGGGTCGCGCACCGCGAGGCGGGAGTCCAGGTCGGCCATGTAGCTGGCGACCGCCGCCGTGCCGACCGAGGCGGGCAGCAGCCCGCAGCCGGCACAGAACTCCGCGAAGGGGACGATGCGGGCGCTGTCGTAGCCCGGCGGGACCAGGGCCAGGAGCTGGCGCCAGGGCTCCGGCATGGACGCGGCGGCGACGGCGCGCTGGGCGATCAGGCCGAGGCGGCGCAGCAGCGCCCGGACCGCGCTGCGGTAGACCGGCAGGGACTTGGCGCTGATGCCCCACTCGGCGGCGCTGGCCTTGAGGAGGCGCGCGCCGACGCCCGGGGCATCGAGGCGGATCGCCTCGGCCGGCTTGTCGAGCACACGCGGCGCCGCCCGCACCATGGTGGTTAGGCGCTTGCAGTAGGCCGGGGCGAGATCGGTCCAGGTGGGGATCTCGGCGAGGACCCTGGCGAGGGTAAGCGGGGTGGTATGGGCGAGTCTGTTCATGTACAGAATCCTCACGAGGAAAGCGGCGGAAAGACGAGGAAGTTGTTAACCATGGTCCTATACATGCCTGTGCGACATAAGTAGGACCGTCATTCCGGGCGGTGCTTGGGTGGCCAAAATTTGGATGGTTTTCACTCGCCCTTTTGCTTGAGCAGCGCCATGATCTGCTCGCGGCTGAAGTAGGGTCCGCGGGGCAAGGGGAGCGGGGTCAGCAGGCCGGCGCGGACCCAGTTACGGATCGTCTTGGGCGTGCAGCCGAACAGCTGGGCCACCTCCCGCTTGGGCAACGGGCGCGGCAGGTCGGCGTCATCGCCACGATGCGTGCGGTCGCCGCTGATGGGTTGTGGCCGCCGCCCGGCATCGTACGGGGAGGCCGCGCAGGAGCTTGGTGCGCCGGTGCTCGGAGCAGGGCGCACGGCAGCATCTGGCCGCATTCCGCCGCCCGTCAGGGGCGGCGGGTCCGGCCTTATGGTTGTGGGTGGGGGGCGCGGCTTAGTCGGCCGGGTGCCTGCGGATGGAGAGCGACGGATGGGGTGCGACATGGGTGCAGGACATTGCAGATGGCCGCACCCGGATCAGGTTCAGAAAGTGTGTCTGGAATTGAACCTACCCGCCAAGCCGGACCCGGAGTTGGCGCTCGGCCGGCACAGCGAACTGCCTGATCGACAGCACGGCGGTCTCCAGGGCTTCGGCTCGCCCGATGAGCCAGCCCGGCAGGTCGTCGCTGATCAGCAACTCCTCCAGGCCTGGTGACCGGCCCGCGGTCTCCTCGGCAGCCCCGATGGCCAGCTCAAGGGCAAGCGCGAGATGCAGCACTGGCAGGGTTCGGCGAAACACTCGCTGCTCGAAGTTGTGCTGATCCTCGTACTCGCTCAAGACTTTTGGGATCACCGCGTTGAGCGACAGGCGCATGACGCCTTTCGGCAGCGGGGGCGCAACTCCCGTAAGAACCTTGGCCACGAAAGGGCGCGCGACCCGAGCTACGGTGAGCGCCTCGGTAAGGCGCTTCGACGTCGTCTTCAGCGACAGTGCCGCCTGCTTTGGCTCCATCAGCAGGTAACCAGGCTTGATGAGTTGGGGGCGCCAGGCCCATGCGGGGTCCGCATTAGCGGTTTCCTGCAAGAGATGCCCGACGAGTGCAGCCTGGGCCCTGGCAAGTCGCTCACCATCAGGGAGTTCATCTGGCCAGGCCACCGCCGCCAGGATCGCCGCGGTGGCCTCCATTGGAGAGGCTGGATCCAAGGTTATGAACTGCGGCATGGGCTTTCTCCGTCGGTCTGGTGCTGACAACGCTCAACATGATGCCCGGCAGCAGTCTGTGCCGCGGGCCCGGCTGACGCTGCCGCCCGATATGCCCCGTGAGTCATCCGAGCTGGAAATGATCTTGGTTATGGACGTGCCTGTAACGCCACATCCCCGGCTGATGGCCTTGCCCACGCTCGGGACGTCGCCGGGCCTCAACGCGAAGAGCCCCATGACCTCGTGCTGAGGTCATGGGGCTCTGGGCGCCCTCCGCTGGGGAGGGCTGGGATGGGCGGCTACTCCGCCGTGCTGCCGAGGCGCATGCGGCCGCGGCGGCGCCGTTCGAGCACCGCCGCCTGGAAGCTGCGGAACCTGGGCAGGCGGCTGAAGTGCAGCAGGTAGCCGCCATGCGTCAGATCGTCGTGGCACGCCGCGCAGATCAGCCAGCCAAACTCCGGCCGGTTCAGGCTGCGGTGGAAGAAGTGGTCGAACTCGGCACCGGCCACCGGCCGGCCCTCTCTGTTGAGCACGGGCGCGTCGTCACAGCAGGGACACTGTCCACCATAGGGCTCGGCCGCCACCGCGCGCAGGATGGCCGCCTGGCTCAGCCCCGAGAAGTTCCGCCGGGTGCCGAGCAGCAGGTCCTGCGCCGAGAGGGTCAGGAACATCAGGTCGGCGGCATGCCGGTCGAGTGTGTCGAGCCGGTGATGCAGCCGCTGGAACTGCTCGTCGAGGTTTGCCCGCAGCGGATCATCGCCCGCGGCGGGTGCGTGGTCCGGCCGCTGCATGGCGGCGCGGATGACGGTGTTGCACCAGAGGTGGAACGGCGGCGACAGGTAGCGGGCGTAGGTCAGCGCGAGCTGCCAGTGTGCCCAGGTGCCGCCCTGGTTGCCGCGGACGGTGGCGACGAGACCGTCGCTGTCGAGGTGGCAAATGCCGGCGAGGCCGGCATTTGGCGCGAACAGGTCGGTGGCGTCGGTACGGTGGGTGCCTGCGTGGGTGCGGAAGCGCGCGGTCTCCTCGAGGGCGAGCCAGTCGGAGGGGCGCCGGTTCGGCGGCCGGTCTGCGGCCTGCCACATGTCGGTCAGGTTCAGCATGGCGCCGCGCAGGCGGATGCGGCTGCCCTGGTAGCTGAGGGTGGTGGTGGTCATGGGATCTCCAACACTGGGTTCGGCCTTGCTCAAGGGGCCGCGACGGTCGGCTTGGGAGCTACCGAGACCAGCCGGAGAGGGCGGAGAAGGCGGAGGCGGGTGGGGAGGCGGCAGACGGAGGTTCAGCCCGGCCGCCGCCGTGGCGGGCCCTGGAGGGCCTGCTGCGGGGCTGCCGGGTTGAACCCAGGCCTGTGTGGTGGTGGTGCGGGCAAGCGGCCCGCACAGACGCCGCATCGTGACGCGGCGGACCGGCGCCCCCTCCCCGGCTGGTGCGGGGCGGCGCCGGGTGAACCCTGTCGTCGGCACCCTCCGTGCCACCGCTGGCAGGGGATGGTTCGCAGAAGCGGCCGGCTCAGTGCCGGATGCGCGGTGCCGGGCACGGGCGGCGTCGAGGTGACGCGGCCGGTGTCCGCCGGGGTGGGATGACAGGGGTGGCGAGAGGCCAGCGCCCCCTCCCCTGCCGAAGCAGGAGCGGCGCGGATGGCCGGCGGCCTCGTTGCCGGGGCCTTGGCCAGGTCCAGCGCCTGCCCGGCTCAGGCTGCCTCGTCCGCTTGGAGAATGAACGGGTGCTGTCGGGGGAGCGAGGACGTCGCGGAGCCGGGCGGGGTGTTGCCTCTCGAGCACCAGATATGGGGATGCCGACAGGTACTTTCAAGTACGCAATGAAATGCGGAGTGGAGTCGGGTCTTGATCGCCGGCCGGAGCTGTGGCGCGCGCTGCTCTTCGGCCCCTTCCTAGCCAGCTTGCACCGGCGCCTGTTCCACGCGATTGCGTCCGCCGCGCTTGGCCGCATACAGCGCCGCATCGGCACGCTGCAGCAGCGCCTCCGGGCTTCTGTCGCCGCCGGTCGCGACACCCAGGCTGGCCGTCATGCAAAGAGCCCCTTCCGCCAGCGTCACCTCGGTTGCGGCGATGGCCGCGCGCAGCGTCTCGGCCATCGCGGCGGCATCCGCGGCGCCGGGCAGCACGATGAGAAACTCCTCGCCGCCCCAGCGGATCACGGGCGTGCCCGCCGGCAGTACCGCCCGGCAGGTGGCGACCAGGCTGCACAGTGCCTCATCGCCCGCCTTGTGACCGTGGCGGTCGTTGATCGACTTGAAGTGGTCGATGTCCAGCATCAGCACCGCGGCACCATCCGGCCCGGCGAAGATCTCGGCAAGGGCGGCCTGGCCGGCGCGGCGGTTGCTGGCGCCGGTCAGCGGGTCCGTCGTCGCCAGCCGGCGCAGCTCATCCTCCATCCGCTTGCGCTCGGTCATGTCGCGCGACACCGCGACGAAGCCGCGCACGCCGCCGGCCTCGTCGGGCAGCGCGGTCAGCACGGAATTGGCCCAGATGCGGCTGCCGTCCCGGCGTCGGCGCCAACCCTCCATCTCCAACGATCCGGTGCGGCGTGCCTCGGCCAACATCCCGGCCATGCGCTCCGGCGCACGGTCCTCCGGCGGGAAGAACACCTCAATCGGTCGCCGCTCGACATCCTCGGGCTGCCAGCCGCCGAAGCGTTGCAGAGATGGGTTCCAGCCATCGACGCACCCCTCGGCGTCCAGCGTGTAGATGGCGTAGTCGCGGACATTGTCGAAGATGGCGCGGAAGCGCTGCTGGTCGGCCTGGATGCGGCGTTCCTGTTCCACCAGCCGGGTCACGTCGTCCAGCACCAGCAGCATCGTCGCGCCGTGCAGCCGATGTAACGTGACGGACAGCACCACGCCGCCGGCCGCCTCGCAGCGCCGATGGTCGAGTATGACGCCGGTGCGGTCAGTGGAGCCGTGCACCAGCCGCGCCAAGTCCGGCACCAGCGGCGCCAGCGCCGAATAGGCATCGGACAGGTCGCCCGCTGGGGCCAGCGGCATCAGGAACTGCGCCGCCAGCGGATTGGCCAGCATCACGCGGCCATCCATGTGGAACTGCATCAGCCCGACGGGCACGAGGTAGAGGAACTCGGTCAGTGCTTCCAGCGCATCCGGCGCCGGGTCATCCAACATGTACTGGGCGCCTTTGTACCAGCAGGTACATGTGCTGCGCCGAGGGGTGCTTCAGCAGGCGCAGCTGCACCGGCGTGGGCGCCATGCGGAGCGTGAAAACATAGTCGATGACGTCGTCCAGCGGCGCCTCCACCTCGAAGCGCCGTGCCACCAAGTCGTTGTTGGTGCAGGGAGCGACCGAGGTGAAGAAGTGGCGGCCGATCACGCGGGCCGGGGTCAGGCCGGATAGGGTGGCCTCCGCCGTGTTGTACTGCCGCACCGTGCCATCCAACGCCATGCCGATGACGCCGAACGGCAGCGCATCTCGCTCTGCATCTTGCGAAGCTTCGAGGTGATGCAGCAGATCGGGTGCGGCAAAGTCGGGCTGCATCGCGGTGGTTCCCCAGGTGGGGCAGAAACTAGCGTGACGGCGGCTCACGGGGACGCGAGGTTTGTTCAGCTTTTGTTTGGTTGCGGTAAAAATCGCCATCGGCCGCGAGCCAAACCTACTCGTCCGGCCTGTCGGCGTTGCTGAGAGTGCTGTTGCGACGGAAAACGGTCGAGGCGCTGGACGCAGCCGGGACCGATTCTGCTTCCTGCCCTCCTGCCCCGGCTGCCCTCGGTCGGCCGTTGTGAGAAACCCACCCAACGCAGACCGAGGACTGGTTGCGGTGCTGCGCGCGAAGGCCTGCCTCAGCGCTCCGAGGTCGCCGGGCGAAGCTGGCAGTTGCCACGCTTCCGGTCGGCTTGATCAATCTTGACCTCGTCACGCCGCACAGTTTCCCGCACCGTCTCAACGCGCTGCGTGCCTTCGGTTCGCACCACGAAAGCCTAAATGTTGATTGGGTTAGATTCCTCCCGGAATCCGCACCTAGATCTGGAATTTAGTGGGCAGGGAGGACTGGGATTTAGTGGGATCAGCGCTTGGCTGGGGCGCGTCCGCCGACGGTCGCGAGCCGCAGCGTCTTGGGCGCCACCGGCGCGGGACTGGGATTTAGCGTGACCCCTCGCTCGTGCACATCCACCGACGCGGCTGGGTAAACTGACAGCGCCATGACGAGGGTGTGGCGAAACTGCTTACGAAAGTGATCCAGTCGCCCGAACCCCTGGCCAAACTGTTCTTTGAGCGCCGACCAGCTGATCGGTGTCGGGGCGTTCAAGACATGCAGGCGGTACGCGAGCCAACAGTACACGTCGAGCGCTAAGGAATTGTTGGCGATCTGCTTGATGGCCGACTCCTCGATGGGCACCGGATGCCGCTTCAACTGGTTGAAGAACACTTCCGAGAGGGTTGCCGTCTCGATGAACTGATCGCCCTGGCTATCCCCATCGCCTTTCACGAACATGGCGGTGTCGAGGATCGTCTGGTTCGCGAGGCCCAAGCGGTTGCCTTGCATGACGTCGAACGACATCCGGCAGCGGCTGATCCGCTCGGCTTGGTCACGCACGTCCTGCATGGAGCGCCCACCGATGGGGATCCCTAGCCGCCGTAGCCAGGCATGAAGCGATCGTCCGAGGCTGATATCCCGTCTGCCGGTGCGCAGTGCTTCGGACTGGAGGTAGAGCAGGATCAGACGGGCACGGGACCCGTAAGGCACCCCGATGCTGACTGGTGGCTTGCCGGGCCGCATACCGGGCTGGACGAGCAGAGTGACGTGGTTAGTTATGACCTGCCAAGGAGCGTCGTCAGGCAGTCGTCGGTGAGGCAGCGCAGCTTGCGCCCAACCAGAGTATAGGAAGCCGATCTCGCTCTCTTCCGAAGCCAGGTAGGCAGCCGCCGCCTCAATGACGCGACGATCCACGTCGGCCTTGACGGCTTCTTCCTTACCGAACTCCATCAGGAGCTGGTGTACCGCCCCCATCACCCGAACCTTTCACTAAGCAATTTGATCCTGCACGAACCCTACGCCCCCGTCGTGCTGGGATTTTGTGGGCTTTGCAAAAAGATACTTGAGCTTCTTATAGTATGTCCCTCTATACCCCAGGGGATAAACGCCTCAAGTCATTGACCTTGCGTGGTCCGCCGAAGCGCCTGTCCCCACAAAATGCCAGTCGGCGCCCAGTAAATATCAGCTTTTCCTGTGGGTACCGGCCTCACCATTCCGGTCTGGCCACCGAGGAGACTCGGAACAGGACGTGCCGCCCCAGTAAATCCCAGTTTTGGCCTAGCCGCGCTCGCCGGTGCCCGCCGTGGTGGCTCGTGCCGTAAGCGTTTCCGGCAGTGTGCTTGGGCAGATGGGCGCGCTGCATCTGATGGAAAAGCGAAGATGGACTTCCCCCTGGGGCGGGAGAGTTTGCTAACGAACCAGGCACGCGGAGCAACGTCAGACCATCTTTGCCACACGGATGCTGTACCGGGCCGTGTTCCTGTGCTTCCCCGGCGGCGGACGGATTCCCGCCACTCATGACGGTCGCTGAAGCCCCTTCAGAGCTGCGTCGTCCAGCAGCGTTCGGAAGGCGTAGCGCTGGCCGGTGTCGCCTGCGATGAGCCCGACCTGGATGCTACTCGGCTTCCGCAATGCGCCGGTGCAGACTCAGTCCCCCTCCCCCGCCGCGGACCCGCGGCCGTGCCATAAGGCTGGCGGGCGCAGTGATCTGACCGGCCCAAGCGCAAAGTTAAACATGAGCGCCGTCACACATGTGCACAGGCGCTCATTCGCTCCTTCATTTTACGACGCGCGGTGCATTCTCCCGCCGGAACCAGTCATCAACCAGCTCCTCCATGAGGCTCTGCACCTTCCGCCTTCCCTGTCGGGCAAGCAGGACGTGCATCTGGGAAAAAGCTTCCTCGGACAGGAAGAACATCACCGCCCGCTTCCCTTCGCGGTAAGGCTGCCGTCGCCGAATGTCAGTCTCGTCGATCGGCTGGCTGATGGTCAGAGGTTCTGGTTGGGCGCTTTCGGACCCAGGAGTGTTGAAACTGGGGCGGCCAGCGTCAGCATCGGCAATATTGAAAAGGTTCTTGCGAGCCATCGCCTTACACCTTCATGCCTGCGGTCATGCGCGCCGGCGCCCCGCCCCTCATGCGCACATGTGCGCCGGCGCCACTGCGCGACTGTGCTCCGGTGGGGATTTGCAGTGCATCAAACAGGGCCTTCACTTCGCTTGCAGCCTTACTGCTCGGTTCAACCTCCTGCGCGGTCAGGCCTTTCATGAACGGGTAGCGGAATGCCTTTCGCTCGCCCCACCTCACCGCAGAGACCTGCATCCCACGTTTGCGGATCGCATCGACCGTCCCTGTGATCTCCTGCCCCTGTGTAGGCACTCGGTTCAACACAAACATGATAGGAACGTTCGCCAGCTTGCACACGTCAATGGTGGCATCGACCGCATCGAGATCGACAATGCTGGGCTGGACGGGCGAGAGCACAAGGTTCGCCACCTTCGCTGCCTGAGCGGCCGCCCGATCCGCCTGTGGCGCGGTGTCTACGACTAGGAAGTCATAACCGGCCGAGCGAGCAGCCTCGGTCGCCTTTTCCAGACGCCCTGCAGCCTCCGTAGTGACATCCGGCGGATCATCTCCCCGCCGGTCCATGATTTTCGCCGCCGATGCCTGAGTGTCAATGTCGATGAGGAGCGTCTTGAGGCCCCGGCGGTGGCCTTCGACTGCCAGATGGATCGCCATCGTACTCTTCCCGCTCCCGCCCTTCTGAGCAACCAACGCTAGCACGAACATGAATGCCCTCCTTTGCGCCTTCACGCCTGTGGTCCGGCGCGCATGCTCACCTGAGCACATGTGCGAATGCAAGTGCCTTGGTGGCGACCTACATACATTGATGCCTGTGCGCCTCCACACAGTCAAACAGGTGCACCGGCGCACCGGCTCCACTTAGCGCCGGGACGACGGCGCACATGTGTGACGGTGCACATCACACCGATCACCGCCCGCTGCACCGTGCGCTGGAAGCCCGCCGTGGGCTTCGGATCGCCCGGGTAGCCGGTGACCAGTTCCTGCAGGTCGTGCTGGAGAAACTTGGTCAGATCCTGGCGGAGGGCCTGCGGGTCGGCGCCGCTGGCCCGGAGCGCCGCTGCGGCATCCGTGTCGTCGATGAGCGCGACGAGGAGGTGCTCCAGGGTGGCGTACTCGTGCCGCAGGAGGCTGGCGAGTTCGAGCGCAGCGTGGAGGTCCGCGCCAGTGTTCGGGACAGCATCGTGTCGGTCCTCTCGGCCTTCGGGGAGAGGAGCGTTGCCGGAACCGGGCAGGGAGGGTGAACCGGAGTGAAGGGCGAACTCCCGAGGCAGCAGGGCCTCCACTGATCCTACCTTGTGCTGACAGGCGCGTCAGGAATGCCGAGTCGGCTCGCCACTGCCTCGAGCAGGGCCAGATCGCCGTCGCGCCGCTGCTTCCGGCTCAGCAGCGCGAGGGCCTCGCCAGGTGACATCCCGAGTGCGGCGCCAATCGTGGCGGGGGTGGTCAGGTCTCGCTCGCTCAGCGCACGGCCGATCAGCATGCGGAGGCGGATGATCTTCAGCCGCTCCGCTTCGTGGGCGCGGCGCGCTTCTGCTGTCAGCTTGGGCTTTGGTGGCGGCGGCGGGTCGTCTGGGAGAGTCATGCCGGCGCATATAGGGCGCGCCGCGGCGGCCGTCGCCACAGCGCCTCACGACGAAGGCGCGGCTGGCTCAGGTGTGCAGGTCGGGGAGGGCGGCCTGGAGGCGACGGCTATGGCCGCGCCTCGCCGAGGTGCTGTGCGGTCGTGGGTAGGGCGGCGGCAGCCGCGGCGTCGAGGGCCGGCAGCTGGGCGCGCAGACGCGCCAGCAGGTCGGCGATGCGGACCGGCTTGATGAGGTAGTCGCTGCCGCCGCAGTCCAGGCCGTCGAGCCGGTCCTGTTCGCCAACTGCGCCGGTCAGCAGGAGGATGGGGATCCGCAGGCCGCGCTGTCGCAGCTGCCGGCAGAGGTCGCGGCCGTCGCCGTCGGGCAGGCCGAGATCCAGCAGGATGGCGTCGTAGGCGGCGTCTGGGTTGCCAAGCAGGGTCTCGGCCTCGGCGATGGTCGCGGCGGCATCGACCAGCAGGTCGCGCTGGGCCGAGAGCACATCGACGAACAGGCCGCGCAGGCAGGCGTTGTCTTCCACGACCAAGATGTGACGGGCGATCGGCACGGCGTCCTCCGGTTCGGGCGCTGCCTGCTCGGGCGGCTAGTGCAGGCGTGGCGGGTCGAGAGGCGGGGGCGGCGCCGTAGCCGCGGCCTGCAGCTGGGCGAAGACCAGGAGCGCCTTCCGGTTCTTGCGCGACAGGGCGGCCCAGAGGCGCGTCAGGTCGGCGATTTCTTCCGGAAGAGGAATATGAGAATCACTTGAAGTAAAGAAATTCACGTTTTTGACCTTTGTCTGCCGCCGCTGACTGATCACGAGGAAGAGAGTAGAGTATACCGCTGTGATCAACAACGTTTTTGTTCTGGGTACATGTCGATTACACGATCTGCCGCTCAAGACGGCAGGAGAAATCCGGCCCGTTCCGGTCCGGTGCGACTGGCTGATGCAGAACGCAACGCAATCCGCGAGGTCATGTGCCTGCCGCAGGTGGGTCACCCCCGGCCGGCCAAACGCGCTCGCTGGCTCTCCACGGCGTCTGGCCTGCCGCTGTGGCGGCCAGGGTGACGCCGGGGATGCGGCGGTAGCACGAGCGGCCGGGGCCACGCCGCTCCACGAAACCCTCGATCCAGCCCTCATGCAGCCGGTGCTGCAGGGTGCACAGGGCCGGTGCGGTCGCGCCGCCGGCCTGGAGGCGCGCCAGCAGCTCTCTGGCGTCCAGCGCCTCGCCCGGTGGCATCGCCGCCAGCACCCACTCGAGCGGCCACGCCGCCAGGCCCCCGTCCGGGGCGCCGACGCTCAGGCCCCTGACCGGGGCCGGCGGTGCTGCTCGCGGGGCCGGTTCAGCGGAGACGGTGGGGCAGGGGCTCATCATGGGCGGCTAGGCGGCATCGGCCGGGATCGCCAGCGTCCGCAGCATGGCCTGGCCGGCCTGCCAGGCATCCTCGGCGTAGCGGAAGGGCTGGTCGGAGTGCTGCAGGACGATGCCGTTGGCCTCGCGGAGGATGGACCAGCCCCAGGTCTTGGGGAGGCGCGAGCGGATTTCGACCTTCACGTAGCCGGCGATGAAGGGAGGGCGTTCTTGCATGGTTTCGGCCTTCCAGGAGCGGCGGCCGGCCGATGGGATCGGGCAGCGTGCGGGCCGGAGGTATCATCACACGTTTCCGTGATGACAGCATCAAATATGCAATCCGACAAAAGGCTACGAACTAGCAGGCCCTGGTTTCTTGACTTCGTGGAGATGCAACCAGAGGGCGATTCGGCATGAGTTGGGGAGGTGAGCGCGCAGGCGGAGAGGCGCAAGTTCCTTGTGCGCTCCGGGACCGCCTCCTAAGGTTTCTCACGGAATCGAGAGAAGAGGGCTCGTAATGGCCAGAGGGATCGTGCTCGTGCCGGCAATGTCCGTGCCGCTCTGGATCGGCATCTACTATGCCGCCAGTTTCCTCTTCTCGGCGGCGTAGCCCCGGCGCCAGGCGCGCCCGCTGGGGCCCGGCATGTCGCTCATGGAGCGTTGGCCTAAGCGGCGATCCATCAGCTGCCGCCTGACCCGCCGCTACTCCGGCGTCTGGTCCGCGGTCTGCGGCGGCTGGCCGCGAGCAACGGCATGGGCGAATGCCATCAGCGCGGCACGGCGACGCGGATCGCTGATGGTGGAGAACACCTGCACCAGCTCGACCAGCTCATCCGTCGCGCCGTCGATGAAGTCGACCATCGGCTCGTACCGCGGCGCGGAGGTGCCCATCAGCATTTCCGGCCGCACGCCGAGCGCCGTCGCGATGCCGAGAAGGCGGCTGGTCGCGATCCGCGTCGCACCCGTTTCGTAGCGATGGAACTGCGCGCCGGTGACACCGACGATGTCGGCGATCTCCTTCTGCGTCCGGCCGGCGGCGCGGCGCAGTTCCTTGATCCGGCTGCCGACGCTGGCGTCGGCGGAGGTGGGTGAGCGATTGCCCGGGATCACCGCCACGACCCGCCCGACTTCCGACCCACCGTTCATCGCCGGCATGGCTTGCTGGCCCGCATCCATCGCGGCGCTACGAAAACCGGCCGGAAATGTCTTGTTGGCAGCCTGCATCGTTCTGGTCCTTGAGGCGGCATGGTGAAGCTGCTGTGGATGGCAGGTGCGGAATGTCACAGACGACGAGGGAGAGGACGCCCTGCGTTATCTCGCTCCGGCGTAGATGATCGCCGCCGAGGCTGGCGCAGCAGCGAAGGCAAGACCTGCCGCCAGCACGGACGCGGCGAGGGTGGTTAGGGGAATTTCCATGGGAAGCTCCTGCAGGTGTCTCGTTCGACTACGAAACATGCAGCAGGATTCGTGCCAGCGCTTTGCGGTCGCTTAACGTATTGATCACGTTGCAATTTATTGCAACGAAATAGGGGGGGTCTGTGGCAACAAGGAAGATTCGTAAACGAAACCGACATTGCCGCTCTGGATCGGCATCTCCTACGCCGCCAGTTGCCTGTTCTCGGCCGCGTAGCCCCGTCTGTACCTGGCACGTCACGCATGGATGCCCGGCACCCCTTCAGGGGGAGATCCGCGCCCAGCGCCTCTGTGACGCCCGCGGACCTCGATCAGGGGCGCCGGCCACTCACGACAGTCTGAGACGACGCGCCCAGGATCCGGGCCCGCGTGGCGCAGGGGGCGCGATCTGCATCACCTGGAACCGGTCCGCCACCGCCTCCGGCATCGCCACCGGGCCGAAGTAGCGATCACCTCGCAGGTCGGCCGGCGCGCAGATGACCACGCCATCCTGCCACTCCTGCCGATCAACCGTCTCCGGCCAGTCATCGCCGCGCCAGAGCAGGGGGCGCAGCCCGCCCGCATCCTCCACCCAGTGCCAGCCGCTGATCTCCGGCCTGAGGGGCCAGCCATCCCACCTTTTGCTCATGGCCTGCCCAACCGCGCCTGTGATCTGCAGCGTGGCAAGCACGGTGCCCCCGCAGTGTGGCGCAAAAGGGTAAGCCTTGCGCCGCCGGCTCGTTGGACAACCGGACTGTCCCACGCCGCCGGGCACGAGCCACTCCTGCTGCGGCCCTCTCATTGGCCTGGTCACATCAGGCCTCGTCGCGGCAGGCAAGCGGCGCCTCCACGACCGGCGATCGTAGGCTCCGGCAGGCCCAGACGACCGCCTCTCCCGGTCCGGCGGCAGCATCACCAAGCTGTTCCGTGACGTGCTGCCGCACGCGTGGCAGTGGCCCCGCCGGCACGGCCGCTGTTCGTTGATGGTCATGCCAATCACGTGCAGGCGATACTGCATCCGTCGCGGCGCTCCGAAAGTATCGGGATAAAGGCCGAGTGGAGGGGCGCCGATGGCATATCTGGTTCTGTTGGATATGGCAGAGCGGAGTCTGTCCGTGGAGAAGGCCACCCCCGGCGATGCGATCGACGCCGCGGCCTGCTTTTCCCAGAATGGAATGACGGTCCGCGTGGTGGATCTGGCAAGTGGCGCGCGCTTCAACGCGGTGGATTTTGCAGCACTGCATCCCGCCGCCACCTTCCGGGCGTTGGTCGATCGAGTGGCCGTGCAATCGAGGCCCCACGACGGGGAGTCGGCGAGTGCCGTGACCGCGCTCGATCCCAAGCAACGGCTTGGACCGCCCAGGGGCTGAGTGACTTCCGCAGGAGTGTACCGCTTGGGCTGATCCGGCCTGCCGGCAGGTTCGGCAGGCCGGCGGTCGGAAGTCCAGCCTGGCGCCGGCTATGCAGGGGCCGGCTGGACGACGAGATCCAACACCTTGGCCTGCATCGAGGCGCAGAGTGCCCTGGCCTCGTCGTAGGTGGTGCCGGGCCGCAGTTCCAAGGTGATCATCATGCCGCGAAGCTGCGGGATGTCAGCCCCCTTCGGCTCGAACAGGATGAAGGGTCGGTCAGGCTGGCCGTCGCCGGCTTCCTTGACGGTGAAGGTGAAGCTCGCGCGGTTGATCATGGGCGCCTCTCAAAATGTTCTTATTATGCAATCGAGAGCTGCGACTCCACCAGCACCGGACCCTTTCTCTCCACACACTTGTCCGTGGCCCCTGAGGGCGCCGCGCGAAGATCCAAGACTTGAGTCCGGGCTGTCGGCCATGGAGGTCAGCATGTCGGATGCGGAGAACAGTGCCCGGCCGGACCCTGAAGCGGAGCAAGATCTTGAGCAGGCCATTCGCGAGCGGGCCTTCCTGCTTTGGGAGTTGGAGGGCCGGCCGGAGGGCAGGGAGGAAGAATACTGGCATCGTGCCCGCGAGCGGCTAGAAGCCGAAACGCACGCCGCCTATCCCCCGGCGCAGGCCGGCCACCACCGGACCTAGTCGCGCCGTCTCATGATCCTGTTGCCAGGGCAACAAGCATACGCCGCGCGCTGCGCAGGCAAGTTCATCGAGAACCTGACCAGGCAGCTGCACCGGCGCCACGGCGCAGCAGGAGAGGCCGCGGGCGCCGCTCGACCCGCTGATCGGCCGTCTGCCAAGGGGTGCTGCCGGCCTGCCGCAGAACCGGCTGATGGCCGCCGCGGAAGTCGGAGGTTCGTTTCCCCTAGCGGACGTCATTCCTGAGCCTGCTCGCTGCCGGCAGTGGTTCCGTCTCACAATCTGTTCAAAAAAGGGAACGCGACGGTAGATGTCGTGCTCTCCTAATCTACCCGGCACCGAATAGCCTTGGGAGGGACAGGTTCTTGGAAGCGACGAAATCCTGCTGGTTGGATCGCGAGACACTCGCTGCGTACATCGGCGTGCGCGTGGACCGCCTGCCGCGCCTTATCAAAGCGGGCAAACTTCCGGCCGCATCATTCTACCTCGGCTCTCAATCGCCGCGGTGGTGGTCAGCCGATGTGGATGTAGCCGTCCGCGCCGCAGGCGGCGTGGCAAGCCTGGGTCCGGTGCCAAAGCCTGCACAGCCGTCGCTGGTCCAAGACCACGATCGTGCCCCTGGTGGAGGTGTAGGAGCGGCGGAGCCTGGGCCGCAAAGCAAAGCCCCTGACGAAGCATAGCGCAGCGCCCCGGAGGGCCGGCCTCAGCGGCGCAGCCGCCGTCCCTTTCGCCGTGCAGCCCACCGCTGGGTGAGGGGTGCACCGTCGCCTGGACCGGCAGATGCCGCCGCCTCGCCCGCGACCATGGGGCCACGCCCAGTTCCGCCACCGCCGCCACCGTCCTGCTCCGGCGCAGCAGCGTGCGGAAGCGGGTTCTGAAAGATCAGGGACTTCACCTTTGGGGCGATTGGCGGATGTAGAATCTTACTCTTACAAAGATCCGTCAGCAGTGCTTTCTGGATCCGGCAGAGGGGCAGCTTCTTCTGCGCAATGGCCACATGCCGTGATGGAGCCTTCTGGATGCCAAAGACGCAGCCCGCCACGCCGACCAAGACACCGAGCGCAGCCACCGTGACCCTCAAGCAGCTGGCGCCCGAACTGGCCGAGGCGCACGAGTTGACCAGGAAGCAGGTTGAGGCCGTGCTGGCGGGCCTGGTCGAGACGGTGACCACGCGCCTCAAGGCCGGCGACAAGGTGCGTCTGACCGGGCTCGGGATCCTGCAGGTGCGCGACCGGCCGGCGCGGACCGGCCGCAATCCGGGGACGGGCCAGCCGATCGAGATCCAGGCCAGCCGGAAGATCGCCTTCAGCGCGGCCAAGGAACTCAAGGACGTCGTCTGACCTGCGCCGGAGAACAGCTCCGAACCGGCGATCGGCGTTCGCCCGCCGAACGCCCTGGCGGACGCAACCTGCCGGTCGCGTCGCCGGCCGGGCCGCTCCAGAACCCCTCAAGCCAGTCCTGGCGGGGCCGGGCAGGCAGAGGGCACCGCTGGCGCCCGTCCGCCTTACAGCCCGACCTTGCTGGCGGCGTTGTCCAAGAACAATCCGCCGCGGCGGACATAGCCGCGCAGGGTGGCGGCGGAGCGGTGGCGGGTCTGTTGCATGATGGCGTGCTCCGGCACGCCGGCGCGGGCGGCCGAGGTGGCGAAGCCGGCGCGCAGCGAGTGCCCGGCAAAGCCGGCGGGGTCGTAGCCGGCGGCGGCGACGGCGGCTTTCACCACCCGCGCCACGTCGCGGTCAGACAGGCGGGTGGCGGTGGCGCGGCCGCCCTTGGTCACCGAGACGAAGACCGCCCCTGACGCGATCCCGGCCGCTCCCCGCCAGGCCTGCACGGCCCGCACCGGACAGGTGAGGTCGTGCCGGCCGTGCGGCAGGGCGATCTCGGTGCCGGCGCCGTCCGGGTCGGTCTTGCTCCGGCGCAGCGTCAGCACCAGGCCTTCGGGCACCGGGCGCAGGTCGGCCACGTCGAGCGCCACCAGTTCCGAACGGCGCAGGGCGGCGGCGAAGCCGACCAGCAGCAGGGCGCGGTCGCGCAGCGGCCGCAACCCGGGGCGGCGGGCCAGTTCGCGCAGCGCGTCGCGCAGCACCTCGCTGGTCGCCGCGGTGCTCTGACGCGGCGCGGTGCCATGCGCCCGCCGGATGCCGGCCCAGACCTCGCGCACCGCGGGGTGGCGCGGGTCGAGGCTGTGGCCCTGCAGGCGGTGCGCCTGGCCGATGGCGACCAGGCGCAGCCGCAGCGAGGCCGGGCGGTGGGTCTGCGCCCGGTCGGCGAGGTAGAGCCCGACGGTCTCGGGGGCAGCCGGCAGTGGCGCCAGGCCATGGCCGGCGCACCAGGTGCAAAAGTCGGTCCAGGCGATGGCGTAGCTGCGCCGCGTATTGGCGGCGCGGGCCTGGTGGGCGTAGCCGCGGGCGCGGTCGGCGGTGGCGGCGAGGTCGGCCAGCGCCGGCGGGGTGTCGGGGCGCGGGGCGGCGGGGGCAGGGGGGTAGGTCATGCGTCTCCGGCGGCTGGTGTCCGAAGGGATTGAGAGGACCTCCGCGCCTTCGTTAAAGCCTTTGAGCACGCGCTGCGGCTCTACTGCCCGAAAGATTTCAACGCTGGCCGCCTCGCGCGGAGCATTGCGGAGGCGCGCGCGATGAGACTGATCGGCTGATGCTTGGCAAGCCCGGCGCGCAGTATCAGGACCATCCGGACATGTTCGCCGGCCGCCGCTTCTTAGAGAAACTCGGACAAAAACCGACAATCTGAAGCCGGAACTTTCCACAAAGACGGTAGACATTACATTTTAGGCTCATTTTCTTAAATCGCTGCAGCTTTATTGTTCATTATCAATTTCTTATGAATTTGGCACGCTGCTTGCTATGGCCTTGCTGTCCAGCCGGCTCGTCGGCGGATCTTGGCAAGGAATGCAAGACATGAAAAAGGCACTACTCGGCGCAGTGGCAGCCATTGCACTCGCCGCCTTCCCGGCCCTGGCAGGCCCGATCGCGGCCGGCAGCACCCTCTCCATCGCGGGCGCCAACAACGTTTCGCCGACGCAGATCACCTTCCCCTCCGCCGGTAGCCTGTTCGTCAGCACGGGCGACTTCGCCGGCCTCGGCACATGCACTAGCTGCGTGACCCTCAGCAGCATCACCTACTCACCAACCGTGTCCTCGGGCCAGATCTTCTCCATCAGCAATGCCGGCATCACCGGCACCTTCACGCTGGATCCGGGCGCCACCGCGGTAATGGTCGGCGGCAGCCCCGGCGCAATCGACATCCTCGGCACCGGCACGGCGACGCTGACCGGCTATGACCCAACTCAGGGCAACCTGGCCTTCTCGACGCAGGGCGGCATCCCGCAGACGGTGACCTTCTCCGCCACCATCACCGCCGTGCCAGAGCCGGCAAGCCTGGCCCTGTTCGGACTTGGCCTCGTCGCCTTGGGCGTGGCGCGCCGCCGGCAGGTAGCGCGGGCCTGACCGCAAACTAGATCCCGGACTGGCGAGCGTTACGCCTGTCTTGGATCGCAGCGGGGTTGGGCCCGCCCCCTTCGCCTCGCTGCGTATCCTCCCGCTCTTCTGGATCAGGCGGGACCGCTAGACGCCGATGCGCTAGCCCGGCTGCGTTGCCAGATTGCGGCAAGGCGCCGGGATTGCCGCACTTTCGCTGCGGAGCGTGAATGCTGGCGAGACGTGGCTCGCGCTCCGAATCAAGGCCGATGGGTGGAGATCGTTTTGGTAGCGTGGCGACCTTTGCCGCCACGGCGCGCTGACGCCGTATGGCCGCACCCCGACCCGTCGCCAATGCCCGCAAGCCTTGGACAGAGGCTGATGACGAGGCGCTCCGGCGTCGGGCCGAGATGAACACGCCGCCGAAGCTGATTGCCGAACAGCTGAGGAGTTCGCTTGCTTTAGTGCAGGCGCGGGCCACCCGGCTTCGGATCTCCGTCCCGGAAGGAACACGCCGGCGCCGCGTGGAGGCGGAGCGGACCTAGCAGGCCGATGCGATAGCCCTGACAAAAAGAAAGGCCCCGGCGGACAGCGCCAGGGCCAGGGCCAGGGTGGTTCAGCATCATGTCTTCGACACATGCTTAGCGCCTCCGGCGGCGCCTCCTGCCCGGCGATCCTGATCCCGCGGCAAGCCCAATGAGCTCTTCGAGATCAAGCGGCTTGCCGAGTAGAATGTGGGCGTGTCGCGGTACCTATCCTGGTCATCTACCGCGACGCGGGGGCGGGTATGGCGGACAGGCTTGTTGTCCCTGACGTGAAGCCGCAGGACAGCGTCGTCCCAGACGCTGACCCGGATCCTCCCTGGCTCCTCATTGCGCTCGTCACGCACCTTCAGGCGGAGATCAAGCGGGTGAACGGAGCCGAAGCAAAGCTTCTCGATGCGGTTCGACAGGCGGCTGCCGCCGAGGGAGAAGCCGTGGCGCTCCGGCGGCAGGTCAAGGCGTCCAGCCAGCGGGCGACGCGGATTGAGGCCGAGCGCGAGGCGGCACGGGAGGAGCTGGCGGCGTGGCGTCAGGGCGGACCGCTGGCGCGGGTCTGGCGGGCGTTCTGGCGGCGCTAAGCCTTACCGCGGGTCAGCCGAGGCTTGCCTTGTTCATAGCGTGAGACGACGGCACACCACGGCCAACACATGCTCGGGCCTGCTGCCGCAGTCCAGGTCATCTGGAAAACAGGAGATGGACCTGTTCCTGCGGAGCTGTAGCTTGAAGACCTTTGCCAAGTACGGCGAACGCCCATCCGCCAATCATTAAGTCGCCATCCCCACACTGGTTATCTGCTCTGCTTTTGCCGGGGCCAGACTAAGTGCCGAAACGTCCTTGGGCTGGGTGGCAACCTTGGCCTGACTTGGTCTGACTTGGCCGATGAGCCACGTTAACATGCAAATTAGAAGGATAACGGGCAACATGCAGAAAAACGCAGCCGTCACGATCACAAGGTCACGCGTCCGCAATTCGGCGGGCGTGCCATTAAATTCGTCAGAATTCGTGTCAGCCTCCATGTGGCGTCTTCCCCTAACTTCCCACGATGCCGCAAAGTAACAGTACCATAACGTATATTTTGCCTCCATCAACCGCAAAACCGCAAAAATATACCCAATACAAATTTTTTTGTACAACAGAGAGAAGCCCGAGAAACGATCGTCTCTCGGGCTTGGTTCGTTCAGCGCGGCGCTACCGCTGCACACGTCTCCTGGCTACCACGGCCGCCGACTTGGGAACCCCACGGGTATGATGAGGCCGTGGCGGCTCTTGCCGCGATGCCGGGTACGTCTACCGGGTTGGTGCTTACCGGGCTTGCCGGACCCGCCTTGTGTCCGATCCCGGCTGCCGAGAGTTACGGCGGCTCTGGATGCGCCGGGGGCGGGTGGTCCCGTCCGTCCGCTCCCGCTGCGCCACCTTCGTTCCTGCCGCCGGCCCGCATAGCAGCGCGCCCGGGGTCGAGGCGGAGGCGTGGCGGCCGATCAGGTAGGGCGTCCCTGCGCATGCCGCAGAAGCCGCCGCACCAGATCGAGGAACACGGCTTCGCTCCAAGGCTTCGATATCACTTCGAGCGGACCGGCGAAGGGCGATAGCGCCTCGCGCATTTCGTGCGACAGGTCTTGATAGCCGGTGCTGACGATCACCGGCACCGGCCATCGGTTCCACAGTGCCCGTATCACGGTGGCCCCGTCGCCGTCGGGGATGTTCAGGTCGATGACCGCGAGATCGAAGATCCGGGCCTGGGCAATGAGCGCGAACGCTTCCCGGCCGTTCGCGGCCATGACCGGCTCGCACCCGTTCTCAACGAGCAGATCCTGAACCATCATGGCCAGCAGGGCTTCGTCTTCAACAACAAGGACAGGGCACGTCATGGTGCATATGCCGGAGGATAGTCCGCAAAGTGTTACTATTTCGATGACAATACAAAAAGCCTTGTAAGCTGGCGACGTGCCGCACTTCCGGCTCTCTGGATCCAGGCGGACGCATGCCGGCTCCTCCGATGGCTCCGACAAAGAAAGGCCCCGGCAGGGATGCCAGGGCCAGTGTCAGGGTGCTTCAGGATAGCCTCCTAGCGCCCGCGGTGGCGCGCGGTTCCTGGTGACGTGAGTTTGGTCCGGTACCAGGCCGCCCCATGTCAATCTGGTCCCCGGTCGGTGCGAGATCACCGGCTCTGGACAGCAGCGGGGGCGGCTTTGCCGGTTGGCCCTGGCCCGCCCCCGCTGCGCCCTTCTCCGGACAGCGCCGGTCTGGTCCGCTGGTCGCCGTCAGCCGCGCCGAGGGCTGGACGAGCGGGGGACTTTCCGGGTTCGCCGTAACCTCTCGGCGGTCTCCAGCCTCGCCAGCCCTGTGGCGGCACGAGGATCCAGCCGAGATCCAAGAGTGTTTGCGCGGCCTCGCGGGTCGGTGGATCCAGGTCACAGGACTCATCATCGAATTGCAAAGCCTTCGCGACCTGATCCCAAGTCTTTCGCCCCAAATTGGGGAGGCTCAGTGCTTTTCTCCTGTGGTGCGGTCTCAGATCGTCAAGTCGTTCCAGTCCCAGGTCCAAGATCATGAGGGCTATGCGTGTCGACGATTTGCCAAAGCCCACTTGTTTCAGATGAAATGCCAGGTCGGCGACCTCGTCCCGGTGCTCTGATTCTGCGATCATTTCACCGTTTCCGGCATTCCGCGGGTTTAGTGAATCTCAATCGAACTGGTTTCACTTCAACGCGCCGAGGGGCGGCCGCTGCTCCGCGATCCGCGGATGGTCACGCAACCGGTCCAGAGTGGTCTCCATCGCATGGCGCGGATCAAGCGGGCTGCTACGACGGGCGCGTGTTCGAAGGCGCTCTGCCGCAGCCCCGGCAACGCAGCCGGTCATGCAGCCCGATGTTGTTCAGCGGCGTCTGGGCGCCAACGGCCAGTTCCAGCGCGGCCTTCGACCATCTCACCGTCGATTGGCAGGGGGCGCGGTGCAGCGTGAGGCTCTCGCCGGGTGCCAAGTCGCAGACCTTCATCTGATGCTCCAGCGGCGCGATCCGTTCCGCGCTGTCTCACGGCGGCGGCCTCACCCGCGGCAAGGACCGCCTCACCGCGGGTGTGCTGGACCTGCCTTGGGCGGCGCCTTCCTGATCACCGACAAGGGCGGGCGTGGGGTGGGGCCTGCGGGCCGGGATCCACGCCGCTGTTCCTCGATCCGCTGATGGTCGCGCAGCAGCGCCAGACTGGCTTCCATGATCCGCAGCACCCGCATCCCCATCGCCGCGGCCTCGTGCTGCTGGTTGGCCACCCTGTCCGCCACGATCTTCCGTTGCCGGACCAGCTTCGCCTCCGCCTCGACGATCCGGGTCTCGATCGTAACCTCGACGGCCCTCTTCATCTCACCTGGTCCCTTGTCCGTTGCGTCATTCCAGCAACCCGGGAAAAGCGGAGGCGGCGTGGCAAGCCGGCGGCATGTTTGCGGCATCTCGCCGGGATTATATCCGATAAACTTCCATTATCGGACATCTTCGTGCAGCACAACCGGGGCAGGGGAGGGCGGTCCAGCACATTATTCGGCTTGTTTGATGTTATTCCCGGGTTAAGGTCACCATGGACCGTAACCACCTGAAAAGCCTTTCGCCCGATGACCACCTCCGCGCCGTGGCCCGAAAATCCGGCGCTGCTCCCCGCCCTGGCGCGCGCCGCCGCCGCCACCGCCCGCCTCGACCAGGCCAGCGCCCGGCACCCCCTGCGGCCGGCGCTGCTGCACCGCGCCCGGCTCGAGGCCGTCCGCCGCCAGGCCGCGGTCGACGGCTTCCGCATCGACCCCTGGCACCTCGCCGCCCTGACCGAAGGCCTGCGGCCACGCCGCATGCTGGGGGCGCAAAGCCTCGCGGAAGCGGGGGCGGTCTTCGAGGCCGGCCGCGCGGCCCTGGCCCTGCACCGCTGGCTCACCGCGCCGGATGGCGACCAGGAGGAGGAGATCCAGGCGGCGGAGACCGCGCTGCGCGACGGCGCTGGCTCCGGCGTCGCCCTGGTGGACGCGGCCACGTCCGCCTGGCGCTGGCTCGAGGCCGGCGGCGCCCGGGCGCCGCTGCGCGCCGCCCTGCCGCGCCACTGGATGGCCACCGGCCTGCTGCGGTCCCCGCTGCCGCTCACCGGCGCCCACGCGCTGCGGGCCGAGGTCGACTGGACGTTTCCGAATTGGATCCCGGTCTTTCTGCACGCCCTCGCCGAGGAGGCCGAGGACTCCCTGGCCCTGCTCGCCGATCTCGAGCGGAACTGGACCGCCGCCCGCCACGCCACCGCCGGCCGCCGCCGCCACTCCCGCACCCCCGCCGCCGTCGACCTCCTGGCCGCCCTGCCGCTGCTCTCCGCCACCTCCCTCGCCCAGGCGCTCGGCATCGCCATCAAGAACGCCGGCGCCATCCTCGACGGCCTCCAGCGCGACGGCGTTGTGGTCGAGGTCACCGGCCGCGCCGCCCGCCGCCTGTTCGGCCTCCGCGGCCTGGCGCCGCTCGCCGCCGCCGTGGCGCCGCCACGCCGGCCCGAACCCGGCCGCGGCCCAGGCCGGCCGCGGCGGAACCCGGTGGGCATCGAAGCGGCGCCGCCGGCCGGGCCGGCCGCGGCCTTCGAGCCGGTCGCGCGCGCAGCCTTTGACTACAGCGACCTCGACGCCGCCCTGCGCGACACCGAAGCCGCCATGCGCCGCACCCGCAGCACACTCGACCAGCTCGCCGGCGGCAGGTGGACGCCGCAGCCTGGGGACGGCGAGGCGTCGGAAGTGGAGCCGACGGCAGACGACGATGCGGGCCAATAAGCGGTCCCGTGGCGACGCGGCGCGCTTCCTCGCAGTTTTGAGCCCCGAGCCACACGGGATCTTTGGAGATCATGGAGCCGGGGCCTGGCAGAATTCGCCGCGCGGGTTTGGCCGACTGGCCCGGGAGCCTCAGAACACCCCTCAAATCATGCTTGGATGCGAGGCTTCCAGCCGTGCAGGCTGGCGGACCGGAGTACTCTCACACCGACCTAGAGGACAACGAAATGCCGCCCGCACCCAGCACTGACTTGCTGAAAGCAATCCTGGCCGCGTTCAACGCGCACGACGTGGACGGCATCATGGGCTTCTTCGCCGAGGACTGCGTGTTGGACATGCCGCGCGGATCGGAGCCGTGGGGCGCCCGGCACAAGGGCTTTGGTCCAGTCAGGCAGGGTCTTCAAAGCCGCTTCACCGGCATTCCTGACGTCGTTTATGGCGACGACACCCACTACGTGACTGGCGACACCGGGATGTCGAAGTGGACGCTCCGCGGCACCCTCGCGGCGACAGGTGAACGCATCGAGGTCCGCGGCTGCGACTTCTACGACTTCCGTGACGGCAAGGTGGTCAAGAAGGATTCCTACTGGAAGCTTGTTGAGCCGGCTGGTGGTGGATGATGCCCGACCGCCAACAGGTCCGGTCGCGATGCGCGCAGGTCTAGACCAGCGGTGGCTCGCGCTGGCGGTACTGACCACCGCACGGGTCAGCATGGGGTTCCAGTTCCAGTCTATCGCCTCGGTCTCTCCGCTGATCATCGAGGATCTCGGCCTGACCTGCCCCCGATCGGGGATCCACGGGCTATGAGAGACTTGGCCCGTGTTCTGGCCTGGCCGGCTGGCCCTGCCGGAGCAGAGCGTAGGCGGGGCCAGCCGGCCCAGGCAACACCGCTTCCGGCGCCGGCGGCCGATAGCCCAGCGCGCTGTGCGGCCTGACCGTGTTGTAGTGCCGCCGCCAGCGCTCGATCAGCACCTCGGCTTCCCGCAACGAGTAGAAGATCTCCCGGTCCAGCAGCTCGTCTCGCAGCTTGCCGTTGAAGCTCTCGTTGTAGCCGTTCTTCTCTAATCGTGGGCACGCGCGTCAAGCAT
>NZ_JBNXUN010000029.1:0-31576 GCF_050563525.1 Falsiroseomonas sp. HC035
AACCGCCGTCGACCCGAAGCCGACTTTCACGTCCCGCGTTTGCGCCTCGTCACGAAGGCCGCCCAGCGATGGACATTCGGCACGATTGAGTGCGTAGACGGTGCTGTCGAGCACCAGCCGGACAACGCCTCGGCTGGCAAGATCCCGGCAGCGCCAAGCATCCCGGTGCGCCTGCGCCAGGCCCGCCAGAGTGGCCAAGCTGCCGCCCTGCACGTCCGGACGACACAAGTGCTATGCCGCAGAGCGGCGGTTACCCCGTCGCCTCCAGCCTTGCGCTGCTCCGCATAAGTGCACGCCCCAGCGCGGCAGCCAATTCATCGGGGCCGTAGGGTTTGAGTAGCGTCTCCACGTCCTCCGGCGCCCCACCACGCGCGAGCCGCTCGCTGTAGCCGGTGGCCAGGACCACAGCGACGTTGGGGAAGGAGGAGTGCAGCGTAGCAGCCAAGCCGATACCATCCACGCCTCCTGGCATCACAACGTCCGAGAAGACCGCGTCCACAGCCTCCCCGTCGGCCAGTATCGCCAGTGCCTCGGCCGCGCCGCCGGCGCGCCGCGTGGCATAGCCTAGCTCCTCCAGCAGGCTGCAGGCGAAGGAGGCCACGTCCGGGTTGTCATCGACCACCAGCACCGTCCGGCCGATGCCCTGAAGAATGCTGGGCTCCTCTTCCCGCGTGCCCGTAACCCCGTTCTGCACCCCACTCGGGACGGTGGAGGCGCGCGGCAGGTGGAAGAACACTGCAGTGCCCTGGCCCGGCTCGCTCTCGATTTTCAGGTCGCCGCCTGACTGCTTGGCAAAGCCATGAACCTGCGGCAGGCCGAGGCCGGTGCCCCGCCCAGGCCCCTTGGTGGTGAAGAACGGCTCCAGCACGCGCGAGAGGATGCGCGGCGGCATGCCGCCACCGGTATCCTTGACGGCAATGCACACGTAATCGCCCGCCGCGCGCTCTGCGGTTGCCTCAAGAACCGCATTGCGGGCCTGGATGGTGAGCGTACCCCCACCTGGCATAGCGTCGCGCGCGTTCACCGCCAGGTTCAGGAGAGAGACTTCAAGCTGGCCGGGATCAACGCGTACTGGCCAAAGATCAGGCGCAAGGTCGTTCTCCACGCGGATGCCAGAGCCAAGGGTCTGACGCAGCAGACCCGACATGCCGGCGAGGCGCGTGCCGACATCGATCACCTCAGGGCGCAGCGTCTGCTTCCGAGCGAAGGCAAGCAGACGCCCGGTCAGCTCGCGCGCGCTCCGGCCCGCCTGGATCATGCCCTCCAGAACCTCGACCCTCTTCGCCTCCGGCAGGGAGGCACGCTTGAGCAGCGCCGCTCCGCTGGTGACCACTTGCAGGAGGTTGCCGAAGTCGTGCGCGACGCCGCCGGTGAGTTCGCCGAGAGCGGCCAGCTTCTCGGCTTGGCGCGCCGCGTCCTCCGCCCGCCGGCGCTCCTCGGCCGCGCGCAGCAGAGCGGCAGTGCGCTCCTCGACAATGCGCTCCAGTTCGGTGCGCTGCAGGGCCAGCGCGGCCTCCGCCCGGCGCTGCGCGGTCACGTCGGTAAGGGCCTCCAGCACCGCCGCCGGCGCCCCGTCCGGGCCGCGCCGCAGCGCCTTACGGGCGGCGACGACGATCTCGGCCCCGTCGCTGGTCCGCTGCAGCAGATCCCCCGTCCATTCGCCGGCGCTCTCCAGCGCCGCCGCGATCTCGGTGGGCAGAACCGGGAAGACGGTCTGGAGAAGCTCGTGCGCGCTTCTGCCGACCGCCTCCGCCGCGGTCCAGCCATAGAGGCGCTCGCACCCGGCCGACCAGTGGCGGATGGTGCCGTCGACATCGCGCGCCATGGAGGCGCCGAGGTCCAGCGTGGCCAGCAGGTCGCGCAGCCGCGCCTCGCTCTCCCGCAATGCCGCCTCGACGGCGCGCCGCGCGGTCACGTCCTGCGTCACGGCAACTACGGCGAGCACACGGCCCTCGTCATCACGCACCGGCGCAACGCTATTGTGCACCCAGACCTCCGCACCGTCGGGGCGGAGGTATCGCTTCTCGATCGAGAAGGGAACGCCGTCGCGCACCGTCCGCGCAAAGGCCAGCAAGTTTGCGGTCAGGTCGTCGGGATGGGTGATGTCCTGCATACGCAGGCCCCCGAGCAGCTCCTCTCGCGACCGTCCGACGATCTCGCAGTAGCGGTCGTTGGCCAGGACAAAGCGCCCGTGCCGATCGGCCTGGGCGATGCCGGTGCTGGCCTGCTCGACAACGGCACGGAATCGCGCCTGGCTCTCGGCCAGCGCGACCCTCGCCTCGCGCTCCGCCAGCGCCGCGAGCCGCCGGTCGATGGAGGCGGCGGCAAGGGCGAGGAGCAGGACCAGGAAGGTGACGGCCGCTACGCCGAACGCGAGACCCGCATGGTCGAGATGCGCTTCGTCCGCGCCGGTGGTCCCGGCGTGCGGCGTCCAGGCTGCGGCCGCCATGCCCGTGTAGTGCATGCCCGCGATTGCCAGCCCCATGACCGCTGCAGCCCCGAGGCGCCGCCCCGGCGTGGCGTCTTGATGGGAGAGCCAGAGGGCCGCCGTGGCGGCGCCGACTGCAATCAGCACAGAGGCGCCGACGAGCGCGGGATCGTATCGCAGATCGGCCGATACCCGCATGGCCGCCATGCCGGTGTAGTGCATGGCCGCGATGCCGCAGCCCATCAGCAGGCCGCCGAACGCAAGATCGAGCCTACGGCCGCCGCGCCATCGGGCCGCCGCGAAGCCGAGGCCGGTGACCAGGACCGCGACGGCGAGCGAGAGGGCGGTCAAGCCGGGATCGTGGCCCACCGGGACTGGCAGGCTGAAAGCGAGCATTCCCACGAAGTGCATGGACCAGATGCCCCCGCCCAGGGCGAGCGCGGCGGTGGCGAGCCAGGCGCCGCCGGCCTGTCGACCTGCCGAGGCGCGCACGCGCCCAGCCAGATCCAGCGCGGCGAAGGAAGCGGCCATTGCAACCACGATCGACAAGGCCACCAGGAGCGGAGCGTGGCCCCATATAAGCGGAAGGCCGTTCACGTCACTCTGGTCCTCTCAGAAGAGCCCGGCGCGGGCACCGCCGGAAGCTACGGAGCCACTGTCAGGCCTTCCAACCTTGGCCCTTGCAGTCCATGGGATAGGCGGAAAGGGCAGGTGGTTCAATCTTCGCCCCGTCGCGGATCAGCAACAGATTAGGAGCGGCCGGCACCGTCAGCGCCGGGCCACGCAGTGGCTCCAGAGCCGGATGGGTAGCAAAGCGAGAGCGGTCATTTCGGCTGGGGCTAGAAGATGGCGCAGCAGTAAATTCCTGACCGCAGGGGAAACTCCGGCTGCTTGGGCGGCCCGCGCACTTTCACAATTGATGCGCGGCCTGTTACCTGTCGGCAGACGTGCGAGACGGGCAGCCTTGTTCTTGCCTGCCAGAGCTCCGGCGCTGGACGCGACAACCCACTGCGGGCTGAGCTGGCCCCAGAGGACGGTCGCTGCCAAACGGGAGGTCCGCTCCCCGCCTTTCCTCGACCATCGAGCAGGACAGGCAACGAGCGTTCAACACGGCTCGCAGCCGTGATGTCGTAGTGGCCGCCAAAGGAAGGCCGGCGCCGGCTTCCCGGCAACCCGCCCGAGGGAGCGCTTGGCGCTCTACTCCGCCGCCACCCGCGTCATCGCCTCGCCACCCTCCGCCGGAATGGCAGGGGCGCGCAGCAGGCGCGGCACCCAGGCCGAGCCGGCCAGCAGCCCGGCCGCCGCCTCGGCCATGTTGTCCTTCCTCGCCTGCGACAGCCCGCGCGCCGCCGCCTCGCCTGCGCCCGCGACGAGCAGGTGATGGACCACACCCGCCACCGCGACCTCAAGACCATGCGCGGCTATGTCCGGCGCGCGAAGCTGGTGACGGACAGCGCGACAAAGCTGCTCGACCTGTGACCGCGGCGCCGGCAGCCGAGCCGGGGGCAGGGGAGGGGGCGCCCGCGCCCGGAGCACCCGCCGACACCGACTGGCTCTACCACCACCTCCGGGTCACGCGCGCGCCGGCGGCGGTGGCCCTGTTCCGGGCGGCCGCCGCCGGGGCGGGCGTGATCCCCTGGACCGATGACCATGGCGCCGCGGCCGAGCGCTGGTTCCACCTGCTGCTCGCCCCGCCGCCGCCGGCCCGCCGCACCATCAGCCTGGAGGGGGCGCGGATCCTCGCCGGGCAGCTCCGGGATGCCGTCGAGGCCCGGGGCCAGCTGGTGGCGGAGCGGGCGCCGCAGAGCCAGGACTGCCCGCTTGACCTGCACCGGCTGCTGCCGGTGCCCGACCGCCTCCTGCGGCTTGGGCCGGACCACCCGGACAGCCGCGCCTGGCTCTGGGCGCACTGGGGCACGATGGAGGCGCTGCGCGGCGTGGTGGAGCTGCCGATCGGCGGGCGGGGCGGGGCGCGCCGGCGCGACCCGGGTCTGTTCTGGGTCGGGTTCTGGTCCGCAGACTGGACCCCCTGGCCGGCGCTGCTGGCCCTGCGCACCCGCTGGCCCGGGCTGCGCTTCGACTTGCGGCCGCTCTACGATGGCCCCTGACGACGGCGCCTCGCTCGGCGACGAGCCCCGGCCCGCCGAGCTGGGCAACTCTGGCGCGCCGGCGCTACGGCTCGGCAGCTATGAGGGGCCGCTTGACCTGCTGCTGGAGCTCGCCCGGGCGCAGCGGGTCGACCTCGCCCAGATCTCCGTCGGGGCACTGGCGGAGGCCTTTGGTGAGGCAGTGGAGCGCGCCATTGCGGGGCGGCGGGTGCCGCTGTCGCAGATGGCGGACTGGCTGGTCATGGCCGCCTGGCTGCTCTTGCTGCGCTCGCGGCTGCTGCTGCCGGCGGGCTCGGAGGCGGACCGGGCGGCGCAGGCGGAGGCGGCTGAGCTGCGGCGGCGGCTGGGCGACCGCGCGGCGGTGCGGGCGATGGCCGACTGGCTGGAGCGGCGGACGCAGCTGGGCCGGGAGGTCTTCGGGCAGGGGGCGCCGGCACCGGAGCCGCAGCCAGTGCCGCTGGCTGACACTACCGAGCTGCTGCGCGCCTGCCTGCGGCTGATCGCGCTTCCGATGCGCATGCGCGTCTACCTGCCGAACCCGCCGCAGCTGTGGCGCGTGCCGGACGCCCTGGCGAGGATCCGCGACCTCCTGGCCGCGCTACACGGAGAGAGAGCGCCCGTTCCACGCGGCGGCGAGCGGGCGCGGACGCTGCTGCAGCGGCGGGCGGCGCTCGCCAGCACGCTGGTGGCCGCGCTGGAGCTGGCACGCGACGGAGCGCTCACTCTCGATCAAGGCGTGACCTTCGGCGAGATCGGCATTCTGCAAGGCGAGAGCCGAGCAGCCCAGCACGCAACGAGCGACAGAGCCCTTGTTCCATGGTGATCCTCACATTAGGCAGCCGCATTGTGTGGGGATGCGCGGCTTGCCGTTGCAGTCAGCCCGTTCGGCACGCGGCTGCTCGCGCCGATCGTTTCGCGCTTCGTCCACATGAAGCTGAACTCGGTCGTGTTCTGGACGACCAGCATCATCTCGGACATGCCCACGAAGCGGTCGGCGGCGGCATGGAACTGCGCCGCCAGCAGCGCACCAGCTTGCGCCAGTCGGTCAGATACGGCTCTGCCGCCGCACCGGTGAGCACATGGCTGGCGCCGAGCAGCGCGGCCAGTTCCCCGGCCAGGGCGTCGCTCATGGCCGGACCGGCGTCAGAACATGGCCGTCGCGCAGGAAGGCCTTGAGGTTGTCCACCACCAGCCGCTCCATCGCCTCCCGCGTCTCGATTGTCGCGCTGCCGATATGCGGGGTGATCACGACGTCGTCGCGCTGGCGCAGTGCCGCCGGGGCGCCGGGTTCGCCCTGCAGCACATCGAGGCCGGCGCCGCCGATCCGCCCGGCTTCCAGCGCCGCCACCAGCGCCTGCTGGTCCACCACGGAGCCGCGGCCGATATTGACCAGGATGCCGCGCGGCCCGAGTGCCGCGAGGATATCAGCGGAGACGAGGTGGTGCGTCTCCGGCCCGCCGCCGCAGGCCACCACCAGGATGTCGCACCAGGCCGCGAGGGCCGGCAGGGACGGCTCAAACCGGTAGGGCACATCTTTCGGGCGCCGGCCGTGGTAGCGCATTTCCATGGCAAAGCCCTCGCCGCGACGCGCGATCGCATGGCCGATGCGCCCAAGGCCCAGGATGCCGAGCCGCTTACCAGAGACGCGGGTGGCCAGCGGAAAAGATCCAAGGGTGACCCACTCGCCCGCGCGCACATGGCGGTCAGCGGCGGTGATCCGCCGCGAGACCGCGATCAGCAGCCCCCAGGCGAGATCCGCGACACAATCATCCAGCACATCCGGCGTGTTTGCCACCTGGATGCCGCGGGTATGGGCGGCGGCGATGTCCAGCGTGTCGTAGCCGACGCCCCAGCTCGACACCGCACGCAGATTGGGCAGCGCCGCGAGCATCGCCGCGTCGCAGCCCTGCCGCACGCTGGTCGCGAGCAGGGCCACCGAAGCCCCCAGCCCCGCCAGCCAGCCGGGCTGCTGTTCCCAGAGGCGAACCGCATCCAGATCCTCCCGCAGCAGCCGGTCGGCCAGGGGGCCGATCGGTGCGGATTGCAGCACGACGCCCGCGGTCACGCCGGTCAGCCCTTCGGCGTGAGGTAGCCGGTGGCCCGGCCGGCCTCGGCAAAGGTCTCGCCGGCCTTCATGCGATCCTCCACCGCCTGGTCCGCCGCCATCAGCTTCTCGGCCAGCGGCAGCGCGGTCTCGAGCAGTCCGCGCGGCACGACCACGATGCCGGTCTCGTCGCCGACGACCAGATCATCCTGCTTGACGGTGATGCCGCCGATGGTGACCGGCTCGCCCAGCGGCATGAGGCGGAGCCGCCCCTTGCCCGTGGTGGGCGCCACCCAGCGGCTGGCCAGCCAGAGGCCGCTGTTGCGGATCTCGTCCACGTCGCGGCAGGCGCCGTCGATCACCACGCCCTCGGCGCCAAGCTGCCGGGCGCCAAAGGCGGCAAGCCCGCCCATGGTGGAGATCGGCTCTCCGCCCACATCCACCATCAGCACCCGGCCGGGCGCGGCGGCCGAGACGAGGCGCCCCACCGCGAACTCCGCCTTCTCGAATTCATGCAGCCGGCCCGGAAGCTGGCGCGCGGTGGTGGCGAAGCCGCATATGCGGCCGCTGCCGGCCTGCAGCGGGATGCCTTGCACCACGCCTCCCACATCGAACTGGTCCAGCGCATCGGACCAGGTGCTGACGGGGATGGCGCGGCAGCGGGCGAGCAGGGCCGTCTCGGTCTCGGTCATGGCGCGGCCCTCAGTTGATGGTGGCGCCCGAGACGCGCACGGCTTCGGCCCAGCGAGCCGTCTCGGCGGCGATGAACTGGTCGAAGCGCGCCGGCGGGTAGTTGGTGACGTCGCCGCCCATCTCGACCAGACGCCGGGTGAAGGCCGGCTCCGCCACGATGGCGCTGATGTCGCGGGCGATCTTCTCCCGCATCTCGTTCGGCAGGCCACGCGGGGCGAAGGTGCCGAACCAGGTGGCCGCCTCGAACTCCGCCATGCCGGATTCCGCGAAGGTCGGCACGTTCGGGACGGCATCCATCCGCCGGCCATGCGCCAGCGCAATCGCCTTCAGCTCGCCGCTGAGGATGTAGGGCAGCACGGCGGACAGGGTGGAGAAGGATGCGTCCACCAGGCCGGCCAGCAGGTCCGTGTTCAGCGGCGCATCGCCGCGATAGGGCACGAACTCCCCCGCGACATCCGCCTTCAGCTTGAACAGCGCAGCCGTCAGGTGCTGAGCCGTGCCGTTGCCGGTGGTGCCGAAGGTGATGCCCTGCCGCTGCGCCTTGCCCCAGGCGATGAAGCCCTGAAGGTCGTTGGCCGGAACGCGCTTCGCGGTGACGAGCACCAGCGGCACGATGGCGGTGAGCGTGATGGCGGTGAAGTCGCGGATCGGGTCGTAGGTCAGGTTGCGGTAGAGGCTGCGGCTGATGGTGTGGGCGCTGGTCGTCTCAAACAGCGTGTAGCCATCGGGCTCCGCGCGCGAGACAAGTTCGGCGCCGAGGGTGGCGCCGGCGCCGGCGCGGTTCTCGATCACCACGGGCTGGCCCCATTGCGCGGTCAGCTTTTCCCCGATCATGCGGGCGATGACATCGGTGGCGCCGCCGGCTGGATAAGGCACCACGATGCGCACGACACGGCTGGGGTAAGCCGGCTGGGAGCGCGCCGTGGCCGGCAGCAGGGCGGCACCGGCCAGCAGGCCGAGCGTGCGGCGTTCGATCGTCATATTCGTTTCCTCGTGTTGCTTATCGTCTGCCCAAGGGGCTTGGAGGCCGATCCGGGCCAGCCTCCCTCGTGGCTACCCGTTCGTCTTCTGCGATGCGTCGCGCCAAGCCAGCAGCCGGCGAAGGCCTTCGCGCATGTCCACCTGCGGCTCCCAGCCAATGGCGTCCTTGGCCGCCTTGTGGACGATGGTGAAGGCGCCGCCGGAGGTCAGGCGCACCTTGCCCGGATCGGGCTGCACCATTTCGGGCTTCAGGTCGGGCCGTCCGGTCAGCTCCGCGACCAGCGTCACCAGCTCCAGCGTCGTCAACGGGGCGGGGCCGGAGGTGTTGACGGCGACATCGGTCGCCGGCGCTTCCAACGCCATGCAGTTCGCGCGCGCCAGGTCGCCGACATAGACGAAGTGTTTGGTCTCGCTGCCGTCGCTGATCACCTTGGGTCGCTCGCCGCGCTTGATGGCATCATGCGTCTCGACGATGTAGAGCGCATTGGCGGCGCGGTAGTGCTGGCGTTCGCCATAGACCGTGGAATAGCGCAGCACGACGTAGTCCTGGCCATGCTTGCGATGCGCGTCGCGGCACAGCTGCTCGCCCATGATCTTGCTGGCGCCGTACAGGATGGCGGCAGGCGGCGCGCCGGCGGTGTGGAAGGGCGTGTCCTCCACCAGGTCGCCCTTGACGCCCGGGCCGTAGCCATAGACGGCGTTGGAGGAAGCGAAGACCAGCTTCTTCACGCGGTTGGCGCGGCAGGCCTCCAGCACGTTCTGCAGGCCGCGGATGTTCACGTCGATACCGCCCCAGGGGTCGCGGTCGAAGTTCAGCGTCATGAAGGCAGCGAGATGGACGATGCCGTCCAGGCCCTCGGTCGCCGCCAGAAGCTGGTGCAGCTTCAGGATGTCGCCCTGCACGACCTCGACGCGGGCGTCGCCCTTCAGATGAGCGATGTTGGCTTCGCCATCGAAGGAGAGGTTGTCGTAGATCACGACCTGCGTCGCTCCGCGCGACAGCAGTTCCTCGACCGTGGCGGAGCCGACGAGGCTCGCGCCGCCGATGACCATGACCTTGCTGCCCTTCACCGGGACGGCGGCGGTGTCCTTGCGTGCCATGGCTTCTACCGCGCCACCGACATGGGGTTCTCGTGCAGACCGAAATACATGCTTTTCACCTGTGCGTAGAGGCGGAGGCCGTCGATGCCCTTCTCGCGACCGATCCCGCTGTTCTTGAAGCCGCCGAAGGGCGTCGTGGTGACGGATTGCTTGTAGGTGTTGATCCAGACCGAGCCGGCTTCCAGCGCGCGGCCGGTGCGCCAGGCGCGCTTGAAGCTCTCAGTCCAGATCCCGCAGGCCAGGCCGAAAGCCGTGCCATTCGCCTGCGCGATCAGGTCCGCCTCGTCACGGAAGGGCAGGGCGACCAGCACGGGGCCGAAGGCCTCCTCCTGGCAGGTGAGCGAGTCCATGCCGAGGCCATCGATCACCGTCGGCAGGTAATAGGCGCCGCGGTCATACTCCGCACCCTCTGGCACGCCACCACCGCACAGGATGCGGCCGCCCTCCGCCCGCGCGCGGTCGACGAAGCGGGCCACGCGGTCGCGGTGGTGGAAGGAGGCGAGGGGGCCCATTTCCGCGCCCTCCGCATCGGGTGCCGCAACGCGCAGCGCCTGGGCGCGCGCCACGACGCGGCGCAGCACCTCGTCATACACATGCGCCTCAACCAGGAGGCGGGACCCGGCGACGCAGGACTGGCCGGCGGAGCCGAAGATGCCGGCGACGACGGCGGCGACTGCGTGATCCAGATCGGCATCGGCAAAGACGACATGCGGGCTCTTGCCGCCCAGTTCCAGCGCGGCCGGCACCAGGCGCTCGCCCGCGACGCGGCCAATGGCGCGGCCCGTCACGGTGCCGCCGGTAAAGGAGATCATCCGCACGCCGGGATGCGAGACCAGCGCCGAGCCAATGTCCGCGCCGCGGCCCTGCACCACCTGCAGCAGGCCTTCCGGCAGCCCGGCCTGCCGCGCGATGCGGGCCAGCTCCGGCGCCAGCAGCGGCGAATCCTCCGAAGGCTTCAGCAACACGGCGTTGCCGGCCGCCAGCGCGGGCGCCACCTTGGTGGCGTCGTTCATGATGGGCGAGTTCCACGGCGTGATGCAGGCGACGACGCCGAACGGCTCGAGCAGGGTGAAGGAGACGTAGTCGCCGCGCTGTGGCGTCACGTCGGTCTCGATCGTCTCGCAGACGCCGGCATAATAGCGGAAGGTGCCGATGGCGCTTTCCACCATGCCGCGGCATTCCGCCAGCGGCTTGCCATTGTCCTTCATCTGCAGCCGCGCGAGGGCTTCCTTCTCCGCCGCCAGCCCATCGGCAATGGCCTGCAGCACCAGGGCACGGCGGTGCGGCAGCAGCGCCTTCCAGCCGGAACTGTGAAAGGCATGCCAAGCGCGTTCCACCATGGCGCCAAGCTCGCCGGCGGTCGTGACCCGGACGCGGCCCGCTTCCTCGCCCGTCGCGGGATCGATGCTGACGAGCTCCTGGCCTGTGGAAGGCGGTAGCGTATCCATGCAGCGTTCCCCGGTTCTTCTGCCAAGGGTTTGCGCCGGCGCGCCAGTCTTGCAAAGGCAATCGATGTTGGTGATATAGGCAACACTATTATCAATAATTAACGCGAGGGATCCCACAGGCCTTGACGACCTTGATGCAGCTTCCCCGCACCATGCGCGACGTCGAGCTGCCGGATCCGGTGGCGACGGTGATCGCGTCCATAGAGACCGACATCATCCGCGGCCGGATCCTGCCGCGGACGCGGCTGATCGAGGATCACCTGATGGAAGATTACGACGCCAAGCGCCATGTGGTGCGGGCGGCGCTGGCGGAGCTGCAGCGCCTGGGCGTGGTGACCAAGCCGCGGCATCGCGGCGCCGAGCTGCCGCTGTTCACCGCGGCGGAACTTGACGATCTCTATGCCATGCGGGCGGTCCTGCATCAGGCGGCGGCGCGGGCAATGCCGCTGCCGGTGCCGCGCCAGCGCCTGGCGGAGGTGAGCGCGGCCATGAAGGCACATGCGGCGGCCGCGCGCAGTGGCGACCTGATCCGCATCCACCGCGAGAACATGGTGTTCCACCGCCTGCTCTTCGGGCTCTGCGACAACCCCTACCTCGCGGAATCAATCCGACTGCACGATTGGCTGAGCTTCCCCGCCCGCGCCTATGGCGCCGCCGATGCGGGTGCGCTGGCGCAGGCCTGCCTGGAGCATGAGGCGATGGTGAGCGCCCTGCGCGCGCGGGACCGGGAGGCGCTGGAGCATTTCGTGGTCACGCATATGGAGCGTGCGCGGCAGCTCTATGTGCAGAAGTTCCTGGCCGGGCAGCAGCCCCGCCGCCGTTGAGCCAAAGGGCTGTAGCCGCTCCGATCAAAGGCGAGGGCGCGAAAGCCGGCCGCGGCGAACGCAGGGATCTGCTTCTCCCAGATCGCGCTCTTCCCGGTGTTGGGATGAGCAGGACGACGGGCGGACCTTAGCCGCCACTGTCGGTGAACCAGAGTCGCACGCCGGGCAGATCCGCGTGGCAGCCGGGCGCCGCATTTTCCGTCTCAACCCCCGTCACGTGATCTCTGCACAATTGCCAGCGCCTATGCTGCCCGACCCACATCGCGCATTTTGATCTCTACTCGCGCTTCCTCGACATGCTCGCGCATCAGGTGTTCCGCCCGGCCTCCTTGGCGTGAGGCAATGGCATTCAGGATGCCGCGGTGCTGGGCGTTGAAGCGGCTGAGCAAGGCCCGGTCATACAAGCGGGGCGCGACATGGCCGACCAGCGGCACTCGATGCACCGCCTCCAGCGCACGCAGGAAGAACCGGTTGGGCACGGTGCTGCGGAGCTGGGCGTGGAAGGCGGTGTTCTGCGCCTGCCATGCCGTGCCATCCACCGGTCCTTCGATGCGCAGCAGGTCATCCACCGTCAGCACCGCGGCCAGCATCGCATGTTCCGCCTCCCGCGGCAGGCCGCGCTCCGCGGCCAGGCGTGCGGCCTGGCCTTCCAGCAGCGCGCGCATCTCATAGGCCTCCTCCACCTCGTCGGCGCTGACGACGCGCACGGAGAAGCCGCGATGCGGGCCATGCTCGGTCAGGCCGTCCCGGGTCAGCGCGGTCAGCGCCTCCCGCACCGGAGATCGCGAGACGCGGAAGCTCTCGGCCAGGTCCATCTCGCGCAGCCGCATCCCGGGCGGCAGGTCGCCGGACAGGATGCGGGCGCGCAGCGCGGCTTCGATTTCCTGCGCCTCCTGGTTCATACGGCACCCCGTTCCCGCAATGCCGCGATCTCGCCCGCGGTCATGCCGAGCCAGCCCTGCAGCACGGCATCGGTCTCCGCTCCCAGCGCCTGGCCCAGATGCGCGACATGTGCCGGTGTTTCCGACATGCGTCCGACGGGCGCCGGGACCGCGAGGTCGCCCGCGCGCGGGTCCGCCACCCGCAGGATGCTGCCGCGCGCGGCGTAGTGCGGGTCGGCGAAGATCTCGTCGATCGCATAGACCGGCCCGGCCGGCACCTGCGCGACCTCGCAGGCGGACAGCAGCGCATCGCGCGTCAGGGTCCGGGTCCAGGCGCTGACGGTGGCGTTGACCTCGACACGGTCTCGGACCCTTGCCGCCGTGGTGGCCCAGCGGCCGGGCTGCGCCAGATCCGGTGCTCCGATCAGTTGCGCGAGCCGCGCGAAGATGGTGTCGGAGGTGCAGGCGATGGCGACCCAGCGGCCATCCGCGGTCGGGTAGTGGCTGTGCGGCGCGACGATGGCGGTTTCTGCCCCGGCACGTTCCCGCACATGGCCGCCATGGTCGTAGGCCGGGACGAGTTCGTCGAGGATGCGGAACACGCCTTCATACAGCGCCACGTCCACCACCTGGCCGCGGCCGCTGCGGTCGCGGTGGCGCAGCGCCGCGAGCATGGCGAAGCCGCCGAACAATCCCGCCATGTAGTCGGCGAGCGTCGCGGAACCCGGGTTCGCCGGTGGCCGGTCGGGCTCGCCGGACAGGAAGGAGATGCCGCCGAAGGCGTTGGCGATGCGCCCAAAGCAGGGGCGTGCCGCATAAGGCCCCTCCTGCCCGTAGCCGGAGATGCGCAGCAGCACCAGGCGGGGATTGGCGGCACGCAGCTGGTCCCAGCCGAGGCCCCACTTCTCCAGCGTGCCGACCTGGAAATTTTCGCACACGGCATCGGCCTGGGCCGCCAGGCGCAGCAGCAGCGCCGCGCCTTCCGGCTTGCGGAGGTCGATGGTCACGCTGCGCTTGTTGCGGCCCTCGCTGAGCCAGACCAGCGTGTCGCCATGCTCGGTTGGCGTGCCGAGGCGTCGGCAGTGGTCGCCGATGCCCGGCAGTTCCACCTTCACCACCTCGGCGCCCATCTCGGCGAACATCGTGGCGGCGAAGGGCGCGGCGATGAAGGTGCCGAGGTCGAGCACCCGCAGCCCGTCCAGCGCGCCCGCGGTCTTCGGTGCGGCGGGCGTCATGCCTGGCCCGCCATCGCCAGAAGGTCGCGTGCCCGGCGGGCCACCGGTTCGTCCACCAGCCGGCCGGCGACCACGATCGCGCCGGATCCGGCAGCGCCCGCCGCGGCATAGGCGGCCACGACCTCCTGCGCCCAGGCGAGTTCGGCGGCGGCGGGCATCAGCCCGGCGCGCAGCGGGGCGAGTTGTGCCGGATGGATGGCGAGCTTGCCGCCGAAGCCGATGGCGGCGGCCTGCCGCATCGCGGCTTCGGCGCCCTGCGGGTCGCGCACATCGAGGTGCACGCCATCGAGCGGCGCTGCCAGACCCGCCGCCCGGGATCCCGCGACACACATGCGCTGCGCATGCAGGATCGCGGCGGCCGCATCCGAGGCGCCCGTGCCGAGATCGGCCATGAGGTCCACGGTGCCCAGCGCGACGCGCGCGACGCCGGCCGCGGCCCAGGGCAGGCCGGGCAGCGCCAGCAGGCCGCGCGCGGTCTCGACGATCGGCAGGATTTCGACCGTCGCAGGATCGCGCCGCAGCGCACCACAGATCTGCCGGACCGCCCAGCCGATGGCGTGCAGGCCGTCCGCCGCCTCGGCCTTCGGCAGCACGATGCCATCGGCGCCGGCTTCCAGCGCGGCCTGCAGGTCGGCCAGGCACATCGGCGTGCCGGCGGCATTGATGCGGACATAGCGGCGGGCCGTGCCCGCGGCGCGCGGCAGGCCCAGCAACCGGGCCAGGGCGGCACGGGCGCCGGCCTTCTCGTCCGGCGGCACCGCATCCTCCAGGTCGAGGATCGCGGCGTCGGCCGCGGCGGCCAGGGCGCCCTCGGCGCGGCGCGCGACGTTGGCCGGGGCGAACAGCAGGATGCGCGGCGGGCTCATGCACCGACTCCTTGCAGGCCGAGCATGGCGCGTGCCTCGGCGGGGCTGGCCACCTCCCGTCCCATGCGGCGTGCCAGCGCGGCGACCTCCGCCACCAGCCCTGCATTGGTCGGGGTGCCGCGGTTGGGATAGGACCAGTCGCCAATGCCGATCGCGACATGGCCGCCCAGTGCGATCGCGCGTTCCGCCAGCGGCACGGCATCGCCTTCCTTGCAACAGACCGCCCAGTGCAGCCGGCGCCCCGCCGGCAGGTGGTCCAGGAAGGCGCGCAAGCCCGCCTCGGTCGCCGGATGGCCGCCGAGGATGCCGCCTTCGGTATGCACCAGCAGGACCCAGCCGGGTTGCGCCACCTCGCCGGTCTCCAGCAACGCGCCGAGGGTGCGCAGGAAGGGGATCGACCAGCAGGCCAGCGCCGGGGTCACGCCCGCGGCACGGAAGGCGCGCAGGAAGCGGCGCAGGGTGCCGTGCGTGTTCACATAGGTCCGGTCGCCGCTGCGGAAGCCGACGGCGGCACCCTCGAAGACATCGATGTTGGTGCTGCCGAGGTCAAGCGAGGCGAACTCGGGCCGCAATGCCCCGGTCTGCGCCAGTTCCAGGATGTGGGCGATGCGTCGCTCGGGATCGGACTGGGTGATCTGCCCCAGCGTGGGGTGCACCAGCAGGCCCGGGGCGGCGGCGCGGATTGCGCGCAGGATCGCGGCGTAGGTCGAGGCGGCGTGGTCTGGCGCGCCGTCCGCGGCGCGGGCGTGGAAATGCACGATGGCAGCGCCGGCCTGCGCGACGGCGGCGGCATCGCGGCCGATCTCCTCGACGGTCCACGGCACGTGGGGGTTGTCGCCGCGGCTGGCGTATTCGTTGATCCGCGCTTCGATGATCAGCTTTTCCAAGCCGAGCGCCCTCCTTTGTTGCATGCAATCTAGCGCTTCTGCCGTAGAAAACCTAGCCGAAAGGCCACCGAATAGGCAGTTGCTGGCTCCAGATGGCAGATTCTGGCGCCCGGAACCCTCAAATCGCCGGTCGTGACGTATCGAGCTTGCATGCAATGCGGGGCTCATGCCTACTATCGGCATCGCTGCAGCGGAGGCCACAGGTGTCCTACCTCCTGACCATGCCGCCCAGCCGGCCACGATAGCCGGGCATGGCAACTGACTCATCGCCCTGCCCGGGCGTTGCCGAAGCCGCCGCCGCCATCGCGGATGGCTCGCTGTCGCCAGTCGCGCTGCTGGAGCAGTGCCTGGCCAGGATCGCCTCGAGAGACGGCGCGCTGCACGCCTTCCACCACCTCGACGTGGAAGGGGCCCGCGGCGCCGCGCGGGATGCCGCGGCCAGCCTCTCCGCCGGCCGCCGGCTTGGACCGCTGCACGGCCTGCCCTTCGGGGTGAAGGACAACTACGACGCCGCCGGCCTGCCCTGCGCCGCCGGGTCCCGCCTGCGCGCCGGGTACGTGCCGGATCGTGATGCGGCGCTGGTCGCGGCGCTGCGCGGCAAGGGCGCGGTGCTGGCCGGCAAGCTCGCCACCTGGGAGTACGGCACCGGCAATGGCGGCGAGTATTTCGACCAGCCCATGCTCCCCGCCCGCAACCCCTGGGATCGCGAGCGCTTCACCGGCGGCTCCTCGACCGGCTGCGGCGTCGCCGTCGCGGAAGGCATGCTGCCCTTCGCCCTGGGCTCCGACACGACGGGGTCCGTCCGCCTGCCGGCGGCGGCGACCGGCACTGTGGGCATCATCCCGACGCCGGGCACGCTGAGCCTGGAGGGCATCCTGCCGAATTGCTGGTCGCTGGACGTCCCGGGCGCCTTCGCCTGGACGGTGCCCGACGTGGCGCTGGTGCTGGAGGCGCTGATGCCCGGCCGGCCGGCGCTGCATGCGGCGACGCAGGCGGACGTGCGCGGCCTGTCCGTGGCCGTGGTGCGCCGGCCCGGCGACGGTCTGCCGGATGCCGATGCGCCTCTGGCGGAGGGCTTCGAGGCCGGGCTGCGCGTGCTGTCCGGCCTCGGCGTGCGGTTGACGGAGGTGACGCTGCCGGTCGCGGCCGCGGATTGCCTGGCGGCGGCACGGCTGATCGGCCCGGCGGAATCCGCCGCCATCCACGAGAAGGAATTGCGTGAGCGGCCCGAGCAGATGGGCCGCGCGCTGCGCGACAAGCTGCTCGCCGGTTCGCTGGTGCGCGCCGTCGACTACCTGGCGGCGCAGCGCCTGCGACGGGTGGTGGCGGAGGGCATGGCGGCGCTGATGGCGCGCTTCGACGTGCTGGTCACCTACGGCACGCTGCACCTGCCGCCGCGCCTCGGCGTGGAGCCGGAAAGCACCGCCTTCACGCTCGAGACGATGCTGACGCCTTTCAACCTCGCGGGGCTTCCGGCCCTGGTCCAGTGCACCGGGTTCTCCGATGCCGGCCTGCCGCTGCACTGGCAGATGGCGGCGCGGCGTGGCGGGGAGGCGACGCTGCTGCGCCTCGCCGCCGCCTACGAGGCCGCGACACCCTGGCGCAGCCGGAGGCCGGCATGAGCACCGAGGCCACAGCCGCTGAAATCGCGGCCTTCGTGCAGCGGCACGGATTGCAGAAGCTGTCGGAGGCGGATCGCGCGCGCCTGCGCGAGCTGGCGCCGGCCATCGCGCGCCTTGGCCAGGCGGTGCCCAGGACCGCGCGCAAGGACCTGGCGCCACTGCCGCCACCGGGCACAGACCGTCCGGGCATCGACTGAACGATAAACAAGGGAAAAGGGGCAATCATGTCTGGATCAGCAACACCGTTCATCAGCCGGCGCGGCATCGCCGCCGCGATCGGCGCCATCGGCGCCACGGCCGCCCTCGGTGCGCCTAGGGCCCAGGGTCAGGCACCATCGCGCAGCCTGCGGGTCCGCTTCGGCGCAGACATCTCGCAGCTCGACCCGGCCCGCATTTTCCAGATCGAGAATCAATCCATCGCCGGCCATGTCTACAACGGGCTGGTGAAGTACGATCAGGCGACGAACGAGATCGTCGACGACATCTCGACCGGGCACGAGGTGTCCAGCGACGGCAAGACCTGGACCTTCAGGCTGCGGCCCAACGTCACCTGGCACAAGAACTTCGGCGCCTTCACCTCGGACGACGTGAAGTTCACCTTCGAGCGTATCCTAGACCCGGCGACGGCCAGCGCCTATCGCGGCCAGCTCGCCGGGCTGGTCGAGATCCGCGCGCCGGATCCGATGACGGTGCAGTTCGTGCTGGAGGCGCCGAACGCCGGCTTCCTGCACAAGCTGTGTGCCTTCAACCAGGGCTGGCTGGTGTCCCGCCGCGCCGTTACCGAACTTGGCGAGCGCTACGCGCTGAACCCCATCGGCACCGGCCCCTTCGTGTTCGAGCGCTGGACCGCCGGCAACGAGGTGCGGCTTTCTGCCAATGCGCAGTATTTTGGCGGCGCGCCGGCGCTGTCCGAGGTCATCTTTCGCATCATCCGGGACGAAACGGCGGCCGCAATTGCGCTGGAGAACCGCGAGATCGACATCTTCTTCTCGCTGCAACAGCCAGAGGTGATCGATCGCCTGCGCCGCACACAGGGGGTGACCCTGCTGGACCGCGCCTCCAACAACACAGTCAACCTGGTACTGAACACCACGGTCGGTCCGCTGCGCGACGTGCGCGTGCGCCGCGCTATGGCGCATGCGATGAACCGCAAGGCACTGGTGGACGGCTTCTTCCGCGGCACCAAGTTCGAAGCGCGCAGCGTGCTGACCTCCACCTTCCAGGACTTCACCGAGGAAGGCGTGCCCGCCCACCCCTACGACCCAGACCGCGCCCGCGCCCTGCTGCGGGAGGCCGGCGTCTCGAACTTTCGGTTCGAGATCACGACGGTCGCGCTGAATCCCTACGACCGTTTCCCGGTGCCGCTGGCCAACGACCTGCAGCAGGTCGGCATCCAGGCGACGGTGCGCGTGCTGGACCGCGGCGCCTACCTGCAGGCCCGGTCCTCCGGCAACGTGCAGTCCTGCGTCACCGCCGTCGTCGGGCCACCGGACCCGGACACGCCCCTGGTCACGCTGTACCACACGCGGTCCCACCCGCCGGGGCTCAACACCTCCCGCTACACCGGCGTCGATGACCTGCTGGCCAGCGCCTCGGCGGAGCTGGATGCGGCGAAGCGGAAGGCCGTCAACCAGCAGATCCTGGCGCGGACGATGACCGACATCCCGGTCATCCCGCTGTTCGCGGACCGGCTGTTCGTGGCGCATGGCGCCGCGGTGCAGGGCTTCGTGCAGAACAGCCTGTTCACCGTGAATGTCGCCTCGGTCTCGTTGCGGGGCACCTGAGGCGTGCTGCGCCATATCGGCCAATGCCTGGTGCAACTGGCCGTCGCCATGGTCGGGATCGTCACGGTGGCGTTCTTCCTGGTGCGCGCCATCCCGGGCGATCCCGCGCTGTACATGCTGGGCGACTTCGCGACGGCGGAGTCCCTGGCGACGCTGCGGGCGCGCCTCGGCCTCGACCTGCCGGTATGGGAACAGTACTTCATCTTCCTAGGCCGGGCGCTGCACGGCGACCTCGGCGCCTCCGTCGTCACCGGGCAGCCGGCGCTGGCGGAGATCCTGGCCGGCGTGCCGTCCTCGGCCTCCCTTGCCATCACCGGCATTGGCATCGCCATCCTCATCGGCGTGCCGCTCGGCATCATCGCGGCGGTGCGGCAGGGAAGCTGGGCGGATGCGGCGGTGATGGTGGCGGCGCTCGGCGGCATCTCCTTCCCGGTGTTCTGGGTCGGGCTGGTCGCGATCCTGCTGCTGTCGCATCAGGTTCCGCTGTTCCCGACGCTCGGCGCGTCCTCCGACCCCGGCTTCTGGACCGGGCTGCACCACCTGGCGCTGCCGGCGATCGTGCTGGGCGTGTCGGTGGCGGCCTACATCGCGCGCCTCACCCGCTCCGCCATGCTGGAGGTGCTGGGCCAGGACTTCATTCGGGTGGCCCGCGCCATGGGCGTGCCGGAACGCCGCATCGTCTGGCGGCTGGCCCTGCGCAACGCGGTCATTCCCATTCTCGCCGTCATCGGCGTCACCTTCGCCTGGTCGCTCGGCAACGCGATCCTGGTCGAGGTGGTGTTCAGCCGGCCGGGCCTCGGCTCCACCATCCTCAAAGCGATCCTGGCGCGCGACTACCAGCTCGTGCAGGCCGGCGTGCTGGTACTGGCGGCGGCCGTGGTGCTGGTGAACGTGGCGCTGGACCTGCTGTACGGGGTGATCGACCCGCGGCTGAGGGCGGCATGAGCGCCAGCCTGACCGTGGCCGCGCGCCGGCGCGCCAGCCTCCGCCGCTACACCCGCCATCCCGGCTTCATGGTCGGCATCGTGCTACTGGTGCTGCTGCTGCTGGTGGCGCTGGCTGCGCCGATCCTGGCGCCGCATTCGCCGACGCGGACGGACCTGATGCAGACGCTGGCAGCGCCTTCGGCGACCTATCCGCTTGGCACCGACCAGTTCGGCCGCTGCGTCCTGTCCCGGCTGATCTGGGGCGCGCGCATCTCGCTCCAGGTCGGCTTCTTCGTGGTGCTGATCTCACTGAGCATCGGCACCCTGATCGGCGCCGTGGCGGGCTTCGCCGGTGGCTGGGTGGAGCGTGTCATTGTCGCCCTCAACGACATCCTGCTGGCCTTCCCGTCCTTCCTGCTGGCGCTCGCGCTGGTGGCGGCGCGCGGCAACTCGCTCGATTCCATCATCCTCGCCGTCGCCATCGCCTACACGCCGCGCATCGCCGCGGTGATGCGCTCCGTCGTGCTGACGATCCGGCCACGGCCCTTCATCGAGGCCTCGCACGCCATCGGCATGACGCCGCTGCGCGTGCTGCTGCGCCACGTCATCCCGAACGCGCTGCCGCCGGTGATCGTGGTGGCGACGGTGAGCGCGGCGACCGCGATCCTGGCGGAGGCGGGGCTTTCCTTCCTCGGCCTCGGCGTGCAGCCGCCGACGCCGACCTGGGGCAACGTGATCGCGGAAGGACAGACGGCCATCACCTCGAACCCGCTGATCTCGCTGTCCGCCGGCCTCTGCATCGCAGTCACGGTCATCGCGCTGAACCTGCTGGGCGACGGCCTGCGCGACACGCTGGACCCGCAGATGCGCCGCAACACCGGCAAGCTGCTGTGATGCCGCCGATCCTCGACATCAGGGGCCTGACCACCGCATTCCCGGGCGAGACGGGCCGGCAGGTCCTGGTCGACGACGTGTCGCTGCAGGTGTCGCCGGGCGAGATCCTCGCTGTGGTCGGCGAATCCGGCTCCGGCAAGACCATGACCTTCCTGTCGGCGCTCGGACTGGTGCCGCGTCCCGGACGCGTCGTTGGGGGCCAGGCCCTGCTGGACGGCGAGGATCTGCTGCGGCTGCAGCCGGAAGCCCTGCGCCGTGCCCGTGGCGCGCGGATCGCCATGGTGTTCCAGGACCCGCTGACCGGTCTCAACCCGGTGTTCCCAGTCGGCGACCAGATCATCGAGGTGTTGCGCGCGCATCTGCCGATCGGGCGGCGGGAGGCGCGCGCCCGCGCCATCTCCCTGCTCGGCCGCGTCCAGATCCCGGACGCATCGCGACGCGTGGATGACTACCCGCACCAGTTCTCCGGCGGCATGCGCCAGCGCGTGCTGATCGCCATGGCGATCGCGCTCGGTCCCAAGGTGCTGATCTGCGACGAACCGACCACGGCGCTGGACGTGACGGTCCAGGCGCAGGTGCTGGAACTGCTGGCGGAGTTGCGGCGGGAAACCGGGATGGCGATGGTGCTGGTGACGCACGACCTCGGCGTCGTCGCCCGCCATGCGGATCGCATCGCGGTGATGTATGCCGGCCGCGTGGTCGAGACAGGTGCCATCGACACCGTCTTCGCCCACACCCGGCATCCCTACACCGCCAGCCTGTTCCGCAGCGTCCCCGAACTGGACGGGCCGGCCGGCGAGGCGCTGCGCCCGATCGAGGGCCAGCCACCCGATCCGGCGGCGCGCCCGCCCGGCTGCGCCTTCGAGCCGCGTTGCTTCGTGGGCCACGGCCGCGCACGCTGCCGGACGGAGCGGCCAGCACTGGTCGAGAGCGCCGCCTGCCACTTCTCCGCCGAGCTGGAGACCGCGGAATGACCACACCGCCGCTGCTCGAGGTCGAGGCCCTGGAAAAGCGCTTCGGCGGCGGCACCACGCTGTTCGGCGCGGCGAAGCCCGTGGTCCGCGCTGTGGACGACCTGTCCTTTACTTTGCATCGAGGCGAGACACTGGGCATCGTCGGCGAGACCGGTAGCGGGAAAAGCACGCTTGCCCGCTTGGTGCTGCAACTCATCCGACCGAGCGCCGGTCGTATCCGCTTCGAGGGCCAGGACGTCACCAGCCACTCGGCCGCGCAGGTGCGGGCCCTGCGCCGGCGGATGCAGATGGTGTTCCAGGATCCGTACGGATCGCTCGACCCGCGCATGACGGCCGGCTCGATCATCGCGGAGCCGCTGGCCGTGCATGGCACGCCGGCTGGCGAGATCGCGGAGCGCGTCGCGGAGGTGATGCGCCAGGTGGGGCTTTCCCCTGCTATGGCGGACCGCTACCCGCACGAATTCTCCGGCGGGCAGCGGCAACGCATCGGCATCGCGCGCGCGGTGGCGCTGGCGCCGGCCCTGCTGGTGCTGGACGAGCCGGTCTCGGCGCTGGATGTCTCGGTGCAGGCGCAAATCCTGAACCTGCTGCGGGATCTGCAATCGCGTCTCGGCCTTGCCTACCTGTTCATCGCGCACGACTTGGCAGTGGTGCGCCATGTCAGCGACCGTGTCGCGGTGATGTACCTCGGCCGCATTGTCGAGACGGCGCCGCGCGACGCGCTGTATGGCGCGCCGCGGCATCCCTACACCGTTTCACTGCTTTCCGCCGTGCCCCTAGCCGACCCGGCGCGGGAACGGCGGCGCAAGCGCATCCTGCTGCATGGCGAGATCGGCAGCGCGACGGCGCTGCCAAGCGGGTGCCGCTTCCACCCGCGCTGCTTCCGGGCCCGCCTAGTCGCTGCCGCCATGGCGGACACCGTGCCGGCGGCCGGCGCGATGCTGCCACGCGCCTGTGTGGAGCGGCCGCCCGAACTGGCGCCAGCCGATACGGCCGGCCACCTCATCGCCTGCCACTATCCAGAGGAGGCCAACGCATGAGCGTAACCCGCGAGGACAACTACAAGGACGTGTTCGACGGTCGCATCGGCTTCGGGCGCAGGCCGGCCATCGTCGTCATCGACTTCACCCTGGCCTACACCACGCCCGGCGCGCCCTTCTTCGCAGCCGGCGTGGTGGACGCGGTACGCGAGACGGTGCCGCTGCTGGAAGCGGCGCGCGCGGCCGCGGTGCCGGTGATCTACACCAAGGTGCTGTACCATCCCTCGGGCCGCGACGGCGGCATGTTCATGCGCAAGGTTCCGGCCTTGGCGTTGATGGTGCCGGGCGAGAAGCTGGCCGAGATCGATCCCGTGGTTGCGCCGCATGAGGCCGATATCGTCATCGTCAAACAGTATCCCAGCCCCTTCTTTGGAACGTCGCTCGGCGCCCTGCTGACGGCGGAGGGGATCGACACGCTGATCCTGACGGGCTGCTCGACCAGCGGCTGCGTGCGCGCGGGGGCCATCGACGGCGTCCAGCACGGCTTCCGTGTCATCGTGCCGCGCGAATGCGTCGGCGATCGGCATGAGGGGCCGCATGACGCGAACCTGTTCGATATCAACGCGAAGTACGGGGACGTGCTGCCGAAGGCGGAGGTGATCGATTACCTCCGTGGCCTCGGCTGACGCGTCGTCCACATCTGGGAGGAATACGACATGAGGAGCGACGACAGCATCCGCGTCTATTGGATGACCGGCTGCACGAGCTGCCTGCGCACCAAGGAATTCCTGACGCGCCACAAGGTGAGTTTCCTGTCCCGCAACGTACTCGAGGATCCGGAGGCCTATGCGGAGCTGGAGGAGTTTGGGCTGCGCCAAGTGCCCATCGTCACGCGCGGCGACGAGTGGGTGAACGGCCAGGTGCTGGCCGACGTGGCGCGCATCGCCGGCATCCCCTGGGGCGGATCGAAGCTGCTGCCGGTAGCGGAACTGCGTCGGCGACTTGAGACAATGTTGTCCGCCACCGATCGGTTCCTGGCGCAGATGCCGGAGGAGCAGCTGGCGCGCAACCTGCCGAACCGACCGCGCTCCTATGCCGATCTTGCCTACCACATCTACAACATCGCTGATGCCTTCCTAGAGCACGAGGACGGCATTCCCCTGACATTCGAGAGCTACAACCGCGTGCCGATGCAGGGCGAGGGCACCCGGCGAACGCTGATCGCCTACGGCCGTGATGTCCAGGCACGGCTATCCACCTGGTTCGAGGGGCCGGGCCGTAGCCGCGACTGGGCGTCGCGTGCCGCTGTTTATTACGGCGACCAGACGCTGCACGAGTTCCTGGAGCGGACGACCTGGCATGCAGGGCAACATGTGCGGCAGATCATGTGGGTACTGGAGGGGCTCGGCATCGCACCAGACGGCAAGCTGGGGCCGGAAGTTTTTGTGGGTTTGCCGATGCCGGTCCAGATTTGGGATGACATGGCTGCTCAACCAACCTGAGGGCAGAGCGTTCGAAGTGGAGTTGCTTGCGTCGGCATCATTAACTTGTGTGGGATCTAGCACGCGGGGCTAAGCCCTGATACTACTGTGTCACATAATAGTGGCGCTGGGTGAGGCGGTGGCAGCAAGGACAGCGCAGCATTCTGAGGGCAAGTTCGCGAGCGATGCGAAGGCGCATGGTGGTGATGGAATTGGCGACGTGGCGTTCAGGTCGGACCGGCGGCACCCCTTGGTCGGTATGTTTTGGGAATGTCAGGCGTTTGGATGAACGGGGTGCTGCGTTCTGCTGAGGGGGGAATCGCCGCCCGTTCGGCGATCAGGAAACCGTAGGCTGCGATGCAGAGGCTGGCGTGGTGGTGAAAGCCACGCCAGCCGCGGCCCTCATAGTGGCCAAGGCCGATCTCTTGCTTCATCTCCTGGTAATCGCGCTCGATGCGCCAGCGCAGCATGGCATGGCGGACCAGGCTGGTGCGGCTGGTATTGGCGGGCAGCGTCGAGAGCCAGAATTTGGTGGGCTCGGCTTCACCAACGGGCCATTCGATCAGGCACCACTCCTCGGCTCGTGGCGTGGCAGCCTTGTAGTCGCGGTGGGCGGGACGGACGCGGACGGCGGCAAAGCGCGAGGCAAGTGGGGCGTTCGTGCCCTGGCGCCAGGTCACCCGGCGCCAGGCCTCCTTGGGCAGCCCCGTGGCGATGTCCTTGGCCGCGACGGGCTTATGGGCGCTGCGGCCGACGCGGGTCGGCGGCCGCCCCCGCCCGCTCCAGGGTTTCACCGGCAGCGGTGCCTGGCCCGGCGGCCAGAGGCTGGCGGATGATTGGATGCCGACGACGTAGGTCAGGCCCAGGGCGGTGATGCCGTCGCGGAACTCGGTGTCCACGCCACAGCCCGCATCGGCCAGCACGATGCCGGGCGGGATGCCATCGGCCTGCGCCGTGCGGATCTGTTCGAGGGCAATCTGCGGCTTGGTGGCGAAGCGCAGGTCGTCGGGCACGCCAGCCTTGCTGCGCCGCTCGGCATCCTCGGCCCAGGCCTGCGGCAGGTACAGACGCCAAGCCACCGGCAGGCTGGCATGCTCGTTGGCGACGGAGAGGCGGACGGCGACCTGGCAGTTGTCCTGCTTGCCGAGTTGGCCGCAGTACTGCCGCGCCACGCCGACGGAGTGCTTGCCCTTCTTGGGGAAGCCAGTGTCGTCGATGATCCAGGCCTGGATCGGCCCGTGCTGCTGGATGGCGGGCAGCACGCGGGCGCGCACCACGGCGAGCACGGCCGCGTCGGACCAATCGGCCTTGGCGATCAGGTGGTGCAGCGATTGATGCGCGGCCTGGACCCTCCCAGGCTCGACGCGCGCGGCCATCGGCTCGATGCTCTTGCGCTCGCCCGGCAGCAGCAGGCCTGCGCAGTAGCGCCGAGCCGGGGCGACGCGGTCGGCATGGCCGAGGGCCGCGCCAAGCGCCTCGACATAGGCTGAAAACCGCGATTCACTGTCGCCCAGCGCGGATGAGACAACCACGGACCCGCCTCGACGTGCATGAACCCCCACACGTACGAAGACAGCTCCGCGTTACGCAAGCATTTTATGACACAGTAGTACTAAATATTGCAGCCGACGCGTCGCCATCTCGATTAGCCCGCATAATTCGTGAGGCATGTCGGAGTGCGCGGACGTCGGGCGGCAGGCTTTGGAGGCGAGACGTGGTCGCGTTCGATCCTCGCCGGCGTTGCCGGCGGCTTCGTGGTGCGTATCGCGGTGCTGGCGGGTGGCGGTGTCTGGGGCTTGATCGGGGCGTCCGCCCCGTTGCTCAGCAGGTCAGGCGCGGCAGACGTTCGAGCGCGAGGCGCAGGATGGCCTTATCGGGACAGGCGCTCGGCAGGTGCAGCATGACGCGGGTCTTCAGCGCGACGACGCGCGTGGCGAGCTTCACCAGGCGCAGCCGCAGCGTGTCGAACTGCGCGACGCGCCAGGTAGATCGCTTCGGCATCAGGCTGCGCAGCGACGACAGCAGCCAGTAGGCGCCGGTGTGCAGCAGCAGGCGGAACTGGTTGGCGGTGGCGCGGCAGCACGAGGTGCGGTCGGCGGCGAGATGGCACTTCCAGGCCTTAATGTGATGTGGTGGACGGCCCCCAGCGGCATCCTGTGCCAAGCTCGGAGCTGTTGAAGGCATCGAGCGAAAGGAGCCGTCCACCATGAAGACTACTGCAAACGCCCTCGTCGTCACCATCGGCCTCGACATCGCCAAGAACTTCTTCCAGGTGCACGAGATCGACGCCACCGGCCAGGTCGTGCTGCGCCGCAAGCTCAGCCGCGGCGACGTGCTCCGCTTCTTCGAGGCGCAGCCCAAGGCGCTGGTCGGCATCGAAGCGTGCGGGACCGGCCATTATTGGGCCCGCGAGATCACTGCGCTCGGGCACGAAGTGAAGCTGTTACCGCCCACCTACGTGAAGGCCTACGTCAAGCGCGGTAAAACCGACGCCGCCGATGCGGAGGCGATCTGCGAGGCGGTCACGCGGCCCACCATGCACTTCGTGCCGATCAAGTCGCCCGAGCAGCAGGCGGCACTGATGATGCACCGCTCTCGCGAGCTGCTGGTCGGGCAGCGGACTGCGCTGGTGAACGCACTCCGCGGCCACCTTGCCGAACTCGGCATCGTCACCGCCAAGGGCATCCACCGGGTCGCCGATCTTGTGGCGGAACTGGTCGGGGCGGGGAACACCAAGATACCGCCCCTGGCCCGCGCCTCACTGTGCTGTCTCGCCGCCGAAATCGAGGCGGTGGAGATGCAGATCGAGGAGCTCGAGGCACTCATCATCGAGTGGCACAAGAGCAATGAAGCCAGCCGGCGGTTGGCGAAGATCCCGGGCGTCGGACCAATCACGGCCTCGGCTGTGGTCGCCACGATCGGCGATGCCTCGAACTTCACCTCACCCCGACACCTCTCGGCCGCCCTGGGGCTGACGCCGCGGCAGAACAGCAGTGGCGGCAAGGCTAGGCAGGGTAGCATCTCCAAGGCGGGGAACACCTATCTGCGGCGCCTGCTGTTCATCGGCGCGATCGCAGTGATCCGCAGCAAGCGGGCGCAGGAGGCCAGCAGCTGGCTGGCGCGGCTGCTCGAGCGCCGGCCGCTGAAGGTCGTTGCCATCGCGCTGGCGAACAAGACCGTGCGCGTCATTTGGGCGATGCTCCAGGGTGGTGAGGCTTATCGTGCGGGCAAAGCGGCGCCGCTGAGCGTCATGCCCGCGTAGAGGTCAGGAGCTTCCTCACCGGGATCGCCGCGCCGGTGGGGCGTGAGGGCGAACGTGAGGTAATGGCGAAACGGTCGATACCGAGGCCCCGCAGAACCCGAGAAAACCAAAGCGTCTTTGAACGCGCTGCATGTGATCGGGAGCAGGGTCGCGGATTACATCAGGGCCCGCGGTCATCGGTACCGCACATTGAGGCCGGACACATGACCGCACCCGACCGCGGCGCCAGAACACCACATCGCCCTTGCATCGAAGGGGCCGTCCACACATGGTTTTCGGCTTGGCCGCGCCGGCAATAGAGATCCTCGTAGATCGTGCGCGCCGATCCGGCGGCGAGGTTGGTGACGACGAAGCGCGTGTCGGTGCCCTGCGGCCCAGCCTCGACGCGGGCAATGATCCGCTCGACGCGGGTCCAACTGGCAGCGCTGTCGTGGAATTCCTTGTAGCGCCGCAGCTTGTCGCCGCCTCGCGCGCCCGTATGGCGACGCGCGGTGCTGACCTCCAGCGTCTCGACATGGCAGTGCAGCGTCGTTGTGGCGGCGACGCCCAGCAGGAAATCGACGCGCGCCGCGCGGCAGAAATCCAGCACCTCCGGCGCGCAATAGTGACTATCGGCGCGGATGAGGATCTCGACGCGCGGCCAGTGGCTGCGGATCTCGCGCACCAGGCGGCGCAGGAGGTTGCGCGCCTCGGCGCCGGTCGGACGCCTGGCCGGGCGCAGCATGGCGGCCACGGGTCGGCCCTCGTTGTCGAAGACGATGATCGGCTGGAAGCCGTATTCGTCGTAGTAGGCGTTGAACAGCCGCAGTTGCTGCCCGCCATGGACGGCGTCGAAGGTGTCGTCGATGTCGAGCGTGATGCGGCGCGGCACCTGGCGGAAACTGGCGCAGTAGAGCCCCAACATGGCGCGCGCCATGCGGACCAGCGCCCGCGGGCCCGGCGTATTCTCCAGGCGCGAGATCGTCGGCTGCGAGCAGAGCGCGGCCGCGCCAGGCAGGCGCCCATTGGCGAGCTTGAACAGCGGATCGTGGCGCAGGCTGTCGGCATCGTTGCCGTCCTCGTAGCCGGCGGCGATCATCAGCAGGCGGAAGCGCAGCATCTCGGCGAGGCCATGCTGGATGCGCTCGGGCATGCGTGGATCATCGATGCACGCGGCGAGGCGCCGGGCCACGTCGAGGCGCGCCTCGACCTCACGCAGCGCCAGCAGACCGCCATTGGACGAGAGGGATCCGTTGTCGAAGCGGGCGATGATGGGTTTGTCGGCGACCGGTGACAGGCCCGGCAGGGGCAGCGTAACGTCGGGGGCGGTGGGCATGGTGTCCGGAAACGGCAGGGTTCTGGGTTCGCAGCCGAATCCTATGGCCATTCAACGGCTTGCACCATGCCCGACAACCCTCATGAATTTTCCAGGCTAGGAAGCGGGGACGTCCATCCCATCATGACCGCACCCGTGCCCTCGGTACCGCCGCCATGCCCGAACACCTTGACCCGCAGGAGGCATCCACAAATGACGGACGCCCCTTTGTTTCGATGCGGATATTCCAAACCCTAAAAGTCTGCCCGCATTTTCTGACTCTATTCAGCTCCCCAGCGTCAGGCCGTAGCTACCACTACGGGTCAGCAGCAGGGCAGGGTTGGACGGATCAAGCTCAATCTTTTGGCGGAGGCGGTAGATGTGTGTCTCGAGAGTGTGGGTGCTAACCGCGTTGTTATACCCCCAGACCTCGTTCAGCAGGATCTGCCGCTCCACCGGCTGACCACCTGCGCCGTAGAGGTACTTCAGGACTTCGGCCTCTTTTTGGGTCAAGCGAATTTTGCGGTTGCCTGCGGTGTCCAGCAGCATTCTGGTGGATGGTCGGAAAGTGTAATGGCCGACCTCAAAGGTGGCGTCCTCGGATGTGTCAAATACCCGCAGCTGCGCCCGCAGTCGCGCCATCAACTCGGAAATCCGGAATGGCTTGGCGATGTAGTCGTTGGCGCCCGCGTCCAGGCCGCGGACGATGTCCTGTTCGCCGTGCACGCCGGTGAGCATCAGGATCGGCATGCGGTGCCCCTGCTTTCGCAGCCGCGCGCAGAGATCTCGGCCATCGCCATCCGGCAGTCCGATGTCGAGGACGATCGCGTCGTAGCGAGCGTGAGGCACGCGGAGTAGGGTCTCAGCTTCGGCCGCGGTTGCAGCTTCATCAATCAGGAAGGCGCCGTCGAGCCGCATTTCCTCGACGAGCGTCTCACGCAGGCCAATGTCATCTTCGATGACGAGAACAGGGCGTGGGGGCGGCAAAGAAACCTCCTGTGAATCAGTCAGCTATGCGTTGTTGGAATTCTAAAGGAAACAATATTTCTTATATGTCATATTTTGTCATTTGTGTTGAATTAAGCGTTATCTATCGGATGCTTCGCCCGATCCTGCTACGCTGCCTTCGTCCACAGGCTGACGCTTGGGAACCTGATCGCGTCGGCTTCTCGATCTCCATGAATTGGTCTCCGCCAGCCTGGAGGCACGCACCACGACAGCGGAGCCGACATGATCAAATCAGCCCGCCGCGGACCAACAGCTGGTCTTGTCCTTTGTCTGCTGGACACGGCCCTTTTGGCTTTGGCTTGGCGCGTGGCGACGCTTTTGGCCGGAGGCGATCCACCTGGGATCAGCGGACTGTTCTTTCCCGCAGCCGCCCTGCTGTTTCTCTACGCCCTGGGCTTGTATCGGCGTGAGGCGCTCATCGAGATCCGTCGATCGCTCGGACGGCTGCCAGCGGCCGCCGCCTTTGGCAGCCTTACGGCCTGGGGAGCTTTGTCCGTCCTGCCGAGCGGTTTGGCAGCCCGGACCTACACTTACACTTTGCTGCATCTGTGCCGTGCTTCGCAGCGGCGGGCCTGGCCGCACGCTTGGTGTTCTTCCTGATTTGTCGGCGAGGTGCCTTCCGACGCCGGCTCCTAATCATCGGTGCAGGCCGCCGCGCCTGGGACCTGGTCTGGCTGCTGCGGCGAGAAGGACGGACCCTGGCCTTCGACGTGGCGTTCCTGCACGGGCAAGGCATGGGCGAGGTGGATCCACGTCTGGCTGCCGAACCTGGGAGCAGTGTCTTCCTGTCCAGCGGTTCCATCCTCGCTACGGTCCGCGGCCTCGACCCCGACCAGATCGTAGTAGCACCGGACGAGCGCCGCGGACTGGCCCTGGAGAGCCTGCTCGCCTGCAAGATGGCGGGATACCCCGTGAGCGAGTATGCGCAGTTCCTGGAGAGGGAGATCGGGCGGATCGATCTCAAGCGCCTTGACCTGGGCTGGCTTCTCTACTCCAGCGGATTCACGATTAGGATGGTCGACCGCGTGTCGAAGCGCGCACTCGATATCTTCGTGAGCGCGACCTTGCTGCTTTTCGTCGCGCCAACGCTTTTATGCGCCGCCATGGCGGTCAAGCTCATCGATCGCGGGCCCGTCCTCGGTCGGCAGCCCCATGTCACGCGCGCCGGCCGTGTCTTCGGCATGATGAAGCTGCGCACAACCGCCACGCGGGCAGGAGCCCAGCCTGCCGAACTGGCAGGCATGCGAAAGCCGCGCGTCACGTCGGTCGGGCAGTTCCTGCACCGCATGCGGCTTGATGATGTGCCGCAGCTTGTGAATGTCCTGAAGGGTGAGATGTCACTGGTCGGTCCTCAGGCCGATTGTCCCGAGCTGGCCCGGGATTTCGCTGCCAAGCTGCCCCTGTATGCGGAACGGCACCTCGTGCGCCCCGGCCTCACCGGCTGGGCGCAGATCAACTACCCCAGTGGGACGTCGCTAAACGCGGCGCGATCGAAGCTGAGCTACGACCTGTTTTACGTAAAGAACTTCGGGATCGGGTTCGACCTGCTGATCATGCTGCAGACCTTGCGGGCGGTGTTCTGGCCTGACGAGCTCCGGTAGTGCCTTTACCCGATCAGCCAGAAGAACCCCGCCAGGATGGCCAGCCACAGCAGTATCGACACCGCAGCAATCAGGGGCAGGGCAGTCCGTGCGCGGAGGCGGTCCGGGAGGGCCGGTGCCAAAGCAAGGTCGACGAGCGGAACTCTGACGCCTTGGGATCGGGACATTGCTTCCTCCTGCATATGATAAAAATGCAGAACGATTGCGCCGAGCGCAAGGATTTTCGGGGCGCCCGCAATGATCTGCGGCCTCAA
>NZ_JBNXUN010000003.1:0-514532 GCF_050563525.1 Falsiroseomonas sp. HC035
GCGGCACTCCTCCGGCGTCGTTCGCCGGCTGGACGCAGATGGTTACGGTGGGCAGGAAGAAAGCCCCACCATTCATCGGGCGATGGCATAGGCCTGCATCAGCCGCGGCGTGGCGGCCGCCAGCACCTGCCCGTCGCGGCGCCCGGTGGCGCAGACGCGGCCGAGCGACCAGGGCCCTTCCACCTTCACCAGGTGGCCACGGCGTTGCAGCGCGCCGATCACCTCCGGCCCGAAGCGCTCCTCCACCAGCAGGCGGCCTGGCTCGGCGATGCGCGGGTAGAAGGATTGCGGGAAATGGCGGCTGGTGAACAGCGGCTGGTCGATCGCGGCCTGCAGGTCCATCCCGTGATGCAAATGGCGCAGCAGCACGGCCAGCGTCCACTGGTCCTGCTGGTCGCCACCCGGCGTGCCCATGGCCAGGTAGCCCTCGCCGTCGCGGGTCACCAGGGTCGGCGTCAGCGTGGTGCGCGGGCGCATCCCCGGGCGCAGCGTGCTGGGATGCCCCGGGGCGAGCCAGCACATCTGCCCGCGCGTCGAGATCGAGAAGCCCAGCCCCGGCACGGCCGGGGAGCTTTGCAGCCAGCCGCCGGAGGGCGTGGCGGAGACCATGTTGCCCCAGCGGTCCACCACGTCGAGATGCACGGTGTCGCCCCATTCCACCGGCAGCGGCGCGAAGGTCGGCTCGCCATGGCCGAGGCCGATCGGAGTTTCCGCCCCCGACATCGCCATCACCTCCGCCATCCGCGCCATGGCGCCGGGCAGGTCACCTGGAATCAGGTCAAGGCTGGCCTCATCGCTCACCAGGCGACGCCGCGTCGCGGCGTAGGCGTCGGAGAGCAGGACATCGAGCGGCACATCCACCGCATCCGGGTCGCCGTAGAACACCTCCCGGTCCGCATAGGCCAGCTTCATGCACTCGACGATGGTGTGCACGAAGCGCTCGCCCGCCGGGTCCATGGCGGCCAGGTCGAAACCCTCCAGCAGCGCCAGCGCCTGCAACAGCACCGGGCCCTGGCCCCAGGGGCCGGTCTTGTGCACGGTGAGCCCGTGGTAGTCGCGGCTGGTGGTGGCTTCCGTGCGGGCGGCGTAGCGGGCCATGTCGTCGCCGGTGAGCAGCCCGCCATGGCGGCGACCGGAGGAATCCATGAGTTCCGCCGTGCGATAGAAGCGGTCCACCGCCTCCGCCACGAAGCCGCGGTAGAAGGCGCCGCGCGCCGCCTCGATCTGCGCCTCCCGGTTGGCGCCGGCGGCCTCTGCCTCGGCGAGGATGCGGCGGTAGGTGGCGGCGAGGCCGGGGGTGCGCAGCAGGGCGCGCGGCCGCGGCACCTCCCCGCCCGGCAGCCAGATTTCCGCCGAACTGGGCCATTCGGCCGGGAAGAACTCGCGCGCCGGCAGAATGCTGGCGGCGACGCGGGGCAGCACGGGGAAGCCGTTCTCGGCATAGCCGATGGCGGCCTCCAGCACGGCCCGCGGGGTCCAGGTGCCATGGTCGCGCAGCAGCAGCATCCAGGCGTCGAAGGCGCCCGGCACGACGGAGGGCAGCAGCCCGGTGCCCGGCACCTGCGCCAGGCCGAGAGCGGCGAAGCGTTCCGGCGTGGCCGCCATCGGCATCGGGCCCTGGCCGCAGATCACCAGGGGGAGGTCCTGGTCCGGCCGCTTCAGGATGATGGGCACCTCGCCCCCGGGCCCGTTCAGATGCGGCTCCACCACCTGCAGCACGAAGCCTGCGGCGGCGGCGGCATCGAAGGCATTGCCGCCCCGCTCCAGCACGGACATTCCGACGGCACTGGCGATCCAGTGGGTGGTGGCGATGGCACCAAAGGTGCCGCGCAGTTCCGGGCGGGTGGTGAACATGGCGCTCCCTACCGAACCAATTCTACATTGGTTCCACACATTGAGCACCACAGGCGTTACATGCTTCACAGCGGCGCGTACCAATACTAGTCTGGTCCCATGGAGACGGATAGCGCGGCACGCGCCAGGCTGGAGGACTACCTGCGGGCGGAGGGCTTGCGGGACGGCGACCGGGTGCCGCCGGAGCGCGATCTGGCCCCCAGGCTCGGCCTCAGCCGCCGTGCCCTGCGGAATGCACTCCAGGCGCTGGAACTGGAAGGTCGGCTGTGGCGCGGCGTCGGCCAGGGCACCTGGCTTGGCGAGGCGCCCGCCGCCAGCCTCCGCGCCGGCGGCGCCGATCCGCAGGCGGTGATGGAGGCGCGGCGAACGCTGGAGCCGGCGCTGGCGGGGCTCGCCGCCATCAAGGCCTCGCCCACGGACACCGAGGCGATCCGCCGCTGTGCCCGGCGCGGTGCTGAGACGCATGACCAGGAAAGCTGGGGCCGCTGGGACGCCGCCTTCCATCGCGCGATCGCCTTCGCCTGCCACAATCCACTGCTGCGCCAGTGCTTCGAGCAGTTGGAGGCCTGCCGCGCCGGCACCGAATGGGGCCGGCTGCGCAGCCTGGTCGCCACGGCCGCGCTGCGCCAGCACTCCACCGCGCAACACCTGGCCATCGCGGCAGCTATCGCCGACCGCGACGCCGCCGCCGCGCACCGGGCGATGTGGGACCATCTGCAGACCGTCCACCAGGCGATCCAGGCCACCAGCGCCGATGCCGGCGGCCGCACCGCCGCCCCGCGCCACGCCGCCTGATTCCCGCATAAGGATCCACTCCATGACCGAGCGCTTCACCACCACCCGCCGCACGGCCCTGACCGCCGCCGTGGCCGCCTCCCTCGGCATCCCCGCCGCGCGGGCGCAGGACCGCTATCCGAGCCGGCCGGTGACCATCACGGTGCCCTGGGCCGCCGGCGGAACCACGGACATCCTGGCCCGCGTGGTCGCGGAGCCGCTGCGCCGCGCCACCGGCCAGCCCTTCGTGGTCGAGAACCGCTCCGGCGCCTCAGGCAACATCGGCTCCAACGCGGTGGCGCGGGCGCGGCCGGATGGCTACACGCTGCTGTTCGGCTCGATGAGCACGCATGCGATGAACGACGCGCTGTTCAACAACATGCCGTTCCACGGCGTCGACGACTTCACGCCGATCGCGCTACTCGCCTTCGTGCTGAACACCATGGTGATCCACCCCGGCGTGCCGGCGAACACGGTCCCGGAGTTCATTGCCTATGCCAAGGCGAACCCCGGCAAGATCGCCTATGCCTCCGCCGGCCCCGGTTCCACCAACCATCTGTGCGCGGAGATGTTCGCGCGCATGGCGGGAATCGAGATGGTGCACGTGCCCTATCGCGGCGGCGCGCCGGCGGTGCAGGACACGGTGGGCGGCCAGACGCAGCTGTTCTTCAGCGCCGGCACCCAGACCCTGCCGCATGTCCGCGACGGCCGCCTGAAGCTGCTGGCGGTGACCGAGGGTCGGCGTTCCACCCTGCTGCCGGAGGTGCCGACGGTGGCGGAATCGCTGCCCGGCTACGAGATGGCGGTGTGGTACGGCGCGCTCGGCCCGAAGGGCATGCCGGCCGAGTTGGTCACGCAGATCAACGGCGAGATCAACAAGGCACTGATGCAGCCGGAGGTGCGCGACCGCATGGCCGCGATCGGCGTCGAGGTGGTGAACCAGACGCCGGCGGAGTTCGGCCGCGTGCTCGCGGCAGATGCGGCGAAGTGGAGCCGGGTGATCCGCGAGTTGAACATCGGCATGACCAGTGCCTGATCCGGTGGCGGCGCTGACCGCCCGTTTCGCGGCGGCGGCGCGGGAGAACGGCCCGCTGCCGCTGCTGCATGCGGCGGCGGAAGTGGCGCGGCAGGCGACCGGGCCGGGCCTCTGCACCGCCATGCGCTTCGATGCGGCGGCGATGACGGTGCGGCGGCTGTTCAGTTCCAATCCTGGCGCCTACCCCGTGGGCGGCGCGAAGCCGAAGCGCGACACGCCATGGGGTCGGATCGTGCTGCTGGAGCGCGAGGTCTTCGTCGGCGAGGGCGAAAACGCCATCCGCCAGCATTTCGATGACCACGCGCTGATCCTGAGCCTCGGCCTGCGCAGCGTCGTCAACGTGCCGGTGCTGCTGCGCGGCGGCTGCGTCGGCACGCTGAACCTGCTGTGGCCGGAGCCGGTCGTGGACCCGGAACGGCGGGCGCTGGCCGAGTTGCTCGGATTGCTGGTGGCGCCGGACTGGGTCGAATGACCCGGCCCGGCAGCCGGCTCAGCCGCCCGTGATGCCGGCCGCGCGCACCAGCGGCTCCCACACCGCGATCTCGCTGCGCAGGTAGGCGGCGGCGGAGTCCGGGGTGCTGTCGGTGACCACCTGCATGGCGAAGCCGGTCAGGCGTTCCTTCACATGTGGCAGGTTCACCGCGGCGTTCACCGCACGGTTCACCGCCTGGATCACCGGCGCCGGCGTGCCGCTGCGCGCCATCACCATGTGCCAGGTGTAGGCCTCGTAGCCGGCAACGCCCTGCTCGATCATGGTCGGGATCTGCGGCGCCAGGCTGGAGCGCGTCTTGGTGCTGATGCCGAGCGCCCGCAACTGCCCGGACCGCACATAGGGCAGCGCGGAGGCGGCGATGTCGAAGATCATCGGCACGCGGCCCGACAGCACATCCGGCAGCGCGGCGGAGGAACCGCGATAGGGCACGTGGTTCGCCTTCAGCCCGCCGGCGGCGTGCAGGAACAGCTCCGTCGCCAGGTGCACCGCGCCGCCCTGGCCGGAGGAGGCGTAGTCGTACTTGCCGGGGTTGGCGCGCAACTCGGCGATGAACTGCTGCAGGTTCTGCGCCGGGAAGTTCGGGTTCACCAGCAGGATCACCGGCACCTGGCCGACCAGCGCGATCGGCGTGAAGTCGGCGATCGGGTCGAAGGGCAGGCTTGGGAACATCGCCCGCGTCACCGAATGCGCGACCGTCGTGTACAGCAGCATGGAGCCATCCTGCGGCCCCTTCGCCACGGTGTCCGTGCCGATGACGACGCCCGAGCCGGTGCGGTTTTCCACCACTACCCGGTTCGGCAGCGCCTTCGACATCTCCTCCGCCACCAGGCGGGCCGGCACGTCCGTGGGGCCGCCAGCGGCGAAGGGCACGACCATGCGCACCGGCTGGGTCGGCCATACGCCCTGCGCCGCGGCAGGACGCAGCATCAGGCCGGGTGCCGCGAGCAAGCCGGTGCCGGCAGCGAGAAGGGTGCGGCGGCTGAAGGGCGGGTTGGTCATGATGATGCTCTCCCCCGGGCCTTGGCGGCCCGTTACGTTCCTGGATGGGACCAGTGTTGGGAGAGCGAGGGCCGGCGTCAACCTCGGAGGCGGACGCCGGCCCCTTGGCTCAGTTGATCCGGATGTTGGCTTCCTGGATCAGGCCGGTCCACTTCGCCGTTTCCTCCCGCAGCCAGGCGGCGGCGGAGTCCGGCGTGCTGTCAGTGACCAGCCGCATGGCGAGGTCGGACAGGCGCTGCTGCACGGAAGCCTGGGCCGCCACCTGCATGAAGGCGCGGTTCACCGTCTGCACCACCTGCGCCGGCGTGTTCCGCGGCGCCATCACCATGTGCCAGGTATAGGCCTCCAGACCCGGGAAGCCGGCCTCGGCCGTAGTCGGCACGTCGGGCAGCTGAGGCAGGCGGGTGTTGTCCATCACGGCCAGGGCGCGGGTTTCGCCGCGCTGTGCGTAGGGCAGCGCGCTGGTGGAGACATCCACGATGATTGGGATCGTGCCGTTCAGCACGTCCGGCATGGCGGCCGCGGTGCCGCGGTAGGGCACATGCAGGGCGCGGGCCTCCATGCTGCGCAGCATCAGCTCCGTCGCCAGATGCAGCGCGCCGCCGTTGCCGGAGGAGGCATAGGTCATGCCACCCGGATCGGCCTTCAGCGCCGCCTGCAACTCCCTCAGATTGGTCGCCCGCACATCCTTGCCGACGGTGATCAGCATGGGGATGACACCCACCAGCGCCACCGGCACGAAGTCCGCCACCGGGTCGAAGGGCAGGCGCGGGAACAGCGCGCGGAGCGAGGCATGCGCCACGGTGGTGTAGAGGAAGGTGTGGTTGTCATTCGCCTTGGCGACGACATCGGTGCCGACCACCACGCCGGCGCCGGTGCGGTTTTCCACGACGATGCGCTGCGGCAGCACCCGGCCCAGTTCCTCCGCGAACAGGCGGGCGGGGATGTCGGTCGGGCCGCCAGCGGCGAAGGGCACCACCATGCGGATGGGCTGGGACGGCCAGTTGGCCTGCGCCAGGGCGGGCCGTGCGAGGGGGGCGGCAAGGGCGGCGGCCGTTGCGCCGAGAAGTTGGCGACGGTTCATGCGGAAGTCTCCGTTGCAATCGGGAAGGTGCCTTCCTGGCCAGCGCGGCAGGCTGTCCGGGGTTCCCGTGTTGCAACGCAACAATGCGACGTCAATCCGGTTTGTCTACCAACTCCGCGTAGAGGTCCGCGTCCGTTGCTCCCTCCGTCCCGAACAGCAGCACCCGGCTCTGCGCGTCCAGCCCCAGCATGGCGCGCGACATCGGCTCGGCCGCCACCAGCAGCAACGCGGCGAGGCCGGCGGTGGCGCTTTCGCCCGCCACCAGCTTCGGCGAGCGGCGAGCCAGCAGGCGCATCACGTCGACCGCGCTCTCGTCCGGCACGGAGATGAAGGCGTAGGCGCTGCGCTCCAGCTCCTGCCATGCCAGCAGGCTTGGCTCGCCGCAGGCCAGGCCGGCCATCAGCGTATCCAGCTCGCCGGGCACGGAAACCGCCTCCCCGGCCTCGGCGCTGGCCAGCAGGCAGGCGGCCTTCTCGGGCTCCACCACCACCACCTTCACATCCGGCCCGAAGCTGGCGCGAAGCTGGATGGCGACGGCAGCGGCAACGCCGCCGACCCCGGCCTGGATGAAGGCGTGGGTGGGCGCGCGGCCTTGCAATTGTTCCGCCGCCTCCTCCGCCATCAGGCGGTAGCCCTGCATGACGTCGCGCGGGATTTCCGTGTAGCCCTCGTAGGAGGTGTCGGAGACGACGAACCAGTTCTCCGCCTCCGCGGTGCGCGCAGCCTCCCGCACCGCGTCGTCATAGGTGCCGGGCACGACGCGGATTTCGGCGCCGTATTTCGCGATGGCGTCGCGGCGGCCTTGGCTGACCGTTTCGTGCACGAAGATGACGCAGCGCGCGCCGAACCGCTGTGCGCCCCTGGCGACGGAGCGGCCATGGTTGCCATCGGTGGCGCAGGTGACGGTGATGGCGCGGGCGGCATCCCGATGAGCGCCCTGCGCCAGTTCCTCCGTGGTGACGGCATTGGCGACGCCGCGGCGCGCGAGTTCGCCGACCAGCAGCCGCGCCACCGCATAGGCGCCGCCGAGCGCCTTGAAACTGCCGAGGCCGAAGCGTTCGGCCTCATCCTTCCACTGCACCTCCGCCACTCGGCCGGCGAGGGCGACCTCCGGCAGCGGCACCAGGGGTGTCGGCGCGTAGCCGGGCCAACTGGTGATTTCAGCGCGGGCGCGGCGGAAGCCTCCCTCGGGCAGCACCACCACGCCGGGCGTGCCGTGGCGGCGGTTCAGCATCATGCGGAAGGGGCGTTCAGGGATCATGCGACGGAGATTGGCGCGGCGGCTGTCCGGCGGCAATCGGCGCGGCTTGGCGCGCAACCGCCAGGCAGGCAGATTGCCGCCGCGAAGTGGAGGACATGGGGCATGCAGGTCACGATCCTGGGCGGCGGCGGGTTTCTCGGCCGGCGGCTGGCGGCGCGTTTCGCGGCCGATGGCGCGGTCGGCGGGCGGCCGATCTCGGCCCTGACCCTGTTCGACCTGCACCAGCCGGCCCCGCTGGAGGCGCCCTTCCCGGTGCGTTGCCTGGCCGGCGACGTGGCCGATGCGGCGACCCTGGCCGAGGCGATTCCGCCCGGCACCGGCCTGGTGGTGCACCTGGCCGCCGTGGTCAGCGCGGCCGCGGAAGCGGATTACGACCTCGGCATCCGGGTCAACATCGCCGGCACGCAGGCCGTCATCGCAGCCTGCCGTGCCCTGCCCGCGCCGCCCCGCGTGGTGTTCACCTCCTCCGTCGCCTCCTTCGATGGCGGGCAGGACGCGATGGTGCCGGACGACGGGCGGCAGATGCCGACCAACAGCTACGGCGCGCAGAAGGCGATCGGCGAGCTGCTGCTGGCGGATGCGACGCGGCGCGGCTTTCTCGATGCGGTGTCGATCCGCCTGCCGACGGTGATGGTGCGCCCTGGCCGACCGAACCGCGCCGCCAGCTCCTTCGTCTCCGCCGTGGTGCGCGAGCCGCTGCTGGGCCTGCCGGCGCAGTATCCGGTGGCGGAGGATTTCCGGGTCTGGATCTGCTCTCCCCGCCGCGCCGTGGAGTGGCTGGCGCACGCCGCTGCACTGGACAGCGCGACGCTCGGCCGCGACCGCGGCATCAACCCGCCCGGGCTTTCGGCCAGCATCGCCGAGATGCTGCGGGCGCTGGAGGAGGTGGCGGGGCCGGAGGCCCGGGCGCTCGCCCGCCGCGTGCCGGATGCGGAGGTCGAGGCGATCGTCGCCGGCTGGCCGGCCGCCTTCGCTGCCACCCGCGCCCCAGGCCTCGGCTTCACCCGCTCCGAACCCCTGGTCGAAATCGTACGCGCCTTCATCGCCGACGATCTGGAGGCGACCCGCCGGGACCGCGAGGCAGGCTAGCCCAGCCGTGGCGCCCGTCGTCCGGCCATGGGCATCGCCACCTGGCCATGATCCGGCGCCAGCACCTCGCAGAACGGGATGGTCATGCCGGCGCGCACCTCCTCGATCATCGGGGGCGCGCGGCGGCCGGCGGACATGTCGTGCGGGAACCAGCCGATCAGGACGCTGGCCTGCCCGCCCGGCGGCACCAGCACCGGCTCCGCCGGCGATTGGACCAGGCCGTACAACTCGATGCCGGTGAGCACGGCGGCGGGATAGGGGTGCGGGTTCTGCACCAGCAGCCGGTATTCCGTGCGCCTGGCCTCCGGCCGCACCGCCATCTCGAAGCGCTCAGCGAGCAGGAAGCTGTCATCGGCCCTTGGCCCGATGCGACAGGCGAAGGGCGTGGCTGCGGCAGCGGGGCCTGAGATGGCCAGGGCCAGCAGCACGAAAAGGGTGGCGGATCGGCGCGGCATCGGGGTTTCTCCTGCGTTGCTGCCATGATGCGGCCGACGCTCGGCACTTGGCCAAGACGCCCAGTCTGTCACGCCGATTGGTAAATCCTTCATTGATGGGTGGCGGGCGGCATCACCGGCGTTCCGCCTGATGGAACGATTTCTTCTTCCACATCAACCACTTGCGCCGATCCACGGCGGGCGTCATGCTGCCCTAAATCGTCCTGGGAGGGACCCGTCATGACCACCCGCCGCATCCTGCTGGGTGCCGCCGTAGCCACGCTGGCCGCACCGCGCGTCGCGAAGGCCGCCTGGCCCGCCGACCGCGCCATCGAGGTCATCGTCCCCTTCCCGCCCGGCGGCGGCGTGGACAACATGGTGCGCCCCATCGTGCACTTCGTGACGCCCCGGCTGCGCGGCGCGCGCTTCGCCATCGTCAACCGCGCCGGTGCCGCCGGGCAGATCGGCTTCGAGGCGTTGTTCAACGCGGCGCCGGATGGCTACACGCTTGGCGCCCTGACCAACACGGCGATGCACGCGATCGCGGTGGAGCGCACGCCGCGCTACAAGCCGGAGGAGTTCACCTACATTGCCAATGTGGTGGATGACCCGGGTGGCTTCTGGGTGCGCGCCGACAGCCCCTGGCGCACGCTTGACGATCTGAAGGAAGCCGCGAGGCGCGACCCGGAAGGCATCGGCGTCGGCACCGCCGGCATCGGCTCCGACGACCACCTGCTGCAACTCGGCTTCGAGGAAGCGGCCGGCGTGCGGCTGCTCCACGTGCCCTACAACGGCACCGCGCCGGTGCAGCGGGACGTGCTGGGCGGCAGCCTGAAGATCGGCAGCTTCAACATGAGCGAGGGCGTGACCCTGCTGAAGGAGGGCCGCATCCGCTGCCTGGCGCAGGGCGGCCCGCAGCGCTGGGCCCCGACCGGGGAGGTGCCGACCTTCAAGGAACAGGGCTACGACGTGCTCGGCGGATCCGCCCGCGGCATCGGCGCGCCGCCTGGCCTGCCGGATGAAATCCGCCTGGCGCTGGAAGCCGCGTTCCGCGATGCGCTGGCCGACCCGGCCCTGCTCGCCGACGCCGAGCGCACCGGCCTGCCGCTGCGGCCGCTGGTGGGTCAGGACTACCGCGCCATGATGCGGGCGGACCACGCGACGCTGCAGGGGCTGTGGCAGCGGCGGCCCTGGCGGGGCTGAACGCCTACTCCGCCACGGCGCCCTGCGCTTCCAGTGCAGCGCGCCATTCCGGGGTCAGCGGCACCTTCTCGCCGCTCTCCTGGCGCGTGACGACGCAGACGGCGCGCGCGGTGCAGCATTCGACACCGTCCCGCAGCAGCGCATATTCCTGGATGTAGGACGTGCGGCGGAAGGAGACGGTGCGGCAGGTCAGCGTGACAGCCTCGTTGAAGCCGACGCCGCGCAGGTAGCGCGCCTCGATCTGCGCCACGACCGGGCCGGGCGTGGTCGCCGCGAGCTTTGCCCCGGTCAGGTCCTGCCAGTGCGAGACGCGCAGATCCTCGAACAGGGTCAGGTAGGCGGCGTGGTTGACGTGGCCGTAGGCATCGCATTCGGACCAGCGGATGACGTGGTGCCGGATCATTGTGTGGGCACCGGGCGCGGCTTTCGGTGTTCGTCGATGGCGATGAAGGTGAAGACGCCCTCCGTCACCAGGCACATCTGCTCCTCCGACCGCTCGCGGCGCCAGGCCTCGACATCGATGCGCATGGAGGTGCGGCCGACCGAGATGACCTCGGCGAAGATGCTGACTTCGTCGCCGACCAGCACCGGCATGTGGAATTTCATGCCTTCCACTGCGATGGTCGCGACCCGGCCCCGGGCGCGGCGCCCGGCGGCATTGCCGGCGGCCAGGTCCATCAGGCCCATCAGCCAGCCGCCGAAGATGTCGCCGGAGGGATTGGCATCGGCGGGCATGGCGATGGTGCGCAGCTTCGGCGCATCGGCCGGGGGCATCCTGTCAGGGCTTCGCGACACGCTTTCGTCCTTGTAGGAATGGTGGACCTAGTTTCGCGGGCACCATGGCGGAAGTCCACTTCATCACGCATCCGGAGGTCGCGATCGACCCGTCCGTTCCGGTGCCGGACTGGCCCCTGTCGGCGCGTGGCCTGGCCCGGACGCGGGCGATGCTGGCGCGACCCAGGGTCGCCGGGATCGGCGCCGTGTTCAGCAGCACGGAGCGCAAGGCGACCGACATGGCAGCGATCCTGGCCGCGCATCTCGACCTCGGCTTCACGCAGGTGGCGGCGCTCGGCGAGAATGACCGCAGCGCCACGGGCTATCTGGTGCGCGAGGAATTCGAGGCAACGGCGGATGAATTCTTCGCCCGGCCCGGGCACAGCGTGCGCGGCTGGGAGCGTGCCGTGGACGCGCAGGCGCGGATCGTGGCCGCTGTGGAGGCGGTGCTGGCGCAGGCGCCGCCGGGTAACGTCGCGGTCGTCGCGCATGGCGGCGTCGGCGCGCTGCTGCTGTGCCACCTGAAGCGCGTACCGATCAGCCGGGCGGAGGATCAGCCCGGCGAGGGCGGCGGCAACCTCTTCACCTTCGACCGCGCCAGCCGTGCCTTGCTGCACGGCTGGCGCAGGATCGAGGATTAAGCCGGGCCGAGCGCCAGGATGGCGCGCGCCATGGCCTGCGCCCGCGGCACCAGGCTCTCGATCTCCAGATATTCCTCCGGCGTGTGGGCCTTGCCGCCGACCGGACCCACCGCGCACAGCGTCGGCGCGCCCATCGCCGCGGTGAAGCCGCTGTCGGCGCAGCCGCCGGAGAATTCGCCGGACGGATCGAAGCCGGAGGCCTTCGCGGCTTCCCGATAGCTGGCGAACAGCCGGGCCGATTCGGGGGATTGTGTCAGCGGCCGGAACTCGCCGCGGATCGTCAGGGTGCTGCGCGTGCCGGGGACGAAGGATTTCTCGATGATGGCGTGGATCTTCGCCATCACCTCCTCGCGGTCCGGCGGTTCGACATAGCGCAGGTCGATCTGGCCCTGCGCCCAGGGCGCTACGGTGTTGACGCTCTGCCCGCCGGAAATCAGTCCGACATTCAGGGTGATGCCGCGCGCCAGGTCGGTCAGCGCGTGGATGGCGGTGACCTTGGCGGCCAGTTCACCGATGGCGCTGATGCCGGCCTCGAAGTTGCCGCCGGAATGCGCCGCCTTGCCCTCCACGTCGAAGGCCATGAACACGCCGCCCTTGCGGCCGGTGACGATGCCGCCATTGGGGCGGCCGGGTTCGGAATTAAATACTACGCGCGCCGCCTTGGCCTCCGCCTCGATCACCGGCCGGCCCTCCGGCGAGCCGATTTCCTCATCGCCCGTGAACAGCGCCACCAGCGGGCCGGGCGCGCCGCCGAATTTCTGGAAGCCGGCCAGGACGAACATGTTCATCACCAGCCCCGCCTTCATGTCGGCGACGCCGGGGCCGAAGGCGCGGGTGCCTTCGATGGTGAAGGGCCGGCGCGTCGGCTCGCCCTTCGGGAACACCGTGTCCCGATGCCCCATCAGCAGGATGTTCTCCCGCGCATTGCCGCCGCGTGTCGCCTGCCCGCCCTCCACCGTGGCGCGGATGCAGTCGCCGTGCTTCTGCTGCGGCAGGGTCTCCACGGGGATGCCGTGCTGCGTCATGAAGCGCGCGACCTGGGCGCCGACCTTGTCGACGCCTTCCTTGTCGTAGCTGCCGCCGTCGGTGTCCACCATCTCCCGCAGCGTCTCGAGCATGGCGCCCTGCTGCGTCGCCAGCCAGTCGATGACCTCCGACTTCATTGCTATTCAACCTTTCCGATGCGGGCGACGGCGCGCAGCAGCCGCGCGCTGTCTTCTTCGAAGAACTTCGCGAATTCCGGCGCGTCGAGATACGCCACGGGCGCACCGGCCGCGGTGAAGGCATTGACCAGCGCCGGGTCCTGCACCGCCTGGCGCACCGCGTCACGCAGCTTCGTCATCACGGGTGCCGGCGTCGCGGCCGGCGCGAACAGGCCGGCCCAGATGTAGAACTCGACGTCCCGGAAGCCCTTTTCCATGAAGGTGGGCACGTCCGGGAAGGCCGCCACGCGGTCCTTGCCCCAGCAGCCCAGGACGCGCACCCGGCCGGACCGCACATGCTGCGTCAGCGTACCGGGCGCGGAGGCCAGCGCCTGCACCTGGCCGCCGAGCAATGCGGTGATGGCGGGCCCGGCGCCGCTGAAGGGCACATGCAGCGCCCTGAAGCCGGCCGCGGCGGAGAGCATCTCCATCGCGACATGCAGCGTGCCGTAGGTGCCGGAGGAGCCGTAGGGAATGTCACCCGGGCGCGCCTTCGCCGCGGCGATGAACTCCTCCATCGTCTGCCACGGCGCGCTGGCCGGCACGGCGAGCATGGTGGGGTCCGCGTTGACCAGGGCGATCGGCGCGAACTGGTCCACCGTGTAGGGCGGCGTGCGGCCGAACAGCTTCTCCGCCTCCGGGATCACGGCGAGCGAGGACAGCGCCATCAGCAGCGTGTAGCCATCGGCCGGGCTGCGCGCGACGAAGGCGTTGCCGATGGCGCCCGCGGCGCCACCGCGGTTCTGCACCACCACCGCCTGGCCGAGGATCTTCTCCATCGCCGCGGCGGTCGGCCGTGCCGCAAGGTCCGCCTGTCCTCCGGGCGGGAAGGCCACGACCATGTTCAGCGGGCGCTGCGGGAAATCCGACTGCGCGCGAGCTTGACCGGCAAAGGGTAGCGCGGCGGCGGCGCCGAGCAGGGTGCGACGGTTCATTGATGTTTCCTCCCTTGGTTCGGTCAGGCGACCGGATTCTCCAGCACGCCGATGCCGGTGATCTCGATGCGCACCACGTCGCCGGACTTCAGGAAGACCGGCGGGTTGAAGCCGATGCCGACGCCGGCGGGCGTGCCGGTCGCGATGATGTCGCCCGGCTCCAGCGTGATGGCGGCGCTGATCGCCTCGATCAGGGTCGGGATGTCGAAGATCAGGTCGGCGACGGGCGCGTGCTGGCGCTGTTCGCCGTTCACCCAGGTGGTGACCAGAAGCTTGGTCGGGTCCGGTGCCTCGTCCGCCGTCAGGATGGCCGGGCCCATGGGGCAGAAGCTGTCGAGGCCCTTGCCCAGGATCCACTGGCTGTGGCGCTTCTGCAGGTGGCGCGCGGTGACGTCGTTGATGATGGTGTAGCCGAAGACGTGGCGCAGCGCGTCCGCCTTGGCGATGCCGCGGCCGCCGGCGCCGATGACGACGCCGAGTTCACCCTCGTAGTCCAGGCCGCCGGTCGGATCGAGGTGGCCCAGGATTGGCTCGCCATTGGCGATGATGCTGGTGTGCGGCTTGCTGAACACCACGGGAAACGGCGGCACCACGTCCTTCGCGCCACCATCGAAGCCCGACCCGGCGAACTCCTTGGCGTGCTCGTGATAGTTCTTGCCGACGCAGAAGATGTTCTTCGGTGTGCGCGGGATCGGCGCGCAGAGTTTCGCGTCCGGCACCACCGGGGCCTTCGCCGCAGCAGCGCGCGCCTTGGCCAGCAGGGCGGACGAGGCGCCTGCCAGGTCCAGCATGCTTTGCCCGCGCAGCAAGGGTTCCGCCGCGCCGAGGTCCAGTACGGCGCCGGAGGCATCCAGCGCGCCGAGTTCCTGTTGCAGTTTTCCGTGGCGCGTGAAGGTGACGAGGCGCATGGCGCAGAAATCCCTCAGTTGAGCTTGGCGCGCATCTGCCCGGTTTCCTCCGGGTTGGCCAGGGGCAGGCTGGCGGCCCGTTCCAGCGCGCGGGCAGCGCGGAACGCCAGGTCGTCGCGGTACAGCGCGGCGGCCACCTGAACGCCGCGCGGCATGCCGCCCTCGTCCAGGCCGATCGGCACGGCGATAGCCGGCTGGCGGGTCAGGTTGAAGGCGAAGGTCCAAGGCGCCCAGTCGCGCCACAGGGCCTCCACCGGCTTGATGGTGGGGGCATCGGCGTCGAAGGCCGCGGTCGGCGTGGCGGCGGTCAGGATCAGGTCGTAGCGCTGGTGGAAGCGGGCCATGGCGTGGCCGCATTCCACGCGCAGCATGTCGGCACCAAGAAAATCCGCCGCCGTCATGTCGCCCATCCGGCGCGCCACCTCGTCGATCCCGGCATCGAGCTGCGCACGCCCGGCCTCGCTCGCGCCATTCCAGATGCGGGCGATCGCGACTCCCCAGACGCGGGAGAAGATCGCGCGCGTATCCGGCAAGTGCGGATCGGCTTCCTCGACAATGGCGCCCTGCTCGGCCAGCAGCTTCGCCGCGACCTGGAGCGCCGCCTCGCCTTCCTCGTCCAGCGGCGGCTCGAAGCCGAGGCGGCGCACCACGGCGACGCGCAGGCCGGCGACACCGTCATCGATCCCTGTGCGCCAGTCGCGCGGATCATCCGGCAGGCTCACGGGATCGCGCAGGTCGTGCCGCGCCATGGCGGAGAACATCAGCGCCGCATCGCCGACGCTGCGCGTCATCGGCCCGGCGCAGGCGACGCCGGAGAAGGCGCCGTGTGGCCATTGCGGGATGCGGCCGTAGCTCGGCTTCACGCCGACCAGACCGCAATAGGCTGCAGGGATGCGGATGGAACCGCCGGCATCGGTGCCGATATGCAGCGGCCCGAAGCAAGCCGCCCCCGCCGCGCCGGCGCCGGAGGAACTGCCGCCGGTGGTGCGCTGCGGGTTCCAGGGATTGCGGGTGACGCCGTGCAGCGGACAGTCGCCGGGCGTCTTCCAGCCGAACTCGGTGGTGGTGGTCTTGCCGAGGATGACGGCGCCGGCGGCCTTCAGGCCCAGCACCGCCGGCGCGTCCTCCGTCGCCGGCTTCGGGTCCGTCGTCAGGCTGCCGCGTCGTGTCGGGAAGCCGGCGATGTTCAGAAGGTCCTTCACCGTGCAAGGCACGCCGTCCAGCATTCCCATCGGGCGGCCTGCGGCCCAGCGCGCTTCCGATTCGCCGGCCTGGCGCAGCGCGTGCGGGTTCATGGCGGCGAAGGCGTTCACCCAGGGGTTGTAGCGCGCCACCCGCTCCGTCACCGCCTTCAGCGCCTCGACCGGCGACAGCGCGCGGCGGGCATACAGGCCGAGCAGTTGTTCGGCTGTCATCAGCGCGGGATCGGTGGTCATGCGGGGCTTCCGGAGCGGGGCATCGGGGCGCAGCATGGCGGCTCACCAACGCCAGGGAAACCCCGCAGCATGACCAGCGCCAATCCGTGGGAATGGAGCGAGCCGGAATGGCGGCAGATCGTCGGCCGCGCGCGCGCCGGCCGTAGCCTGCGCCCGACCGCCTGGCCCGGCGGCGCGCAATGCTGCGTGACGCTGAGCTTCGATGCGGACCATGAGACGATTCCGCTGCGCGATTCAGATGAAAGCCCGATGCGGATCAGCCAGGGGCAGTATGGCAGCCGCCAGGGAATTCCCCGCATTCGCGCCCTGCTGGCGAAGCACGGCATCCCGGCCACCTTCTTCTACCCGGCCGTCTCGGCCCTGCTGCACCCGGAGGAGATTCGTGCGGTGGCCGAGGAAGGCCACGAGATCGGTGTGCATAGCTGGATCCACGAGGCGAACACGAAGCTGCCGCCCGGCGTCGAGCGGGAATTGACGCTGCGCGCGGCGGACACGCTGGAGAAGACCAGCGGCCAGCGCCCGGTCGGCATCCGCACCGCATCCTGGGATTTCTCGGTCGACACGCTGTCGATCATCCGGGAGATGGGGCTGCTGTACGACAGCTCCCTGATGGCGGATGACGATGCCTATGAGCTGCTCGACCAGGGCGAACCGACCGGCATCGTGGAACTCCCGCCGGAGTGGATCCGCGACGACGCCGTGTATTTCAACATGCTGCGCTTCTCCGGCCTGCGCCCCTACACGCCGCCTTCCGCGGTGGAAGAAATCTTCACGGCAGAATTCGACGGTGCCTATGCCGAGGGCGGCATGTTCCTGCTGACGATGCACCCGCATGTCATCGGCCATCGCAGCCGCATCGCGCTGCTGGACCGGCTGGTGACGCGGATCAAGACGTGCGAGGGGGTCTGGTTCGCAACCCATGCGCAGGCGGCGCAGTGGTGCAAGGACAACGCCGCGCCGGCCGGCTGACTTCAACACTTCGCCAAGGCGCCTCTCGTGCGCAGGCTGGCCCTGGTCGGGCCACGGTGAAGGTGTAGGAGCGGGACTCCTGATGGAGAACGAACCGGCATGATGAACCGCATCCTGGGCATGGGCGGCAAGCTGCGGGCCCAGGCGGCGTTGCTGCGGCGGGACCCGCAGGCCTTCGCCGTCAACATGATGCAGGTGACGCACCCTTCCCTGTTCCGGGAACGGCTGGTCGACATCATGAATCCGGTGCCGATGCATGTGCGGGTCGACCCGTCGCTCGGCGGGGCGATGCGGCTGAACGTGCTGAACCCGGCGCTGTCCAAGGAAGGCATGACCGGCGGGCCGAACACCATCCTGAACCTGGCGGTGCGCGTGGCGCGGCAGGGCATCCCGGTGCGCCTGATCACCACGGTGAAGCCGGGCGGCGTGTCCGCGGATTGGCTGCGGCACCACCTGGCGGAGCTGGTCGGCGGTGAGATCCCGGAGATCGCGGTGGAGACCGCCGCGGTCGAGGCGTCGCCGCTGGTCGTCGGCCCCGGCGAGGCCTTCATGGCTACGCACTGGACCACCGCGCAGCAGTTGAAGCCCATCCTGCCGCGGATGAACTCGGCAAAGTTCATCTACATGCTGCAGGAATTCGAGGCCGGCTTCTACGCCTGGTCCAGCAACCACGCGCTGGCGCTGGAAACCTACGGGATGGATTTCTGGCCGGTCACCAACGAGAACCTGCTGGCCGAGTATTTCTTTCGCACCGGCCATGGCCGCTTCGCCGACCCTGGCTTTCGCGAACGCTCCATCGCCTTCGACCCGGCGATCGAGGACCGCGTCTTCCACCCGCCCACCGCCCCCTGGCCGCCGGGGCCGAAGACGCTGCTGTTCTATGCGCGGCCATCCAACCACCGGAACCTGTTCGGCCTGGGGCTGGAGGCGCTGCGCCGTGCCGCCGCCGACCCGGCTTTCGCCGGCTGGCGGATGCTGGCGATCGGCGGTCGCGGCGGCGTGCCGGACCTGCCTCTGGCCAATGGCCACGTGCTGCGCCCGGCGCCGTGGCGCGGCTACCTCGCCTATGCCGACCAGTTGCGGGAGGCCGATGTGCTGCTGGCGCCGATGCTGTCGCCGCACACCGGCTACCCGGCGCTGGAAATGGCGGCCTGCGGCGGCGTGGCGGTGACCAATGCCTTCTCGGTCAAGACCATCGAGGTGCTGGAAGGCCTGTCGCCCAACATCGTGGCGACGGAGGCAACGGTGGAGGGCATGGCGGCGGGCCTGGTGCGCGCCGCCGGCCTGGTCAATGCCGGCCGGCCGCGCGACGGCGTGCTGAACCTGCCGCGCGACTGGGCGGAGGCGCTGGACCCGGCGGCGCGCCGGGTGGCGGAGGTGCTGCGGGCGTTCTGACGGCGGGGCTTCAGCGCGAAGCGGGGGCCGCCGTCAGCACGGCGCGCGCGATGGCCGCCGTGGGCACCGCCCAGCCGCCCGCCACGCCCGCATCGGCCATGGAGCCGACCCCGGCCACCACCCATTCGCCGGAGGTTCCGCGGGCGAATAGCGGCCCGCCACTGGAGCCGCTGGTCGCGACGCAGGAATGCCGCATCATGATGCGGCCGGCGGTATCGTGGCCGAGCGCCACCACGGCGCAATCCATGTCGGCAACCAGTTCCCGCCGATCCGCCTGGTAGCCGCCGAAGACCAGGGCGGTTCCCGGCCGGATGTAGCCCGCCGCCAATTGCAGCGGCGGCCCCGAGGCGCCCAGCGGCGCGTCCAGCGCCAGCACGGCCCAATCGGCATCCGGCGGCGCCGCCGGGTCGAGCCGCGGTCCCGGCCGGACCGAATAGCCCGGCCCCATGATGATGTGGCTCACCCGCGCCTCAGAACCCGTGCCTGCCAGCAGTGGCGACAGCCGGAAGCGGACCCGACTGGGCTCGATCCGGCGGGCGCTGCGCGGGTCGAACAGGCAATGCGCGGCGGTCAGCACGGCGCGCTGGCTGACCAGCACGCCGGTGCAACGGGCGCCGCTGCTGGTGGTGACCACGCCGACGGCGTTCCATGGCGCCTCAGTGGGGTCCACTGCGACGCGCCGATCGTCCCGGCCCAGCCCCGGCGCCGCGGTGCAGCCGGCGAGCAGCGCCAGGGCCGCGAGGCCGGGAACCGGCCAGCGCTTCGCGCTACGGGCCGATCCTGATGCTGCTGCTGTCCTCACCCGCTGTCATCTCCACCCTTCCGGCGGTCAGGGTGATGGCTTCGGGCTCGGCGAGGCAAAACAAGGAACCGGCACCGCGGCCCTGCTTCGAGGGTCGCCGGCTCAGTGCACCGCGCCCTGGCGCAGCAGCGTCGCATAGACATCCCGCGTCGCGGCGCTGAGCGAACGCGACAACTCCTCGAGCCCCGCCACCTGGTCCACCCGGGCGGCGGCCTGGGCGGCCTCAGCCTCGTCCAGCACCAGCGGCACCAGGCCGGCGGCGCGGGCCAGGCCGATCAGCAGGGCGTCGCGCGGGTCGGGGATCTCGTCCTCGAGCAGCACGCCACGCAGGCGGCGGCGGACCTCCGCTGTCTCCGCGCGGCCTTCGGCCTTGGGATAGCGGCGTTCGGGGAACACCCACAGGAAGCGGTCCTCGATCCGCCGCAGCACGCCGGCCGCCACCAGCCGGTCCAGTATCGCGGTGCGGAACTCAGGCCCGGACTTCGCCAGATCCTGGATCCACCAGCGGCTGGTGCGTTCCGGCGACAGGCTGGCCGGCGCACCGGTGGCGAGCCGCGCCAGCACGCCATCCAGCAGCGCATCGCCGGTCGGGCGTTGCTGCACCACCAACAGCCGGTCGAGGTCGGTATCGATCCGCCCGGCCAGCGCCAGTTCCATCAGGATGGCGCCGGCCAAGGCGAGGTCGCCGGCCGGGCCGGGCAGGCCAACCGGCTTGCCCGTCTCGTCATCGAGGAGAAGCAGCAGGATCTCCTCCGGCATCGTCAGCACCATCATGGCCCCCTCGGTGGTGGGGCAGGCGGTGCCCTACCCGACGACGATGTTGAACTGACGCGCCACCGCCGTCCATTCGGTGATCTCGCGCCGCATGATCGACACGAAGGCATCGCCGGCCGGCGGCGGGTTGCGCGGCATGGTCTGCAGGTCCGTGAAGCGGGCCGCCAACTCGGGCCGCGCCAGGATCGTCGGCATGATGGCGGTGAGACGCTCCGCGATCGGCGCTGGCAAGCCCTTCGGCGCCGACAGGCCGAGCCACTGCGCCGAGGTCAGCTTGGGGAAGCCGAGTTCGGCGAAGGTCGGCACGTTCGGGAAGGCCGCCAGGCGCTGCGGCGTGGAGACGGCGAGCGCCTTCAGCGATCCGTCGCGCATCTGCTGCACGTTGGTGGTGATCGGGTCCACCATGGATTCGATGTTCCGCGCCAGCAGGTCCTGCATGGCCGGCGCGCTGCCGGCGTAGGGGATGTGGTCGAGGTTCGGCGCCTGCGCCTCGGAGGACAGCATCGCGCCGAGCAGGTGCGGCGCGGAACCGATGCCGGAGGAGCCGTAGCGCACCGGGCGGGTGCGTGCGGCCGTCAGCAACTGTTCCAGGGTCTGGTAGGGCGAATCGGCGCGCACCAGGATGATGTTCGGCGCCTCCACCAGGTGCATCATATGGGTGAAGTCGTTGATCGGGTCGAAGGGCAGTGTCGGACGCGTTGCGGTCGAGAAGACATGCACGGAGGCATGGCTGACCAGCAGCGTGTAGCCATCCGCCGGCGCCTTGGCGACGACATCGGTGCCGATGATGCCACCAGCCCCGGCGCGGTTCTCGACCACGACGGACTGGCCCAGCACCTGCGCCATCATCGGCGCCATCAGGCGGGCGACGGTGTCCACCAGTCCGCCTGGCGGGAACTGGGCGACAAGGCGGATCGAGCGGTTCGGCCAGGCGGGCTGCGCCCGCACGAGCGAAGGCGCGGCCAAGCCGCCAATGGTGGCGGCGGTCAGGCCCAGCAGGTGGCGACGTTGCAACATTCCTACGCTCCCGGTTCGTGTTCCGGGCGACAGGCGCACAAGCCTTGGGCATATGCCGTGGCCGGAGGCGCGCCTTGCGCCCTCTGGCCATGGAATAGGCAAACGGCGTGCCGGGCGATCAGGTCTCGCGGCTGGCGGTACCCAGGCCGACGCCGCGGATATCGGCAACCGCGACGCCGAGCGACCGGTTCAGGCTTTCGATCCGCGTCACCACGGCAAGCCAGGCCTGCACCCGGGCAAGCTCCTCCGCCGAGAGGATCAGCGGCAGCAGCCCGGCGGCGCGCACCAGGCCGAGCAGCAGGGCGTCATGCGGGCTGGGGATGTCTTCCTCCAGCAGCAGGGCGCGCAGGCGGGCGCGGGCCTCGGTGGCCTCGGGACGGCCGGCGGGCTTCGGATAGCGACGGTCGGGCAGGATCCACAGCAGCCGGTCTTCGACCCGGCGGAGGATGCCGCGCGCTACCAGCCGTTCCAGGATCACGGCGCGGGCTTCCGGCGCATCGCGCGCCAGCAGCGGAATGGCGCCGCGGGCATCGGCAGGGGCGCCGGGCGCGGCGAGCCGGGCCAGCGCGGCATCAAGGGTCGGGTCGCCGGTGGGCGTGGGGTCGACCACCATCAGGTGGTCCCGGTCTGTATCCACGCGCCCGGACAGCGCGAGCTGCATCAGCAGCGCGCCGGCCAGCGCGCGGTCCGGCGCCATGCCGGTGCGGCCGACGGGCCGGCCGCTTTCGTCATCGAGCGCGAGGAGCACGATCTCCTCGGCCAGCGTCAGCGCCGTCATGGCACGCTCAGGCCTGCGCGAGGGCGGCGGACCAGGGTGACATGACATCGGTAATGCCGGTGCGCGTACCGTCCGGGCCGATCAGGATCAGGTTCGGGCAGGCGAAGTTCACCGGCAGCACCGCGTGTTCGACAACCTCCAGCTTGCCGGCCGCCGCCAGCCCATCGAGCGTCGCCTGCGGCAGGCGGCGATCCGCGGTGGCGCCTTCCGGCCCGCTGACGTCGATGCGCGGGAAATGCGCGGCATCCTCCGGCGACAGGCCGAAGCCCGAGACCAGCGACAGCATCTGGAACACCGCTGCGAGGATGCGCCGGCCGCCGGAGGCACCCAGCGCCATTTCCGGCGTGCCGGCCGCATCGGCGACGATGACCGGGGACATGTTGGTCAGCGGCCGCTTGTTCGGGCCGATCGCATTGGCGCTGCCCGGCTGTGGATCGAACCACATGACGCCGTTGTTCATCAGCACGCCGGAGCGCGGCAGGACGACCCGCGAGCCCATGGAGGACAGCAGCGTGGTGGTCATCGAGACCATCATGCCGTCCGCGTCACAGACATTCAGGTGGGTCGTGCAGGTATCGGCCCCGGCGGGTTCGGCGTCGCCGAGGCCTGCGAGGCGCTCGGCATAGGCTTCCTGCATCGCCTTCGCGAAGGCCAGATGCCAGGCGGTGCCGGGCGCGTCGCCGGACCAGTCGGCGGATTCCATAAGGGCCATGACACGCCGGAAGGTCGGCGCCGCGGTCAGGCCGGCCGAGAGATGCAGCGTGCGCCCGCGCCAGGGCACGGAGACCGCCGGCACGACCCGCGCCCGGCAATTCGCAAGGTCCTTGGCGGACAGGATGCCGCCGGCTTCCTTCACATCCGCCGCGATGGCGGCGGCGACGTCGCCCTCGTAGAAGTCGCGGAAGCCGGCATGCTGCAGCCGTTCCAGCGTTGCCGACAGGTTGCCCTGGCGGAAGAAGCCGGGCTTGCCCTGGTAGGGCGGCACGGGCGGCAGGCCGTTCGGCAGGTAGATGCAGGCCGATTCAGGATAAAGCCGCAGGGTGGAGGCCGCATTGGCCACCTTCAGCAGCGTGTACCAATCCTGCGCCAGTCCGCGATTGGCCAGCGCCACGGCAGGCGCCAGCACATCGCGCACCGGCAGCCTTCCGTGCCGTTCATGCAGCAGCGCGTAGCCGGCGACGGAGGACGGGATGGCGAAGCTCATCGGGCCATGGATGTTGCGGTCGCCCACGACCTCCGGCCAGGCGAACAGGTCCTGCTTCCAGCGGCCGGTGGTCGGGAAATCCGCGGGGTCCAGGCCGGCGGGGGAGACCGGGCCGAAATCAAAGGTCTCTGCCGCGCCGCCCGGCTTCGCCACCTGGGTGAAGCCGATGCCGCCGAGGCCGCTGTTCCAGGGCTCCGTCACCGCCAGGGCGAAGGCGGCGCCGACCGCCGCATCCGCCGCGCTGCCGCCTGCGTCCAGGATGGCAAGTCCGGCCTCGGCGGCGGCGCGGGATTGGCTGGCGACCATGCCACGGCGCCCAGAGGCGGCGGGCTTGGTGACCTGCCAATGCTGGCTGGTGTGGTCGGCGGGCTGGTAGGTCATGCATCGGTCTCCGGTTGCCCGGAGGATCGGACCAGCCGCGCCGGGCCGCAAGCCCGCCTGGCCGCGTCAGACGCGCTGCTTCGCCTGCCGCCGCTTTTCCACCGCCGCCTCGAAATCCAGCTCGCCATGCCAGTCGAGGTGCCGGTTCAGCGCGTCCTGCGCCCCCGGCTCGTCACCCTGCGCGAGGCATTCGATCAGTTCGCGATGTTCCCCGCCGGTGCGGGATTTCGGCCGCACGTCGTGGCCCAGGCCCCAGACCACCGAAAGCTGCCGCGCCACGCTGAGCCACAGGCCGTGCAACACCCGGTTGCCGGACAGGCGGCACAATTCGCCGTGGAAGGATTCATCGGCCGCGACCAGGACCGCCGTATCGCGGCCCTCGGCGGCTTCCTCGTAGCGCTGCGCGGCGCGGCGCAACGGCATCAGACGCTCCGGCGAGAGCGCCCCGTCCGCCAGGATTTCCTTCAGCGCCAGGGATTCCAGGGCGGTGCGCACCCGCATCAACTCGGCAACCATGCGGTTGGTTACCTGCATCAGCCGCATGCCCTTGTAGGGCGTGCTGACAACGATGCCCTGGCTTTCCAGCAGACGCAGCGCCTCCCGCACCGGAACCCGGCTGATGCCGAGTTCGCGGGCGATCTCGGCCTCCACCAGGCGGTCGCCGGGCAGGAACACGCCGCGCGCCGCGGCCGCGACCACGGCCTCCGCCGCCTGTTCGACCATGGTGCGGGGATGTACCTGGGCGAGGCGTCGTGGTTCCAGGTACGGATCCTCAGGCACGGGCGGTTCGTTGGCCTCTGCGGTCATGGCGTTCACATTCGGCAGCCCTGTGAGAGAGCATACGGTTGTAGGATCATTTCGTCTGTCCATAAAGATAGATGAGTCGCGATCGCAGGCGGAGTACCCCCCGCCCCCTTTGCCGGTCCCCCCTTGGACGCCCCCCCTTGGACGCCCGGCGGATTACGCCTAAGGAGCCGGCGCGGGCCGCCGGGGCGTTGTTTGCCGGCCCGCAACCAGTACCTTGGGGAGTCGGATGGTGGCAGACACGGCGCGAATCGGTGGACTTGGCGTGGACGCGGCCTTCCGCCACTTCATCGAAGCCGAGGCGCTGCCCGGCACCGGGGTCGAGCCGGGCCGCTTCTGGTCGAGCCTCGAGGCCCTGCTGCGCGACTGGTCGCCCCGCAACGCGGCGCTGTTGGCAAAGCGGGACGAGCTTCAGGCGAAGATCGATGCCTGGCACCGCGCCAACCCGGCACGGCCGATCGACCTCGCCGCCTACAAGGCGCACCTGGCCGAGATCGGCTACCTGCTGCCGGAGCCGGAGGATTTCAGTGTCGGCACCACCGATGTGGATGCCGAGATCGGCCAGATGGCCGGCCCGCAGCTCGTGGTCCCGGTTTCCAACGCCCGCTACGCGCTGAATGCCGCCAATGCCCGCTGGGGCAGCCTGTACGATGCGCTGTACGGCACCGACGCGATCGACGAGGCGGATGGCGCCGAGCGGGGCCGCGGCTACAACCCGAAGCGCGGCGCCAAGGTGATTGCCTTCGCCCGCCGCGTGCTGGACCAGGCGGCGCCGCTGGCCGGTGGCGCCAGCCATGCCGGGTCCACCGGCTACGTGATCGAGGGCGGCACGCTGGTGGTGACGCTGGCGGATGGCCGCAAGGTCGGCCTCGCGCGCCCCGGGCAGTGCGTCGGCTTCCAGGGCGAGCCCTGGGCGCCCACCGCCATCCTGCTGGTCAACAACGGCCTGCACATGGAACTTCACATCGACCGCACCAGCGCCATCGGCCGCGCGGATGGCGCCGGCGTGTCCGACCTGGTGATGGAAGCGGCGCTGACCACCATCATGGACTGCGAGGACAGCGTCGCGGCGGTGGACGCCGCCGACAAGATCGACGTCTACCGCAACTGGCTCGGCCTGATGAAGGGCGACCTGACGGCGGCGCTGGAGAAGGGCGGGCGCACCATCACTCGCCGGCTGAACCCGGACCGCATCTGGAAGACCCCGGCGGGGTCTGCCGTGACGCTGCATGGCCGGTCCGTGATGCTGGTGCGCAATGTCGGCCACCACATGATGACGGATGTGGTGACGCTGGACGGGGCGGAGGTGCCGGAAACCGCGCTGGACGCGATGGTGACGGTGGCGATCGCGCTGCACGACATCCAGCCGCCGGGCCGCGGCAAGCGGATGAATTCCCGCACCGGCAGCGTCTACATCGTGAAGCCGAAGATGCACGGGCCGGAGGAAGTCGCCGCCGCCGATGCGCTGTTCGCGCGGGTGGAGGATGCACTCGGCCTGCCGCGCGCCACGGTGAAGATGGGCATCATGGACGAGGAGCGCCGCACCACGGTGAACCTCAAGGCCTGCATCAAGGCCGCCCGCGACCGCGTCGTGTTCATCAACACCGGCTTCCTGGACCGCACCGGCGACGAGATCCACACCGCGATGGAAGCCGGCGCGGTGGTGCGCAAGAACGACATGAAGGCGCTGCCCTGGATCGGCGCCTACGAGGCCTGGAACGTCGATGTCGGCCTGCTGTGCGGGCTGCGCGGCCGGGCGCAGATCGGCAAGGGCATGTGGGCGATGCCGGACCTGATGGCGGCGATGCTGGAACAGAAGGTGGGCCACCCGAAGGCCGGCGCCAACACCGCCTGGGTCCCCTCCCCCACCGCCGCGACACTGCACGCGCTGCACTACCACCAGGTGGATGTGGCGGCGCGCCAGGTGGAGATCGCGGCCGAGGGGCGTCGCGGCAAGCTGGACGACATCCTGACCATCCCGCTGGCCCAGGACACCAACTGGGAGCCGAAGGATGTGCAGGCGGAGCTCGACAACAACGCACAGGGTATCCTGGGCTATGTCGTGCGCTGGGTGGACCAGGGGGTCGGCTGCTCCAAGGTGCCGGACATCAGCAATGTCGGGCTGATGGAAGACCGCGCCACGCTGCGGATCTCCGCCCAGCACATCGCCAACTGGCTGCGGCACGGCATCGTTTCCCGGGACCAGGTGGAGGAGACGATGCGGCGCATGGCCGCGGTGGTGGATGGCCAGAATGCCGGCGACCCGGCCTACACGCCGATGGCACCGGGCTTTGACGGCCCCGCCTTCAAGGCGGCCTGCGACCTGGTGTTCGAGGGGGCGGCGCAGCCGAACGGCTACACCGAATTCGTGCTGCACCGCCGCCGCCGCGAAGCCAAGGCCGCTTCCTGAGTTGGCATGGAACCGTCAGGCGGATTAGTCTGGCGGAACCATCCCGGAGGTTGCGTCCCTGACCCGCCTTGTCGCCCTGCTGCTGCTGTGTCTCGCCGGGTGCTCCACCTCAAGCACCGTGGCGGAACTGGCGCCGGACGTTTTCGGCCTGACCGCGCATGGCAACACGCCGGCGGCGGCGGCCCGGCTCGGGGTGGCGCGGGCGCAGCAGCATTGCACGGCGATGGGGCGTGATTTCGAGGTGACGCGCAGCGACATCGGCGCGCGGGACTACACCATCGCCTTCCGCTGCCCGCGGGCAGAGCCTACCGCCGTGGCCGGCGCGGCCATGCCCTTCCTGGCGCCGCTGCCGGAGGCTCGCCCGGCCGGTGGCCGCGGCAGCCTTCCCTCGGCAGGCGGCGTTTCCGGAACCGCGGAGACCTTCTAGACTTCATCCATCAGGCAGGGTGGATTGATGGCGGACGAGGACTGGAACATCCCCGAGGACATGCGGCCCGACCCGGCCGACTACAGCTTCGACCTGACGCGCGCCCTGGCCTCCGTGGTCAGCCTCAAGTCCCGCGTGCCGTCGGATGCCTTTTCCGCCCGCACGCTCGGCACGGAGCGCGAGGGCAGCGGGGTGGTGATCCGGGAGGACGGGCTGGTGCTGACCATCGGCTACCTGATCGGGGAAGCCGACAGCATCTGGATCAAGACGGCGGCGGGACGCGTCGTGCCGGGCCATGCGCTGGCCTATGATTTCGAGACCGGGTTCGGCTTGGTGCAGGCGCTGGGCCGGCTGGAGGCGCCGGCGATGCAACTGGCCGATGCGGCGCTGCCGGATGCCGGTGTGCAGACCATCCTGGCCGCGGCCCCGCAACCCGGCCGCGCGGCGGCAGGCGGCGGCGCGCTGGCCTGTTCCGTGGTCGCGAAGGAGCCTTTCGCGGGCTACTGGGAATACCTGCTGGAGGAGGCGCTGTTCACCGCGCCCGCGCACCCTTCATGGGGCGGCGCAGGGTTGATCGGGCCGGACGGGACGCTGCTTGGCATCGGGTCGCTGGTGCTGCAGCACCGGGATTCGAAGGGGCGCAAGCTGGACCTGAACCTGGTGGTGCCGGTGGGGCTGCTGCACCCGATCCTGGACGACCTGCTGAGCTACGGCCGCGTCAACAAGCCGCCGCGGCCGTGGCTCGGGCTGTACTGCGCGGACCAGGATGAGGGCGTGGTGGTGGCCTCCGTCGCGGCGAAAGGGCCGGCCGACCGGGCCGGGATCAAGCCGGGCGACCGCATTATCGGGCTGGACGACAGCGAGGCGCAGGACCTGGCGGGGCTGTGGCGCAGCCTGTGGTCACGCGGGGCTGCGGGCGTGAGCGTGAATGTGGCGGCGGAGCGGGACGGGCGCCGGCTTGTGCTGCCGGTGGTGAGCGGGGACCGGAGCAAGTTCCTGAAGGCGCCGCGGCTGCATTGAGGGGGGGGGGGCCGTCAGGCCCGCCAGGCCGCCTGGGTCGCCAGTGCGCATTCCTCGATGACCGTCAGCGCGCGCTGCACGGCCTGCTGGCCGATCACGAAGGGGTTGGTCGCCGCACCCTGCACCGACTGCAACTTCTTGTCGGCCTCGTCATAGCCCGAGTGGTTGGAGAGCAGCACCGTGACGTTCTCCCGCGCCGCGACCTCCTTCGCGCGGCGGGTGCCGGCGATGTAGGATTCGATGCGCTGCATGCGGTCCGGGCGCCGGCCGAAATTGAAGGCAGTGCCGCCCCACAGCAGGGCGCGATGCGTCTGCGCACCCTGGCTCACGTCGAACAGCAGCGAGATCGTCCCGGGGCTGTGGCCTGGCGTCGACAGGATTTTCACCTGGGTGCTGCCGAGGCGGACGGTGTCTCCGTCCTCCACCACCACGTCGCGCTGCGGCGGACGGCCCCATTGCGGGACATCGAATTCCAGCCCGGTCTCCAGCATGTTCCAGTCGGCTGCGCTCATCTCCACCTGGGCGCCGTGGCGCTGCTTCAGGAAAGCGGCGCCGCCATAGTGGTCGCCATGGCCGTGGGTGACGACGATGTGGCGGACCTGTGCCGGGTCGAGGCCGAGTTGGCGCAAGCCACCCTCGATCAGGCGCTCCGCCTCCTCCTCGTTGTTCAGCGCGTCGAGCAGGATAATGCCGTCGCTGGTCGTGAGGGCCCAGGCGCTGACCCATTTGGCGCCGACGAAGGCCAGGTTGTCGAAGGCCTTGGCGGGCGGCGGCGCCGGCTGCGCCATCAGCGCCTCGATGGGGGTCGAGGCCCCGCTGCTGGGCGTCGCGGCGTTGCCAAGGGCGAGCCAGGGGCGCAGGTCCTCGCCGGCGGCTGCGCGCGCGGCGGCCAGGTGGCCCGCGACCTCGGGCGATTGCGCGGCGGCGGGGCTGATCGGCAGCAGGCCCAGGCAGCAGGCGCAGCCCAGGGCGAACAGGCCGCGGCGGGTCGGCGATACGGCTTCCGCCTGCAAGGCGGGCCGGGCCCGGCGATTGGCAAAGAGCATGGCGCTTCTCCCTCTCCTGGTCCGAGCCTGCGCGTGCCCACCGGAACACGTCCAGCGATGGTTGGTGGCGTAACATTGGGCCGCCGGCACACGCCAAGGCGCGCGCGAAGCTCCTTCAGAACCGTGCCGCGGCAAAGGCCGCATTCGCTCCGGCCCGCCCCCGGATGCCATCCGCCACCAGCCGCCCCGCCACCGGACCCAGCGTCCACCCGTTGAACGTCACCGCATGGTGCAGCCCCGGCACCCGCGCATCAGCGCCGAGGATCGGCCCCGGCACCTGCACGTTCAGCCCGGTCCAGGCGCGGATCACGTGCAGGCCGGCCAGCGCCGGCAGCACCGTGCCGGCGACGAACAGATTGCCCTCGATCGAGGCGCGCAGGTTGCGCGGGCGGCCCTCCGCATCCAGCACCCCGGGCCAGGCGCCGCCGAGGACAAGGTGCCCGGCCTCCCCCTGCTTCACCGAGAGGTGCCGGCCGGAATGCAGAACCAAGTGGCGCATGATTTCACCGCCGGCCGCCTCCGTCGTCATCACCTGCTGCACGGCGGCGCGCACCGGGAGCGGCGCGCCAAGCATTTTTGCGAATTCGCCCGCCCAGGGGCCGCAGGCGTTGACCACATGGCCGGCGCGGATCACGCCGCCCGCCGCCGTCTCCGCCCGGAAGCCGGTGCCGTCCCGCGCCACCGCCGCGATGGTCGTGCCGCCGCGTACCGAGGCGCCGGCGCGCCGCACCAGCGCCAGCAGCGCGGACAGGCCGCGCAGCGGGTCCATCTGGCCTTCCGCCGCGCAGAACGCCGCCCCCGCGAAGCCCGGCGCGAGGTAGGGCGCGACGTCCATCAACTCATTGGCGCCGAGCATGCGACTGTCGACGCCGAAATCACGCTCCATGGCGGTCTTGGCGGCCAGGCGTTCCATCTGCTCCGCGGTCTCGGCCAGCATGATGCCGCCCTCGGTGCGGATGCCGAGGCTTTCGCCGGCCTCGGCCGCGATCTCGCGCCACAGCGCGATGGAGGCCGGGCCGATCGCCAGCACCTGTGCCGCGGCGCTGTCCGGCCCCTCCTCCGCGCCGGCGCTGTCATAGGCGTGGAGTTGCACATGCAGGCTGCCGGCATTGGCGGTGGTGGCGCCCTGCCCCGGCTCGCCGCGCTCCGCCAGGATCACCGAAAGACCCTCCCGCGCGCAGTACAGCGCGGTGGACAGGCCGAGCGCGCCGCCGCCGACAACCAGCACGTCGCAGGTCTCGGCCGGGCCATGGGCCGGGCGGCGGGTGGTGGGCAGCACCGGGCGGGGATCGGCGGCGGGGCCTTCCGCCCATTCCGGCTTTTCCATTGCCAGCGCCAGCGCGGGCACCGGCTTCAGCGGCGCGCGCGGCGCGGCCCAGCCGGCTTCCTCCGAGGCGCCGGTGATGCGGGCGACGGTCGCGCCGCACATGCGGCCCTGGCAGCGGCCCATGCCGGCGCGCGTCGCCTTCTTGACTGCGCCTAGCGAGCCGGCCCCCTCCGCCAGCGCGCCGCGCAGCGTGCCGGCCGTCACTTCCTCGCAGCGGCAGACGATGGTGGCATCGGCGATGGCTGAGGCGTCGAATTCCGGCACGGCGAAGAAGCGCCACAGCGCGTCCTGGAAGCCCACCGCCCGCGCCAGGGCGCGGCGCGTCGCGGTATCGTCGGGCAGACCCGGGTGCAGATCCCGCGCCGCCGCCAGCCCCGCCAGCCGCCCGCGCGCGAAGGCGATGCGCGCGCCGCCCACCTGAGCCCCGTCGCCCACGGCGAAGACGGTGGGCAGGCTGGTGCGGCCATCGGCCTCCGTTACCGTCTCCAGCCGCCCCAGGCCCGAATCGACGAAGCGGTGGGCGCAGCCGAGCGCACGGGCCAGCCCGGTCTCCGGCTGAAAGCCGAGGTTCAGCGCCAGCGCGTCGGCCTCGATTCGGATTTCGCCGCGCGGCGTGCTGGCCCGCAGCGCGGCGAAGCGGCCCTCGCCTTCCGCCGCAAGCGGCCGGGTGCCCCACATCACCGGCACCGCGGCGCGCCGCAGCACCGCCAGGTAGCGCGCCCCGTCCCAGGCGAGGTCCGGCGCGGCGGCGGCCAGGCGCAGGGCCTGGCGCAGCCCGGCGAAACCGGGGTTCGGTGCGGCCTCCAGCACCGCCGCCACCTGCACGCCGCCTTCCACCAGCTCGCAGGCCAGTTGCAGGTTCAGCGGCCCGTTTCCGGCGATCACCACACGCTGGCCCGGCGAGACGCGATTGGCGCGGGCCAGCGTCTGCAGGCAGCCGGTGGTCATCACGCCCGGCAGCGTCCAGCCGGGAATCGGCACCGGGCGTTCGTGGGACCCTGCCGCAATCACCAGGCGTCGCGGCCGGAACACCACATTGGCGCCTTCGACCAGCGCCGCGATCTCATCCGCCGCGAACCCGCCCCAGACGGTGGCGCCGAAGCGGAAGCGCACGCCGGCGGCCAGGGCGCGTTGACGCAGCTCCGCGCCCTGGCGGAACTGCCGGTCCGGCGCCGCATGGGCGTGGCTGGTGGCGAGCGGTTTCAGGTATTGCCCACCTGGCGCGTCGCGCTCATCGAGCGCGACGACGGAGCATCCGGCCTCCGCCGCCGCGATGGCAGCCGAAAGCCCCGCGGGACCGGCACCCACCACCAGCACGTCGCAGGCGACTTCCTCCGCCTGGGCCGGCGGCGGCGCGGCCAGCGGCGCGGGCTGCGCCGGCACCGCGCTTTCCACCACCATGCCGGGCATGACCTTGGCGAGGCAGGCGCGCTGGTTCGGGCGGCCATCGATCGTCACCAGGCAATCGAAGCAGGCGCCCATGCCGCAGTGCAGGCCGCGCGGCGCGCCGCTGCGCGTGTGCCGCAGCACCATCTCACCGGACGCGGTCAGCGCGGCTGCCAGGGTTTCCCCGGGCAGCGCGGAAATCGGGCGGCCATCGAAGGTGATGCCCACCGGTTCGGCACTCGGATGGATGGCGGCATGGGTCAGGCGCATGGGGTGGGCTTGATGCTTTCAGGGAAAGGCGCATGGATGATGACGGTTCGTGACATGGGGGCAAGTCGATGGCCGGCGAGAAATTCCGCGGCTGCTACACGGTACTGATCACGCCCTTCACCGAAGGCGGCGAGGCGGTGGATCTGAAGGCGCTGGAACGCCTGGTGGAATTCCAGATCCGGGAGGGTATACGCGGCCTGATCCCGCTCGGCTCCACCGGCGAATTCTTGTCCGTGTCGCCGGAGGAGCGGACGGCCATCGTGGAGACGGTGGTCAACACCGCGCGCGGCCGCGTGCCGGTGTTGATCGGCACTGGTGCGGAGGATACGCGGGAGGTGGTGCGTACCTCGCGGGAGGCGGAGGCGCTCGGTGCGGATGGCGTGATGATCATCCCGCCCTTCTATTCCGTGCCGACCGAGGACGAGCTGTACCTGCACTACAAGACCGTGGCGGATGCCATCGGCATCCCGGTCATGGTCTACAACAATCCCGCCACCGCGAATGTCGACCTGACGCCGAAGATCCTGGCGCGGCTCGCCACCATCGAAAGCTGCCTCTACGTGAAGGAGAGCACGCTGGAGGTGACGCGGGTTCGCGACATCATCGATCTCTGCGGCGACCGGATGGAGGTCTTCGCGGGCGTGCTGGGCTACGAAAGCGCCTGGCTCGGCGCCATCGGCTGGGTCGCGGTGTGTTCGAACCTGGCACCGAAGCTGTCGACGGACATGTTCCATGCGGCGGCCTTCGACCGCGACATGGACCGCGCGCTGCCGCTGTACCACCGGCTGATGCCGCTGCTGCCCTTCGTCGGCGGACCGCGCTACGTCTCCGGCACCAAGGCGGGGTTCAAGCTGATGGGCATGCCGATGGGCGACCCGCGGCCGCCGCGCCTGCCATTGCCGGGCACGGACGTGCCGCAACTTGCCGCCGTGCTGCAAGGCCTGGGCCTGCTGTCCGAGGGTGCGCGCCAGGCCGCCTGAGTTCTGCCTCAACAAACAGGGAGTTTCAAACATGCGTCGTCTTCTGCTTGCCGCGGTGCTTGCCGCGGTCGCCTCGCCGGCCTTTGCGCAATCACCAGCCGGCTGCACGCCGCGCGTGGCCAACAGCGAGCTGGTCAAGCCCGGCACGCTGGTGATGTCGATCAACCCGACCCTGCCGCCGCTGCAGTTCGTCAACGCGCAGGGCCAGTTGCAGGGACTGCGCTTCGATCTCGGCGTCGAGATCGCGAAGCGGCTGTGCCTGACGCCGGAATGGGTGCGGATCGAGTTCAGCGCGATGATCCCGGGCCTCGCGGCGCGGCGCTGGGACATGATCAACAGCGGCACCTTCTTCACCCCGGCGCGCGCCGAGATCATGCAGATGCTGCGGTATGAGAACGCCGCCGTGGCGTTTTCCGCCGCGCGCGGCAACCCGCTGAACATCCGCGGCGTGGACGACCTCGCCGGCCGCACCGTGGGCGTCGAGATCGGTGGCTTCGAGGAAGGTCGCACCCGCGCACTCAGCGCCGACCTGGTCGCGCGCGGCAAGGCGCCGATCAACATCCGCACCTTCGACAACTTCGCCGTCGCCTTCCAGGCGCTGCGGGTCGGCCAGGTGGAGGCGGTGACCAGCGTGGACGCCGTCGCCGCCGAATACGACCAGCGCGGTGATTTCCCGCGCGTGCTGCACGGCCTGTTCCCGACGCCGGCCAGCCTCGCCCTGCGGTCCCGCGTTCTGGCGCAGGAAGTCGCCAAGGTGCTGACCGAGATGAAGGCGGACGGGACCTACGACCGCCTGTTCGACCGCTACGGCGTCAGCAAGTACGAGGCCGGGTTCGAGGTCGTCGGCCCGCAATAGTCGCCTGGACGTTCTGGCGGCCCGCGCATCTTGCGCGGGCCGAGGCCGCGAATGCGGTCCGCGCCCAGACCATCCGTCTTGCCAGGCACACAAGTGCACGGCGCGAAGCCAAGCGGCCGGAGGCCGCGCCCGGCGTTTGAGGGCCTTTGAATGCACATCTGGTCCTGGCAGGGGTTCTTCGAATACCTGTTCAATCCCTTTCTGCTGGAAGGCGCGGTCACCACGCTGTGGCTGACCGCCGCCTCCCTGTTCTTCGGCCTGGTGCTCGGCGTGCTGGTGGCGCTGCTGCGGCTGTCGGGCAACCGGTGGCTGGCGGGCGTCGCCGGCTTCTATTGCTGGATCTTCCGCGGCACGCCGCTGCTGGTGCAGTTGCTGCTGATCTATACTGGCCTGCCGCTGTTCGGCATCCGACTCGGCGTGACGGAAGCGGCGCTGCTCGGCCTGTCGCTGAACGAGGCGGCCTATCTGAGCGAGATCGTGCGGTCCGGCATCTCCGCCGTGGGGCCGGGGCAGCGGGAGGCCGGGCTGGCACTTGGCCTGAAGAAGATCCAGGTGTTTCGCAACATCACCTGGCCGCAGGCCTTCCGCATCATCATCCCGCCGCTGGGCAATTCGGTGAACGGGCTGTTGAAGACCACCTCCGTCGCCAGTGTGATTTCCATGGAGGAATTGCTGCGACGGACGCAGATCCTGATCCAGGAGAAATTCCTGGTGCTGGAATTGTTCCTCGCCGCAGCCTTCTGGTACCTGGTGATGACGACGGTGTGGGACATGGTGCAGCGCCAGTTGGAGAAGCGCTACGGCCGGGCCTATGCCAACACGGCGGCGGACCGGCGCTGAGTCAGAGGACGGCGGCGACGCAAGCGACGACGGGACGGTAAAGGCCGACACGCCTCAAGGCGCGAGCGCCGCCTCGATCGCTTGACGCACCGCTTCTGGTTGCTCGAGTTCCGGGCAGGCCTTGGCGCCTTCGATCGTGATGGTGGCAATATCGGCGCGGAGTTGCGCGAGGCGCCGCGCATTGGCCACCCCCACGAAGCGCGGATCGCCGCCCAGGATCAGGCGCGTTGGCACAGCCACGCGGCGCAGCAGCGGCACGATGTCGTAGTGCAGCGCACCGGTCAGGAAGGGCAGGGCCGAATAGGCGGCGTTGGGCCTGGTGGCCGAGTACAGCGCGCCATCGATCACCTCCTCCGGCACCGCGCCGGGGTCGGCAAAGCCTTGCTGCCGGTACCAGTTGGCGATGAAGCCGCGGCGATGGAACAGTGCGCGGTAGAAGGCGAGCCGCAGCCCTGGCGTCTCCGTCAGCGGCTTGAGGATTGCCCGGGCGAGCAGCGGGAAGGAATTCTCGCCGAAATCCTTCAGCCCGGTCGGATTGGTCAGGATCAAGCGCCCCACCCGCCCGGCCGCTGCTCAGCAGCCGCCATGCAGAAGCCCGCGGCGAGCGACTGCGCCACCACGACCGAATCACCTGGGAAGGCATCGAGCAGGGCTACGATCATCGCCACGTAGTCATCGAACAGGATCATCCGCGCCGGATGCTCGGACAGCCCCCAGCCGACCAGGTCGGGCACGATGACGCGGTGGCTGGAGGTGAAGGTGGGCGCAAGTCGGGCAAAGGCCTGACCCGATGCGCCGCCTCCGATGCCATGGATGAACAGCATGGGCGGGCCTTCCCCCGCCACCCTGCAGCGCATGCGGCCGAGTGGGGTGGCCATGTCGCGCTCCTCGAAGCCGCGGGCGCGGAATCCGCCCCAGTCCTGTCCGTTGTCTTTGACATCCATCGAGCACTTTCCTTGCGGTGCGAGCCAGAGCTTAGTGTTCGATACCGTAACATATTTTGGTTCGGCAGGGTCCTCCCGACTGGCCTTGTCGTCCGACAGCACGCGCTCGAATGGCTCATGGCCGAGCATTCCGGCGCCAAAGAGCGTCCCGGTTGTCATCGCCGCGACGGTCGCATGGCGCAGGCACTACGAAATCCCGTTGTTGAAACCTGCGCCCCGCGAGGGCGGGCGGGCTGCTGAATGGCCGCCGTGCCAGGTGGCGCGCAGCCAGCCGGCGGGTGCCGCCGCCGGCGATCAAGGCCTGTGATCGGCCACGATCATTGAGATCTGGTATGGGTGTCGACGAGACCTAGAGTGTGATCGTCCGAGGTGGATTCGCCGAAAGACGTGAATCGCACGAACAAAATAAGCTAGAGTCTGTCTTGCGCTTCTATCAGCGCCTAACAGGCTCTAGGCCGAGATCGCCCGTAGCAGTGCCGCCAGTTCCGGCTCCGCCACCAACCCGGCCGCGGTGGCGGGCGTGACCAGGCGCCGGTCGCGTTCGCGGCGTTCCGGCCAGTCATGCAGCAGGCGCACCACGCGCAGGCGATACACCAGCACATCGCAGGGCAGCAGCACGCCGCCGGATTTTCGCTTGGTGTAGGCGAAGCGGCCGATCGGGTCCGGGTCGGCCTCGCCGACGATGCCGGCTTCCTCGAAGGCCTCGCGGGCGGCGCTGCGGTGCGGCGCCTCGCCCGGCTCGATCCAGCCCTTCGGGATCACCCAGCGCCGCGTCTCCCGGCTGGTGACGAGCACGACGCGCAGCGCCGGGCCGGTGCCGGTCAGCGGCAGGGCGGCGCATTGCCGGCGCAGGTTGCCCTGCCCCCGAACAGCACCCGCCACATTGCCATCCGGCATCCTGCGCCCGTTTCCGAATCTGGCGAGGCGGAGGAACCGACCCCGGAATTTCATGCCCATGGTGATGGACAAACGCGCCGGGAATGGAAAGGCACTTTCTTGATCCGGGCTTAATTTGCCTAGACAACTGGTCGTCTGATGGAGGGTTCAGCCCGGCAGGCCCAGCGATTCCAGCGCGTGGGCCCGCAGCTTCACCTTCTGCACCTTGCCGCTGGCCGTCATGCCGATGGCGTCGAAGCCCGGCACGATTCGCAGGTGGCGCGGCAGGCGGAAATTTGCGATTCGCGGCTTCAGCCAGGCCAGCAGCTCCGCCTCCGTCACCGCCGCACCCTCCCGCAACTGCACGAAGGCGGCGCAGACCTCGCCGAGCCGCGCATCCGGCACGCCGACCACCTGGGCCAGCGCGATGGCGGGATGCGCGGACAGCACTTCCTCCACCTCGGCCGGCGCCACGTTTTCGCCGCCGACGCGGATCACGTCCTTGATCCGGCCGACCATGCGCAGCCGGCCCGCCGGATCCAGCGTGCCGAGGTCGCCGGTGCGCAGGAAGCCATCCGGCGTGAACGTCTTCGCCGTCGTCTCCGGGTCGTTGAGATAGCCGCGCATGATGGACCAGCCGCGAAGCTGGATCTCACCGGATGCGCCGGGAGGCAGCGGGGCGTTGCTGGCGGGGTCGGCGATGCGCACCTGCAGCCCCGCATGTGGCACGGCGCCGCCGGCGATGCGGTCGGCCACCGGCTCCCGGTGGTCGGACAGCGCGACGTTGGGCGAGGCTTCCGACAGGCCATAGGCCCAGCAGAGGTCCGGCACGCCCATCTCCTCGACGATCCGCCGCATCGTCTCCGGCCCCGCCGCCGCCCAGCCGCCGCGCAGATGCAGCCGCGCCCGGTCGAAGGCGGGGTGCGACAGCATCAACTGGAAGATTGCGTCATTGCCCGAGGTCAGCGTGCAGCGCTCCCGCTCCAGCAGGTCCAGCGCCGCGCCGGCCTCGAAGGTGGGCGGCGTCACCATCGTGGCGCCGGTGGCAAGGCAGACCAGCAGAGACAGGGTGGAGCCCGCGACATGGAAGAAGGGCCGGCAGTTCAGGTAGCGATCTTCCGGCCGCACGCCCAGCTTGCCGGCGCAGGCCGTCGCGTTGCGTAGCATGTTGTGGTGGGTCAGCAGCACCCCCTTGGGATGCGCCGTGGTGCCGGAGGTGTACTGCACCAGCAGGATGTCCTCCGCCGTGACGGTCGCCATGGCCGCCTCCAGCGCCGCCTCGCTCGCCTGCCTGGCGCGGAATTCGTCCCAGGACGGCTCGCCGGCGACGACCACATGAAGCAGATCCGGCAGTCCGTCCCGCACCTCCGCCACCGCCCCGGCGAAGTCGATGCCGAGGAACCGGCCCGCCAGCAGCACTGACTTGCAGCGGGCACGGGCCAGGGCGAAGGCGATCTCGGGCGGCTTGAAGCGCGTGTTGATCGGCACGGTGACGGCACCAATCAGCGCCGCGCCGTAGAAGCTGGCGACCCAGTTCGCGTCGTTGCCCATCAGCAGCCCGACGAAATCGCCGCGGCCTATGCCGAGCGCCAGCAGGCTGCGCGCCACGCCGCGCGCTTCGTCCCGCAGCTGCGCATGGGTGAGACGCGCGCCTTCCGCCACCAGCGCCTCGGCGTCCGGGCGCGCGCTGGCATTGGCATCGAGCAGGTCGGCGAGGCGCGTGGTCCAACTCATGCGCCAAACCCCGACATGGCACGCTTCCAATCGGCAGCGGCGAGGCTTTCCTCGATGGCCAGCAATTCGGTGGCCAGCGCGCCGCGCGGGTCGCGTTCTAGCCCCTCGTCGATGCAGCGCTTCGCCAGCGCCAGCGCGGTGGCCGGGGCCTTGAGAAGCGGGGCGAGCATGGCGTCCAGCGTCGCCTCCAGCGCCTCCGCCGGCACCAGCCGCGCCACCAGCCCGGCGGAAAGCGCTTCCTCGGCGGACAGGGTGCGGCCGGTGAACATCATGTCTTTCGCCAGCCGCTTGCCGAGGATGCGTGGCAGGCGTTGCGTTGCGCCGACGGTGCCCCAAAGCGCCTCCGGCGTCCGGAAACTGGCCGCAGGCGTTGCAAGGATCAGGTCGCAGGCCGCGGCGATCTCCACACCGGAACCCACCGCGGGTCCCTCGACGAGGGCGATGCTCGGCATCGGCAGGCGCTCGATGGACTCATAGGCCCAGAAGCCCTTCACGCGGCGGGCGCGCACCGCGTCGTCATCCATGCCCTGGCGTTCCTTGAGGTCCGCGCCGGCGCAGAACACCGGGCCGTTGGCGCGGATCACGACGCAACGCGCCGCTTCGGCCACGGCGCGGCGGCAGGCGGCGGCCAGCGCCTCGGCGAGGGCGATGTTCAGCGCGTTGCGCGCCTGCGGGCGGTTCAGCGTCAGCGTCACCAGGCCATCGGCCTCGGCATACAGCAGTGGCTCGGTCATATCGCGCCCTCCTCCCGCAACGCGGCAATTTTTTCCGAGTTGTAGCCCAGGCTGGCCAGCACCGTATCCGTATCCGCACCGAGTACTGGGGCCGGCAGCGGAGCCGGGTCGGCGAGGCCCTCGAAGCGGAAGGGCAGGCGCAGGGCCGGATGGCGGGACTCGCCATGCGCGACCTCCGCGACGCAGCCGCGCGCCTGCACATGCGGGTCCGCCACCACCTCGTCCAGCGCCAGCACGGGGCCGTTCGGCACATCGGCCGCATCCAGCACGGCGACGGCCTGGGCGCGGGTCATACCGCCCAGGGCAGCCGTCATCGCCGCCATGATGCGGTCGCGCTGGTCCAGCCGCGCGGCGTTGGTGCACAGCGCGGCCAACTCGCCGAGGCCCAGCGCCCGGCACAGCGGCGCCCAGTGCTGGTCGCTCGCCGTGATGTGCAGGAAGCGGCCATCGGCGCAGCGGAAACTGGCGGTGGGCACGCGACCGGGATGTTCGGTGCCGAGGCGCGGCGGCACCTCCCCCAGCGCGAAAAGCCGGGCGGCCGCGATGGTCAGCAGCGCCACCTGCCCGTCCAGCATGCTGAAATCGACATGTGCGCCCTGCCCCGTGGCATCCCGCCCGCGCAGCGCCGCCAGCAGGGCGATGGCGACCCAGAGCCCGCTGGTGAGGTCCGCCACCGGCAGCCCCGGCTTCACCGGCCCGCCGCCACGCTCCCCGGTCAGGCCCATCAGCCCGCCCATCGCCTGGAACACCGTGTCGTAGCCCTTGCGGCCGGCATAGGGCCCGGTCTGCCCGAAGCCGGTGCAGGACAGGTAGACCAGGCGCGGGTTCACCTGGCGCAGGGCCGCGAAATCCAGTCCACGGCGGGCCAGGGCGCCGGTCGGGAAATTCTCCACCAGCGCATCGGACCGGGCCGCCAGGTCGCGTATCACCTGGCGGCCGCCGGGCTTGCGCAAATCCACCGTGATGCTGCGCTTGGCGCGGTTGCAGGCCAGGAAATAGCCGCTGACGCCGAAATCGAAGAACGGCTCGAAGCCGCGCGTTTCGTCCCCCGCGCCGGGTTGTTCCACCTTCACCACCTCCGCACCCAATTCCGCCAGCAGCATGGTGGCGAAGGGGCAGGCCAGGACGCGGGACAGGTCCAGGATGCGCAGGCCCTCGAGCGGCTTCATCTCGTCTCCCTCATCCCGTGCTTGCGCTTGTGGGCGCGGATGGTTGATGCTGTCAACGGTAAGGGATGGAGACCAGGAACATGCGCATCACCCGCCGCGGCACCTTGCTCGGTGCCGGCCTGCTGGCTCTTCCCGCACGCGCCCAGACGCCTTGGCCCAACCGGCCCATCCGCTTCATCGTCCCCTTCGCCGCCGGTGGCCCCGTCGAGGTTCCGGCCCGCTTCATCGCGGAGGCGCTGGGCCAGAAGCTGGGCCAGCCGGTGGTGGTGGAACCGCGGCCGGGCGCCGGCGGATCGCTCGGCGTCCAGGCGGTGGTGCAGGCGAACGACCCGCACACGCTGCTGGTCACCACCTCCTCTGTCGCCATCCTGCCGGCGCTCATGGAGAACCCGGGCTACGACCCGTTCCGCGATCTGGTACCGATCACCATGGTCAGCGAGGCGCCAATGGTGATCCTGGCCAAGCCGGACAACCCGATCCGCGACCTGGCGGATCTGATCGCGCGCGCCAAGGCGCGGCCCGGCGGCATCACCTACGGCACCTCCGGCGTTGGCTCCACCACACATTTGGGCGGCGCCTTGCTTGGCGTGCGGGCGGGCATCGAGTTGCTGCACGTGCCCTATCGCGGCGCCGGGCAGGCGGTGACAGCGCTGTATGCGGGGGATACCGACCTTCTGGTGACCGGCACGATCGAGGCGCTGACCCATGTGCGGGAGCGCCGGCTGAAGGCCATCGCCGTGACCGGCGCCGAACGAACCCCGGCGCTGCCAGATACGCCCGCCATCGCGGAGGCCGTGCCCGGCTATGCCATGACGATCTGGTACGCCATGTTCGGCCCTCGCGGCACGCCGCCGGAGGTGGTGGCGCGCCTGGCGCGGGAGGTGGCGCCGCTTGCCCGCGGCAATGCGCTGGCCACGCGGATGGAGGAAAGCGGCGCGACGCTGCTGCTGGACGGACCCGCGCGCCTGACAGAGCGCCTGGCCGCGGAGGTGCCGCAGTGGCGGGAGGTGGTGCAGCGTGCTGGGATCAGGACCTAGCCGGCGACCCCCACCGTCGCGTCCAATTCGCGATAGTCCGGCAGCGCCGCGTCCAGCACCTTCCCGGCGCGCAGTACGATGCGATCCGACTGCGGGCGGGACAGCAGTTCCGTCATGAAGCGGGCGGAGAACAGAACGAGGTCCCCACTGGCGCCGACGCGGATGGTGCCGTGCCGGTCCGCCACCCCCATCGCCTCCGCCGGCGTCGCGCCCACCGCGGCGGGCCAGGCACCGAAGGGATGGTCGAGGTGCAGGATGCGCGCGGACTCCCGGAACACCTCGGCCATGTCGAGGTCGCCATAGGCGTAGAACGGGTCCCGCGTGTTGTCGGAAGCGAGCGAGACGCGGATGCCGGCCGCGCGCATCTCATGCACCAGCGTCACGCCGCGCCAGCGGGGCGTGCGGCCGGCGACGCGGTCCTGGAGGTACATGTTGCACATTGGCAGGACGACGATGTCGATGCCGGCCTCGGCGACGCGGGCGGTGGTCTCCTTGGCGAATTCCTCCGGCTGGATCGACAGCGAGCAGCAATGGCCGCACTGGATCTTTCCCTTGAAGCCGCGCTTCAGCGCCGTCAGCGCGATCTCGCGCAGGGCGCGGGCTCCGGATTCGCCCGATTCATCCACATGCAGGTCCAGGTCGAGCCCGCGCGCTTCGGCGAGGCCGAAGAAATGGTCGAGTTCGGCCTGGAAGCTGGCGGGCAGCGCATCATGGATGCCGCCGGTGTGGCGGGTGACCATGCCGAGCACCCCGCCGGCCTCCGCCACCGCATTGGCCAGCGTCTCTCCATCGGGTCCCGTCAGGCGATCCAGCGGGCAGATCGAGGACATCTGCAGCGTGATGCGCCCGGCCCATGCCTCCCGCAGTCGGCGGAACACCCGCCAGGTTGTCAGGCCATGCGGCAGGTAGGTGTCGAGGTGGGTTCGGATGGCGACGGTGCCGTGGGCGTAGGCACAACGCAGGGCGAAGTCGGCGCGGGCGGCGATATCGGCCTCGGACCAGGCGGCGCCGCGGTCGCCCATCACGGCGGTGATGGCGCCGGCGAAGTCGCCGGTCGGATTGCGGGTGCGCGGCCAGATGTGACCCTTGTCGAGATGCGTGTGGGCATCGAGGAAGCCTGGCCATACCTGCCCGCCGCGCAGGTCGATGCCCTCGGGCGCCGTGCCCGCAGGAGCGATGGCCGCGATCTGGCCGTGGGAGACGCGCAGGTCGAGCCGCACCAGCCCCTCGAGATCCGGCGCCGCGTCCAGGCCCTGCACCAGGGCCGCCGGGCTGCGGGCGTTGCGCAGCCAGTAGTCGGGACCGGCGGCGGCGAGGGCAGGCGTCATCGACGTTCCTTCATGGCGGATTCATGCCAGTGGCGCAGCGCGAGGTGAGAGATCAGGCTCATCGCCAGGAAGATCGCGATGCCGGTCAGGGAGACCAGCACCAGGGCCGCGAACATCTTCGGGATCTGCAACTGGTAGCCGGCTTCCAGAATGCGGTAGGCGAGGCCGGACGCCCGCCCGCCTGTGCCGGCGACGAATTCCGCGACGATGGCGCCGATCAGCGCGAGGCCGCCGGAGATGCGCAGGCCGGCGAGGAAATAGGGCATCGCCGTCGGCAGGCGCAGGTAGCGCAGCACCTGCCAGCGGCTGGCGCGATACAGGCGGAACAGGTCCACCAGGTTGCTGTCGGCGCTGTTCAGGCCGAGGGTGGTATTCGACAGGATCGGGAAGAAGGCGACGATCCAGGCGCAGATCAGCAGCGCGATGCGGATATCGTCGACCCAGATGATGATCAGCGGCGCGATGGCGACAACGGGCGTGACCTGCAGGATCACGGCGTAGGGAAACAGCGACAGTTCGATGATGCGCGACTGCGCGAACAGCACCGAAAGCAGCAGGCCCAGCCCCGCCGCCACGAACAGTGCGGCGAAGGTGATCTGCAGGGTGATGAGCAGCGAGACCGAGAGGCTGGACCATTCGCGGATCAGTGTCTGGAACACGGTGACCGGGCCGGGCAGCAGGTAGGGCGGGATCTCGTTGATCCGCACCACGGCTTCCCATGCGCCGAGTGCCAGGATGCCGATGATGGTAGGCGCCAGGATGCGCAGCCAGGATTCGGCGGTCAGCCCGGCATAGCGCGCCTCCCGGTTCTCCTCCGGCGCATCGGCGGCTTCGTTGGCGGATAGCGTGACGCTCATTCCATCGCCCTCGTCAGCGCGGCCGAGATGTCGCGGCAATGCGCCGCATAGTCGGCGGAGGTACGGAAGACCTCGCCGCGGGGATAGGGCGCGTCGACCGGCAGGTCCTCCACCACCCGCCCGGGGCGGGCAGCCATGACGACGATGCGGCGGGACAGGTAGACGCTCTCAAACACCGAATGGGTGACGAAGATGGCGGTGAAGCGTTCCGCCTCCCACAGCGTCAGCAAATCGTTGTTCAGCTTGTGGCGGGTGATCTCATCGAGCGCCGCGAAGGGCTCGTCCATCAGCAGCAGCCGCGGTTTCGTCACCAGGGCGCGGGCGATGGAAACCCGCATCTTCATGCCGCCGGACAGCCCGCGGGGATAGGATTTCTCGAAGCCCGCCAGGCCGACGGACGCCAGCGCCGCGGCGGCGCGCTGCTCGGCCTCGGCCTTCGCCACGCCGGCGAGCCGCAGCGGCAGCATCACGTTGCGCAGCGCGTTGGACCATGGCGCCAGCGTCGGTTCCTGGAAGACGAAGCCGACATCGCCGGTCGCGCTGCCACCGGCCATCTCGATGCGCCCCGAACTCGGCGGGATCAGGCCCGCCATCATCCGCAGCACGGTGGATTTGCCGCAGCCCGACGGCCCGAGCAGGGAGACGAAATCCCCCTGCCCGACCACGAGGTCCACGCCGCGCACCGCCAGCGTCCCGTTCGCGTAGCGCTTGGTGACGCCCGCGAGCGCGACGACGGCCTGGCCGACCATGCCCTCAGGCAAGACCGACGCGCTTGTTGACGAACTCCAGGCTGTAGGCGCGCTTGAAGTCGAGGCCCGCGGGATACAGGCTGACATCGCGCATGCTCTCGTAGAAGGACTGCCAGCGCGCATCGGTCATCGCGCCGATGCCGAGCTGCTGCGCATCGCCGGAGGTCACGATGCCGGCCGAGTTCAGCACCCGCACGGCGTAGGCGATCTTGGCGTCGTCCATCTCCGGGTTGTCACGCTTGATGGCGGCATTCGCGGCGCCGACATCCTCGCCCTTCATGTAGGCGGTCCAGCCTTCCATCGTCGCGTTGATGAAGCGCTGCACAACCTCCTTCTTCTCCGTCACCATGCGGCGGGAGACGTCGATGGTGGTCTGGTAGTTCTGGTAGCCGGCATCGGCGATCAGGAACACCTTCGGCTTCGCGCCGGCCTGTTCGGCCGCGTAGGGCTCGGAGCTGATGAAACCCTGCTGGATCGCCATGCGATCCGCCATGAAGGGGCCGACATTGAAGGTGTAGGGCCGGATCTGTTCATCCGTGAAGCCGAACTTCGCGCGCAGGAACGGCCAGTAGGTGACGCGGCCGGCGGCGCCGATCAGGATCGGGCGGCCCTTCATGTCCTCGAAGGAATTGATGCCGTTGCCCTCATGCGTCATCAGGACTTGCGGGTCCTTCTGCATGATGGCGCCTATGGTGAGGAAGGGCAGGTTCTCCCGCACGTAGTTCAGTGCCTGGAAGCCGTTGGACATGATGAAGTCCACGCGGCCGGCCAGCAGGAGTTGCGCCGGGTTCTGCTGGGGGCCGCCCATGCGGACCTCGCACTCGATCCCGTGGCGGCGGTAGATGCCGGCTGCGACCGCCTGGTAGTAGCCGCCATGTTCGGCTTGGGCGCGCCAGTTGGTCTGGAATGAAACCTTGTCCAGCGTCTGCGCCAGCGGCACCCGCGCGCCTGCCACCGCGGACAACACCAGGGCCGTGCCGCCCGTCAGCAGAGTCCGCCGCTCCATCCGATACCGCGTGCGCATGCGCCTGATCCCCCCTCGTCCCTTGCCGGCGGCACTCTGGCCGCGATGCCACCCTATCAGGGCAATGCCCCAAACTCAGCAAGGGTCGTGCCAGCCCCGGCGCGAATTTCGAATCGCGGCCAGCATCCCTTCCGGCGCGTCTTTTAGGCACCCGCACAGCAAACAGGCAATTCCCCGGCCGCCTGTTGCCTGGCAGGCGCTGTCGGAGGCCCGCCCCGTCCTGGCGCGGTGGCACCGGCTTTGCCTAGACTGCTTCCGTGCCCGACACATCCTCCCCCCACCTGCTCCTCGACCGGCTCAGCAAGCGCTATGGCGCGCAGACCGCAGTGGATGGCGTTTCGCTGGCGGTGGCGCGCGGCGAATGCATCGCCCTGCTCGGCCCCTCCGGCTGCGGCAAGACCACGACGCTGCGGCTGGTTGCCGGCTTCATCCTGCCCGATGAGGGCCGCATCCTGCTGGATGGCGTCGCGATCGAGCGGGCGCCGCCGCACCGCCGGAAGATCGGCATGGTGTTCCAGAACTACGCGCTGTTCCCGCATCTGACCGCCGGCGGCAACGTCGCCTTCGGGCTTGAGATGCGCGACGTCGGCCGGGCCGAGCGCGACCGCCGGGTGGCGGAGGCGCTGGCGATGGTGGGCCTCGGCCACCTGGCGGACCGCTACCCCGCGCGCATGTCCGGCGGGCAGCAGCAGCGCGTGGCCCTGGCCCGCGCGCTGGTGATCCGCCCCGACCTGCTGCTGCTGGACGAGCCGCTGTCCAACCTCGACGCCGGGCTGCGCGTCGAGATGCGGGAGGAGATCGCGCGCCTGCGCGATGCCGCCGGCATCACCACCCTGTTCGTGACGCATGACCAGGAGGAAGCGCTGGCGCTGGCCGACCGCGTGGCGGTGATGGACCGCGGCCGCATCGTCGAATGCGCCGCGCCGGGGGAGCTGACGGAACGGCCGCGCCACCTGTTCACGGCCGGCTTCCTCGGCGCCCGCAGCGTCATCGCCGGGCGGGTCGAGGGCGGGGTTTTCCAGGCGGAGGGCCTGGCGTTGCCATTGCCCGCCGATGCGCCGGCGCGGCCGAGCCACCTGGTGCTGCGCGCCGCCCGCCTCGTACTGGGGCCGGCCGGCAGTGGCGGGGCAGGTTTGACGCTGCCCGCCATGGTCGAGGCCGCGACCCGGCTCGACGACAGCATCCACTACGAGGTCTCGGTCGGCCCGCATCGCCTGCGCGTGCACCGGCCGAGCGCCGAGCCGGCCTTCGCCCCCGGCACGCCCGTGACCCTGGCCGCGCCGCCCGATGCCATCGCCTGGATCGAAGATTTCTCAGCCGCAACCGGAGCCCTGCCATGACGATCACCACCACCCGCCGTGGCCTACTGGCCGGCGCCGCACTTGCCGTACCGGCCATCTGGGGCCGCGATGCCGTGGCGCAGATCCGCCGCGGCGACGAGCTGACCGTCGGCATCTGGGGCGGGCTGCAGGAACGTATCACGCGGGAATTCTGCGCGACGCCGCTGGAGCGCCAGCATGGCGTGAAGATCAACTACGTTCTGGGCGGCACGCCGGAACGCCGAGCCCGCGCCTATGCCGAACGCGGCCGCCCGTCTTTCGACCTGCTGTACCTGAACATCTTCGAAAGCCGGCAGGCGGTGAAGGACAGCGTCACGCAGGCGCCAACCGCCAACGTGCCGAACTTCGCCAACCTGTATCCGCTGGCCCGCATCGGCGGCTACGCCGTGGCGTTCAATCCCGTCACCATCGTCTATGACCGGCGGATGGTCGCGGCGCCGATGACCTCCTGGAAGCATTTCTGGCGCGAGGATCTGAAGGGCAAGGTGATCTGGCCGACCTATCCGGGCGCGCAGGGCACCGCGGGGCTGCTGATGTCGGCCAAGGTCTGGGGCGGGTCCGAGAACAACATCGACCCGGCCTTCAGCAAGATCGCCGAGTTGAAGCCCTTCGCCGCGATCCAGGGCAGCCAGGACCAGCTCTACGGCATGTTCGACCAGCAGGTCGGCGCGGCTTCCATCGAATTCGGCAGTTTCACCCGCACCTATGCCGAGACCCGCAACCCGAACATCGTCATCGCGGAGCCCGAGGAAGGCCAGGCCGTCGCCGCCAACTTCGCCTGCATCACCGCCGGCACCCGCAACCAGGCGCTGGCCGAGGCCTTCGTCAACCTGCACCTCAGCCCGGAATGCCAGCAGGCCTATGCCGAGCGCACCTACTACAGCCCGACCATCCGCAACCTCACGCTGCCGCCGGAGCTGGCCGCGAAGCTCATCATGGGCGAGGCGGCGGTGGAGAAGCTGATCGACTTCGACTGGGATGTGGTGATCCGCAACCAGCCGCGCTGGTCCAGCCGCTTCACGCGCGAGATCGCCGGGTGAGGTTCCGACCTGGCGCGGGCTTCCTTGCCGCGCCCTACGTGCTGTGGCTGCTGGCGGCCTTCGCCGCACCGCTGGGGGCCGTGCTGCTGCTGTCCGTGCAGGACAGCAGCGAGATGTTCGCGCCGCTGTCGCTGCTGCCGGCCGGCACGCAGTACCAGGAGATTCTCGGCGACGCCTTCTTCCGGCGGCTGCTGCTGAACACCACGCTGCTCGGCCTCGGCGTCGCGGCCGCGGCAACGCTGCTCGGCTATCCCATGGCGCTGTGGCTGACCCGGCTTTCGCCGGGTGCCAAGCCCTTCGGCTTCGCCATAATCCTGGTGCCGCTGCTGACCAACGTGGTGGTGCGCTCACTCGGCATCATTCTGCTGCTGGCGCCGCGCGGTGTGGTGTCCGGCATCGCCCAATCGCTCGGCTTCCCGCCGGTCAACCTTCTGTTCAGCTGGTTCGCGGTCGGGCTCGCGCTGGTGCAGGTATTCCTGCCCTTCATGGTGCTGGCGCTGTACGACGTGCTGGAATCGCAGGAAAAGCGGCTGGAGGAAGCCGCGGCGGGGCTCGGCGCGGGTCCGGCAATGCGCTTCTGGCGGGTGACGTTTCCGCTGTCCCTGCCCGGGCTGCGCGGCGGGCTGACGCTGGTCTTCCTGCTTGCCTCCACCGCCTATGTCTCCGCCATGCTGGTCGGCGGGCGGCAGGTGCTGGTCACCGGCATGCTGGTGCTGCGAGAGGGTCTGGAAAACCTGAACTACCCCCTCGCCTCAGCGCTCGCGGTGCTGATGCTGGTGATTTCCATCGTTGTCACCTTCGTCTTCGCCCGGGTCATCGGCGCCTTCACGCCGTGGGTCCTGGCGCGGGCGCCAAGCCGGATGCCGGCGCTGCCGCCCGCCCTGCGCCGCGCCCTGGTCTGGCTGGCGGAGGCTTCGGCGCCGGTGGTCTACCCGGTGCTGCTGGCGGCCGGCATCGGCATCCTGATGTTCCCGCTGCTGCTGGTCGCCGTCGCCTCCGTGAACGACAGCCCGCAGGCGACGGTCGCGCAGTTCATCGGCTTCACCTGGAAATGGTACGCCGCGGTCCTGCAGAACGAGCGGTACCTCTCCGACGCATGGACCAGCCTGCAACTGGCGCTGTGCTGCGTAGTGATCTCCCTTTCCCTGGCCTTGCCGGCGGCCTTTGCCCTGGTGCGAGCAGGGTTCCGGGGGAAGGAGACGCTGGGTGCCTTCCTGATGCTGCCGCTGGCGCTGCCGGGCATTGCCGTCGGGCTCGGCATGCTGCGGCTGCTGCAATGGTTCAACCAGGTGCCGCCCTTCCTGGGCGTGCTCGCGGTGCATGTGGTGCTGGTGGCGCCCTTCATGCTGGCGCTGCTGCGCGCCTCCGTCGCACAACTCGACCGCGGGCTGGAGGAAGCGGCGCAGGGCCTCGGCGCAACCCCCACGCGCGTGTTCCGGCGCGTCATCCTGCCGCAGTTGGCGCCGGGCATCGCGGTGGCCTGCGTCATTGGCTTCCTGCTGTCCTTCGGCGAGGTCACTGTCACCGCCTTCCTGACCACGGCGCGGCTGCAGACCCTGCCAGTGCGGATCTACGCGGAGGCAACTTTCAGCCTGGAGAACACGGTGAATGCCATCAGCACCATCTTCATCCTGGTGACGGTGGCGCTGCTGGTGCTGGTCAACCGGCTGATGCCGCTGGACCGGGTCTGGAAGAGGTAGATTTTTTCGGAAGCCGGTCGAAATGACGGGGCGTGGGGTGTCATCGTACCGGGCAGGTCATCTGCCCGACGAGAAAGGACAGCCCGATGCAGTACATGCTCATCATGACCGAGACCGAGGCCGAATTCGCATCCCGGGACCAACCGGAGAAGGCCGGCGCCTATTGGGGTGGCTGGACCTCCTTCATCGGTGCCATGCGGCAGGCCGGCATCATCGTGAATGGCGATGGGCTGCAGCCGCCGCACACGGCAACGACGGTCCGGATCCGCGACGGCCGTCCGGTGGTGCAGGACGGGCCCTTTGCCGACAGCAAGGAACAACTCGGCGGCTACTTCATCATCGACGTGCCGGACCTCGATACGGCGCTGGCCTGGGCGGCGCGCTCGCCCTCCGCGCTCTGCGGCTCTGTCGAGGTCCGGCCGGTGCTGCCACCCATGCCGAAGTGATGGACGGCGCGCGGCAGGCGGCCATCCGCGCGGCGGAGCTGGCGGCACGAAGCTGCTACGGCCGGCTCGTCGCACGGCTCGCCGCGCGGTCGCGCGACATCGCCGGCGCCGAGGACGCCCTGGCGGAGGCCTTCGCCGCCGCGCTCCGCACCTGGCCGGAGCGTGGCGTGCCGACCGCGCCGGAGGCTTGGCTGCTGACCGCGGCGCGCAACGCACAGACGAACGCCGGCCGTCACCGCCGGGTGCGCGACGCGGCCGCCGCCGAAATCGAACGGCGGCAGGCGGAGCGCGAGGCGCGCGATGCAAGCTTCCCGGACGAGCGCCTGAAGCTGCTGTTCGTCTGCGCGCACCCGGCCATCGATGCCGCGGTGCGCACGCCACTGATGCTGCAGGCGGTGCTGGGCCTCGATGCCGCCCGGATCGCCGCGGCCTTCCTCGTCGCGCCCGCCGCGATGGGCCAGCGCCTGGTGCGGGCGAAGGCGAAGATCCGCGACGCCGGCCTGCGCTTCGCGGTGCCGGAGCCGGAAGACATGCCGGGCCGCTTGGCCGAGGTGCTGGCCGCCATCTACGCCGCCTATGGCACGGGGTGGGAGGCCCGGCAGGTCGGGCTGGCGGAGGAGGCAATCTACCTGGGCCGGCTGGTGGTGGAATTGCTGCCGGCCGAGCCCGAGGCGCGCGGCCTGCTCGCCCTGATGCTGTATTGCGAAGCGCGGCGGGAGGCCCGGCGCGATGCCGCCGGCCGCTTCGTACCGCTGGCGCGCCAGGATGCCAGGTTGTGGTCCGGCGCCATGATCGCGGAGGCCGAGGCGCTGCTGGCCGTGGGTGCGCGCGCCGGGCGCTTCGGCCGCTACCTGTGCGAGGCGGCCATCCAGTCCGTCCACATCCAGCGCCCGGTCACCGGCCGCACGGACTACCGCGCGCTGCGGCTGCTGTATGACCTGCTGGCGGCGCATGAGCCCAGCCTCGGCGTGCTGGTGGCGCGCGCGGCACTGCTGCTGGAAGCGGGCGATGCGGCGGCGGCGCGGGTTGCGCTGGATGCGCTGGAGGGCCAGGACATGGCGGGCTACCAGCCCTACTGGGTCGCCCTTGCACGCCTGCTTCGCGCCGAAGGCCAAGCCGCGGAGGCCGAGTTGGCGCTCAGCACGGCGCTGAGCCTGACCGACGACGTTGCGTTGCGGGAGTTCCTGTCCCTGCCGCCGCCCTGAAGCGCCGGTTGCGTGTGCGGGGTGCGTCCTCTATAGCCCGCCTTCCCGCGCCTGCCGGTCGCTGTCGGCGGGCCCTTTGCGCGAGCACCCTGCGATGAAGCCCGACATCCACCCGGAATACCACACCATCAACATCATCATGACGGATGGTACGACCTTCACCACCCGGTCCTGCTACGGCAAGGAAGGCGACACCATGCGCCTCGACATCGACCCGAAGTCGCACCCGGCCTGGACCGGCCAGCAGCGCGTGATGGACACTGGCGGCCAGATCGCCAAGTTCAACAAGAAGTTCGCCGGTCTCGGCGTGCGCAAGCCGGCCGCCTGATCCCGTCCGGATCGTGGGTCGCAGGGCGCGTTTCCGGGTTGCCGGAAGCGCGCTTTTTGCGTTGTTCGGGCCCTCTTGAAGCGCGCTTCGGCGCTGACTAACTGCTGCGTTGCCAACGGTGCCCGATCGGGGCCGGAGGCGCGGAGGCCGAGAAGATGCCGCCCGTTCGCGGGGGCACCGGACCGGGCATCCGCGGCACAATCGACCTTGCTATCGCAGGAGGTCTTCATGAACGCGCTTGATTTCTCGCCCTTGTTCCGCTCCGCCATCGGCTTCGACCGCATGGCCCGCCTGGTGGAAACCGCCCGGGCGGCGGCCGATGGGCCCAGCTACCCGCCCTACAACATCGAGAAGACCGGCGAGGACAACTACGTCCTGACCATGGCCGTTGCCGGCTTCGGCCCGGACGACATCGAGGTCACGGCGCATGACAACACGCTGACCGTGTCCGGCAAGGCCGCCCCGGCCCCGGCCGAGAATGGCCGCGTGCTGTATCGCGGCATCGCCGGACGGGCCTTCGAGCGTCGCTTCGTCCTCGCCGACCACATCGTCATCGAGGGTGCGCAGCTCGAGCACGGCCTGCTGCACGTGGCGCTGCGCCGGCAGGTGCCGGAGGCGCTGAAGCCGCGCCGCATCGCGATCCAGGCGGCCCAGGGTCAGGGCCAGAAGGTGCTGGAGAACGAGGCGCCGCAGGCCCAGGCGGCCTGACGCACGATCGACTGGGCCGGCGGAGCGATCCGCCGGCCCTTCCGTTATTCAGCCTTGCGGAAGAATGCGTCCGCCGCGCTGCGATGCGCGTCTCGCTTGCCGATCTCGGCCTCGGCCCGGGCTATCTCGGCCCGAAGCTGGGCGATGTAGGCGCGCAGATCCGTCACGTCCCAGCGGTCCAGCACCGCCGGCTGGAAATGCCCCTTCGGGCGTGGACCCTCCTCCTCCATGCACTCCTCCATCATTTGCCGACCCGGCCTGGGGCTTTGACCCGACCCGGTGCGCTCTCTATATCCGATCATGACGAGGCGCGGGCGCCCCGGTGAGCAGGCGTGCTTGCTCGGGCCGCGGCCCGAACCACCAAAGGGTCCATGATGAAGACGCCCCTGATGCCGAAGGCCACCGCCGTGTGGCTGATCGAAAAGACCTCGCTCAGCTTCGAGCAGGTCGCCGATTTCGTCGGGATGCACCCGCTCGAGGTCCAGGCCATCGCCGATGGCGAGGTGGCGCAGGGCATCGTCGGCTATGACCCGGTCGCCAACGACCAGTTGACGCGGGAGGAGATCGCCCGATGCGAGGCAGATCCGGCCGCCCGCCTGGTGCTGACGGAACGCTCCATCCCCCTGCCGAAGCAGCGCAGCAAGGGCGCGCGCTATATCCCGGTGGCGAAGCGGACGGAGCGGCCCGATGCCATCGCCTGGCTGTTGCGCAACTACCCGCAGTTGTCGGACCCGCAGATCGTCAAGCTGCTGGCGACCACCAAGGAGACCATTGCCAAGGTGCGGGACAAGACGCATCCGAACACGGCGAACATCAAGCCGCGCGACCCTGTCACGCTGGGGCTGTGCACCCAGACGGCACTGAATGAAGCGGTGGGAACGGCGAATGATCGCCAGGGGGGAGGCTCTGCGGCCCAGGCGCAGCCGCGGGATGATGCGGCAGCCTGAAGGTCGGGCGGCTTGAGGTGGCGGGGGGGTCTGCCCCCCCACGCCGGACTTCGTCGCGGTGCCGCTAGTTCGGGCGGCTGCGCAGCTTCTCCATCTCTTCCTTCAGTCGAAGCTTCTCACGTTTCAGGCGGATGACTTCCAGATCGTCGGGGCGGGGGCGTCCGGCCTCCTCGGCCAGTCGCGTCTCGAGCGTCGCGTGCCGCGCCTCAAGGGAGCGGATACGGGCAGCCTCGGCCATGCGCAATCATCCTTGTCCGTTGCCTTGCGGGGCAGCGGCGGCACGATCCACGCCGGGGCGGGCGCCGCAGGACATCGACAGGCGGCTGAACCGACCCCGGGCGCGCAACCGTCCCTTCTGCACCCGCCCTTGTCATGTTATGCGGCTGGGTGGCGCTTTCCAGCGCCAAGTTTGAGACACCTCACCGTAACATCCCGGGGGCGCATGCAGGCCGACCGCGACAGCCTTCTCCGCCGCCTGCACGAATTGCGCAGCGAGCATCGGGACCTCGACACGGTGATCGCTCGCCTCGACGAGGCCGGCACCGATGCGCTGCAGTTGCAGCGGCTCAAGAAACGCAAGCTGAAGCTGAAGGACGAGATCGCCTGGCTGGAGAGCCAGTTGGTCCCGGACATCATCGCCTGATGGCGCCCGAAGCCATGCCGCGCGTCGGCGTCATCATGGGCAGCCAGTCGGACTGGGAGACCATGCGGCACGCCGCGGAAGTCCTGGACAAGCTCGGCGTGGCGCATGAATGCCGCATCGTCTCCGCGCACCGGACGCCGGGGCGGATGTACGATTACGCCCAGGCGGCCGCCGGGCGCGGGTTGCAGGTGCTGATCGCCGGCGCCGGGGGGGCCGCGGCGCTGCCGGGGATGGTCGCCTCCCTCACCCCGCTGCCGGTACTCGGGGTGCCGGTCGAAAGCCATGCGCTGAAGGGCATGGACAGCCTGATGTCCATCGTCCAGATGCCGGGCGGCATCCCAGTCGGCACGCTGGCCATCGGCCGCGCCGGCGCCATCAATGCCGGGCTGCTGGCCGCCGCCATCCTGGCGCTGGCCGATCCGGCGCTGGGCCAGCGCCTGGCCGTGCTGCGGCAGTCGCAGACCGATGCGGTGGCGGAGCGGCCCGCTTGAGCGCGATGCTGCCGCCAGGCTCCACCATCGGCATCCTGGGCGGTGGGCAGTTGGGGCGCATGTCGGCACTGGCCGCCGCCGCACTCGGCTACCGCTGCCATGTCTTCGGCCCGGAGGCGGATTCGCCCGGCATGCAGGTGGCGGCGGCGCGGACCGTGGCGGACTACACCGATGCGGCCGCCCTGGCCCGCTTCGCCGCCGCCGTGGATGTAGTGACCTTCGAATTCGAGAACGTGCCGGCCGCGACGCTGGACGCCCTTGCCCCGCTGGTGCCCTGCCGGCCCGGAGTCGCGGCGCTGCGCATCGGCCAGGACCGCATCGCGGAAAAGACATTCCTGGAAGCTGCCGGCATCCCGGTCGGACCTTGGCGCGCGGTGCAGACCCGTGCGGAGCTGGACGCCGCGGTGGCGGCACTCGGCCTGCCTGCCGTGCTGAAGACCACCCGCATGGGCTATGACGGCCGCGGCCAGGCTGTTCTGCGGTCCCCTGGCGATGCCGAGGCGGCATTTGCCCGCCTGTCGCCGCACCCGCTGATCCTGGAAGCCTTCATCCCATTCGAGCGCGAGGTTTCGGCCATTGCGGCGCGGGGGCTGGACGGGACGGTGGTGACCTTCGACCTCGCGGAAAATCGCCACGCGGACCACATCCTGGACCTGACCATCGCGCCGGCGCAGGTGCCGGACGCCGTGGCGGTGCAGGGCCGGGCCCATGTCGCGGCGCTGGCAACGGCACTGGATCTGGTTGGCATCCTGGCGCTGGAAATGTTCCTGCTGCCCGATGGCCGGTTGCTGGCGAACGAGATGGCCCCGCGGCCGCACAATTCCGGCCACTGGACCATGGACGCCTGCCAGCATGGCCAGTTTGAGCTGCATGTTCGGGCTGTTGCTGGATTGCCACTGCCTCAACCCGGCCGGCACGCCGATTCGATCATGAAGAATCTGGTCGGGCCGGACAGCTACGCCGCTTGGCCGCGCCTCGCAGCCTGCGGCGACGTAGCCCTGCACGTCTATGGAAAGACGGATGCCAGGCCGGGCCGCAAACTCGGGCACGCGACCCGCATCCTGCCATCGGGCAGCCTCGCACAACACCGTGATCCGGCTTTGCTCTCGCCACTGTGACCATTTGGTCATAGGGATGTGTTGCAGATTTATCACGGCGCGGCGATTGTGCCACGAGACCGCTGGTGAAGCTTCGAAACGGGTGTAGATAGCTCGTCACGCATCTGGTGCGGTTGGGATGCGGCCGGCGCTCCGGTGCCAGAAGCCTCAGCCGCCGCCCGTGCCGTGACTACCTTTGAGGAGATTTGCCATGAGCCTGAGAACCGCCCTTCTTGCCGCCACCGTGCTGGCCCTGCCGCTCGCGGCGCAGGCGCAGCCGATCAGCGGCCTCTATGTCGGCGCCGGCGCGGGTGTGAACCTGCTGCAGGAGACCGATGTCGAGCTGTCCCGCCAGTTCGGTGGCACCACCGCCTCCCGCACCGCCTCGGCCGAGTTCAACTACGGCTATGTCGGCGTGATCAGCCTCGGCTATGGCTTCGGCAACGGCGTCCGCGCCGAGATCGAGGGCTCCTACCGGGAGAACGAAGTCGACAGCATCACCGGCGCCAACGCGCTCGGCCGCCCGCTGCGCTCGGACGGCAAGGCCCGCTCCTACGGTGTCATGGCGAACGCCCTGTACGACTTCGACCTCGGCCCGGGCGCCTTCGTGACCCCGTATGTCGGCATCGGTGCCGGCTACCAGTGGCATGAGTATGACGGCACCCGCGTCAGCGGCCCGGCCGGCTCTGTCAGCATCGACGGAGAGGATGGCCGGTTCGCCTACCAGGCGATCGTCGGCGCAGCATTCCCGATCTCTGCGGCCCCGGGCCTCGCGATCACCGCCGAGTACCGCTTCATGGGCACGCTGTCGCCCGAGTTCGACTCCGTCGGCCGCGCGCCGAACGGCGCGACGACCGCCCGCGGCACCGCCGAGGTCGACAACTTCAACCACAGCCTGCTGGTCGGTCTGCGCTACGCCTTCGGCGTGACGCCGCCGCCGCCGGTCGTGGCGCCGCAGGCCCCGGTTGCGCAGGCCCCCGAGATCGCGCGCACCTATCTGGTGTTCTTCGACTTCGACCGTGCCGACCTGACCGACCGCGCTCGCCAGATCATCGCCGAGGCGGCCACCAACTCGCAGCGCGCCGGCACGACGCGCATCGAGGTCTCCGGTCACGCCGACCGCGCCGGTTCGCCGCAGTACAACCAGCGCCTGTCCGAGCGCCGCGCCGCCGCCGTGGCGTCCGAGCTCGAGCGCCGTGGCGTGCCGCGCGCCGCGATGGCGATCCAGGCGTTCGGCGAGAGCCGCCCGCTGGTCCCGACCGCCGACGGCGTGCGCGAGCCGCAGAACCGCCGCGTCGAGATCGTCCTGCGCTGATCTCCGGCTTCACCTCGAAGCCGACCGGAAGGGGGGGTGCCGCAAGGCGCCCCCCTTTTCATTTGTGCCGATCGCTGTGACGTTGCGCACATGATCCTCATCGGCCGCAACCTGTCCCCCTTCGTCCGCCGCACCGCGGCCTCCCTCAACCTGCTGGACCTGCCGTACACGCAGCGCCCCCTCAGCACCGCCGACAACGCCGAGACGATTCGCGGCTTCAATCCACTCGGCCGCGTTCCGGCCCTGGTGATGGAGGATGGGGAGGTGCTGGTCGACAGCGTCGCCATCCTTGACGCGTTGGACGAGATGGCCGGCGCCGACCGCGCCCTGGTGCCGCGCATGGGCGCCGAGCGACGCGCGGTGCTGCGGGCCCTGGCGCTCGCCGTCGGGGCGACGGAGAAGCTGGTCGGCGCCTACTACGAATCGCGGCGGCCGGAAGCCCTGGTCTGGCCGGACTACGCGACGAAGCTGCGTGGCCAGGCGGAGGCGGGCTTCGCAGCGCTGGACCGGCTGGCCGAGCCCGGCGAATGGCTGTGCGGTGAGCGCCTGAGCCAGGCGGATGTCACGGCAACCTGCGGCCTGGACTTCGCCGACCTGGTTCTGCCGGACCTCGTCGCCGGGCGCTTCCCGGCCCTTTCGGCGTTGCGCGACCGTGCCAACGCCATCGCCGCGATCGCCAGCACACGCTGGACCAAGTAGGCGCACACAGCTTTATGTTGCGATGCAGCATTTCCGCTGATATCCAGGCGAACGGGAGCCACGCGCAGACACGGCCATGACGGCTGTAGAGGAGCGCGCGTGCGATGCAGATCGAGATCCTGGGACGCCGGACCAGCAGGCGGGTCATGCTGGGCGGGATGCTCGCGGCCCCTTCCCTGCTCACCGGCCGCGCGGCGCGGGCGCAGGAGCCGGTCGATATCGAGTTGGTCCTCGCCGTTGATGTCAGCCGCTCCGTCGACGAGGTCGAGCAGGAGTTGCAGTTCAAGGGCTACGCGGCCGCCTTCCGTGACCCCAGGCTGATCGAGGGCATTGCCGGCGGCCCGCTTGGTCAGATCGCGGTGACGCTGTTCACCTGGTCCGACTGGCACATCCAGGAACTGCTGGTGCCCTGGACGCGAATCGATGGCCGCGCCGCGGCGCATGGGCTAGCCGATGCGCTGGATGCGGCCCCGCGGCGCACCTGGCTCTACACCTCAATCTCCGGCGCCATGGATTACGCTGCCGGCCTGTTTGGACGGGGCTATGAGGGCACGCGGAAGGTCGTGGATATCTCCGGCGACGGCGTCAGCAATTCCGGGCGTCCAGTGGCGGAGGCGCGGGCCGAAGCGCTGGCCAAGGGAATCGTGATGAACGGGCTGGCGGTGATCGACCGTTCGCCGCAGCCCTGGGCGGCCGGGATGCCGCCGCTGGATGACTACTACCGGGACGAGGTGATCGGGGGGCCGGGGTCCTTCCTGATGGTGGCGGAAGGCTTCGGCAGCTTCGAATCCGCAGTGAAGCGCAAGATCATCCGCGAGATCGCCACCGCGCCGCCGCCCGGCCCGCTGGTCGAGCGCGCCTGAACCATGATCCGCGCCGGCAGAAGCGCGGCCATGGTTCAAGCCTCGGTCTCTTCGCATGAGTCGCGCCTCGGGCCGTTCCAACCCGCGGCGATCGCGGTCTAGGCCTGAGACTTCCCGCGCCCGGTCTTTGCCTGCAGCTCATCGATGCGCAGCGAGGCATCGGCCTTCGACAGCGAGGGGTCGAATTCCTCCTTCGCCTCCTCGCTCAGCGTCTTGAGGTAGGATGCCTGGGCGCCGGTCATCGGCTCCTCCCCGGTCGTCCAGTCGGACGGGTCCTTGATGGTGTTGGAGCCAGGATCGGCTTCGGTCTTCGGATTTTCGTGCGCCTTGTCGGCCATGGAGACGGCTCCGCTTTGACTGTGTTGCCAAAACGTTCATGTGTGCCGAGGGTTCCGCTCACCAACAGGTCCAGCGGCGGCACGTCGACGAAAAATTCGTTACGCTCCGGGCTTTGCAGTCAAGGTGAATTGCGGCAGGTGAACCTGTGCCGTGTCAGCCGCGTGACGATGTTCTGGGACCGCCAGCGCAACGACACGCGCTTCGTTTCGGAGTAGGCTGACGGGCGGCTACCGCCCGTGCTGGCGCCGCCATTCGGCGAAGCGCGCCAGGTTGGTCTCGTCGGTCGGCGGATACAGGCCGAGGATGGACTGGCCGCCGGCGACCTTCTCCTGCACGAAATCCTCGAAGGCGGTCATCTCCGTCGCCTCCTGCGCCAACTCGTCGGCGATGTGGGCGGGCAGGACGATGACGCCGTCATTGTCGCCGACCAGGATGTCGCCCGGGAACACAGGCGCATCGCCGCAGCCGATCGGGACATTGGCCTCGATGGGCTGGTGCAGCGTCAGGTTCGTCGGCGCGGAAGGGCGTGCATGGAAAGCCGGGATTGCCAGCTTCGCGATCTCCGCGGCGTCGCGGAAGCCACCATCCGTCACCACGCCGGCCGCGCCGCGCACCATCAGCCGGGTCACCAGGATGCCGCCGGCGGAGGCCGCGCGCGGGTCCTTGCGGCTGTCGACGATGAAGACATGGCCGGGCGGACATTCCTCCACGCCCTTGCGCTGCGGGTGCGACCAGTCGCGGAACACCTCCAGCTTGTTGAGATCCTCCCGTGCCGGGATGGTGCGAATGGTGTAGGCGGGGCCGACCATGCTTTCGCCCAGGGTGCGCAGCGGCAGCACACCCTGAACCATCTGGCTGCGGAAGCCGCGCTTGTAGAGGGCGGTGGCGAGGGTCGCGGTGCTGACGCGCTTCAGCAGGTTGCGGGTGGTCTCGTTCATGGTCAGCAGCGCCAATCCGTGCGGTCGCCCTCGATCAGGCGCAGGCTGGCCTCCCAGGCCAGGGCCTGGTGCGGGCTGTCCGGGTTGTTGCCGAACTGCGCGGCGGTGCGCAGCCGCACCTCCTCCGGCGGCAGCACCAGCTTGGCGCCGCCGGCCAGGGCCGCGATCTGCGCCTGGCAGGCGCGCTCCAGATAGTAGATCAGGCTCCAGGCATGCGGGATGGTGCCACCGGCGACCAGCAGGCCGTGGTTGCGCAGGATCATCGCCGGGTGCGGGCCGAGGTCGGCGACCAGGCGGTCGCGCTCATCGAGGTCCAGCGCGATGCCCTCATAGCCGTGATAGGCGAGGCGGCCGTAGAATTTCAGCGCGTGCTGGCTGATCGGCAGCAGCCCCTGTTCCTGGGCGGAGACGGCGATGCCGGCGGAGGTGTGGGTGTGGATGACGCACATCGCATCCTCCCGCGCCGCATGGATGGCGGAGTGGATGACGAAGCCGGCCTTGTTCACCATGGTCTCGGAGGCGGGTGCGCCCTCGCCCACGACGTTGCCATCCAGGTCGATCTTCACCAGGTCGCTGGCGCGCATTTCGTGGAACATCACGCCGTAGCGGTTGATGAGGAAGTGGTGCTCCGGCCCCGGCACGCGGGCGCTGATATGGGTGTAGATCAGGTCCGTCATCCGGTGATGCGCCACCAGGCGGTACAGCGCCGCGAGGTCGCAGCGGATGGCCCATTCCGCCGGGTCGATACCGGCCGGGATGCTGGTCTGGGACTGGATGTCCATGAAATGCGGTCCTTCCGAAGATCGGGCGACAGTATCGGCCAGGATGGCGCGGCCTGGAACCTCGATTGGCCGCGGCGAACTCAGCTGCGGCGACGGTCCCAGATCTCCGGCTGCACGAGATGGGGTGGGCGGCGGCCGGCCAATGCGTCCAACACCTGGGCTGCGCATTGCAGCGCCGTCTCCCGCATCGCGGCCTCCGTCACGCCGGCGATGTGCGGTGCGAGCACCGTATTGGGCGCGTCCAGCACCGGGTCCTCGGCGGGCGTCGGCTCGATACGGAACACGTCCAGCGCGGCACCGGCGATGGTCCCGGCGCGCAGCGCCGCGGCCAGCGCAGCGCTGTCCACCAAGCCGCCGCGGGCGGTGTTCACCAGCAGCGCATGCGGTTGCATTTTCACGAGTGCCGCGGCGTCGATCATGTTCTCGGTGTCGGGTCGCAGCGGGCGGTGCAGGGAGACCACATCGCTGCGGGCCAGCAGGACGTCGAGGCTCGGCGCGCGTTCGGCACCGTCCTCCACCAGGATCGCATCGCCGATGCCGGGGGAGAACACCAGCAGCTTCATGCCGAAGCCGTTTCGGGCGATGGCGCCGGTCATCCGGCCGATGGTGCCGAAGCCGACCAGGCCCAGGGTGCGGCCATGCAGTTCCATCATCTGCGCCTCGTAGCGCAGGGTCCAGTCGAGGCCACGCACGGCGGCGTCCGCCGGGATCACCTTGCGCGCCAGCGCCAGGATCAGCGCCATGGCGTGTTCGGCGACGCTGCGGGCATTGGCGGTCGGCGTGAACACGACGGGGATGCCGAGGGCGGCTGCCGTCGACAGGTCGATGTTGTTGGTGCCGACGCCATGGTTGGCAATGACGCGCAGCGATGGCGCGGCCCGCATCGCCGCCGTCTTCAGCCCGGCGTTGCGGGTGATGACGGCGGCGCAGCCGGGCAGTTCGCGCGCCACGGTCGCCGGGTCTGCGGCGCTCGCCAGGCGCGGCGTCACACCATGCGCGCGCAGCAGGTCCAACCCGGCCGGATGGATGGGCTGGACGATGAGGCATTCGGGCATCAGACGACGGCCGTCATGCCGCCATCGACATACAGCAGATGGCCGTTGACGAAGTCGGACGCGCGGGAGGACAGGAAGACGGTGGCGCCCACCAGTTCCTCCACATTGCCCCAGCGGCCGGCGGGCACCCGCTGGCAGAGCCAATCCGTGAACTTCGGGTCGTCCACCAGCGGCTTCGTCAGGTCCGTCGCGAAGTAGCCGGGTGCGACGGCATTCACCTGGATGCCGCCCTTGGCCCATTCGGCGCAGAGCGTCCGCGTCATCATCCGCACCGCGCCCTTGCTGGTCGCATAGGGCGAGATCGTGGCGCGGCCGAGTTCGGACTGCACACTGGCGATGTTGACGATCTTGCCGTGGCCGCGCGCCAGCATCCGGCGCGCCACGGCCTGGGCCATGAAGAACACCGCCTCCACATTGGTCGACATCACCTCCCGGAACGTCTCCGGCGTCACGTCGATGGCGGGGAAGCGGCGGTTGATGCCGGCGTTGTTCACCAGGATCTCGATTGGGCCGAGGCGGGTCTCGATCTCGGCGATGGCAGCGTCCAGCGCATGTGGGTCGGTGACGTCGAAGCCGGCCTCGGTCACGTCCAGGCCCTCCGCGGCCAGGGTCCGCGTCGCCTCCGCCAGCACCTTGGGGTCGCGGCCATTGAGGATCACGGAGGCGCCGGCCTGGCCCAGGCCGCGCGCCAGCGCGAAACCGATGCCGCGGGAGGAGCCGGTGATCAGCGCCCGGCGGCCTCTGAGGTCGAACAGCCCTTGCGTCATCGTCGTCTCCTGCCCTTCATGCGGGCGCGAAACTGCGGGGAAACGCGGAGATGGACAAGCCGGGGCTGCTGGTGGTGGGCGAATTGCCCGAATGGGATTTTTCCGAGCTGTCCCAGCGCTTCACCTTGCACCATTACTGGCGGGCGGCGGACAAGGCCGCGATGCTGGCCGAGCATGCCGGCAGTATCGTCGCGATCTCCACCAAGGGCGAGATCGGCGCCGACGCCGCGCTGATGGATGCGCTGCCACTCACGAAGATCATCGCCTGCTACGGCGTCGGCGTGGACGCCATCGACCTGGAGGCGGCGCGCGCCCGCGGCATCCGCGTGACCAACACGCCGGACGTGCTGACCGAGGAGGTGGCCGACATGGCCATGCTGCTGCTGCTGGCGGCGGCGCGGCAGGTGAAGCTGGGCGATGCCTGGGTGCGCGACGGGTCCTGGGTGGCGAAGGGGCCGATGCCACTGACCACACGGGTCTGGGGCAAGCGGATCGGCATCGTCGGCATGGGACGAATCGGGCGGGCCATCGCCAGGCGGGCGGCGGCTTTCGGGATGCCGGTGTCCTACAGCGGGCGCGCGCCGCAGCCCGCCCTGCCCTACACCCACTACCCGACGCCGGCCGCCCTGGCGCCACATGTGGACATCCTGTGCGTCTCGGCGGCCGGCGGTGCCGCGACGCGCGGATTGGTGGACCGCGCGGCGATCGAGGCACTCAATCCGGGCGTGATCTTCGTCAACGTCTCGCGCGGCACCGTGGTGGACGAGGCGGCGTTGCTGGAGGCGTTGCGCAGTGGTCGGATCGCGGCCGCGGGCCTCGACGTGTTCCTGAACGAGCCGGAGATCGACCCGGAATTTCTGCGCCTGCCCAACCTCGTCCTACAGCCACACGCGGCCAGCGGCACGGTAGAGACCCGCCGCGATATGGGCCGCCTGATGCGGGAGAATCTGGAGGCGCAGATCGATGGGCGCCCCTTATTGACGCCCATCGTCTGAGGATCAGGCCTCGAGCGTCGCGTCCAGCGTGATCTCGGCGTTCAGCACCTTGGAGACCGGGCAGTTCGCCTTCGCGGTCTCGGCCAGCTTGCGGAAGGTCGCCTCGTCGCAGCCAGGCACCTTGGCCTTCAGGGTCAGGGCAACCCGGGAAATCTTCCAGCCGCCCTCGACCTGGTCCATGCCGACCTTGGCGGAGGTGTCCATGCGCTCCGCCGTCAGGTTCGCGCCAGCGAGCTGGAAGGCCAGGGCCATGGTGAAGCAGCCGGCATGCGCGGCGGCAATCAGCTCCTCCGGATTGGTGCCGCGGCCGTCGCCGAAGCGGGCGTTGAAGCCGTAAGGGGCTTCCTTGAGTACGCCGGATTGCGTGGAGACGCTGCCGGTGCCGTCCTTGCCGCCGCCCTGCCAATGCGCCGAGCCGCTGCGGGAAATGCTGGCCATGCCTTGGACCCTCTCTCAGTTGCGGCCGGGAGATGGGGGGCGGGCGGCCCGGTTTCCATGCCCGTATTGCCGCGGCGTCCCGTCGCCTGTAGGCGAGGGGAAAGACATTCCGGAGTGAGCGTCCATGCCCGTCGGCTTCCGCATCCTGCCCCGCACCCGCGCCGTCTCGCCCGAGCTGGTGGAGCGTTTCCGCAAGCTGCCGGTGGCCAACGTCTCCGACAGCATGTCGCGCATCTTCGCCGCCGGCCCAACGTTGCGGCCGATGCATTCCGGCGCCGTCATGGCCGGGCCAGCCTTCACCGTGCGGACCCGGCCGGGCGACAACCTGATGGTGCACAAGGCGATCGACATCGCCGCCCCCGGCGACGTGGTGGTGGTGGATGCCGGCGGCGACCTGACCAACGCCATCATCGGCGAGTTGATGCTGGCGCAGATGGTGCGCCGCAAGCTGGGCGGCATCGTCATCAACGGCGCCATCCGCGACAGCGGCGCGCTGGCGAAGCAGCCCTTTCCGGTGTTCGCCGCCGGCATCACGCACCGTGGCCCCTACAAGGACGGCCCGGGCGAGATCAACGTGCCGATCTCCATGGGCGGGCTTGTGATCGAGCCTGGCGACATGATCCTGGGCGACGAGGATGGCTTCGTCTCCATCGCCTATGCCGATGCCGAAACGGTCTGCAAGGCGACCGAGGCGAAGCATGCCGCCGAGACGAAGCAGATGGCCGAGATTGAGGCCGGCACCATCGACCGGGCCTGGGTCGATGCGACGCTGAGGAAGCTCGGCTGCGAAGGCGTCTGACATGATCACGGCGCCGGCGCTGCCCCCGGCGGCGCCGCGCAGCCTCTGCACGGATTGCGGCGTCTCCCGCATGGCGGATGCCAAGGCCTGTGGACGCGCCTGCCAGTTCATCCAGCCGGACTACCCGCGGCTGGAAGCCCAGGTGCATGGCCGCGCCCGCGACCCGGCGCGGCCGGACGAGCTGCATTTCGGGCCGTTCCGCCAGATGCTGCGCGCCCGCCTCGCCGCACCGCGCCCGGGCGCGCAATGGACCGGCATCACCACCAGGCTGGCGGAGCGGCTGCTGGAGACCGGCGCGGTCGATGCCGTGCTGACAATGGCGCCGGACCCTGCGGATTCCTGGCGTCCGGTCCCGGTGCTGGTGACGCGGCCCGAGGACATGGCGGGCTGCCGCGGCATGCGCATGGGCTACGCGCCACTGCTGGCGCTGCTTGAGCCGGCGCGTGCCGCCGGCCACCGACGCCTGGCGATCATCGGCATCCCCTGCCAGGTCTATGCGCTGCGGGCGCTGGAAGCGGAGCTGGGATTCGAGCGGCTCTACGTCATCGGCACGCCCTGTTCCGACAACACCACCACCGAGAACTTTCATCAGTTCCTTGCGCTGCTGTCGGAGCAGCCGGAGACCATCACCTATCTGGAATTCCGCGCCGACTATCATGTCGAGCTGCGCTTCGCCGATGGCCGCATCCGGGAAATCCCGTTCCTGCAACTGCCGATCAGCCAGTTGCCGGGCGATTTCTTCCCCCTCACCTGCCGCACCTGCGTCGACTACACCAACGTCCTGGCCGACATCACCGTCGGCTACATGGCCGGCGGGGGCGACCAATGGCTGCTGGTGCGCAACGCCCGCGGTGAGGAACTTCTGAAGCTTCTGGGCGAGGAGGTCGTGACCAGCGCGCCGGGAAGCGCCGGCAAGCGGGCCGGGCCGGTGAAGGGTTTTCTGACCAACACGGAACGCGCCGCCGGCGGGCTGCCTTTGCGGCGGATGCCGAATTTCCTGCGCGGCATCGTCGGCTGGCTGATGCCGCGCATCGGTCCGCGTGGGCTGGAATTCGGCCGCGCCCGGGTGGAGATGAAGGCGGTGGAAACCGTGCTGCATCTGCGCCGCAGCCTTCCGGCCCGCGTCAAGAACATGGTCCCGGCGCATGTCTGGTCGCTCGTCGCGCCCTATGGCATCACGCCGCGGGACGACGAGAAACGGTAGCGGGGAACGGCGCATGCGTAGGCACAGGATCGCGGCCATCGGCGGCGACGGCATCGGGCCGGAAGTGGTGGCCGCGGGCCTCCGCGTGCTGGAGACGACGGCGGAGGTCGATGGCGGCTTCAGCTTCGACGTCCGCAGCTTCGACTGGGGCAGCGACCACTATCGCCGCACCGGCCGGATGATGCCGGATGACGGGCTGGCGCAGCTCGCCCCCTTCGATGCCATCTTCTTCGGCGCCGTCGGCGATAAGGAGATCCCGGACCACATCACGCTGTGGGAATTGCGGCTGGCGATCTGCCAGGGCTTCGACCAATACGCCAATGTGCGCCCGACGAAACTGCTGCCCGGCATCGTCGGCCCGCTGAAGGACGAGTTGGGCCGCGCCATCGACTGGGTGATCGTGCGCGAGAACTCCGAGGGAGAATATGCCGGCGTCGGCGGCCGCGCGCATCGCGGGCTGCCGCTGGAAGTCGGCATGGATGTCGCGGTTTTCACCCGCGCCGGCGTCGAGCGCATCGCCCGCTTCGCCTGCGATCTGGCGATGACGCGGCCACGGAAGAAGCTGACGGTGGTGACGAAGTCGAACGCGCAGCGGCACGGGCTGGTGCTGTGGGACGAGGTCTGCGCGGGCGTCACCGCGCAGTATCCGGAACTCGAGGTCGACAAGATGCTGGTCGACGCGATGGCGGCGCGCATGGTGGTGAAGCCGGGCAGCGTGGACACCGTGCTGGCGACCAACCTGCATGCCGATATCCTGTCCGATCTCGCCTCCGCCTGTGCCGGCTCGCTCGGAATTGGCGCGACTGCCAATCTTGATCCGTCGCGCAAGAATCCGTCGATGTTCGAGCCGATCCATGGCTCGGCCTTCGATATCGTCGGCAAGGGTGTGGCCAACCCGCTCGGGTCGTTTTGGACCGGAGCGATGATGCTGGAGCATCTGGGTGAACCGGCGGCGGCGCAGCGGCTGATGGCTGCCGTCGCCAGCGTCACCGCGAAGGGGGAGGCGCTGACGCCCGATCTTGGCGGGCGCTCGACCACGCACCAGACGACGGAGGCGGTGATCGCGGCACTACGCGGAGTCAATGCCTAAGGCCGGACCGGCCTGGCTTCTGGCATGAGTCGTGCATCTGCCCATGCCGGCCGGTGGCGGCCGGGCTTCAGGCGATCGGCTGCGGCATTTGCGGGCCCGGAGGGCTGATGCTCGGAACCTCCGGATATTGGCCCGGTTGAGGCAGGTCGGGTCCGGGGGTTGGGGTGGGTGGCGCCTCCGGGGGGTTCGGCATGGTGTCGGGACTGGGCGGCGGCAGTTCCCGTTCCGGGCTCGGCGGGTTGACCGGCGGCAAACCAGGCAGTTCGGGCGGGGGCGGGTCGGACAGGTTGGGGTTCATGCGGACATCAACGCGCGCGGTGGCCACGCGTTCAACACCCACGCGTTCCGTAGTAGATCGGGGTGGCGGATCAGCGTGCGGAGCGGACGACACCCGAATCGGCAGCGCGGCAATCCTGACGCATCGCCATCAGGCGCTGCGCCTCCGCTTGGTTGCCGATGCGGATCTGGATGCCGGCGCCCTCCTCAAGCTCCAGGTTGTAGCCGGCGCAGGTGTCGGCCGCGGCACGCCGGGCGGGCATGGCGACGGCATGTGGGACCGCGGTGGCGGAGGCCGAAGACAAGGCCCGGAAAGCCGCGGCGGTTCCCGGCTCCGGCGGCCGCTGGCTGATGACGATGGCGCCCGCGACGACGAACAGCAACACCAACACGCCCGCGCCGATCAACAGGTTCTGCCGCGTCATCGCCTCTTTCCCCTGATGCAACCCGGAAGCCTAAACGCCAGGCGCCAGCCAAAAGTCAAGAACCATCTGCGGATTTCGACAAAATTGCCAAAATGCCTATATTTTTGAGCAAAGCGCCTTGGGCGTCGCGTCTTACATCTTAACCATGACGCGAAATTCCCGCGCGATCTTCGCCCGGTACGCCTTTTCTCGCAGTTGCACATAAGGGCAAGACCAGGAATATGCTCTTCGGGCGACCGGATGAAACGAGCTGTACATGAACTCGACGACGTTCATCGCGGCCAGCAATGGGAAATGTGCAGTGAACCTCAGTTGGACTGGTGGCCCCTCTGGCGAAGCCACATGCCCGTCCTGCGACACAAGCAGCCAGCACGCCATCGTCCTGTCCGTCTGCGGCGGCAGCCATGACGGCATGCGTCTCCTGCAGTGTTCCAACTGCAGTGCGACGCATTTCGACCCGATGCCGCATCCCGACTATGGCGACCAGCCGGCCGGCGGACCGGAAGCCCTGGCCTTTTACCTGCAGCAGGGCGCCGGCATCTGGAGCATTGCCGCCAATGTCCTGCTCCTGGACCTGCCCGGCCCGCGTCGCATGCTCGAGATCGGGTGTGGATTCGGGTTCGGCCTGGATGTCGCGCGGCGTGCGCGGGGGTGGGAAGTGCAGGGCTTCGACCCCTCCCCCATCGCGGCCGCCGGCGCGGCACAACTCAACCTGCCGATCGCGAACCGCTACTTCACGGCCGAACAAGGCGAGGTCGCGGCCTATGATGCGGTGGCGTGCTCTGAGGTGATCGAGCACCTGTTCCACCCGGTGGAGATCCTGCGCCTGCTGCGGTCCGCGTTGCGGCCAGGCGGCGTGCTGGTGCTGACCACGCCGAATGCCGGCGCCATCACGCCCGAGACGACGCCGGGCATCCTGGTGCCGCTGCTGTCGGTTGGCTTCCATACCATCATCCACACCGCCGCCAGCCTGACGCGCGCCCTGCACGCCGCGGGCTTCAGCGAGGTTTCGGTTGAGGATCGTGGGCCCTCGCTGCTGGCGCACGCCAGCGATTCCGGCAGACCCTGGCGGCAGCCGGACGAGGCTGACCACAGGGCCTATCGCGGTTACCTGGAATCCGCCGCGGCCGCCGCGCCCTCGGGCAGCGACCTTCGCCTCGGCCTGCTGGTGCGCGCCTACCGGGCCTGCGTCGCAAGCGGCGAACTTGCCGCGGCGGATCGGCTGGAGCCGATGGTCCGCGCGGAGGTGACGGGGCGCTTCGGACATCCACCGGAATTGGTGCCGATCGGTGCCCCGGTGTCGCTGGAGGTGCTCGCGCGCGAACAGCCGCTGTCGCTCGGCCCGCTGCTGCATGCCCAGGCCATGCATCAACGCCTGCGCGGAGTTCCTGCCGCGCAGGTGCAGGACCTGCTTGGCCAAGCCGCGGCGGCAAGTGAGCGTCTGCGCGCCGCGCTCGCCCGCATCGGCACGGATGATGGCGATGCCGAGGATATCGCCTGGGTCTCCAGGTCAGAACAGATCCTCGCCGCAGCCGAAGCGGGCATTGCGGCCCCGCCGGGCCGGCTCGACCGTCTCCCCAGGCCACCGGGCGGCCCTGCGGTGTCGCAGGACCGCATGGCCCTGCTGCGCCGGCGCTGCTTCGTCACGTTGGTCAATGCCGGCAGGCTGGACGAAGCGGCCGAATTCCAGGACGTGGTCGCGGCGGCCGAGGAGCGCGCGCGCGTTGGCGACATCCTGCTGGATGACGAGATAGACTGCCTTTTCACCGGCGCGGTCCGGGCACTGAACAATCCGCCGGGCGATGCCGCCGCCACGCTGCGGCTTGCCCGGCTGGCCCGGGAGAGCCTGCTGCGACGGGTACTGGCACAGCCTGGCGCGCGGTCGGCCAGCCTTGCCTGGCCGACCGCAACCCTGGAGCACCTGGCGCTGGAGCGGCTTGGATCGGACGCGGAGATGCAGGCCTTCCTCCGCGACGTGCTTCCGGCCCTGCGTGCCAACCCTGCCCTTCCGCCCGCGCCCGCCGGCTTTGCAGCCGAAGCCGGTGCCAAACCATGAGCCTTCGGGACCGTATCCTGCGCGAGGCCTTCGACGCAGGCTGGTCGGCCCTGCTCCTAGCAAGGCTGACCGTCGCCAGGACTGTCGCCCATGCCGAGCAATGGCGACGTGCCATTCGCAGTGTGACGCAGGGCACGACGCCGATCGGCCCGCGGGTGGTGCTGTTCTGCCACTGGGACGGCCGCGGCCGGATTCAGGAGCACACGCGGCGCTACGCCGAAGCCTTGCGGGCGGAGGGCCTCTCGCTCGTCCTGACGTCAAATGCGGGACAACTGGCCCCCGAGGATGCCAATTGGGCGAATTCGGTCTTCGCGACCATCATCCTGCGGCGCAACGTCGGCTACGATTTCGGCGCCTGGCGGGACGCGCTGTCGGCCTGCAACCTGCCCCGGCCGGAGACCCAGCAGATCATCCTGGTGAATGACAGCGTCTACGGCCCCTTCCGCCCACTCGGGCAGGTCCTGCGTCGCATCGAAGCCGCGCCGGAGCCGGTCTGCGGGCTGACCGATAGCTGGCAGCGGCGCTACCACCTGCAATCCTATTTCCTGTCCTTCCGTCCCGAAGCCTTCCGCAGCCGGGCGTGGTCCACCTTCTGGACCCGGGTCTTGCCCTCCCGGTCGAAGGAGCACGTCGTGGCGTCCTACGAGATCGGGCTGACCCAGGCCATGCTACGGGAAGGCATCGCCTGTGCGGCGCTCTGGCCCTATGTCGACCTGATCGACCAGGTCCGTCAGGACTGCGGCGCGCGTCGCCTTTTCGATGACGTCGACGACGTTCGGGCCACGGCGGACCAGTACATCCTGGACGCTGCCAAGAAACGCCAGGCCATGAACCCGACCGCGAACCTCTGGGAAAAGCTGCTCGACAACGGCTTTCCGTTCCTGAAACGCGAATTGCTGCGCAGCAATCCTTCGCGTGTCAGTGACGTCGCCCGATGGCGCAGCGCGGTGCGCGCGATCGCCCCGGAGGAGGAGGATGTGGTGCGCCGGGACCTGCGCCTCACCATGCGAAAGCGGACCCCGTGACCGCCGCGCGGTGATGAAACGCTGGACACAGGCAAGCCGCGGCTGGTAGAGAAATCGTACACGAAGACGTGATCGACCGCCAATGCAGGAGCAATCGTGGCCATGCTGGACCCGCGCCTGTCTTCTCCGCATGGCGTGACACTTCAATGAGAAATGGCTGGGCCACACCCGTGCCGCAGGACCTGCCGCGTGTCGCCGTGCTGCTGTCCGTGTACCTCGGCGACCAGTTCCTGCCGGCCCAACTCGGCAGCATCGCGCAGCAGCGTGGCGTGGACTGGCGTATCCTGTGGCGGGATGACTCGCCAACACGGCCCTCCCACAGCATGGGCCGCTTCATCATGGACCATGGCGCCCGCATCACCCCCGCCTCGCTTGGCCCTTCCGAACACCTGGGCGTCGGCGCCAGCTTCCTGCGGCTGCTGGCGTCCGTCCCCGATGACACTGAATTCGCCGCATTCGCCGACCAGGACGATGTCTGGCTGCCCGACAAGTTGCGCCGCGCCTGCGACAGGTTGGCCCAGGTCCCGCTGGACATCCCGGCCATGGTCTGCGGGCGACAAACCCTGGTCGACCAGGCCCTGCTGCCCATCGGGCTGAGCCCGCTGCCGACCCGCCTGCTCGGGTTCCAGAACGCCGTGGTGCAGAATGTGGCCACCGGATGCACCATCGTGCTCAACCGTGCCGCACGCCGGCTGCTGCTGGACATGCCGCCACCGGCCGGCGCGCTGCATGACTGGTGGTGCTACCTGGTGGTGTCCGGCGTCGGCGGGCGGGTGCTGTTCGATACGGAGCCGAACATCCTGTACCGGCAGCATGCCCACAACGTCGTCGGCGCACAGCGCGGCCTGTGGCGACGCGCCGCCGCAGCTGCGGCGCGCGGCCCCCGCCCCTTCCTGCAGGCGATGTCCAACCACCTCGCCGCCCTCAAGCAGTACGGACCGCGGCTGACCATGGAAGCACGGCACACGCTGTGGGCACTGGAGGAGGCTCATGCCGCATCCCCCATGGGACGCCTGCGCGCACTTCGAGCCAGCGGCGCCTACCGCCAGGGCCGCGCGGAGAACGCCGCGTTGCGCCTCTGGTTCGCCCTGCTGCCACTGCCGGCTGCACGGAGCAGCTAGCGCTCACGCCACCGCACGGATGCGGCCGGAGACCACCGCGCGCGGGGGAATGACCGCACCATCCCCGATGTCGGCGCCATCCAGGATGGCCGCACCCGCACCGATGCGGACGCCATTCCCGATCCGCGTCACGCCCTTCGACATGAGGCCCTGTTCGCGAAAGCCCATGTCGATCCGGTCGTAGCGATAGTTCACTCCGATGATGGTGACGCGCGGGCCGATGTGGCAGTCGTGCCCGATCTCGATGCCATCGACATAGCCCGCGATCGTGCAATGCGCGCCGATTTCCGTTCCCGCGCCCACTGAAACCGGGCCATAGGCAGCCTTGATCTTGGTGAAGGGCGCGACACGAACACCCGGGGCCAGGCGCAGCAGCGGCGAAAGATCCACCTCGGCGCGCGGACTGACCTGTGCCTGGAAGCGGCGCCGGTAGTGGCGCGCCACCAGCCACCCCGGCAGGAAACGGCGGGCGAAGGTGCCGATGCGCATGTCAGTTCCGCGCCGCGGGCAGCAGCCCGGTCTTCCGATACCACGCGACGGTGCGGCGGAAACCCTCGTCCAGATCCACGGCCGCCCGGAATCCCAGCACGTTCTGCGCCTTCTTCGTCGTGAAGGCGCGGTTGTGCTTGAAGAAGGTAAGGCGCCGACGATGCAGCGGCGGCTGCACGCCGAGTGGCAGGCACACCGCCTCGCAGACCCGCGCGGCGTTGTGCATCAGGCCGTAGGGAATGCGGCGGCTCGGTGGCGCCACGTCGATGGTGCGCGCGGCGGTGGCGACGAAATCACGCAACGGCAGGTAGTCATTGCCGATGATGAAGGTCTCCCCGGCGGCTTCCGGTACCTTCATCGCAAGGATGAAGCCCTGCACCAGATCCTCGATGTAGGCGGGATGGAAGTTCGGCTTGCCGTCACCGACGAACAGGAAGGTGCCGCGGTTCAGCATGCGGAACATCTTCAGCAGCCGCGTGTCACCCGGGCCGTAGATGCCGCAGGGCCGGACGATCACGATCTCCATGGCGGAATCGCGCATCTTCTCCCGGCAAACTTCCTCCGCCGCCAGCTTGCTGTCCTGGTAGAAGTCACGCGGATTGAACGGCGCATTCTCATCGGCCGGCATCTGCGACACGTGGCCGTGCACGCCAATGCTGGAGCAGTAGACGAAACGCCTGACGCCAGCGGCCTCCGCGGCCTCCAGCAGCATGCGCGTGCCGTCGCGGTTGACTGCCTGGAACTCCTCCTGCCCGCCCTCGGTGCGGAACATCGCGGCGATGTGGAACACCGTGTCGACGCCCTGGACCAGCTCGACCAGGGAGTCCCTGTTGCGCATGTCGCCCTGCACCACCTCATTGCCGGGCGGCAGATCCGGGATTGCCGATCGCGTCAGGCCACGCACGCTGAAGCCTTCGGCAATCAGCTGCTTTGCCAGCGCGCCGCCTGTGAAGCCGGATACGCCGGTAATGGCGATGGAGGGTCTATCGTTCATGTCTTCACCCGATCCAGCCTAAGAAGTACAGGATTGCCGATAAGCTGCGTCACCCCGATGGCGCGCAGGCCCGCCTCGACCCAGCGCAGCAGTCCGACCCGTCCCAGCAGCCGATGCGCCGCCATGGGCAGCACGAACTGCCGGTAGCTGGCGACAGGCAGGAAGCCGTACTGCGCGAAGGCTTCCTCGACCTCCCGGTCACGAAAACTCCGGTAGGTGCGCGTATTCGTCTCAATGGCCCGCTTCAGCGGAAAGGCGAATAGCGAAAGCGCATTGAGGCTCGCAAGCGTTGGATAATCGATGACGATGCTGTGACGCGCCACGCGGCACAACTCGGCAACCAAGGCGCGCCAATCCTCCATATGCGACAACAGTCGGATGCAGACCACAACCTCGAATTGCTGGTCTGCCATCGGCATCGAGAGCAGGCTTCCCGCCAGGAACTGCACCTGCCCGGCCAATGCGCTCGCGCTCCACCGACGGCCGCAAGCCGCCTCGCTGCCGAACACCGTGACCTTGGCGCCCCGCCGCGTCAGAGGACCGGCCAGTTGCATGTGCCCGCCGCCGACATCGAGCACCATGCGCCCCGGCAGCACCGCACCGTTGTCCAGCAGCTTGATGATGCCTGCCTCCTGCACCGAAAGCAGATAGGCCCCGCTGGCGCCGCGAAAGCGCAATGTATAGCGCTCCGAAGAGGTCTCGACATCGGGCATCTCCTGGCGGTCTGCAGGCGGTGCGCGCTGCGGCGCTGGTGCGAGCGGCACCGAGCCATCCAGCGTCGCCGCGAGGTCGGCTTCAGGCACAACATTCGAGACAAGGGCGGCCATTCTGCGGATCCTGGGGTTTACGACCGACCGCGCTACACATTAGCGCCTGGTGAAGATGACCTTGCCCGGATTGCCCTGCACGATGGCGTTGGGGCCAACGCTGCCGGACACCACGGAATTGGGTGCGATGATGACTCCGTCCGCGATCTCGGCGCCCGGCAGCACCACGGCACCAGAGCCGATCCAGACGTTGTTGCCGATCCTTGTCGTTGCACTGTCAGCCGATGTCGTCTCCAGCGCCGCGTGCAGCGCACCGCCGATGACGACGTTCGGGCTGATCAGGCAATCATCGCCAATCTGGATGCCGCCTGGATGCCCAAGGATGCAGCACCCGGTACCGACATCCGTGCGCTCACCGATCGCGACCGGCCCGCGCGCCGTGCTGATCAGGGTGAAGGCGCTGATGTTGGTCTTGCGACCAAGCCCAAGTGGCTCCCCCGCCTCGATTTCGGCGCGCGGGCTGACCAGGGCGCCGGTGCGCAGCATATGCTGCAGCGTGTGGCGCAGCGCGCCGGGCATGCGTGACTGCGCCGTTCGCCCGAGTGATGCGGCGGCGGTCATGCGGCGTGTCTCGCGATGGATCGCTGGATGTCACCGAGCGAGGCGATCTCGCCGATCTCCTGCATGGTGAAGCGCACGCCGAACTCCTCTTCCACCGCGCCGATGATGCGCAGATGTGCCAGCGAGTCCCAGGCTGCCAGGCTCTCGCGCCCGGCCGCGGCATCCACTTCGGCCGGGTCAAGCTCGAGCACGTCGCTGACCAGCAGCTTCAGGCGTTCGATAACGTTCATGCCTCATCCCCGAGGATCTGGAGCCAGTCGCAAGGCACCGGCCGCGCCATGTTACGTGGCAGCCGGTAGGTGATGGTGCCTGACGATGCGACATCGTCCGCAACCAGGCCTTGTTCCGCGAAATATCCGGCGGCCGGGTGGTTCTTGGCCGTCGGTACGAAGGGAGCGATGAGTTGGACCGCGTCGGGCCGCGCCAGCAGCCGTGTCTTGATGGCGTTCATCAGCGCCGTCTCGACACCGCGGCCGAGCGCGCGGCAGCTCATCAGCAGCGTGTCGACATGCAGCGCCGCCTCGGCTTCCCGAAGCACGGCAACACCGACGAGGCCGAGATCCCCGAAGCGGTCGGCAACGGAGACGCAGATCACCTCATGCGCCTCCGATGCCAGCATCGCCTCAAGCTCGCCCAGCGCATGCCGCTTGCCGGAGACGTTGAACTGGTTGGTCTTGGTGCAGAGCTGGGCGATGCGCGCCAGGTCCGCCGCGCGGGCACCTCGCAGACTCACGCGTGTTTCAAGGCCGGCGAGATAATCCTCGAAGCTGGCCGCCGTCGCCGACAGCCGGGTACGGGCCGCCGCCTGGACATACTGTTCCGCCTTGCCGATATCGTCCGGCAGAACCACCACCTTCTCGAAGCTGTGCAGCGCGTCGAGCGTGGCGACGAAGCGTGAGGGATCCTCCGGCAGCAACACCGCCTCGACCTCGGGCAGCAACTCGCGGACGAGCGTGACCTCGGCGGGGTTGTCGTCGATGAAGACCAGCGAATCCACGCCGATGTTCAGCTCCTGCGCGATGGCGCGCAGGCCTTCATGCTTCGCGTTCCACCCGATGGCGACGGCAGAGAAGTCTTCTCGCCGCAGCGGCATCTCCGGGCGCAACGCGAACACCTCCTCCACATCGGCCGGGTTGTTCTTGCTGCACAGCGCCAGCAGGATGCCGCGCTGCTTCAACGTGCGGATGCGCTGCTGGAACGCGGCGAAGGCCTCGCTGGTCGCGTCGCCCGGCCCGACCAGGACGCCCTGCGGCCCCTCCTCCCCGACCACACCACCCCAAAGCGTATTGTCGAGATCCAGAACCAGACATTTGCGCGCGGCGCCGCGAGCGGCAACGGCATGGCGCGCGAGAGCTTCGCCGACGGCCGCCATCATCGCCGGCGACCAGTCCATCTTGGCCAGGTGGAACAGGCGCGGATCAAAGGCGTGCGCGTGGCCGATGCCGGCGGCGACGCGGTCGATGTCGAGCAGCTGTACCCGCGCATGCCGGCGCATCCGCCGCAGCAGTTCCAGATTGAGGTCAAGGTGGAACTCGGCCTCTCCGAAGTCGGCCTTGCCGTCGGCGATGCCCAAGGCCGGCTGCGCGGGTGCGGGGAAGTTGGCCACGACGAGCGTGGCGCGGGTCCGTTGTGCCGCAAGCGACGCCCATTGCTCGACATGGTCCAGCACCTCGTCGCGCAGAGCGCGGCGCTGATTGTCGGACAGCGCAGGAAATCCCGCCATCGCCTCCGGCCGCAGCAGCCGCAGCGACAGGATCAGGACCAGCATGTCCGGCGCGAAATCCTGTAGCTGCGGCGAGAGGAGAGCCTGCATCTCCTGTCCGATGCCGCCGACGTGGGTGCGCACCAGGAAGCCATCGCGCGCACAGTGCGTCGTGACGTAGGGCGGCAGCAGGTCCAGCGTCACGTTGCCAAGCAGGCCGATCCGCAGGTCGGGCGCGTTGCGCAGCGCGCGAAGCCGGCGGTGGACGCCGCGGCAGAAGGCGCCGTCGAGCTGCGTCGGGTCCTGGCCCCGCAATTCGGTGCGGATCTCGGCGAAGCCCGGTTCGATGATGTTGGCAATGCTGTCCATGCCGGTCCTCACCCTTTCAAGCGACGTGCCGCGAGCCAGGCCGCCGGCAGGCTGCCGGCGAGGCTGCCCAGGCCGATGCCACAGATCACGCCCGCCAAACCCCACGGCGCGAAGAGGAAGGCACAGGCCACGCCGGCCGCCATGCCGAGCCAGCCCCAGCGGCTGAGCAGGACCATGTCACGCTCGGTGCCGCAGCCGATCAGGATGGCGCGCGGCAGCGCCTGCAAAACCTTGGCGCCTCCATTCAAGCAAGCCGCCAGGACCAGACCGAGCCCGATCTCGTAGCGGCCTGCTGTCAGCACATGCGCGACATAGGGCGCCGCGACGACAACGCCGAGCGTTGCGGCAGCCAGCAATGCGCCGACCGATAGCAACTCATCCCGCACCAGTTTCAACCGCGTCGTGCGGTCCTGCGTGATGCGCAGCTTCGGGACCAGTCCGAAGCCAGCGCCGGCCGACGCCATGCGGAACGGAAACAACGCGACCGAGGCAAGCACGCTGAACAGCGCAAGGTCGGCCAGCGTCAGCGCTACGGGAACCAGAAGGCGCTCGAGCTGGATGGTAATGGCGCCGATGGCGACGATGCTGAGCAGCGACGTCGCCTCGCGCCACGGAATCCGCACCGTCTCACCCTGCGCGGTGCAACCCGGCCGCGCCAGGGCCGCGAGGCCCAGGCCGGCGACGACCAGATTGCCGCCCGCAAACAGCGCCAGCGGGAACAGCGCGTCCGGCATCGGCACCAGCAGGCCAAGCGTGCCGATCGCCAGCAGCAGCCAACTGGCTGCCGTTGCAGCCGCCAGCGCCTCAAGCTCCCGCAGTGCCGCGCGCAGACGGGCGCCAACGACGAAGATGAGCCCGCCGCCGAGAATGGCCAGCGCGACCATCGTGGCTTCCAGCGTGCCGAAGCCGGCGATCAGTACCAGGGCGATGCCGACGCCTGTGCCGAACCCGGCCGCCACCGCGACCAGTAGCGCCAGCAGGCCCGGGCGCAGCGCGATGCGGTGCCGCAGCATCACCTGGTCGAGCCCGATCGGCGCAACGACGGCGAAGATGTTGAACAGTGCGATGGCTAGCGCGAAGCGGCCGAACTCCGCGACTTCCATGCTGCGTGCCAGCAGCAGGTTGCCCGCCGCGAAGGCACCGCCCGAGAGCCCGTAGATGGCGGAGGCGCGCACACCGGAGAAGCGCGCTGCAAGACCGCTGAGTGTCGACAGTGGGCGGCGGTGCCATGGCATGGCGGCGGTGTGCTCGCTCATGCGGCACTCCGGACCGGGTGCAGGCCGGCATCGACCGCAAGCTCGACTTCGTTGTAAGCACCGAGCAGGATCTCCGCGAACCGCGCCTTGCTGTAGCGCGTCTCGACCCGCTCGCGCGCGGCAGTGCCGAGACGGCGCCGCAACGCCGGGTCGCGCTCCAACGCCATCAGGCCGGCGCCAAGTGCTTCCGCGCTGGGTTGCACCAGCAGAGCACAGCTTTCGTCCAGCACCTGTGTGTGCGACAGGATGGCGGTGGCGAGGATTGGGCGAGACGCCATCATGTAGGAGTAGACCTTCATGGGCGTATTCACGCCGTGCAGACGAGGCGAGACGAGAATGTCCGCCTGCACCAGAAGGCCGGGCAGGCAATCCAACGGCATCGGTCCGAGAAATCGTACGCGGCCGTCGCCGGTTCGCCGAGCATCCTCAGGCAGTCCGCCGACTACGACGACGTCGATGACGCTGTCATCGGGCAGCATCTCCGCCGCGCGCAGCAGCAGGTCGACGCCCTGGTAGTGCTGGAGATTGCCGACATAGAGCGCGACGAGCCGCCCAGGCGATTCGCCGTGGATGCGCTGCGCCACGGCGGTGTCGTCCCACAGGGGAAAGTCGTGCAGCACGCGGCATGGCGTCCGCGGCGCATCCTCCGCCACGCGCTGGGCCAGTGCCGGGCAGACGCACAGGATCTGGTCGCTGCCGCGCATCGCCACGCGCTCCAGGGCGCGCATCAGGCGGCCGAGTGGACGCATCCGCGGCCACTTCTCAATGATCTGGTCCGACATGATGGAGTCCATGTCGTAGATCAGCTTCGTTCGGAAGATCAGCCGCATTACCAGGGCAAGAAAGACGCTGTCCTCGACCGCGTGGATGCAGTCGTGCCGTTCGCGCCGCAGCAGACGAAAGGCGGTGGCGAACAGCGACAGGCTGCACAGCATCTTCTGCCATGACAGACCAACCGGGACGTCCCGCACCAGCGGCGGCCTGGCGCTGCGAACATGCCGCACGCCCGGCATTGCAACGTCGCGGCCGCCGGGAAAGGTGACGAGATCCACGGCATGCCCGGCGGAGGCGAGCGTTTCGGCCACTGCGCGCACGGCGATGGGCGTGCCGCGATCCACGAAGAAGGGCTGCGGCGCGAGGAGCAGAATCTTCACGCGCTCAGCTCCTCCGCCCGCCGATTCGCCGCAGGCGCAGCATGGCCTGGTCGCGCAGAAAGGTGGCCGGGCCGGCAAGCGTGCCGTAGCGCTTCAGCGTGGCGGGGCGCTCCACGGCGCGCCGCAGAGCCGCCATCGGGCGCCTGAGGCTGATGCCACCCGGCACTAGGCTGCCGAACTGTCCCGCGGCCGGCGCCGCGCCGGGCAGCGTGTCCGTGCCCGGAAGCACGGCGATGCCGCGCCGGGCCGCCTCCTGGAACGCCGCAGGCGTCGGCCACAGCCTGGGGCGCGCGGCGTTGTCACCGAGCGCCAGCGTCTGCGGCGGCAGATCCTTGACAAGGCCTTCGACGACGGTGCCGCGATGCCCAAGCCATTTGCCGACGCCCCAGGGCAGGACAGCGAGCACATCCTGCTGCGCGAGGTCACGCAGCATCGTAGAGGCGGGCATTCCGTCGCGCGGCCGCAGGCGCGTTCCGAAGGCCAGAATTTCCAGCCGCTCCGCCGTCAACACCTGGTGGCCGGCAACGATGATGATCCTTGCGTCGCCACGCGCCGCGACCAGCGAGGCCACCTCCTCCGTTGCCTGCATCGTCCAGCCCGCCGTGGTGCCTTCGGCGAGCTCCGCGAAGACCTGCTGCCCCGGCATCTCCGCCAGCATCAGCACGCCGACCGGCGCCCCGTTCACCCGCGCGAATGCGGTTGCGGCGGAGTCGAGGACGACCGCCATGTCGCCGGCCTGATGCGCGTGGACATGCCAATCCACCGGCGTCTGCGAGACGTTCATGCGGGCGCGTCGGCGAGGAAGCTGGAGAGCTTCGCCGGCCGCGTCTGCTCGCCTGGCCAGATGCGGGCGATGACCTTGCGGGAAAGCCAGCGTGCCGTTGTCAGCTTGACCCCGGAGACGCTGAACAAGCCACGCGGGCCACCATGGCGACCGTGGTCGAGGATGATGTCGCGATGCGCCGGCTCCAGCTTCCGCGCAGCCTCCGGCACCACGCCCTGGCTGACCCGCTGGACCCGCGCGCGCCCAAACCCGAGCCCGGGTGCCGCGGCGTCCAGTGCGGCGAGTGCGGCCGGAATGTCCTGCGCGCCGTAGAAGGTGCCGGCATGCAGGCCCTGCGCCGAGGGACGGACGAAAAGCCGCTTGCCTGTCCCGATGGCGAAGGCGGCGGACAGGGGCTTGTCATGCGCCAGGTGCAGGTTCCACGCCGGCAGCGGGGTGAAGAAGGCAGGACCTTGCGGATGCGCGGCACGCGCGAGCGCGGCGAGGCCGGCACCAGTGCAGTTCACCATCACGGTCGTGCGAAATGCGTGGCGTTCGCCGGTGGCTGTGTCGAGCGCCAGCACAGCCTCGATGCGGCCGTTCTCGCCCTGACGCACGCCCTGCACGGCAATGCCCGACAGGCAGGTGGCGCCTGCGTGGCGCGCGCGGGCAACCATCGCATCGACAAGCGCAGGAGGATCGACGATCTCGACGTCATGCCAGCAGCCAGCGCCACGCACCGGCTGCACGGCCAGCCATGGCGCGAGTTCCAGCAACTCATCGCGGCCGAGCAGACGCGGCGTCGGCAGGTCGGGCGCCGCATGGCCTGCCGCGGCGCTGCCAAGGCGGTCCATCATCGCGGCAATGCCGAACAGTTTTGGCTTGGCACGATCGCTGGCATAGAAGGGCAGCACGCAGCGCAATGGCTTTACCAGTCCGGCGAAGTTGCGCAGATACCAGGCCTGCTCGATCCGTGAGCGCAGCAGCCGCACCACGTCAAGGTCCTGCCAGTAGCGAAAGCCGCCATGCACGATGCCGTAGCTGGCCGCGGTGCTGCCGCCGCCGAAGGCGCCGGACTCCAACAGCAGCACGCGCAAGCCGCGCGCGGCGGCCTCGGTCGCCAGGGTCAGGCCCTGGATACCGCCGCCGGCGATGACCGCATCGTAGGCCTCGGCGTCAGGCGACATTGTCGGCTCGGTGGTCCAGGCGCCGCTCGCCCACTGCGCCAGGCTCCGCCGCGGCCGGCTCGGCCTCCGAACGGATCATCGCCTCGATCAGCAGGTCATCGCTGCTTTTGGCGCGGGTGAAGACCACGATCTCGCCGATCAGGCCCACTGCGGTCACCTGCACGCCGAGCACCACCAGCAGCACCGCAAGGATCAAGGCCGGGCGGTCGGCCAGCGGCAGGTCATAGGCCAGCTTCTGGAAGCTCAGCGCAAGCCCGACCAGCACGCCGAGCGCCGCGATGGCGAGGCCGAGCGAGCCGAAGAACCGGAACGGCTTGAGCGTGAAGCGCAGCAGGAAGTACATCGTCCCGAGGTCGAGCAGCCGCTCGACGAAGGTGGACGGGCGTCGCGTGCGCATGCGGCGGTCATTGTCGTGCTGCTGCAGCGTGATTTGCGCCACGCGGTAGCCGCGGCTTTCCGCCAGAACCGGCAGGAACCGGTGCTGTTCGCCATACATGTTGATGGCGCGCGCGACATTGGCGCGGATCAGACGGACGCTGCAGCCGAGGTCGCTGAACCGCGCGCCCGAGAACCGCGCGAGGTCGCGGAACAGCCGGCCCTGGATGCGGTTCAGCAGCAGGTCGGCCGACCGGTCGCGCGAGGCGACCACGAGGTCCGCCTTCTCCAGCTGGTCGAACATCGCGGGCAGCGTCTTTGGTTCCACCTGATAGTACGGCGGCAGTGTCAGGATCAGCGGGCTGGTGCTGTTCTGGAATCCGACGCTGAGCGCGGAGGCTTCGCCGAAGGGGCGCGGCAGGGTGATGATGCGGATCGGTGCGCCGCCATCCCGCAGCGTCTCCAACGGCAGGCTCACCTCGGGGCGAGGGCCATCGAGGATGTAGATGAACTCTGCATCCGGTGCGACCGTCGCCAGTCCGGCGCGGTAGGCGTGGAATACTTCCGCCGGATCATCGAAGCGGTCCGTGACCGGGATCACCACGGCAAGCGAGGGCTGGCGATCCTGCGACAGCGGTCGCGCCAGCACATCGGCGAAGTGGAAGGATGCGTGCGTCATGCGTTGCGCCCCGGGTTGGCGTCGCCGAGGCGCGCCGCGATGGTTGCGAAGATCTGCAGATTGAGGCCGCCGGTCTGCGCGATGAGAAGCCCGAGCAGCCCCCAGGTCACGATGAAGACCGACAGCGAAAGCAGCAGCAGCGCCACGCCGAGCGACACGACATAGCCCCACTGGGAGATCGATCCGGTCCAGACACCGAAGCCCATGGCCCACAGGCTGAGCAGCATGGCCGGCGCCGCGGCGGCCAGCACCCAGGCGTAAGGCCGGCGCGTGAAGCCGAGCAGGAACCGGATCGAGATCAGGTCGAGGAACACGGCGATGATGCGCGAATAGCCGTATTTCGATTCGCCGAACTTGCGCGGGTGATGCCGCACCCGCATCTGCGCCAGCCGCGCACCCGCGAGGCTCGCGAGCGCCGGGATGAAGCGATGCATGTCGGCGTACAGTGGCACGTTGCGGATCAGGTCGCCGCGATACAGCTTCAGCGAACAGCCGGTGTCCTTGACCTCCGTTCGCATCACGCGGCGGATCATCCAATTGGCGACCTTCGACGGCAGCACGCGCAGCGTCGCGTCCTGCCGCTTGTGCCGCCAGCCGACGACCAGGTCGTTGCCCTGACGCAGCAGCGCCAGCATTTCCACGATATCCGCCGGGTCGTTCTGCAGATCGCCATCCATTGTGGCGACGACCTCTCCGCGTGAGTGGCGGATGCCGGTTGCCATGGCGGCGGTCTGGCCGAAATTGCGGCGGAACTTGATGACGCAGACGCGCCGGTCTGCCGCCGCCAGCGCGGCCGCACGCTCATGCGTCCTGTCGCGGCTGCCGTCATCGACCAGGACGAGCTCGAACCGGATGCCGGCCGGCTGCAACGCCGCGATCACCGCCTCGTAGAGTGGGACGACGTTGTCCTCCTCGTTGTGCAGGGGCACGACGACCGAGAGCTCCGGCAGCGCGAGTTCAGTCATGCGGGGCGACCTGCGAGGCGCGCATCGCGGCGGGGTGAGCTGGCTCCATTCATCCTGCGCACGCATCCCTCCTCAGGTGCCCGCGCAACGTGGTAGTACGCGGGATGCGGCGGCAGTATGGAAAGCCATACCCGCCCGATATCCAGAGTGTAGCATGCGACAACGGACGCAGAAGCGTTGACTGTTTAGTCTTAATGCGACGCGCGACGATGTGATTGGTGCATCGACATGTCGGAAATTGACACCAGCTCCAGTCGCGATGGTCTTAAGTTAGAAAAGTTCTCTGAATGCAACTCAATTTACTTTTGAGGACCACTCGATGAGCGGTGGTGGCCGTTGCTGGTTTCCGGTGAAGGCTTGCCTCTGCGCCCTCACTCTCTTTTCCTGGGGATAGGGCGCCGATGGATCAACAAGCCATCAGCGTGCGACTTTTTGCGAAGACTCGGCTCGGCGTGGCCGTATAGGGCTGATCTTCGTCTTGATTGCGGGATCGTCTCCGCAGTGCCTGAGCAGCCATGGGAGGTTCCGCTGACCCGCATGCATCGTCCGGCCTCCGCCGTCCCGGCCAGCATGGCAACGACACCAACGCGCGCCCCTTGGCTCCCGGCCGGCGTCGCGGAAGCTCTGCTGGTTTTCCTGCTGGCTTTGCTGGTGCGGCTCGATGCGATGACCGGCCTGCCGCCACAGCCCGACGACCTCTATCATTTCTATGCGGCGCAATCCTACCTGGCAGATGGCAGCTTCGGCGTCTTCTCCGGCACCTATGTCCGCGCTGCCGACTTCACTCGACTCGTCGCAGCCTCGATGGGCCTGTTCGGCCACAGCCTCGGCGCCGCCCGGATTCCATCACTGCTGGCCAGCGCGCTTCTTGTTGCGCTGGTCTATCTGTGGCTGCGGCGTGAAGCGGGGCTCGGCATCGCGATCCTGGCCGCCGCGCTGCTCATCCTGCTGTACCCGACCGTGCTGGTCGGCGCGCTGGTACGCTTCTACGCATTGCAGGCCCTGCTGTTCTGGGCCGGAACCGCGCTGCTGTACCGCGTGGTGACGGAAGGCAGCGCGCGGCTGTCCTCCGTGTTGAAGACGGGGCTGGCGCTGGTGCTGCTCGCGGCGGCGGCGCGGTTGCAGATCGTCACGCTGATCGGGCTGATGGGGTTCGGCGCCTGGGCGGCCTTGTACCTGACCTGGCGCATCCGCCATGCGGTGCGGCCCGCCTGGCTTGCAGTGGGCTGGGTGGCGCTGCTCCTGGGTGGTGCGAGCCTCGCCTTCCTCGTTGCGCAGACCGGGTTCGGCGCGCGACTGCTGGAGACTTACCGCTCGGCGTCGCTGTGGGCGCAGCCGGACCGCGACAACGTGCTGTTCTACTACTACCTGCTGGCGCAGCATTACGGCGTACTCGGCAACTACCTGCCGCTGGCGGCGGTGGCAGCCTTCGCCTTCTTCCCGCGCCCAGCACTGTTCTGCGCCATCGTGCTGTGCGTCGGCCTGCTACTGCATTCCTTCGGCGGCATGAAGCAGGATCGCTATATCGCTTATCTCCTGCCTTATTTCGCGGCGCTGTGGGCGATGGCGGCCTGGCCGATGCTGCGGGCGTTGCAGACGCGGCTCTCGGTGATGCTGGCGCCACGTTGGCGGATGGCGGCGCCGCTCGCGCTCGGCGGCGTTGCACTGCTTTTGGCGGCGCTGCTGGTGAAGGAAGTTCCGGTGCTGGAGCGCACGGCGCGCTCGGTCGTGCTGCCGCCGGATCGGCCCCTTGTCATGGATGCCGGCCGCGGCTGGCAGGCCAGCCGGGCGCGCCTTCTGCCATTGGCGCGCCAGGCGGAGGTTTTCCTGGCGGATGACGATCTGCAGGCAGCTTTCCATGTTGCCCGTGCCGACTTCTTCATGAACCGCAGCCAGCTTCTGGAAAACGACCCCGCGGAGGAGTTCGTCCGCGATTTCCGGACCGGCACGCCCATGATCAGCAGCGCCGAATCGCTAAGCGCGATCGTTGCCTGCTTTGATCGTGGATTGGTGGTCAGCGGCACGCTGGCACTGTCCTGGCTGACACCCGAGGCACGACAGGTGATCGAGACGCAGATGCGGCCGGTTGAGCTGGTTGGACCGCTGCACGGCTACGAATGGAATCGCGGAGCGCAGATCCCGGCTGCCGAACCCTCGGCAGATTGCGGAAGGTTGCGGGCCTTCGTCGCGGAAACGGCGCCACATCGCGTCGCGCCCTAAGGACGATCCGCGACGCGATCTTTTCACTGTCCGCACGAGTTCGCGCTGTCGCTTCACGATGCGCGGAGCGGCACCGCGAAGCCTGGAAGCTTGCGGCATCCTCCCACATCCTGCGAAGTCTGGGGCCTGCGACGTGCGGCTCCCGTCGAGGTCCCTTCGAGTTCAGGAGGGGTCGGTCGAGGAAGATGATCATACATTCTAGCGCTCATCCCACCCTCGCCCCGCGTGCCGTTCCTGCCACGGATGACCTGCCCCGCCTTGCGGCCCATGGCCTGTTGGACCTGGGCTGGGTGGCGCTGCACCGTGACGAGGTGCCGCATTCGGCGCTGCCTTCGGTCGAGGCCGGTTTGATCCTGGCGCATCCAGGCTTCGGGATCGCGCTGCTGGACGTGGCCCCGGCTCGGTCTGCCGATTCGGCCGTACGCCTGCGGCAACGCCTGGCCGCGGCCGACTTCGGCAAAGCTTTCCCGGGCTGGCTACCGATCATCCACAGGAACCTGGAGGCGGAGGACCTGTGGCGCCTGCCGTTGGTGCTGGACCATGCCTTCGCAGCCGAGCCGCCTCTGGAGTTGCACGGACGGGCCTGGATGGAGGCCGTGCAGCAGGCCCTGCTGACCCAGCGCGGGCCGGCCGTGGCGGCTGTGGAACCTGGCGGCCCGGCGGAGCCCGACATCCTGACGGCGGAGGCGGCGGAGAGACCGCCAGCACCGTTGCCTGCGGCGTTCGATGGGAATGCAGAGGCCCCGGTGCTCGGGCCGGCTGCGGCGCCGCGCCGAGCCCGGCCCCTGCGAGGCTTGGCGCAAGCCTCCGGCATTGTCCTGCTGGTGCTGGGGGCCGGTGCCGGGCTGGCGCATTACATGGGCCAGGTCGACGCACCGCCGGCGGCCCCGACCGATGGGGCCCAGGCTGTCGAGACACAGGCTGTCGAGACACAGGCTGCGCAAACCGAGGCCGGGCTACGCATCGTGCTGCACCATCCGCCGGGCCGCCGGGTGGCGGCCATGACGCTGGCCGAGCCGATCCGGCATTCGCAGAACCTGGTCGAATTCCGCGACTTCGATGCGGCGGCGTCCGCGCCACAGGCCCAGGTGGTCCGCTACTTCCACGACTCCGACCTGGCAGCGGCGCAGGACGTGCAGCGCGGCCTGGGGGCGGGCTGGAGGCTACAGGACTTCACCCACCTGGCCGAGGGCGCGGCGCGTGGCGTCTTGGAAATCTGGCTGCCGGCCAATGAACCGGCTGCGTCGAGGCCAGACACGCTGGAAACCGGTGCGAGCGCCCCGGTGGCGCTGGCCGCTGCCGCAGGTGGGGCCGCAGGCTCGGACACGGTGCCGGTGGACACGGTTCCGGTGGACGTGCCGCTGCCGGACAACGCGGCGCAAAGCAGCGCGCTGCCGGAACTCCCTGCCGCCGTAGCCCAGCCGCCGGAGCCTGACTTGGCGGCGGCACCATTGGACCAGGACTCAGTGCCCGCCGCCGCGTCGGCACCGGTCCAGATGCCTGCACAGCCGCCCGCCCTGCCCAACGACCAGTCCGTGAGCCGGGCCGCCCCGGCGGCAGCGGAAGCTGTGCCGGGCGATGGATCGGACGGGCCGGTTACCGAACCGCGGGGACCGCAACCGGGGTCAGCGCCCGGAATTCTGGCGCCGTCAACCAGCGCCGCGGATGCGCCGGTACCTGCAACGTCGTGGCCGCCAGACTCGGCGGTGGCGGACTCGGCGGTGGCGGACGCGGCGGTGGCGGCTGATCCGCCCGGTCCGCCAGCGGTTGCCACTCCGGCAACCCAGGCTCCCGCCCCCGAGACCGGAACGCCACCCAGCGAGAATCCTGGAAGCCACGTCGCGGCGTCCGCAGAGCCGCCCCGCCCGGCGGAGCCCGCACCGGCACCCCAGTTGGCGGCGCCCGCATCGGCACCCCGCGCGGCGGAGCCCGCATCGGCGCCCCGCGCGGCGGAGCCCGCAGCTTTGCCGCTTGCGCCTGCCCCACAAGCCGCTCCGCAAGCCACGGTGCTCAGCCCGGCGCTGGTCGCGGCGCTGCTGGCCCGTGGGAACCAGATGTTCCAGCAGGGCGACATTTCCGGCGCGCGGCTGCTGTTCGCTCGTGCGGCCAACGCCGGCAGCGCCGCGGCCGCCACCGCCATGGCCCGCAGCTTCGACGAGTCGGTGCTGACCAACCTCGGCGCGCGGGGCATCCGGCCGGATGCGGCGCAGGCGGCCGCCTGGTACCGCCGCGCCGCCGAACTCGAATCCGTACGCTGACAGGAGCATGGACATGACACTCGGCCACCCGCCCGCGCCGCCCGGACGGCGCGCCCTGCTGCTGGCGATGGCCGCGGGTCTCGTCGCGCGTGATGCCGCGGCGCAATCAGGCTCGGGCAATCCGATGCAGCAACTCAGCGCCATGTCGGCGCGGGCAAATGCCGGCACGGTCGGCCTGATCGCCGGCGGCGTGGACGGCACCTATATCCGCATCGCAGCCGACCTCGCCGCCGTCCTGGACAACGACAATGTCCGCGTCATCGCGATGATCGGCCGCGGCTCCGTGCAGAACCTGGCGGACATCATGGTGCTGCGCGGCGTCGACCTCGGTATCGTGCAGTCGGACGTGCTGGCCTATGCGCGGCGCGAGCGGCTGTTCCCCTCCGTCGAGCGCCTGGTCCAGTATGTCTGCAAGCTGTACGACGAGGAGGTGCATGTCCTTGCCCGTCCGGGCATCGAGCGGGTGCAGGACCTGGCCGGCCAGCCGGTGAATGTCGACCTGCGCGGCAGCGGCACCGCCATGACGGCCTCCCTCGTGTTCAGCGCGCTTGGGCTGCAAGTGCAGGAACGCAATGAGCCGCAGGACGTGGCGCTGGAACAACTGCGGCGCGGGGAAATCGCGGCGCTGGTCTATGTCGCGGGGAAGCCGGCCCGGCTGTTCACCGGCATCCGGCCGGAGGAGGGGCTGCGCCTGCTCCCCCTGCCCACAGAGCCTGCGTTGCTGGAGACCTACCTGCCGGCGCAGTTCACCCGGGCCGACTACCCGTCGGTCGTGCCGGAATCCGGCACGGAGACGGTGGCGGTGGGCGCCGTGCTGGCCTGCTACGCCTGGCAACCGGGCAGCGAGCGGCACCGCAAGGTCGCCCGCTTCGTCGAGGCGTTGCAGGCCAATTTCGACAGCTTCCTGCGGCCGCCCCGCCACCCGAAATGGCGCGAGGTGAACCTGGCCGCCACGGTGCCGGGCTGGACCCGCTTCAACGCCTGAGGCCGCCGGTAGCCCTCTCGTGGCGACCGTGGAAACATGCGTACCCAGGCCACCGGGACGCAGCAGAACATGACCAGCAGAACCGCCCTCGTCACCGGTGCCGGCCGCGGCATCGGGCTTGCCACCGCCCGGCGCTTTCGCGCCGATGGCTGGCGCGTTGCGCTGCTGGATATCGATGCGGCGCTGCTGGACCAGGCGATGGCCGCGCTCGCCGCGCCGGAGGCAACGCTGGCGCTGCCGTGTGACGTCGCCGATGCACCCGCCATCTTTACCGCGGTACGCCAGGCAGCGGCGCATTTCGGCCGCCTGGATGCGCTGGTGAACAATGCCGGCACCGCCGTGTTCAAGCCGATCCTGGAGACGACGCCGGAGGAATGGGCGCGGGTGCTGGCGGTGAACCTGACGGGCCCGTTCCTCGCGACCCAGGCGGCGGCGCCGTTAATGGCGGAACATGGGGGCGGCGCGGTGGTGAACGTCACCTCCATCTCCGGCCTGCGTGCCTCCACGCTGCGCGTCGCCTACGGCACCAGCAAGGCCGGCCTCGCACATCTGACGAAGCAGCAGGCGGTGGAACTGGGCGCGCTCGGCATCCGTGTGAATGCGGTGGCGCCGGGGCCGGTGGACACAGCCATGGCGAAGGCGGTGCACACGCCGGAAATACGCGCGGACTACCACGACCACATCCCGCTCGGCCGCTACGGGCTGGAGGAGGAGTTGGCCGAGGCGATCTTCTTCCTGTGCAGCGACCGCGCCAGCTACCTGACCGGGCAGGTGATCGCAGTCGATGGCGGCTTCGACGCCACCGGGATCGGGCTGCCGACGCTGCGGGCGCAGCGCCGCAACCTGTGAGGGTTCAGTAGGCCGGGGTTGCCTCGGTGACCGAGACATGTGCCGCCACGACCTTCCAGCCGAGGTCCGGGAAGCGCACCCAGGTCTGGCTCTGCCGCCCGGGCATGTCGCGGCCGCGCATGTCGAATTCCAGGTTCACGGTGGCGATGTCGCGGCCCAGCGTGGTGATCACCAGCCGCCGCCGCGCCAGCTTTATGCCGGGGCCCGGCGGGCGGCGCACGCGATGGGCGTGGATCTCGTCGAAGCCGTAGCCGTTCTCATGGATCGCGTAGCGGATGGTCTCCGGCGCGTTCCAGAAGGTGGCGTCGAGCACTTCCACGTCCTTGTCGATCAGCGCCTGCTCGTAGCGCTCGAACAGCACGCGGACTTCCTCGACCACCTCAGGAATGTTGACCTGCATCAGCCTTGCTCCATTGCCAGCGCCATCCGCAGCAGCAGCGCATCCTCACCCCGCGCACCCACCAGGGACAGGCCGACCGGCCGCCCCTCCACCGTCGCACCCGGCAGGCTGACCTGGGGGTGTCCCGCCAGCCCTCCGAGCGCGCACAGGCAAAGGATCTGGTCGCGCACCGGCCCCAGGGCCGATAGCGGCAGGCCCATCTTGGGGGCCGGGAACGGCGTGGTCGGCAGCGCCAGCACGGTGCCGGGTGGCAGCAGGTGGCGCAACCGGCCGCGGGCGTCCTGGCGCATCAGCGCGGCCCAACCCCGCTCCGCCTCCGGCGCCGCAGCGCCCAGCACAAGGCCACGGGCGACCGAGAAGGCGAAGCGTGGATTGTCTCGTTCGATCCAGTCACGGAACGTCTCCCAGGCCTCGATCGGTTGCAGCGTGCGCTGCGCGCGGCCCCAGGCGACCAGGCCGGGCGGGGCCAGCAGATCCTCCCGCCACTCCGGCACCAGGCGCTTCAGCCGGTCCAGCATCGGCTGCAGCGCGGCGGCGGTCTCAGACTCGGCGAAGCCGAAGGCATCGGTCGCGATCACCAGGCGCGTCGCCGGCGCCGCGGCAGGCGCCTCGCCCAGCAGCACTTCGGAAACCCGCGCAAAGGTCGCGGCGTCGCGGGCGAACCAGCCGGTGGTGTCAGAACTCGGCGCCTGCGGCAGCATGCCGTCCAACGTCATGCGGCCATGCGTCGGCCGGATGCCGTAGAGCCCGCAGAAGCTGGCCGGCACCCGCACGGACCCGCCAGTGTCGGTGCCCAGCGCCGTCTCACACAATCCCTGCGCCACGGCACTGGCGGAGCCAGAGGAGGACCCGCCCGGCACGTGCCCGGGTGCCGCCGGGTTCAGCGGCGTGCCGTCGAAGGCGTTCTCGCCGAGGATACCGAGCGAGACCTCGTCGGTCACCGTCTTGCCGATCAGCGTCGCGCCGGCATCCAGCAGCGTCTGCACCGCCCAGGCGTGGCGCTGCGGCACCGGATTCTGCCGTGCCCAGTCCGGGTTGCCCGCGCCGGTCGGATGCCCGGCGATGTCGAACAAGTCCTTGGCGGCGAAGCGGATATCCGCCAGCGTTCCGCCCGCGCGGCCTTCGATGCGGATGTCGGTTCCCTGGACGAAGGGCGAGACGGAGGCGGACATGGGTTCTCCTGCGGCGTGCGATGGCAGTTAAGCGGCACGGCGCCGGCACCGCCAGCCGGACAAAGCTGGACAAATCCGGAAACCATCCACCCCTCCTTCGCGCTAGGTTGCCGGCGCTGTAGCAAAGGTAGAGGATCGGTGCAGTTTTGTGACACGCTGGCGGCGCAGGAGGAGGTTTTGTCCATGGCTCTACCGTCGGCCGAGGGCGCCGAGCCGGCCAGGGCGGCGACGTCGCTGGCGCTGCTGATCGTCGACGACGAGGTACATGTCGCGGGCGAGCTTGCTGATGCCGCCATGGATGAAGGTTATGCCGTGCATGTCGCCAATTCCGCCGCGGCGGCGCTGGAGGCGGTGGCGCGGCACCCGGAGATCGGCGTGATGATCTCTGACATCCGCATGCCGGGCTGCGACGGTCTGCAACTGACGCGCCAGGTGCTCGCCATGCGGCGGGAGGCGGAGGCGATCGAGGTCATCCTGATCACCGGCCATGCGACGCTGGACGATGCCATCACCGCGGTCCGCACCGGGGCCTTCGACTTCGTCCGCAAGCCGTTCCGCCTGCGGGAGATCCTGGAAGCCACCTCCCGCGCCCTGGCGCGCTCCATCGGCCGGCGCCGGGTGGCGGAGGTCGAGGCGCGGCTGGACCACCAGGGTCACAGGGCGCCGACGCGGCCGGAGGCGGATCGCACGCCATTGCGCTCCGTCACCATGTTGCAGGGGCTGATGCACGAGCTGCGCACGCCGCTGGTGCCCATCCTCGGCTTCGCCGAACTGCTGGAGATGCCGCAGCCGGCCGCCGAGACGCGGGATTTCGCGTTGCAGATCGGCAGCGGTGCGCGGCTGCTGCTCACGACCGTCGAGAACCTGATCACCCTGACCCAGTTGGAGCGCGGCGAGATCCATCTTGCACTGCGGCGCTTCGACGCGAGCAGGCTGCTGCGCGGGATGGCCGAGGATCATGCGAAGGAGGCCGAGGCCGCCGGAGTTACCGTGACCCTGTTGAATCAGGCGTCGTCGAACCAGTCGCTTGCCGACCCACAGGGCGATCCCGTGCTGCTGCGGCGGGCGCTGGAAATCCTGCTGCGGGTCGCGATGCAGCGCGCGGCGCGCGGCGGCACCGTGGCGCTTTCGGTACAGCACGACGCGGCGGGCCGCGTCGGCTTCTGCATCGGTGCGGCGGATGCGGCCATGCTGCATGATGCGCAGGCCGTCGATGCCTCCGAGGCCGCACTGCAGGTGGCACCGCTCGGCATCCATTTCGCCGAGGCGGTCGCCCGGTTGCACGGCGGCACGCTGGCGCTTTCGCGCGCTGCGGAAACAGCCTTCAGCGCCACCATCATCCTGCCCGCCGAGTAGTAAGTCGCGGGTGGGCTCAGGCCGGGCACGCGAAGGCCACGCCTTCCCGTGCTGCGTATCACGCCGGATCCCATTGATCGGAACCTGCGCGCGCCGAAGCCGGGCGAGCGGCCGAATGGCCGCCGCGCCAGGTGGCGCGCAGCCAAGACGGCGGATGCCGATGAGCGAGACTTGTAAGGCGGTGATCGGTCACGATCACCGGGGTGGCCACTAGGCCGCCAGCGGCAGCAGGATGGAGAAGGTGGTGGCGCCGTCGCGCGTTTCGACGTCGATCGTGCCGCCCATCTCGGTGATGATGCTGCTGCTGATCGACAGGCCGAGCCCGGTGCCGGTGCCTTCGGGCTTCGTGGTGAAGAACGGGTCGAAGATATGCGGCAGGATCTTGGCCGCGATCCCGCCGGCCTGGTCCGCGACCGTGATCCGCATGCGACCGCAGCGCGCCACGGCCGCGATGCGGATGGTGCGCTGCGGCGGCGGGGCCGGCATGGCACGATAGGCGTCGCAGGCGTTGACGATCAGGTTGATCAGCACCTGTTCCAGCGGCACCGCCTTGCCCAGCACCGGCGGCAGCGCCTCCGCGATGTCCGTCACCAGATGCACGCCCTGGCCGGCCAACTTGCCCTGCAGCAGCTGTGCGGCGCCGGCCACCACGCCGGACAGCGCCACTGGTCGTCGTGGGCCGGAGCCGTTGCGGCCGAACACCCGCATATGGTCGATGACGGCGGAGGCGCGGGTCGCGAGGTCGATGATGAGGTCCAGCTTCTGTCGTACCCGGGGGGGTGCGCCAGGTGCCGCGGAAAGCGCCCGCAGCGCATTCTCCGCCGCCAGGCTGATGCCGGCCAATGGTTGGTTCAGCTCATGCGCCATGCCCGTCGCCAGCTCGCCGAGTTGCGCCAGCTTGGCCGACTGGGCCAGTTGCAGCGCCATCGCCCGCGTGCCGGTAATGTCCGTCCAGCTCATGATGATCTCGCCGGCGCCCGTCCCCGTCGCACGCAGCTGGCCGAGGATCAGCCGGCGCGGTCCGTCCGGCTGCCCACAGCCGAATTCCACGGAACCCTCCCCCTCCACGCCGGCCAGGTCCAGCGCCTGGTGCAGCGCCGCCAGGTCGGCCTCCGAAACGCAGTCGGGCAGACGCCCCGCCAGCAGGTCGGCCGGAGCCAGCCCGATCAGCGCCTGGACGGAGGGCGAAGCATAGCTGGGCATCCAGGCGCCCGCCGCGTCGCGCCGGAAGCGGATGACGGCGCCGGGCATCGCGCGGATCAGCGTCTCCAGCTCCTGCGCCGCCTCCAGCCGCTGGCGCTCGGCGGCCTTGCGCGCGCTGATGTCGCGCTGGACGGAGACGTAGTGGGTACAATGGCCGGCTTCGTCCATTACCGGCGCGATATCCAGCTCCACCGTCATGGGCGTGCCGTCGCGCCGATAATTCAGCAGTTCCTGCCGCACCGGGCGCCGGGCCTCCAGCGCCGCGCGGATGCTGGCCAGCGCCGCCTGCGCCGTGCCGGTACCCTGGAAGATGCGCGGCGTCCGGCCAATCACCTCCGCCACCTCGTAGCCGGTCTCCCGCTCGCCGATCTGGTTCATGTACAGGATGCGGGGGCCGTCCGGTGCATCCAGCACTGCATCGGTGATCAGCACCACGTCGTTCGAGGCTTCGACAGCACGCCTGAACAGCGCCACCGAGGCCTCGTCGATGCGTCGCCGCAGCAGCGGCCGCAGCGCCAGCGTGGCGTCGGACAGCAGCGCCGCCTTGGCCGCGAGGTCCACCGGCCGCTCGGCGAAGCCGACGGAGAAGGCGCAGCGGTCCTCGCCCACCGAGAACGGCGTCGCCACCAACGTCGCCACCGCATAGCGTGCCGCCAGAGCCACGGCCGGAAAGCGCGCGCCCTCCGCCTCCAGGTCCGGCACCACGGATTGGCGGCCGGTGACGAGGGCGCGGCAGACCGGCGAATTTTCGGGAGTTAGGGTCAGGCGGCGCAGCCTGGACAGGAATTCCGGATTCTGGAAGGCGCCGAAGCCGGTGCCGTCGATGAGGTCGGCCTGGCCGGTGGCGGCATTGAGCCGCCAGACGTGGCAGAAGGTCCCGCCGATCGACTGGCACAGCGCGCCGCCGGCCGCGCGCAGGGCACCGATGAAGTCCGGCGCCTCGGCTGCGAGCGTCAGCAGCCGCTCCATCAGCGCTGCCCGGCGTGCCATGGCGTCGATGCGCACGGCATTGTCGAGTTGTTCCAGTCGACCCTGCACCGACAATGCCAAGTCTTCCAGCATCGCGAGGTCGGCCGCCGAGGGCACGGGGCGCGGCGTATGGTCCATCACGCACAGCGTGCCGAGCGGCGTGCCGCAGGGGTCGAGGATCGGTGTGCCGGCGTAGAAGCGCAGGCCGGGCGAGGCCGTTACCACAGGATGGTCGGCAAAGCGCGCGGCCTGGCGCAGGTCCGGAATGACCAGCGAGCGACCTTGGCGCCGGACCTGGTCGCACAGCTTCGCCACCGCCTCCGTCCAGTCGACCGCGCCGACCACGCCGGCCAGGTCCAGCCCATCCTGCCCAACCAGGCGCACCGCCGCCGCTGAGGTACCGAACAGCCGGCAGGCATAGCGCAAGGCGCGCGAGACACCGGGATCCGCACCCGCGCCCGGCCCGGTGCCGCGGGTGAGTTCGGCGGGAAGTCTCGCGACCTCCATCTGGCCGGTGTCCATGTACAACCTTACCGGAGGTTAATCCTCCCCCGGGATACTGCACAAAAGTTGTAATCTTTAATAGTGTACAACCCCGATTAGGTCTCGGCCGACGGCCGATTGCCGGAGACTGTGACATCCGGCGCGGCCAGGCGCAGCACGATGGCGAATTCCGTCCCCCCCTCCAGCGGCGCCGCACTCAGCGTTCCACCCATGTCGGCCAGGATGCCATGGCTGACGGACAGGCCGAGGCCCGGGGATCGGCCAGCCACCCTCGTGGTGAAGAAGGGCTCGAAGATCTTCGGCATGATCGCGGGCGGCACGCCACCGGCGCGGTCGCGCACCGTGACCCGCAGGCGATCCCCCTCCACCCGCGCGGCCACCTGGACCCAGCGCTCGCCAGGCGGCGGCGGGGCCGCCATCTCGTCATAGGCGTCGCAGGCATTCACCACGAGGTTGGTCAGCGCGAGCGCCAGCGGCACCGGCTTGCCGTGCGCTGGCGGCAGGCCCGGCGGCAGGTCGCGCAGGATGTTGACGCCGCTCTGCTCCATGCGGCCGTGCAGCGTGCCGAGCGCGCTGTCGAGGATCTGCTCCATCCGCACCGGCTCGTTCTCGCTTTCGGCCGCCCGGCCGAACACCCGCATGCGGTCGATGATCCCGGCCGCGCGCATGGCGAGGGAGACGATGACGTCGAGCTTGGCAGCAAGGCGCGGCGGTGCATCCGGCCACCGCAAAAGCATGCGCTGCGCATTCTCCGCCGCCAGGCTGATGCCGGACAGCGGCTGGTTCAGCTCATGCGCCATGCTGGTCGCGACCTCGCCCAGCTGGGCCAGCCGCGCACTGTGCTCGGCGCGCTGCGCGAGGTCGTATTCGCGCGTCACGTCGGACCAGGTGGACAGTACCTCGCCCTCCCCGTCCCTTGCCTCATGCGCCTTCATCAGCATGCGCAGCCAGATCCAGCGGCCGTCGCGGCGGCGGAACTGCACCACCACGACCTGCTCCGCGCCGGCCAGCGCGTGCTCCATCGCCTCGACCAGGGGCGCGACGGGGGGCTCGATGTTGCGGCGCAGCCAGCCGCTGGCCATGGCGTCCTCGACCGAAAATCCGGTCAGCGCCACCACAGAATTGGCCACGAAGGTCCGGGTCCAGCGGCCATCCGCGCGCTTGCGGCTGCGGACCAGCACGCCGGGCATGGCGCTGGTCAGCGCCGCCATCTCCCGCCCCCAGGCCGCCAGGTCCCGATGCGCGCGACGCAGCGCGTGGTCGCGGTACAGCATGGCGCCCAGGAACAACAGCGCCGCCAGGATCATGCAGACCATGAACAGGTTGACCAGCGGCAGCGCGTAGCCCGTCCCCTGCCGCGCCAGGATCCGGCGATCGATTCCGGCGTCGCTGGATTGCGCCAGCTTCTCGAGGCCCGCGTACAGCCCACGCAGGACCTCGTGCAGCCGCAGCGAAACATCCGGCGCATCGAGGGCCGCCATCGCTTCAAGCCGCGGCAGCGCCACGTCGATCAACGCGCGCAGGTCGCGAAGCTCCGGCACTTCGGCCTCGGCTTCGACGGGATGGCGGATATTGAGCCGCGCGAGTGTCGCCACCTGGTCACGGAATGCCGCCGTGTCCGCATGTTCCAGCTCGAGTTCGAGCCGCGTCGCGGCCAGCGTCGCCTCGTCGACCAGGTGATGGACGATCAGCGCGTCACGCTCGGCCTCGACGGCCTGCTGCCGGAGGTCGATCAGCAGCGGGGTGAAGACGGCGACGGCGGTCAAGCTCATGACCATCGCGATCAGCGCGACGATACGCAGAACGCTGCTCGAGCGAACCTGGCGAGGCGGCACGAAAAGGCTGCGCGACTGGCCCGGGGCCACCAGTCGCTTCATGTCGGCGCCTTCCGGCATCGGGAGGTTCATCCAATCCGTGAAACTGGTGGACGGGCCGATGCGGTCGCCTTGGCGCGGCCGATTTCGGACCAAGGCCGGCCAGCGCGCCGCCTGGACGTTACGTAGGCTGCATTCAGAGGGGGCTCAAGCATCTTTCCTGGATGCCGACACATCCGCAGCCGTGGCGATGCTTCGCGACAAATCCCGACCCAGGCGCGGGAATCGCGCTTTGTCCTGCCCCCGCGGCAGACAAATTCGTCGACGGCACCAGTGGCCACCTCCGCGCGGATGCCACACCCTGTCCGGGCGGGCAGGACATCCGCGGGGCAGGAGTCCGCCAGTGCCTTGCCTGCCGCACCGCCCATCGGTCCATCAGCAAATGCCGGAGCAAGCCCCGCGGGCGGAGGCAACCCGTCGCCAACTGCTGCGAGCGGCGCTCGGCGCCGGCGGCTGCCTCACGATGCCCACGCGCCCCGGGGCGATGGGCACGCCCTTCCGGCCCATCCTGCTGCCGCCCGCCCCGCCACCGCAGCACCGCGCGGGGCCAGAGGATCAGGCCGAATGGATGCGGTTCCGCCAGCGCTTCATCCTGCCGGAAGGCCGCGCCGTGGATACCGCGAATCACGGCATCTCCCATTCCGAGGGCCAGGGCTATGCCATGCTGCTGGCCAGTTGGGCTGGCGACCGGCCCACCTTTGAAAGGCTGTGGGCCTGGACCGAAGCCAATCTGGCGCGGCCGCACGATGGCCTGTTCGCCTGGCGCTGGCAGCCGCACCAGGCGGTGCCGGTCACCGACCTGAACAGCGCGACCGATGGCGACATCGCCATCGCCTGGGCGCTGCAACGCGCCGCGGCCCTGTGGGGCCAGGCTGCCTGGCATCAGCGTGCGAGTCGCATCGCGCAGGACCTGCTGCGCCTGTCGGTGCGCCTGGTGGGCGGCGATACGGTGCTGCTGCCTGGGCCCTACGGATTCGAGCGGCCGGGCCACGCGATCCTCAACCCGTCCTACTACAACCTGGCCGCGCTGCGCGCGCTGGCGCGGCTCGCGCCAGACCCGGGCTGGGCGGCGCTCGAGGTTTCCGCGCACCGGCTGCTGGCCTCGGCGCGCTTCGGGCGCTGGGGCTTGCCGGCGGATTGGGTGACGCTGTCGCGCAACGATGGCTCGCTGCTGCCGGCGGCGGATTGGCCCGCGCGGTTTTCCTGGGATGCCATCCGGGTGCCGTTGAACCTGTGCTGGGCCGGCGAGCACACGGCACCGGCCCTGGGCGCCGCCGTCGACTTCTGGCGCCAGCGCCACCCCGGCTTCCCGCCCGGCCGGCACCCCGCCTGGGTGGACCTTCGCACCGGCAGCCTGGCTCCCTACCCCGCGCATGCCGGCGTCACGGCGGTGATCGTGCTGGCGACGGCGACGCAGGCCGGCACGGCGCAGGACGCGGTGTTTCCGACACAGGCGGAGGCGACGGACTACTACGGCGGCGCGCTGGTCCTGCTGGCCCGGGTGGCGCGGCAGGAGGGCGCGGTGGCGCGACTCGTCCTGCCCGCGAGTGCCAGTTGCAGCTTCACCGGCACCGAGTGCTAGGTCGCCCGTCCCTGCGTCAGGCCTCGGGGAACCCGTTGAAGGCGTAGCCCTGGTTGCGGATCGCGACGATCACTTCCCCCGCGCCGCGGCAGCCCAGCTTGCGACGGATCTGGTGCACCAGGTTGTCCAGCGACCGATCCTCCGCGCGATAGGGCCGGCGCAGCACCTGCTGGGTCAGCACCTCCCGGTCCACGGGTGTGCCGGGCCGCTCCGCCAGCAGGGCGAGCAGCGTGAACTCCGCCGCCGTCAGCGGCACGGCGCTGCGGTCGGGGCGGTACAGGCGCCGCTCCGACGGAGCAATGCGCCACTCGCCGGCCGGCACTGCCTCGCGCCGCACCGTCCGGCGCAGATGCGCGCGCACCCGCGCCACGAGTTCGCGGCCCGCGATCGGCTTCAGCAGGAAGTCATCGGCCCCCAGTTCCAGGCCGATCACGCGATCGGCCTCCGACCGGTTGCCGGTGAGGAACAGCACGGGCGCCGCGGTCAGCGCCCGCAGCGCCGGCAGCATCAGCAACGTGTCGACCGCGCCCAGGCGCTGGTCGAGGATGATGAGGTCGGGCTGCCAGTCCTCCAGCATCTTCAGGGCGGCGGGCCACTTGTCCACGGATCGTGCGGCCATGCCATGATCCGCGAAGGTTTCCAGCAGTTCGCCGGCGAGGATCGCATCATCCTCGACGATCAGCAGGCTGTGCATGGGTGCCGGAAGGGGATCTGGAACGGGGATCGTCACGGGGCTGGGCCGCAGGCTCGGGGGATGAATGGCGGTCATGGGGCGCGCTCGATCGCCGGATACTAGAAAGTTAATTTCTCACATCCGCGTGTGCAATACAAGGACCGAAGCGGTCAGTTGAAGATCGCCTGCGTCGTTTCCGTCAGCGTCATCGCGAACCAGGGCACGGTGGCGGCGTGCGGGTAGCGCAAGGCGACCGTCACCCGCGCCACCGCGCCGTCCATGGCGCAGTCACTGAGCGTGACCTCAAGCTTCGCCGGATCGAGCAGCGGCAGGCTTGCCGCCTGGCCGATCTGCGCCTGCCCCGACTGGGCGCCACTGAGCCCGGTGCAGGCCGCAAGGCCGCTGCCGATGTTCCGCCCGCCGCGCAGTGTCACCGCGCGCACTGCCTCCGCACTGGCCATGCGCAGCGATTCAACCGTGGCCATGTAGCGCCCCGCCTCCATCCCGCCGACCAGCAGCAGGACCAGGACGGGCCCGACCAACGCGAACTCCAGGCTGGCCACGCCGCGTCGGCCAAGGCGGATCATGGATCCGGCACGGCGCGGCTCAGCGCAGGCGCAGGACGGCATGGCCGGTGCCCTGGGTCATGCCATGCAGCAGGTGCGGCACCAGCGTCCGCGTCGCGGTGACGGTCAGCAGCCGCGTCGCCCCACCCGGGCACGGCAGGTCGCAGGCGGCGGGGCTGGCCGCGCACTCGCAGACCAGCACCGGCATCGGCACATCCGCCTCGGTCAGCGCCGGCCAGGCTGCGATGACGCGGGCGCGGATGGCGGCGAGGTCCGCCGGGTCGGCGGCCGCCTGCTGCGCGCCGGCACGGGCCGCGCGTTCCAGCCGGATCGAGGTCTGCGCCAGGTTGGCGACATCGTGCGCGGCCAGGATGGCCAGCAGCAGCACGGGCGCCACCACGGCGAATTCCACGGCGGCGATGCCGCGCCGTGCGCCGGGCCCGCGGATGTTCCAGCCGGCCATCTGCGCTACTCCACCAGTCGCACGGTGCGCAGGGTTGCGAACGGCGTGAAGCCGGCGCAGCCGGAGACATCCACATCGGTGTCCGAGGAGCCGGAGAAGGACAGCCGGTAGCCGATCACGCCAAGGCAACTGGAATAGCCGATGCCGCTGTTGCCGTTCACCACCACGTCGGAGCTTGGGAAATACATGCCGCCGAACATCTGCATGGTGGCGCCGCCGTTCAGCTGGACCTCCTTCGTACTGCCATTGTTGGTGGCGCGGGCGTCGCGGTACGCGACCAGCCCGGCGGCTTCCGGATGGCCGGCGATGAGCGAGGTGGCGGGACCGCGCAGCGCGCCGGTGGCCTGGGCGTTGATGCGGAGGGTGCCGACGCGGTCGGCATCGCCCGTCATCACCAGCGTCACGCCATCCCCGGTGATCTTTCCCTGCACCGTCAGGTCGGCGTTCCTGAGATAGTAGATGCCCGGCTCCAGGTGCAGGTGGTCCTTCGTGCCGATCGTGAGGTTTTCGCAGATAGCAGCACCGGGGGAGAGCGTCGCCTTGTTGCTGGTGAAGGTGACAGCGCCGCTGCGGCAGGCGGGTAGGCTCGGCGTCCAGCCCTGCAGGCCGGCGAAGGGGTCGGTGACGGGGTTCACCCGCCCGGCCGTCACCACCGGCCGCTGGGTGCGCGCCGCATCCGCCCAGACATCGCCACTTGTGCAGCCGCTGCACGTGCCGGTGGTGACCAGCGCCGCGGCGCGCACGCTGGCGCTGCCATAGATACGGATGCCGCCCGGCGCCGGCGTATTCGCTGCGAGGGCGCAGCGCGTCGCATGGGTGGTGCTGTTGCCGCCGAGTTCCAGCCCGCCGCCAAGCGCCAGAAGGCAGACCTGCTCATCGATATTGGCGATGGCAACGGCGCGACGCCGGATGGTGGGCGCCGCATCCACGAACATCCCGACCAGCCGCACCTCCTGCCGCTGTGTGATGACGACCTCCACCGCCGCGGCGTTGCCGGCAAAGGTGCCGGTCGTGGGCGGGTGACTGATCGCCACGGTGGTACGACCATCCGTGACAAAGCCGTTGCGGGTCGCGGTATCGGTGGCGACGGCCACGACCGCACCGCCCGCCTCCCATGTCATGGCGCCGGCCAGCGCGGCGAGGTCGACCGCAGTGCTGGCATTGCGCGCGGCCAGGTACCAGGTGCCACCTTCCGCGGCGAGGCCGAGGAAGCCGATCAGCACCGTGAAGCTGACGGCCGTCATGCCGGCGACGGAGCCACGCCGGCCCCGCCGTCCGGCGATGATCTGCGCTGCCTGAAGCACGGGCTTCTCCCGCTCCGGTTGTGGAACGCGCATATGGCAGCACTCGGGGGTCCGGCGCAGCAGCGCCTGCTTCAGGATTTGTCAGGGAGTGTCACACAACAATAGGTTGCAAAGCTTTCGTTGCACTCGCCTCAATAGTCATCCCAATTGCAGGCGTCGGATGGCACGCAACCTCCGGCGCGGGGCCCATACAGGCCTCGGCACACCCTGCATCGTGTCGACGACAAGGAATGCCACAATGATCGCTCTCGCCTTCACCAACGCCCGCCGCGCCCTGGCAGATCGCAAGGGCGTCACCGCGGCGGAATATGCCGTGCTGGCCACCGCAATCGTCGTGGCTGTCGGCCTCGCCGTGGCTGCGCTTCAGCCGCTGCTGGTCGCGAAGTTTTCGGGCCTCATGAGCTAGGCCGCGTCACGCCGCTGCCGATTGGGGAGGCTGATGGGAGTCTGCTTCCGGGAGACGCCACCATGACGACGCTGGCAGAGATTGCGATCGTCATGCTCCTGCTGGTCGTCGCCTGGCGCGACGTGCTGACCCGGACCTTGCCCGATGGCATCGCACTGGCCGTCGCTGCCATTGGGCTCGGACTGCGTGCGTCCATGGGCTGGTCGCCGCTGCTGCTGTCGGCGGCGGCGGCGACGCTGCTGTTCACGGTACTTCTGGCAGTCGCCATGCGAGGCTGGATCGGTGGCGGCGATGTGAAGCTGGCGACGGCCCTGGCGCTGGGCCTGCCGCTTGGCACAATACTCGATTTCCTCCTGATCACAGTGATGGCCGGTGGCGCGCTCGGCCTGGGCTACATGTCGGGCCCATACCTCGTTTCGCGCCGCCCACCTGCCCTCGGCGGTTCTGGCCTGCGCCGCGTCGTGGCAGTCGAGATGCGGCGTCTGCGCCGCGGCGGTCCCCTGCCCTATGCCGTCGCCATCGCTGCCGGCGGCATCTTCACCCACCTCGCGGGCCACTGAGCCATGTATCTCCGCCTGTTGCTCATCGGCTCCCTCCTGCTGAGCGCCTTGGGCCTCGGCGCCGTGGCGTGGCAGATGCTGGCGCCCGATACCGCGCCAGCTTCGCAGCAGGCCGCAGCCCCCGCCGCGCCGCCACCGCCCGCCCGTATCAGCATCGTCGTCGCCGCCCGGCCACTGCTGCCGGGCACACTGCTGAAGGACGAGGATTTCGCCACGCGCGAAGTCCGGCCCGACCAGGTGCCGGACGGTGCCATCGCCCCTGGCGAGGAAACCCGCATCGAACTGCGCGGCGCGCTCCTGCGCCGCTACCTCGAGCCCGAGGTGCCGCTGCACCGCGACGACGTGCTGCGCCCGCGGGACCGTGGCTTCCTCGCCGCCGTGCTGCGCCCCGGCAGCCGCGCCATCTCCGTCGGCGTCGACGTGGTGACCGGGGCCGCCGGCCTGATCTGGCCCGGCGACCAGGTGGATTTGATCCTGACCCAGGAACTGGCCGCCACCGACGCGCCGCTGGCCCGGCGCGTGATCGGCGAGACGGTACTGGTCGATGTCCGCGTCATTGCCGTGGACCAGCAATTCACCCGCGGCGCCAGCGCCGCCGAAGCCACCGTCGGCCGCATCGCCCGCACCGTGACGCTGGAGGTTTCGGGCGAGCAGGCGGAACGCGTCGCCGTCGCCAGCCGGCTCGGCCGCATCGCGCTGACGGTGCGGTCCATCGAACAGCCGGTGGTCCAGGCCGCGGGCGCGACGGCGCCGGTGTTCGGCGCCGACGTCTCCCCCGCCCTGGCGCGGTCCGCCATCAGCCAGGGCTCTCGGATGCAGGTGTTCCAGGGCGACGAGAAGACCGAGGTCGTGTTCCGGTGAAGCGCCCCGCCCTACGCGCCCTGGTCGCGGCCGGCCTGGCCATCGTCGCCACCGCCGTGTCGGCGCAGCCGCTGCGCGTCTCGCCGCAGGCCCCAGCCACCCCCGCACCCGCGCAGACCCCAGGGCTGCCGGTCTCGGTGCTGCTCGAAGCCGGGGCCGGCCGGCTGCTGCGCCTGCCGGTGCCCGCCATCACCGTCCTGGCCTCCGACCCGCGGATCGCCCGCGTGCAGCCGGCCTCCCCCACCAGCCTGTTCCTGATGGCGGTGGCGCCGGGTCGAACGACCGTCATCGCAACCGCCGAAGACGGCGCGCCGGTCGCCGAGTTCGACATCACTGTGCTGCCCAGCCGTGCCGCGGCGGTGCCGGCCGCCGGCGCCGAGGCCGTACCCGCCGCGCCGCCGCCGCCGCCCAGCGCCGCGGCGGTGCAAAGCATGATCCGCCGGCTGGTGCCCGGCGCCGCCGCGCTGACCGTGGGCGGCACTGTTCGCGGCCCGCTGGTGCTGGACGGCGCGGTCCCGAACGCCGCCGATGCGCAGCGCGCCGAGACCATCGCCCGCACCTATGGCGGCGAGGGGCGCGAGGTCATCAACAACCTGACGCTGCTCGCCGGCATCCAGGTCAACCTCCGAGTCCGCGTCGCCGAGATCTCGCGCCAGGTGAGCCGGGAGCTTGGCTTCAACTGGCAGGGCTTCGCCAGCAACGCCGCCGGGCTGATGATCGGCCTGCAATCCGCCGGCGCGACCGGGGTGCTCAACGGCTTCGCCCGCCAGCCGTCCGGCAGCCGCTCCGCCTTCGACATCAACGGCGTGGTCGATGCGTTGGCCGCCGACCAGCTCATCACCATCCTGGCCGAGCCGAACCTGACGGCGCAATCCGGCGAACAGGCGAGCTTCCTGGCCGGCGGCGAGTTCCCGGTGCCGGTGGCGGCGAGCAACAGCACCAACTCCATCACCATCGAGTACAAGCAGTTCGGCGTCAGCCTGGCCTTCGTGCCGACCGTGCTGGGCTCGGACCGGCTGAACCTGCGGGTGCGGCCGGAGGTCAGCGAGCTGACCGAGAACGGCTCCATCAGCGTGCCGCTGGCCAGCGGCGTGGTGCGCATCCCGGCACTGGCCGTGCGCCGTGCGGAGACCACGGTGGAACTCGGCAGCGGCCAGAGCTTCGCCATCGCCGGCCTGCTGCAGCAGAGCAACACCATGGTGAACAGCGGCATCAACGGCGTGCGCGACGTGCCGGTGCTGGGTGCGCTGTTCGGCTCCGACCGCTACCGCCGCAACGAGACGGAGCTGGTCATCATCATCACGCCTTACCTGGTGCAGCCGGTGTCTGATCCGCGCGCGCTGGCGGCACCGACGGATCGCTTCCGACCGGCAACCGACCTCGACCGCATCCTGCACCGCCGGCAGGTGGCGCGTGGCGCGGCGCCGGTGCCACCGAGCGACATCGACGCCGGCTTCATCCTGGATTGAGGGAGATGGCGATGCGCAAGATCCTGGTCGTGCTTCTGCTGTACCCGCTGGCCGCCTGCGGTGGCGGCGACTTCGCCAGGCCCGGGACTTGGCAGGCCAGCGGCGTGAACGATGCGAATCTGCGCCTGATGCTGGCCGACCCGCAGGACGCGATGCGTGGCCGGGCGGCAGCGACCGACCGCGCGCAGCCCGGAAGTCTCGCGATCCAGCGGCTCGAGCGCGATCGCCGCCGGTCGTTGCCGGACAGTCGCGCTGCCCGCATCGGCGGCGCGCCCGCCACGACGCAGGATGCCCCGATGGAGCCGTCCGGTGCCCGCTGAACCGCGGATGGCACGAGAGGCGCCGGATGCCGGCCGCGGCGGGCCGCTGGTGTCGCCCGTCGGCGATCGCCCCGCCTGCCTGGCCTTCGTCGCCGACGAGGCGAGCGAGGCGGCGCTGCGCGGCGGACTTCCCGACCTGCTCGGCAGCCTGCAGATCCGCCGCGGCGACGTGCGCGCCGCGACCCGCGCGCTGGAACGCGAGGCGACACCGTCCATCCTGATCATCGACATCGGCGGCATGACGGAGGCGGTGCCGGCGCTGGAGGCGCTGGCCGCCGTGTGTACGCCCGACGTGCGCGTGCTGGTGATCGGCGAGCGCAGCGACATTGCCTTCTACCGCCAGATGACCCGCGACCTGGGCGTCGCGGAATACCTGCACAAGCCGTTGACGCGCGACACCGTGGCGCGGCTGTTCGGCCCGCTGCTGGCGGGGCAGGCCGCGGCGGCGGCCGAGGCGTTGGGCCGCGGCAGCCAAGTGGTTTCCGTCTGCGGCGCACGCGGCGGCTGCGGCGCCACCACGGTGGCGGTGAACCTCGCGGTGCAGCTCGCCGCCACCAGCCGCGGCCATGTCGCGCTGCTGGACCTGCATCTGCGCGGCGGCAGCGCCGGGCTGATGCTGGGCGTACGGCCCGGCACCGGGCTGCGCGTGGCGCTGGAACAGCCGGATCGCGTCGATGCGCTGTTCCTCGACCGCGTCGGCATCCCGATCGGCGACCGCCTGCGCCTGATCGCAGCGGAGGAGCCGATGGACAGCCTGCCGGCGCCGACCGAAGCCGGGCTGCGCCAGGTGCTGGAGATGCTGCGCCACCGCTTCAACCACGTCGTCATCGACCTGCCCATGCCACCCGGCGCGGCGGAGCGCGCGGCGCTCGCGGCCTCGCGCCAGACCGTGCTGGTGCTTGGGCCCGACATCGCCGGCATCCGGGATGCGCTGGCCCTGCGCAAACTGATCGCCGGTTGTGGCAGTTCGCAGACCACCCTGGTGCTGAACCGCAGCGGGATGCCGGGCGGGCTCAAGCCGAAGCTGGTGGAGGAGGGCCTCGGCGCTGCGCCCGACGTGGTGCTGCCCGACCTGCCGAAGCAACTGCCACGCGCCGCGAACCTTGGTCGTCCGGCGGCGCCGGATGTGCCGGCGCTGCGACGGGCCATGGCACCGCTGATGCAGGAGATCTCGGCCCTGCCGGCAGCGCAGGCGGCGCCGGGCCTGCTGGCGCGGCTGTTCGGGCGCGCCCGCGCATGAGCCGCACCTTCGGGCGACGGCTGGAGACCGCAACGGTCACCGAGGCGCCGCCCCCTGCACCACCGATGCCACCGAAGCCCGTCGCATCCTCCGATGCGCCGGTCCGCCGCCTGCGCGTGCAGGTGATGGAGCGCGTCGATCCCGTGGTGGCGGCCGAACTGCCGGCCGCGGCGCTGCGGCAGCAGCTGGAATCGCTGGTCCACGAGATCGCGGGCCGCGAGCGTATCGAGATCTCGGCGCGCGAACAGGCGCAGATCGCACAGGAGCTTGCCGACGATATGGTGGGCTACGGCCCGCTCGAGCCACTGCTGGCCGATGACAGCATCAGCGACATCATGGTGAACGGCCCGGACCGCGTCTTCATCGAGGTGCGCGGCCGCGTGCAGCAGACCGACATCCGCTTCCGCAGCGCGGCCCAGCTGGCCGCCATCGCGCAGAAGATGGCGGCGACCGTGGGCCGCCGCGTCGATGAAAGCAGCCCGCTGGTGGATTGCCGCCTGGCCGATGGCAGCCGCGTCAACGTCGTGTTCCCGCCGCTGGCCATCGATGGTGCCTGCATCTCCATTCGCAAATTCGCCAAGCGCAAGGTGGACCTGCGCGCGATGGCGGAGGGCGGGTCGATGTCCGATGCCGTGGCCCGGGTGCTGGAGATCGCGGCGCGCTGCCGGCTGAACGTGGTGATCTCCGGCGGCACCGGCTCCGGCAAGACCACGATGATGAACGCCATGAGCCGTCTGATCGACCATGGCGAACGTATCGTCACCATCGAGGATGCGGCGGAACTGCAATTGCAGCAGCCGCATGTGGTACGGCTGGAGACGCGGCCGGTGAACCTCGAAGGCCGCGGCGAGATCACCCAGCGCGACCTGATCAAGAACGCGCTGCGCATGCGCCCCGATCGCATCATCGTGGGCGAGGTGCGCGGCGCGGAGGCCTTCGACATGCTGCAGGCGATGAACACCGGGCACGACGGCTCCTACTGCACCGTCCACGCCAACACCACGCGCGACGCCATCATCCGCATCGAGAACATGGTGCAGATGGGCCAGTCCAGCCTGCCCAGCCGCGCCATCCGCACGCAGATCGCCAGCGCTGTCGACATCATCGTGCAGGTGGCGCGCATGCGCGACGGCGGCCGCCGCGTGTTGCAGGTGAGCGAGGTGGTGGGGCTGGAGGGCGAGGTGGTGACGATGAACGACATCTTCGCCTTTGAATTCCAGGGCGACGACGCCACCGGGCGCATCCGCGGGCGCTGGGTGACACCGGCGATCCGTCCGGGCTTCTATGAGCGGCTGGAGTATTTTGGACTCGGCGAGGCCTGGATGAACGCGCTGCGGGACGCATGACATGTCCACGGCGCTGGCGCTGCTGATCGCCCTGCCTCTGTTGCTCAGCCTGCTGCTGGGCGGGCTGGCATTGATCCATGGCGGCACGGGGCGGGCGATGCGCGAGCGTGTGCGCGGCCTGTCCCAGGTGGCGCCACAGGGCGCCGACGTGGCGCTGCCGAGCATCCGCGTTGGCGGCAGCCGCCACGGCGCGCTGGCGATGCGCATCTTCCGATTCCTCCGCTTCAACCCGGACATGCCACAGGAACAGGTCATCGCCTGGCCACTGGTTGCCTTGCTCGGGGTGCTGGCCACGATCGGCGCCGCCCTGATGCTGGGCGAAATCCTGGGCCAAGCGCCGGCACTGCTGGTCGCGCCGGTGATCGGCGTGCTGGCCGCGCGTGGCATCTTCGGCTGGCAACATGCGCGCTACTGCGAGCAGGTCTTCGTGCAGATCCCCGATGCGCTGGGACTGATGGTGCGCGCCATCCGCGCCGGCCTGCCGCTGGCCGAGGCGCTGCGCGGCATCAGCCGCGAGATGCCGGCCCCGACGCGCGACGAATTCGCCCGGGTGATCGGCGACATGGCGATCGGACGGCCGATCGAGGTGGCGCTGGCGCGTCTGCATGAGCGCACAGGCCTGACCGAATATGCCTTCCTCGCCGTCACGCTCGGCCTGCAGGCGCAGACCGGCGGCAGCCTGGCGGAGACGCTCGACAACCTGTCCGAGATGGTGCGCAAGCGCGTCGCCATGGCGCGTCGCGCGCAGGCGATGGCCGGAGAGGCAAAGGCCCAGGCGGCGCTGCTGCTGGCGCTGCCCTTCATTGCAGCCCTTGGCATGTCCGCCATGCAGCCCTTCTACATCAGCGCCTTCACCGAAAACCCAACCGGCCGGACCATGGCCCTGACCGGCCTAGGCATGATGATCCTCGGCGTGCTGTCGATCCGCTGGCTGATTCGCCAGGCGGGGCGCGACTGATGCCGCAGCCGCTGCCGCTTGCGTCGCTGCTGATGGCGATGGGTGCCGCCGGCGTGGCCATCGCGCTCGCCGTGCTGGCCGCAACGCTGCTGGCCCAGGGCGCGGAGGAGCGCGACCTGGCGCTGCGCCTGCGCTCCGTGGTGCGACCGGCGGAACGCGCGGCGAACGGGCGCACCGCACGAAGCCTCGCGGGCGTCCTCAGCCGTCCTTTCCGCCGCCTGGGGGAATGGCTGCGGGACAGTGCCATCGTCTCCGGCGCGGAGGTGCAGGAATTCCAGCGCGCCATGGCGGCCGCCGGCCTCGACCCGCGGCACGGCGTGCCGGTCTTCATCGGGCTGAAGGCCGTGCTGATGCTGACGCTCCCGCTGGCCGCATTGGGCGGCGCCGTTGCAACGGAAGCCGAGACCCACAACGCCATCTTCCTGACCTTCGGCGGCGTGGTCGCCGGCGTCATCGGGCCGAACCGTGTGATGGACCGGCTGCGCCGTGGCTTCCAGCAGCGCCTCAAGCGCGGCCTGCCGGATGCGCTGGACCTGTTGGTGGTCGCCGCCGAGGCCGGATTGGGGCTGGAGACGGCGGTGGATCGCGTCTCCCGCGAGATGGCCGGCTCCAACGCGGCAATTGCGCTGGAACTGAACATCCTGGTGCAGGAACTGCGCATGCTGCCGGATCGCCGCCTGGCGCTGGAGCGCATGGCGGAACGGACGGGGCTCGAGGGTTTCAAGCGCCTGTCCGCGACACTGTCGCAGACTCTGCGCTACGGCACGCCCCTGGCCCAGGCGATGCGCGTGCTGGCGGCCGACATGCGGCAGGAACGCATGCTGCGGCTTGAGGAGAAGGCGATCCGCCTGCCAGCGATGCTGATCTTGCCGCTGATCCTGTTCATCCTGCCGGCGCTTTTCATCGCGCTGATCGGTCCATCCATTCTCGAAATCGGCAAGACGCTCGGAGGTTCCCCATGATGCGCGGCCTATGGCCCCTGCTGTTGCTGCTTGCCGGCTGCGCAGCCACGCCGCCGACCGGGCCGCGGGACCACGACACCGGCTCCCGCCTCCGCGTCGCCGCCGCGGCCGAGGCGGCCGGGCGAACCGACATGGCACTGTCCATGTACGCCTCCGCCGCCGCAGCGGAACCGGGCAACCCGGCCGTGCAGGCGGGCTTCGCCGCGGCGCTGATGCGGGCTGGCAACGCGGCGCAGGCGGAACAGGTTCTGCTGCGGGCGCTGCAACGCCATCCCGCCGATGCCGGCCTGCTGGTCGCCAGTGGCCGGCTGCGGCTGCGCGCCGGCGCGGCGGACCAGGCGCTGGATCATTTCCGCCGCGCGGTCGCGGCGGCGCCGCAGGATGCGCAAGCCCTCGGCGGGCAGGCGGTCGCGCTCGATCTGCTGGGCCGGCACACCGAGGCCGAGCGCGGCCATCGCGCGGCGCTGGCTCTGGCGCCGGCCAGCATCGGCATTGCCAACAACCTCGGCATGTCCCTGCTGCTGGCCGGGCGAGCGTCGGAGGCGGCCGAGGTGTTCGCCGCACTGGCCGCGCTGCCTGCCGCCCCGCCGCGCGTGGCAGCCAACCTCGCGGTCGCGCGGGCGGCGGCGCAAGGCGGGATGGGCGAGGCAGGCATGGCGCCGCTGCTGACGGCGCTGGCGCCCGGCTGAGCGGCCTCAGCCGAGCAGCGGCCCGCCGGCCTTCACGGCTGCCGCCACCTTGGCCACGTAGCGGCCCTGGAAGCGGGCGCCCTCAAGCTCGATGGCAGAGGGCATGCGGCTGCCGTCGCCATCGGTGATGGTCGACGCGCCGTAGGGGCTGTTCCCCATGACCTCCTTGACGCCCGTCTGCCCCTGGAACGCATAGGGCAGGCCGACCACGACCATGCCGAGATGCAGCATGGTCGGGATGAAGGTGAGGATCGTGCTCTCCTGCCCGCCGTGCTGCGTGGCGGAGGAGGTGAAGGCCGAGCCGACCTTGCCGTTCAGCGCGCCCTTCGCCCACAGCCCGCCGGTCTGGTCGATGAAGTTGCGGATCTGGGACGTCATGGTGCCGTAGCGCGTGCCGCTGCCGAAGATGATGGCATCATAGTTCGGCAGTTCGTCCACCGTAGCGATGGGCGCGGCCTGATCCAGCTTGTAGCCGGATTTGCGCGCGATCTCCTCCGGCACCAGTTCGGGGACGCGCTTGACGTCGACCTCGGCGCCGGCCGCGCGGGCACCTTCGGCGACCGCCTGCGCCATCGCCTCGATGTGGCCGTAGGCGGAGTAGTAGAGAACCAGGACCTTTGCCATCGGGAACGTCTCCTGCATTGGTGGTGGCCGAGGTCTATCCGCGGCAGCGCCGCCCCAGCCAGCGCCAAGTGCTGATGACGTCCATTCCGGCGGTGAATAAAACCGCCTGCTACCAGGTCAGTTCCGCCACGCTGATGCGGCCTTCCGCAGCGGGCCAGGCACGTGCCACGATGCGTTCGGTGTTGAAGACGCCGACCACCGGCCGGCCGAGTTCCGCCGCCGGAAGCTGTACGGTCGCGGCTGCGGCAACCGCGACGCCAGGGCGCAGCGTGGCCGGCTGCCGGCCATCGAGCAGCACGATGTCGCGCGGGATTCCGAAATAGCCGCGCGGCCGCTGCAGTACCACGACGCCACCCGCCGAACGCTCCGCCGCCGCCAGCGCGCGGGGGCGCAGGTGCACCACATCGGAGCTGCGCGGGAAGGCGTTGCGGTAGATGTGCGTGGTGGTGTGGCCGGGGGCCGCGACGACGATCTCCAGCGGCCAGTCACTTGCCACCGTCACCGGGCCCCACCGGCCATCGGCGCCGGTCGTGCGGCGGTGCAGCGCCTCCCCGATGCGGGCACCGGTCTCGGGGTCGGTGCGGAACACCTCGACCACGGCGTCGGGCACCGGGCGGTTCGTCACGACGGGGGCGGATTGCGTGACGATACCGTCCAGCACCGGGCGCGCTTCCGGCACCACCGCGATATGGCCGGGCTCTCGCCCCACGATGAAGCGGAACTGTTCGCGGAACGCGCGCCAGTGATAGGCGGTCTCGCGGTGGTCCAGTTCACCAAGCACCAGGTTGGTGGCGCCGCGCAGTTCCGGCCCGTCGACATCGGTGCCGGTCGGGCGGTCCGGGGTCGGCGACCAGATGGCGCGAGGCTGGGCATATACGTCGTTCCAGGCGCTGCGGATCGTCAGGAAATCCGTCTCCGGCACCACATCGGTGGTGCCGCCGTTCAGACGGGTCAGGAAGGGACCCTTGCCGTTGAACTCCCGGTTACGCGACTCCGGCCAGTCGGAGGTGCCACGGTTGGGCGTGCCGCACAGCACGGCATGCGAGACCTGCGGCGCGCCGCCGCGATGTACGACGAAGTCGCGGATCGGATTGCCGCCGCGCGAATTGCCGACCAGCGCTACACGCGGTGCACCGGTACGCGCGCGCAGGTCCGCCACGAAATCCGTCAGCCGATCGGTCTGCTCCACGGTGCTGCTGCGGTTGGGCTGCGGCACCAGGTCATCGTCCCGCGACAGCGGGTCGGGCATGTTGACCGCCATCAGGCGGTCGCGCGGGATGCCGTTGCTCTCGAAGCGCCACAGCGTCGTCTGCCACAGCGCGGCGTGGTCGCCATTGCCGTGGATGAACAGGATGGGTGGCGGCGCCGGCTGCGCGCGCAGCACACCTGGCGCGGCGAGCACGGCGGCGGAGGCGAACAGGGCGCGGCGGGAGATTTTCATTCGCTGTGTGCCAGGTAATGCGCGAGCGCGCGGATGTCGGCGTCGCCAATGCCGTACAGGAGACCGTTCATCTGCGTGTCGGCGCCGACGCGGACATTGTCGCGATACTCGCGCAGGGCATGGGCCAGGTAGTCCTCCCGCTGGTGGTTGACGCGGGGGATGTTGGCGCGGCCGGCATAGCTTGGCAGGTGGCAGACGCCGCAGTTCCGGCCGGCCGCCAACTCCTCGCCCCGCGCCGCGAGCGCCGCGTCACGCGCGCCGCGATCAGCGGGCGGGCCGGAGGGCTGGGCTGCGAAATGCGCAGCCAGGTCCTCGGCTTCCTGGTCCGTCAGTCCCTTCGCCGCCTCCGTCATGGCCGGCACCTGGCGCAGCCCCTCGCGGAACAGCACCAGTTGCATGGTCAGGAAATCCACCTGCTGGCCAGCGAGCGACGGCATCTCGGCGGTCTCGCTCCGGCCGCCGGGTCCGTGGCAGGCGGCGCATTGGCGGGCTTCGGCGACGGCGGCACCGCGGGCAGCATCCTGCGCCGCGGCGGGCTGGGCGAAGGCGGCGGCCAGTGCGGCCGCCGTCAGCAATCCGTAGCACTGCATCAACGGCGATATGTCACGCGGTAGATGGCGCCATTGTCGGTGTCCGAGACCAGCAAGGAGCCATCCGGCATCGTCAGCAGGCCCGAGGGCCGGCCGTTGAACTTCTGCGCGGCGTCGTCACGGAAGCCGGTCATGAAGGGTTCCTGCACCAGCCGTCCACCCTCGGCCTCACGCACCACCACCACTTCGAAGCCCGAAAGCGGCTCGCGGTTCCAGGAGCCCTGGAAGGCGACGAACAGCGCGTTGCGATACTGCTCCGGGAATTGCGTGCCGGTGTAGAAATGCGTGCCGACTGGCGCGACATGCGGGCCGAGGACGCGGGCCGGCGGCGGGAATTCGTTGCACAGTCGCGTCGGCTCGGACGCCGCCGGGTCCTGGAAGCCACCGGCGCACCACGGGAAGCCGTGATGCTCGCCGCTCCGCAGGTTCACATGCAGCGTGTCGGAGGGATTGTTGTGGCCAGCCCAGTCGCGGCCGTGGTTGCTGAACCAGAGCTGGCCGGTGCGCGGGTGGAAATCGAAGCCGACCGAATTGCGCACGCCGCGCGCTTCGATCCTGCGGTCGCTGCCGTCGGGGTTCCAGCTCTCGATCAGGGCGAACTTCTCGCCATCGAATTCGCAGATGTTGCAGGGCACACCACGCGGAATGTAAAGTCGCCCATCCGGCCCGAAGGCGATGTGCTTCCAGCCGTGATGCGGCTCCGGCGCCTGGCCGAACGCTTCCGTCAGTTCGACCGGCTGCGGATTCTGCAGGTTCTGCTCGATATTGTCGATGCGCAGCACTCGGTTCATCGCCGCGATGTACAGCGCGCCGTCCCGCACCGCGAGGCCGGAGGGCTGGGTCAGCCCCTGCATCAGCGTGGTGACGGTGCGTGCGTTGCCGTTGTCGCGCACGGCATAGACGCGGCCAATGGCGCGGGTGCCGACGAAGATGGTGCCGTCCGGGCCGCGTACCATCACGCGTGCACCCGGCAGCCCATGCGCCCAAAGCTCCACCTGGAAGCCTTCGGGCACGCGCAGCGCGGCGGTCGGAATGCGTTCGGGCGGCGTGTTGGTCAGGCGCGGCGGGTGCGGCGCCAGCGGTGAATTCGCCATCTCGGCGGGGCGTCCCTGCGCCCAGGCCGGGGCCGGTGCGGCCTGCTGCGCGAAGGCGAGGCCTGGCAGCGCCACCGCGGCGGCGGCGAGACCCATCAAGCTGCGTCGGATCATTCTGTTTCCCCTCCCCGGCCGTTCAGGCCGTTGCAGGACCATAGAAGGGTGCAACCGGAAATTGGGCAAGACGCAATCCAGTGCGATGACGCGCGTTTCAGGAGAAGCCGCGATAGGTGAAGTCGGTCTCACCCGCCTCCGCCACCGCGTCCGCCAGCATCGCGTGGTGCGGAGACAATGCGCAGGCGGGGTCGGTGGCACTGGCGTTGCCGGTCAGTGCGAAGGCCTGGCAGCGGCAGCCGCCCCAGTCCCGTTCGGCATGTTCGCAGCCCTGGCAGGGGCTCGGCATCCAGGACGTGCCGCGATAGGCGTTGAAGGCCGGGCTGTCGTTCCAGGCAACTTCCAGCGACGTGTCGCGCACGTTCGGGAAGTCGAGGCCCGTGAGCGTCTCCGCGGCATGGCACGGCAGGATGCGCCCGGCGGGGGACACCGCCAGGAAGCGCCGGCCCCAGCCACCCATGCAGGATTTCGGGCGGCTGGCATGGTAGTCCGGCACGACGTAGTCGATGACCAGCCGGTCGCGCAGCCGCACGCGCGCCGCATCCACCACCTGCGTCGCCGCATCGAGCATGGCCCGGCTCGGCAGCAGGGCGTCGCGGTTGGCCAGCGCCCAGCCGTAATATTGCACATGCGCGACTTCCAGCCGCGCCGCGCCCCATTCCAGCGCGATCTCGATCAGCGCCGGCAGGTTGTGCAGGTTCTGGCGATGCACCACGGCGTTCAGGGTCAGCGGCAGCCCGGCGTCGCGTACCAGGCGCGCGGCCTCCCGCTTGCGCGGCATGGCGCCACGCATCCCGCCGATGCGCTCGGCGCCGGCATCCTCCGCGTCCTGCACGGAAAGCTGCACGTGATCCAGCCCGTTCGCGACCAGTCGGTCCATCATCGCCTGATCCAGCAATACACCGGCGGTAATGAGGTTGGTGTAGAGCCCGGCATCCCGCGCCGCGGCGACGATCTCCGCGATGTCGCGCCGCACCGTCGGCTCACCGCCCGACAGATGCACCTGGAGGCAGCCGAGCGTGGCGGCTTCGCGGAACACGCGCGCCCATTCCGCCGTGTCCAGCTCCTGGCGCGCCCGCGTCAACTCGACGGGATTCGAACAGTAGGGGCAGCGCAGCGGGCAACGATGCGTCAACTCCGCCAGCAGGGCGAGCGGTGCGTCAGCCATGGCGCAGCGCGCCCCGGGTGACGAGGTCGGCGATCAACGCGCGCACATCGGCGCCGATCACCTCGATCGGCGCATCGTATTGCGCTGCGAGCGCCGCGATGATCGCCGCCTCGTCGCGCACGCCGTCCACCAGACGCAGCACCGCCAGTGCCGTCTCGTCCGGCACAAACATGCGTTCCGGCGCCATGACGATCCAGCGATCGCGCGCCTTGTCCTCCTGCAGCCGGACGCCAGGGGCGAAGCGGGGCGTCATGGGCGGAAGGCGCCGGGCGGCGGCAGGCCGGGCGCGACATAGGCGAAATGCAGCGCATCCAGCTGAGCCCACAGCAGGTCGCACTTGAAGCGCAGGGCGGCCAGCACCTGACGTTGCAGCTCCGGCGTCGTCGCTTCCCGCTTCACGTAGTCAAGCGCGAAGGCGACATCCGCAGGTGCCTGCGTCAGGCGCGGCTTGAAATAGGCCAAAGTCGCCTCCGAGACGAAGTCGTAGTTCGCCAGCATGCCGGAGACACGGGAGCGGATGATGTCCGTCGAGAACATTTCCGTGAGCGAGGAGGCAATCGCCTCCAGCAGGCTACGCTCGCGTACGAAGTGTACATAAGCCTCCACCGCGAAGCGCGTGCCGGACAGGATGCCATCCATCGAGGTGACGTAGTCGCGGTCCAGGCCCAGCCCATCGGTCAGCGCCAGCCAACGCTCGACACCACCGGGATGTCCGCCATCGCCATCATGGTCCACCAGCCGCCGGCGCCACTCCCGCCGCAGTTCCGGCGTCGGCAGCCGCGCGAGCAGGGAGGCGTCCTTCATCGGGATGTGCGCCTGGTAGCAGTAGCGGTTCAGCGCCCAGGCCTGGACCTGCCCGAGGTTCAGCTTTCCGTCGTGCAGCAGGTGATGGAACGGGTGATGGACATGGTAGCGTTCCGCCCCGATGGCGCGCAGCGCATCCTCAAGGGCTTGCGGCGAAAGCATTCCGGTCACGGCGTGATCTCCATCCCATCCTCGGCCACTTCCCAACCCGCAGCCTCCAATGTGGCGCGCTCGGGACTGTCGGCGAGCAGCGCGGGATTGGTGTTGTTGAGGTGGGTCAGGATGCGGCGGCGGACGCCGAGACTCGCAAATTCGTGAAGCGTCTCGGTGATCGGCATGTGGCCCATGCGGCGGCCGGTCTTCGGGCCGGCGCCAGCCGAGATCATCTCGTCATCGGAGAACAACGTGCCGTCGAAGATCACGCAGTTGGCACCGCGCAGTCTGTTCCGCAGCGCGGGTGTCATCATGGCGCAGCCCGGGATGTAGTGCAGCACCGCGCCGCCCGCGGAAATCGCAAGGCCCAGCGCCTCCCCGTCCTCGGAAACATCCGGCTGTCCGGTGGTTTCCGCGTACAGCGGCACCTTGCCAGGAACCACGTAGGCGGTGATCGACAGGCCGAGCGCGGCGCCGCCCGCATCCTGCGGCGCGAAAGCCGCATCCAGTGGCAGGTCGGCGCGGCCGACAAAATCGGGATTCAGGCAACCGAAGATGGGGTTGGCATCCAGAACGGCGCGCGTTGGCGCGGCGGCGTAAAGACGGAAGGGCTGGCGTTCGCGCAGATGCAGTAGGCCGGCGATGGCATCGATTTCGCCACCGGTCAGCAGCACGGCCGAAATAGGTGAGTTGCGCAGCGGCGCTACGCGCGGATGCAGTGCCGGCGTTGCCTCGATCTGCTGGCGCAGGTCGGGGGCTGCATTCACCACAAGCCAGCGTTCGCCATCGGCGCTGACGGCCAGGCTCGCCTGGCTGCGGCGCGGCGCCGCAGGGTCTCCGGCACGGGCCCGGCGGCAACCGGGACCGGCCGAATTCCACTGTGGAAACCCGCCTCCGGCACCGGCGCCCAGAATCATCGCGCGCAGCATGGAGGCAGGCGGAGGCTCAGGCGATTTCGGCGCAGGCGTAGCTGTTGATTTCCATCGCCAGCGAGATCTCGACGATCTTCGGGGTCTTCCAGGTCATCTTTGCGTCTCCCATGCATCCGGCAATGCGGCCGGGCCTTCGACATGGCGGGGCGTCCCCGCTCCGGCAAGAGCTACGCCGGTCACACCGGGCGTTCGCCTTGGATCGTGACCCGGTTGCCGTAGCGCGTCGCCGGCCAGTAGTCCCACATCGCGCGATGTTGCGCGCAGCGGTTGTCCCAGAACGCCACGGAATTCTCCCGCCACCGGAAGCGGCATTGGAACAGAGGGTTGGCGCTGTGCTCGAACAGGTAGGCGAGGATGCCGGTGCTCTCATCCGCCGGGATGTCCAGGATGCGGCGGGTGAAGCCCTTGTTGACAAACAAGGCACGGCGGCCCGTCACGGGATGGGTGCGGATCACCGGATGCACCGCGCGCGGATAGACTGGTTTGTCATGCACGCCGAGATTCGCATAGGTGCCGCGATACACCTCCTCCCCGTCATGCACCGCCGTCAGGCCCTCAAGGTACGTCTTCATGCGGTCCGACAGCGCGTCGTAGGCGGCGTACATGTTGGCGAACAGCGTATCGCCGCCCACAGGCGGGCACTGCTTGATGTAGAGAATGCTGCCCAGCGGCGGCTCCTCGTCGCAGGACACGTCGGAGTGCCAGAACTCGCCATTGGCGCGCGGGCTGTCGCGGTCTGCCTTGATGACCATCAGGGCAGGATGGCCTTCGGTCGGCGCGGCGGGGTGGATGTGCAACTCGCCGAAATGGCGGCCGAAATCCAGGTGCTGGTCCGGCGTCAGGTGCTGGTCGCGGAAGAAGATGACCAGGTTCTCGGCCAGTGCGCGGTGGATCTCCTGCATCTGCTCGGCCGAGGGATTGCCGATGTCGACGCCGCCCAGTTCGGCGCCGATGATGGGCGTGAGCTTTTCGACCGTGATGCTGCGATAGGGCGCCGCGGCGTCGGCCGCGTGCCGGTAGCGCGGCCCGCGGGCGGCGGTGCTGACATGGTTCATGGCATTTCCCCATATTGGACGGCTTGGATGCGAAGGTGACCGCAGGCACGGGGCACACGTCAACCGCAACCCGGTGCAAAGCCGCGCCAGCGCCTTGACCCTGCCCGGAGCGCCAGCGAAGCTTCGGCAAGGGAAACGTCCGGACCACGGTCGCACGCCGCCAGACAGGTCGCGGATCGTGAGGCCGTGCCTCCGGCATAAGGCGGAGGATGCGGCACGGTGCAGGTCTCGGAACCGAAGGTGAAGGCGTGGCCGAATGGCGCGCAGATCGCCGTGATGGTCACCGTCATGTACGAGACCTGGCCGGAGGGTCGCACCCCGCCCTATTCCCCCATGGCCAGCCCGCTGCGGGAGGGGGTGGTGGACCGCCAGGGCATTTCCTGGGCCGAATATGGCGGCCGCACCGGCATCTGGCGCCTTGGCGAGTTGTTCGAGGATTTCGGCGTGAAGGGCACCATCTGCGCCAATGCCCGCGCTGTGGAACGCTACCCGGACTCGGTGAAGGCGCTGCACGCGGCGGGACATGAGATCGCCGGGCATTCCTACACCCAGAACATGTTCCTGCCCTACATGGAGCCGGCGGAGGAACTCGCCCTGATCCGCCGCTGCGCCGGCATCATCGAGGAGGCCGTGGGCGAACGGCCGGTCGGCTGGGCCAGCCCGCGCATGTCGCCGAGCGAGCACACCGCGCGCTACCTGGCACAGGAGGGCTTCCTCTGGCACGGCGACTACAACGACACCGACCTGCCCTATGTGGTGACGACGGAATCCGGAAAGCTGGTGGCGCTGCAGCACAGCGACTTCACCGACAACCGCGTGATGCGCGGCAGCCCTAGGGATTTCCTCGACGTCTACCGCGATACCTTCGACTTCCTGATGCTGAGCCGCCGTCCGGAGATCCTGAACCTGACGGTGCACGCCCATTTCGGCGGCCGCCCGCCCCTGGCCGCCATGGTCCACCGCATCCTGCAGCACATGCAGCTTCAGGGCGGCCGGGTCTGGTTCGCGCGCCACGACGAAGTGGCGCGCTGGGTGCGGCAACAGGGAGAGACAGAATGACAGGAAACATCACGCGGCGGAGCCTGGCCGGGCTCGCGGCACTCGGCATGGCGGCGCCGGGGGCCAGGGCACAGTCCTGGCCGACGCGGCCAATCCAGCTGATCGTACCCTATGCCCCCGGCGGCACCGGCGACGTGTTCGCGCGCCTGGTGGCAGAGAGGCTGCGTGGCACGCTCGGGCAGAATCTGGTGGTGGAGAATCGCTCTGGCGCGTCCGGCACCATCGGCACGCAGGCCGTGGTGCGCGCGGCGCCGGATGGTTACACGCTGCTCTTCGGGCAGACGCCGGAAATCGCCATCGCGCGGAACTTCCTGCCGGACGTGCCCTATGACCCGGCTACCGACCTGGCGCCGGTGGCGCTGGTGGGCAATGCCGCGTTGGCGCTGGTGGTGAACGCGGCCTCGCCCTACCGGACGGTGCAGGAGCTGATTGCCGGCGCGAAGGCACGCCCGGGGTCGCTGACCTTCGCCTCCGCCGGCACCGGCACCCCCGGGCATTTCGCTGCTGAGACCCTGGCCCGCCGCGGCGGCGCGCCGATGGTGCATGTGCCCTATCGCGGCGCCGGGCCGGCGCTGACGGATCTGCTGGGCGGGCACGTCGGCTTCTTCTTCTCCGGAATGCCGGCCGCGGTGCCACATGTGCGGGAGGGTAAGCTGCGCATGCTCGCCGTCTCCACCGCGCGACGTATGCCGAGCGCGCCGGACCTGCCGACGGTGCAGGAGGGTGGCATCGCCGAATTCGATTTCAGCCTGTGGGGCGGCTTCTTCGCCCCCGCCGCGACGCCGGCCGCGATCGTCGAGCGCCTGAACCGCGAGGTGAACCAGATCCTGCGCGAACCGACCGTGCGGGACAGGCTGGTGGCGGAAGGCGCAGATGTGCGGGAGACGACGCCGGCACAATTCGCAGAATTCGTGCGGGGCGAGGTGTCGAAGTACGGCCGCATCATCACGGAAACCGGCGTGAAACCAGCCTGAGCCAGCCCTGGTCGTCGCCTGTGAAGCGGTGTCGGGGCAACCGGCCCGCCCCGAGCTCGTTCCTGGCGCGCAGCCAGGGAACGCAGATGTCCGACCACCGAACGCATGCCTTGAGCGAGGTCCTGGACCGGCTCGAAAGCTCGATCCACGGCGAAAGCATTGCGGTGCAGGAGGTGATCGAGAAGCTCGGCCCGAAATCCTTCGCATCGCTGATGCTGGTATTCTCGTTGATCGCCGTCTCGCCGGCCAGCGCCATCCCCGGGATCACGGCGATCGTCGCGACCATCGTCTTCATCCTGGTGGTGCAGATGATCATCGGCCGCGAATGCGTGTGGCTGCCCGGGTTCATCACGCGCCGCCACATGTCCACCGAGAAGCTCCGCAAGGGCGTCGCCTGGCTGCGCAAGCCGGTGGCCTTCGTAGAGCGCTTCCTGCGGCCACGGCTGAGCTTCCTGCTGCACCGGCCATGGCTGTTCCTGCCAATGGTCCTGATCCTGGGCCTGACCCTGTTCATGCCGTTCATGGAGGTGATTCCGACCTCGGGCTCGCTCGCCTCGGCCGTCATTGCCTTCTTCGCGGCAGGGCTGCTGACGCGGGATGGCGGGCTGGTTGCGGTCGCGCTGGCCCTGCTGCTCGGCGTGGCAGGGGCCGTGTGGCGGTTCGGATTTGCAGCCTGAGGACGCAGGGCCACAGGCAGGATGCCTGGACTTGCGAGGCATTGGGACGTGGCTGGGGGACCTGGATTCGAACCAAGACTGCCCGAGTCAGAGTCGGGAGTTCTACCGTTAAACTATCCCCCACCGTCCGATCGGGGCACTGGGCCACTGATCGGCGGGAGCGGCGTGCTAGCATGCGTTTTCTGGGCAGGCAACCACGCCACGCATGAAATGCCTTGCCCGAGGCGCGCCTGCGCCGGATCATGGCGGGCGCACCCGCCCGGCACCGGGGACTCGGGATTGCGAGCGCGACACCCCATCTGATCGAGACATGCCCGACGATCTGCCCTTCCCCGACACGGCCCACGGCGATGCCAACCCGCGCCTCGCGCCGGGCCGCGCCACTGGCTGCCAGGCTTGGCAGGGCACTCCGGCATCGCCGGGCTATGCCGCGCTGGACCTCGGGACGAACAATTGCCGCCTGCTCCTCGGCTGCCCGACCGGCTACGGCAGCTTCCGCGTGATGGACAGCTTCAGCCGCATCGTCCGCCTCGGCGAGGGGCTGGGCGCCACCGGGCGGCTATCCGACGCCGCGATGGACCGCGCCATCGTCGCCCTGCACGCCTGTGCCCACAAGTTGGCGCGCCGCCCGGTGCGGGCGCTGCACGCGGTGGCGACGGAAGCCTGTCGCCGCGCGTCCAACGGCGCGGAGTTCCTGAACCGGGTCGAGGCCGAGACGGGGCTGCGCCTTCGCATCATCTCGGCGCGGGAGGAGGCGGAGCTGGCCATGGAGGCCTGCGCGCCTTTGCTGGAATGCGGCGATCGCCGCGCCCTTCTGTTCGACATCGGCGGCGGCTCCACCGAGATCGCCTGGATCCGCATACGCCCGTCGGGACCACAGGATCGGCCGGTGCCGGAACTGATCGGCACCATCTCGGTCCCTGTCGGTGTTGTCACCCTCTCCGAACGCTGCGGGCCGTCCTGCTTCACCGAGGCTGGCTTCCATGCGGTGGTGGACGAGGTCGCGGCCCGGCTGCGCGGCTTCGATGCGGTGCATTGCATCGGGCACGAGATCCATGCAGGCGGCGTCCGGCTGATGGGCACCTCCGGCACCGTCACCACGCTCGCGGGCGTTGCCATGGCGCTGCCGCGCTACCGGCGCCTGCTGGTGGATGGGCAGACCCTGGATGCCGATGTCGCCGACCAGGCGCTGGGCGACCTGTTCGCGCTGGGGCGGGACGGGCTGGCGGCGCATCCCTGTGTCGGGCCGGAGCGCGTGGATTTCGTACTGCCGGGCTGCGCCGTCTATGCTGCCATCCGCCGTGTCTGGCCGGTGCCGAAGCTGACGGTCGCGGATCGCGGGCTGCGGGAGGGGATCCTGCTGCGGCTGATGCGCACCGACCGCACCCCGCGGCGGCCCTCACGCGGCTTCTGGCAGGGTTGCGGCTGAGCGCCTACACCCACGCATGGCCAAGACCCCCTCATCGCCCGGCGGCACGCCGAAGCGCCAGCTCGCGGACAGGCTGCGCTCCGCCAAGGGCCGCACCATCGGCAGCCAGCGCTGGCTCGAACGGCAGCTCAACGACCCCTACGTGAAGGAAGCCAAGGCGCGCGGCCTGCGCTCCCGCGCCGCATTCAAGCTGGAACAGATGGATGACAAGTTCCACCTGCTGAAGCCGGGCAGCCGGGTGGTGGACCTCGGCGCCGCGCCGGGTGGCTGGACGCAGGTGGCGCTGGCACGGAAGGCGACGCGGGTGGTGGGGATCGACCTGCTGCCGGTGGACCCCATCGCCGGGGCCATCCTGATGCAGGGCGACTTCCAGGAGGCGGAAGCCGAGCACCGCGTGCTGGCGGCGCTGGATGGCCCGGCCGACCTGGTGCTGTCCGACATGGCGCCGAACACCACCGGCCACAACGCCACCGACCACCTGCGGATCATGGCGCTGGCCGAGATCGCGCTGGATTTCGCCGGGCGGGTGCTGGCCCCGGGTGGCGGCTTCGTCACCAAGGTCCTGGCCGGTGGGTCGGAGAAGGAGTTCCTGGCGACGCTGAAGCGGGACTTCGCCACCGTCCGCCACGCCAAGCCACCGGCCAGCCGAAAGGACAGCGCGGAGTTGTATGTGGTGGCGATCGGCTTCCGTGGCCGCCAGCCAGGCTGATCACGCGCCCGCCATGGACAGGCCACCCGGAACCGGTGTAGGCGGGGCCGCCAAGGTTGCGGATCGAGATGAGGTTCCCACCATGGCGCCCCCAGACAATGCAGTTCCCGACACAGTGACCTCCTCCGACCGCGAGGCCGCCCTGCGCGGCCGGTTCGAGGAAGCCTACGCCTTCGACGACGTCCTGCTCGTCCCGGCCTATTCCACCGTCCTGCCCTCCGAGACCGATACCCGCACGAAGCTGACGCGGGAGATCTCGCTGAACATCCCGCTGGTGGCCGCGGCGATGGATACGGTGACGGAAGGCAACATGGCGATCGCCATGGCCCAGGCCGGCGGGATTGGCGTGATCCACAAGAACCTGTCGCCGGAGGATCAGGCGGCGCAGGTCCGCCAGGTGAAGAAGTTCGAATCCGGGATGGTGGTGAACCCGCTGACCATCCACCCCGACCAGACCCTGGCCGAGGTCCGCGCGCTGCAGGAAACCCACCACATCAGCGGCGTGCCGGTGGTGGAACGCGACAGCAAGCGGCTGGTCGGCATCATCACCAACCGCGACGTCCGCTTCGCCACCGATCCGAACCTTCGGGTCTATGAGCTGATGACGCGGGAAAACCTGGTGACGGCCGATGCCGACGTCACCAAGGACCAGGCCCGCGCGCTGCTGCACAAGCACCGCATCGAAAAGCTGCTGGTGGTGGACGAGCAGTTCCGCTGCGTCGGCCTGGTCACCGTGAAGGACATGGATAAGGCGCAGGCCAACCCAAGAGCGGTGAAGGACCCGATGGGCCGGCTGCGCACGGCGGCCGCGATCGGAGTTGGCGAGGACGGGTTCCACCGCGCAACCCTTCTGGTTGCCGCCGATATCGACGTGCTCGTGGTCGATACCGCGCATGGCCATTCTGGCGGCGTGCTGCGTGCGGTCGAGCGCATCAAGAAGATGTCGAACAGCGTGCAGATCGTTGCCGGCAACGTGGCGACGCCGGAAGGCGCGTTGGCGTTGATCGAGGCCGGGGCGGATGCGGTGAAGATCGGCATCGGCCCGGGCTCCATCTGCACCACCCGCATCGTCGCCGGCGTCGGCGTGCCGCAATTGACCGCGGTGCTGGAATGCGCCGCCGCCTGCCGCCAACGCGGCGTACCGGCCATCGCCGATGGTGGCATCCGGTCCTCCGGCGACGTCGCCAAGGCGATCGCGGCCGGCGCCGACTGCGTGATGATGGGCAGCGTCTTCGCCGGCACGGACGAGGCCCCCGGCGAGGTCTTCCTGTACCAGGGCAGGTCCTACAAATCCTACCGCGGCATGGGCAGCCTGGGCGCCATGGCGCGCGGCTCCGCGGATCGCTACTTCCAGGCGGAAGTGGCGGACAAGCTGAAGCTGGTGCCGGAGGGTGTCGAGGGCCGCGTCGGCTACAAGGGACCGGTCGGCACCGTGATCCACCAGATGGTCGGCGGCCTGCGCGCCGCCATGGGCTACACCGGCGCCGCCACGATCGCGGACCTGCAGACCCGGGCCAAGTTCCGCCGCATCACCAATGCCGGCCTGCGCGAAAGCCACGTGCACGACGTGGCGGTGACGCGGGAAGCGCCGAACTACCGCCTCGAGGGGTAGTCCGGCGCCGCACCTCAGCGCCGCGGCGGCACCTCGGAGATCCGCAGCGTGGCGCGCTGCGGTGCCCCGCGCTCGAAGGTGCCGACCCAGATGTTGTAGTTGCCGCTGGCGGGGCGCTGGATGACGATGCCGGGGTTCACCCCGTCCAGGTCGTCGTTGCAGATCCAGTTGCCGGCGGAATCGTTCATCACCAGCGTCGTATCCGTGTTGGCGGCCACCGAGATGTACAGCGGGTACTGCCCGCTGGTGTAGTTCAGGTCCACGTCGGGCTTGGAAAAGTCGATCCAGCCGGCGCAATCCGGGCCAACGCCGGTCGCCTCACGGTCGCCGCCGGCTTCGACGCTCACCTCATGCGGGTCGGGCTCGAAGCCGGCGCGCAGGTTCACCGTGGCGTAGCGCGGCTGGGCGCGCCAATCCGGCAGTTGCTGCTGCTGCGCCGCGCCCTTCTGCTGGGCAATCGCCCCGCTCGACACCCCACCGGCCACCAGGGCCAGGACCGCGCCTGCGGCCAGAACGGTTTTCAGCATGTGGTCCAGGTTCCCCGAATGGCGCGCTTGATGCGACGCCTGTGCGACTATGCCCGAGGCGCCTGCTGCGCCCCAGATCGACCGCCGCCAGGTTGCTAAAGTTTCATGCACGACCCGGAAGGATGCGTCCGGCTGCGCGGATGGCATCGCGGAACCGGCGCCGTCGCGCTATGATGCCGCTTCGGCCCGCGCCCGCACCGCACCGCCCGCCGCCGGCCTCTTCCGGCGCGACACCCCTGCCCCCGGCCTTGCCGCCCGGCGGCCCGCCCGGAATGCCCCATGACCCCCGCCGCCCGCCTCTCTGCCGCCATCGACCTGCTCGCCGCCGTGGAGGCCTCGCCTCGCCGCCCGGCGGATGCCATCGCCAACGACTATTTCCGCACCCGCCGCTACATCGGCGGCTCGGACCGCCGCAACGTCTCGGAACGCGCCTGGGGCGCGATCCGCCAGCGCATCCGCTTGGCCTGGCATTTCGCCGAGTTCGGCGTGCCCACCCCATCTGCCCGCCTGCTGCTGGCCGCGCAGCTGATCCTGGCCGAGGGTTGGTCGCTGGAGGGCGTGGCGCAGAACTACTCGGGCGAGCGCTTTGCCGCGGCGCCGCTATCGGTCGAGGAACTCGGCCTGCTGGGTCGCCTGGTCGGCCGCAAGCTGATCCATCCGGAGATGCCGGAGGGCCCGCGCCTGAACCTGCCCGCCTGGGCACTGCCCGGCCTCGCCGCCCGCTTCGGCGACACCCTGCCCGCGGAGGCGGCGGCGATGGAGGTGGCGGCCCCGCTCGACCTTCGTGCCAACCTGCTGAAGGGCACGCGGGCGCAGGCGATGGCGGCGCTGGCGGCGGAAGGCGTTCCAGCGACGCCGACGCCCCTGTCCCCCTGGGGCATGCGGATCGCGGATCGCCGCCCGGTCAGCGCCACCAAGGCCTTCCTGGACGGGCTGATCGAGGTGCAGGACGAGGGCAGCCAGCTCGTCGGCCTGCTGACCGATGCCAGGCCCGGCATGCGCGTGGCGGATTACTGCGCCGGCGCTGCCGGCAAGACGCTGGCGCTGGCTGCCACCATGGAGAATCGCGGCCACATTGTCGCCTGCGACACCTCCGCCGCCCGGCTGGAAGGCGCCGGCCGCCGGCTGCGCCGCGCCAACGTCAACAACGCCGAGCGCCACCTGCTGGCGTCGGGCGACAAGTGGCGCAAGCGCAACTCGCGCAAGTTCGACCGGGTGCTGGTGGATGCCCCCTGCACCGGCACCGGGACCTGGCGCCGCAACCCGGACGCCCGCATCCGGACCAACCTGCGGGATTTGAACGAGCTGGTGTTGAAGCAGGCCATGATCCTTGACGATGCATCGGAGTTGGTGCGTCCGGGCGGAAGGCTGGTCTACGCTACCTGTTCGCTGCTGCCGGAGGAGGACGAGATGCAGATGGCGGCCTTCCTGGAACGCCACCCGGACTTCGAGGTCTTGCCACTGCCCGAGCTCTGGGCCGGGCTGCGCCCGGACGTGCCCGCGCCGGGTCCGGGCCCCTACATGGCCCTGTCACCCGACCGCCACGGCACCGATGGGTTCTTCGCCGCCGTGCTGCAGAGGCGGCCCACATGATCTCCATCCGCCGCGCCCGTCCCGGCGATGCCGCGGCGATCGCGGCGGTGCATGTCGCCGCCTGGCGCAGCGCCTATGCCGGTATCCTTGGCGATGGCTACCTCGCAGGCCTGTCCGAACCCCGGATGGCCGCGTTCTACCACCGCGCGATCCTGGACCGGCGCGAGGGCCACGCAGTCTTCGTCGCCACCGCGGCCGAGGCCGACCAGCCCGGCGTCGCGCCGCCCCTGGTGGTCGGTTTCGCCTCCGGCGGCCGCGCCCGCCGCCGCGGCCTGGCGGAAGGCGAAGTGGAGACCCTTTATGTCCTGGACGACTATCGAGAGCGCGGCTGCGGCCGGCGCCTGATGCGGGCGATGGCGGCGCATCTGCGCGCCATAGGCTGCAACTCCGCCATGGCCTGGGTGCTGGAGGCGAATCCCAGCCGCTTCTTCTACCGCCACCTCGGCGGCCGCCTGGCGATGCAGGAGGCGATCCGGGTCGCCGGCCAGGGCGTGCAGCAGGTGGCGCTGGTCTGGGACCCGATCGACACGCTGCTGGCCGCGACCGCGCCAGTGCAGGAAGGGCGGCTGCCGGAGGGGGGTTGACGGGGGGGAGGAGGATTGACGGGAAGGCTTGCCCTTCCCCCGCGTCTGTGGTCCTGACCCGCCATGACGCAGCCAGCCCCGGACCAGGCATCGGTCCTCGCCCCGATCTCCTCCCCCCTCGCGGAACGCCACGACCGCATCCTGATCCTGGATTTCGGCAGCCAGGTGACGCAGCTCATCGCCCGGCGGCTGCGCGAATCCGGCGTCTATTGCGAGGTCTGGCCCTACAACGCGGCCCCCGCCGAACGCATTGCCGCCTTCAACCCCCGCGGCATCGTCCTGTCCGGCGGGCCCGCCAGCGTGACGGAGGGCGAGAGCCCGCGCGCGCCGGAGGCGATCTTCGGCATGGGCCTGCCCATCCTCGGCATCTGCTACGGCCAGCAGACCCTGGCGAAACAGCTGGGCGGGGAAGTCGAGGGCGGCCATGCCCGCGAATTCGGACGCGCCTTCATCGACGTGACCGGCGATTGCGCCCTCACCCAGGGCCTGTGGGCCAAGGGCGCCCGCGAGCAGGTCTGGATGAGCCATGGCGACCGCATCACCCGCCTGCCCGAAGGGTTCCGGGTGGTCGCCAGCAGCGAGGGCGCGCCCTTCGCCCTGATCGCCGATGAGGCGCGGCGCTACTACGGCACCATGTTCCACCCGGAGGTGGTGCACACGCCGCACGGCGCCGCCCTGCTGCGGAACTTCTCCCACATCGTCTGCGGCTGCTCCGGCGACTGGACCATGGGCGCCTTCCGCGCCGAGATGATCGAGCGAATTCGCGCCCAGGTCGGCCCCGGCCGGGTGGTGTGCGGACTTTCCGGCGGTGTCGATTCCTCCGTTGCGGCGGTGCTGCTGCACGAGGCGATCGGCGACCAGCTCACCTGCATCTATGTCGACCATGGGCTGATGCGGGCGAACGAGTCGGAACAGGTGGTCTCCACCTTTCGCGACCGCTTCAACATCAAGCTGGTGCACCGTGACGCGACGGAGCTGTTCCTCGGCCAGCTCTCCGGCGTCACCGACCCGGAGATCAAGCGGAAGACCATCGGCCGCCTGTTCATCGAGGTGTTCGAGGAGGAGCAGACCAAGATCGGCGGCGCCGACTTCCTGGCGCAGGGCACGCTGTACCCGGACGTGATCGAGAGCGTCTCCGCAACCGGCGGCCCCTCCGTCACCATCAAGTCGCACCACAATGTCGGCGGCCTGCCGGCCGGCATGCGCATGAAGCTGGTGGAGCCGCTGCGCGACCTGTTCAAGGACGAGGTCCGCGTTCTCGGCCGCGAGCTTGGCATCCCGGAGGCGATCGTCGGCCGCCACCCCTTCCCCGGCCCCGGCCTCGCCATCCGCATCCCGGGCGAGGTGACGAAGGAGAAGGCAGACATCCTGCGCCACGCCGACAGCATCTACCTGGAGGAGATCCGCTCGGCCGGGCTGTACGATGCCATCTGGCAGGCCTTCGCCGTGCTGCTGCCGGTGCGCACCGTGGGCGTGATGGGCGATGGCCGCACCTACGACAGCGCCTGCGCGCTGCGCGCCGTGACCAGCACGGATGGCATGACGGCGGATGTCTACCCGTTCAGCATGGAATTCCTGGCACGCGTCGCGAACCGCATCGTCAACGAGGTGCGAGGCATCAACCGCGTGACCTACGACATCACCAGCAAGCCGCCCGGCACCATCGAGTGGGAGTGACGGGCGCGTAGCTCAGGACCACGTCGTCACTGCGCGGCAGCGCCACCTTCAGCTTGTCGGCACGGTGCCGCCGTCGATGACGAATTCCGAACCGGAAATGCTCCGGGCGCGGTCGGAGGCGAGGAAGGCGATCAGGCTTGCGATTTCGTCCGGCGTCGAAGGCCGGCCGATCGGGATGCCGCCGAGCGACTTCATGATCTGCCGCCTTCCTTCCTCCACGCCGCCGCCGGCCTGCGCACCGATCCGCATCGCCAGTGCCACGGACGCCTCGGTCTCGATCCAGCCGGGTGCAACCCGCATGACCCGGACGCCCCTCGGTGCGACCTCCTTCGACAGGCTCTTGCTGTAGTTGGACAGGGCGGCCTTGGCGGCAGCATAGGCCGTCGTCGCCTCGGGCAAGGGCAGCACGCGCTGGATCGAGGTCACATGGATGACGACGCCGGCGCCGTTTGCGACCATCGCGGGCACGAGTTCACGATCCAGCCGGACGGCGGGCATGAGATTGAGGTCCAGCTCCCTGCCCCATTGAGCGTCGTCGAGGGCCGCAAAGCCGCCTGCCGGCGCCGAGGACCCGCCGAGCATGTGGACGATGATGTCGACCCCGCCCATCCGCTCCCGCACCGCAACGGTCAGCGCGGAACATCCCTCGGGCGTCGTGAGGTCGGCAGCGACGAACAGCGCATCGGGCAGCGATTCAGGCTTGGTCCGGGCCGTCGTCAGGACCTGCGCCCCGAGCTCGCGGAAAAGACGGACCGTCGCGGCGCCTGCGCCGCGCGTGCCGGAGGTGATCAGAGCCCGCCTGCCCGCCAGCGTCAGGAAGGGGATCACAGGGTGATCTCCAGCGCGCTGATCTGCCCGCCGGCCAGTTTGAACAGGTACCGCAGATCCACCGGGCTACCCGGGAAGTCGCCCATGACGTGGCTGGTGACAACGATCAGGCTGCCGTCGACGTCCATCCTGAAGGGCTCGACCGTATAGTTGAACCTGGTCGAAGCCTCGGCCTTCCAACGGCGGATCGCCTCGCGCCCCGAACAGGTCCGTCCCTCATCCTTGACGACGGCGTCTTCCGTGAAGCACCGGGAGACCGCCACGGCATCCCGGCCTCGATCCGCCTCGAAGTAGTCGGCGATCGGCTTGAACAGTTCCATGTCGATCATTCCTCTGCTTGCGCGCGGGGCGGAAGCCGCCCCTCCTGACCGGTCGGAGATAGCGATGGACGCAACCGCCGATAATCGGGATAAGGCCGGATGCAACGTTGCGAAAATCAGGACAATGACGCGAACCGGTCTCCTTGAGCTTGAGGCCGTCCTGGCCATCATGCGGCGGGGCACCTTCCGCGCGGCCGCGCTTGACCTTGGCCTGTCGACGACCGCGCTGAGCCAGGCCATCGGCAAGCTCGAGCGAAACCTCGGCGTGCGCCTCTTCAATCGTACCACCCGCAGCGTCTCGCTCACCGACGCCGGCCGGAGCTTCGTCGACCAGGTCGGCCCGGCCCTTGAGAGGATCCATGCGGCGATGGGCGCGGCGCGCTCGCAGCAGGAAACGCCCTCCGGGACGCTGCGGATCAACGCCTTCGCCTCCGCCGCGCGGGAGATCCTGTCGCCGCTGATCTCCGCCTTCCTCCGGCGCTATCCGCAGGTTCATATCGACCTGGTCACCGAGGGCCGGCTCATCGACGTGGTCGCCGAGGGCTTCGACCTTGGCATCCGCAGCGCCGATCTCGTGCCCCGCGATACCATCGCGATCCCGCTGGGGCCGGCCCGGCGCTTCGCCGTCGTGGCGGCAGCGTCCTTCCTGGAAGACCATGCGGTTCCGCGCGTACCGCAGGACCTGCTGGGCCACCCCTGCATCCGCATCCGCCTGCCGAATGGCGCGCTCTATCGATGGCAGTTCGAGAAGGGCGGGCAGCCTGTCCAACTCGACGTCCAGGGACCGATCACGCTCGATGAGGCGACGCTTGCGCGCATGGCCGTCCTGGACGGGATCGGGTTCGGCTTCTTCATGGAGCCCGATATTCGCGAGGATATCGCGGCGGGTCGCCTCTTGCAGGTGCTCGAGGATTGGACACCGCCACTGGCGCCAATGTGCCTCTACTACCCGAGCCGCCAGAATCCCTCCGCCGCATTCAGGGCCTTTGTCGGCCTCGCACGTGAGCTTGCACCGGCCTTGGCCGGGAGCAGCGCGATCGGCTCGGCCGGGCGAGATTCACCGGACCCGGACCTGCGTCCGCTCAGCCGCGGGGGAACCTGACGGTCCAGCGCAGGCCGTGGCGATCCGTGCCTGGCGTCACGGACGCGGCCTCGATCCGCCCACCCAATTGCCCCGCCAGCGCCCGGCTGATGCGTGTGCCGAGGCCGCTGCCCTGCGCCGGCGCGCCGAGGTCGCAGCCGATACCGTCATCCTCCACGGTCAGCACGAAGTGCGCACCGTCGCGGCGGAAGCCGATGGCGATGCTGCCGGAGTCTTCGGCGGGGAAGGCATATTTCAGCGCGTTGCCGACGAGTTCATTGACGATGAGCCCGATCGGGACGGCGCGCGACATCGGCAGCATGGCGCTTTCCGCCTGCACCGAGAGCGCCACCGGGCGCATATCCACCGCGGCATCCTCCAGATCCGCCACCAACCCCTGCAGAAAGCCGCGGCTTTCCACCTCCGCCCGGCCATCCTCCTCCCGGTGCCGGTCAAGCCGGCCGTTGATGCGGGCCAGCGCCGCGATGCGGCCGGAGGCTTCCTGCAGGGCATCCCGCACCGCGGAATTCTGCGACATGCCAGCTTTCAGCCGCAGCGTCGCAGCCATTCGCTGCAGGTCGTTGCGCGCACGGTGGACCGATTCGCTCAGCAGCGTCCCGACCTGGGAGGATGTGGCGCGGAGCCGCTCATTCGCCTCGGCCAGGCTCGCACGTTCCGCCGCCAGCCGGCTGATCGCGCGGTGCAACGCTTCCAGCACCACCGCGGTGAAGATGCCGACCGAAAGGAATGTTATCACTTCCACGGCCTGCGCCGCCCCGCCCACCTGCAGCACGCCGGACGGTGGCAGGAAGTACATGATCCCGAGTAGGGCCGAGGCTGCGGTGGCAAACAGGCCGGTCCCACGGTCGAACAACAGCCCTGCGGTGACGATCCCGGGCATGAACAGCAGGAAGGGCATGGCCGGCGCCCAGCCAAGGACGGCGACCCGCAGCCCGAAGGAGGCCAGTACCAGCAGGCCGGTGATGACGTAGCGGGCCGGGACGGGCATGGCGCGAGTGCCGGCCATGCGGGCGAACAGACGCTCCGAAAGCAGGCGCGGCATCAGGCCGCGCCTGCCCCGGTGTACAGTGTCATCCGGATGCGATCAGGCGGCGGATCGGTTGACCCGGGTCTCCGCGATCATCGTCAGCTTCCGGTCGGCTGCGTATTCCTCGTCCAGGTTCTGCTGCAGCACGGCCGCGCAGTCATTGCGGCCGAGTTCCTTGGCGAAGGCAACCAGCGTGCCGTAGCGCGTGATCTCGTAATGCTCGACCGCCTGGGAGGAGGATATGATGGCAGCGTCCAGCACGTCCTTGTCCTTGGCGACGCCGAGGATATCGTTGGCTTCCTCGATGATGCCGTCCATGGCGGCACAGGTGGTGCCCTTCACCTTCTGGCCGTGCATCTCGAACACCTGCTCCAGCCGCCGGATCTGGCCTTGGGTCTCGGACAGGTGCATCTGCAGGCCCTGCTTGAGCTGCGGGTTGCTGGCCTTGTCGATCATCTTCGGCAGCGCCTTCAGGATCTGCTGCTCGGCGTAGTAGATGTCCTGCAGGGTATGGACGAACAGGTCGTCCAGCGTGTTGATCGACTTCGAGAAAAGTCCCATCGTTTCGCTCCTTGGTCTGGCGATCGCGGTTCAGCGCACGGCTGGATGACTCCAGCGTCGCCCATCTGAACAACGCCCCGCGGCAGGCTGGGTTCGCCCCGCCTTGTTGCAATGGCGCCACAGATGATTGGACGGTTCCGCAACGAAGTGCTGCCGTATCGCCACCTGAACGATTTCTTGCGAAAGTCGTTGCTGGCAAACATCCTGAAACGGACGCCCTCGATGACCCGCCAGCGCGCAGTCCTTGCAACTACCTTCATGACCATCGTCCTGGCGGGTCCCGTTCAGGCCCGGGACATCTATGAAGGAGTCTTCACGGTCGATGGGCAGACCACGCGCGCTGGCACCAACAACGCGGAGGACTTCGCCAACCTTCTCAACAACAGCGGGCTGAGCTCGCTGTTCGCCAACTACTCCACCCTGTCGCAAGCCACGATTGATGCCAGCCTGCGGGGCGTTCCGGCGCAACTATCCTATGATTTCGCCTCCACCGCGCTGCGCCTGGTCATCCCCTCCGCCGGCGTCGACGAGACCTTCACCGGCGCGACCCGTGACGAAAGCCAGGACCTGGCGCTGGAATGGCTGAAGGGGCGTGGCGGTTCGGCGCTGACGCGGGTGCTGCAACAGGCGGTGGCAACGACCTCCATCGATCCCGTCGCCGGCAACCCGAACAGCCTGATGTCGCAGATGGGCGCCTCCGACTTCGGCAGCGCGCTGGGCCTGGGCGGCAATGGCGGCGGGCGCTACGGCTTCGGTGCGCGGTTCGGCAGCTACAGCGCGCAGGGCTATGACACCGACGTCTACACGCTGCCGCTGTCGACCTCCTTCGCTCTCGAGAATGGCCGGGCGCTGCTGCTCGATGTGCCGCTGACCCTGACATCGACCGAGGCCGCGCAATCCTATTCCGGCTCCTTCGGCGTCGGCCTGCGGCTGCCGATCAACATCGGGCTGCCCGACACGCTGGCCTGGTCGCTGACGCCGATGCTCCGCGGCGGCGGCGTGGGGTCGATCGACATCGGCGCGGTCGGCGGCATGTGGTCGGCCTCCCTGACCAGTTCTCTGCAATGGCAGGCGCGGCCGGGCACGCGGCTGGTCCTGGGCAACATGATCAGCCGTCTGCAGACGCTGCCGGTGAACGTCAGCGGCTACGGCGTCAGCTACGAGCTGACCAACGTCATGTACCGCAATGGCATCGTGGCGACGCAGGACATCGGCACCTGGTTCAACCGCAACGTCCAGGCCACGGTCTTCGCCGTGGATACGCGCTTCACCGGCGACGAGCTCTACATCAAGAACTACCAGGAATACGGCGGCTATTTCAGCTTCGGGCAATCCATCGCCGGGGGCACCAGCCTGCCGCTGTCCGTGGGCTTGACCCTGATGCAGGCGGACCAGGGCTACCGCGGCTTCTCGATCAACCTCGGCAGTTCCTTCTAACGCTTCACCCCAACACGCCGCCGCGCGCCACGATCCGCCCTGCCTTCACCACCAGCGCCCGCGGCGGCGCCGTCGCCACCGCCTCCGCCACATGCTCCGCCGCGACCAGCACCAGGTCCGCCGCGGCGCCCTCGGCCAGCAGCGGCGGAGGCAGGCCCAGGACCCGGGCCGGCGCGGTGGTGACCAGGTCCAGCGCCAGGCGCAGCTCCGTATCGGTCAGCAGGGCCGCGCGGTAGCCGACCAGCCGGGCGCGATCCAGCATGTCGCCGTTGCCGTAGGGCGACCAGGCGTCGCGGATGTTGTCGGAGCCGACGAACACCGCGACACCCTCTGCCACCAGCCGCTGGATCGGCGGCATGGCCTCCGGCCCGGGGCCGTTGGTCATGATCGCGACACCCGCTTCGGCCAGCGAAGCGGCGGTGTGGCCCAGCGTCGACTCCCCCACCTGGCCGAGCGCATAGGCGTGGCTGACGGCGACGCGGCCGGCCATGCCGGTAGCCCTGGCATGGGCGGCGATGCGGCGCAGTTCGAAGGCGCCGAGTTCGCCCGGGTCGTGCAGGTGGATGTCGATCGGCACGCCGTGTCGCCCGGCGATACCGAACACCAGGCGCAGCTGCGCCTCAATGTCGCTGTCGATGCCGGCGGGGTCCAGGCCGCCGACCACATCGGCACCGGCGCGGACCGCATCCTCCAGCACCTGCGCATGCGCCAGCGCGCCGGATTGGGGAAACGCCACGATCTGTATCGAAACCAGGTGCGAAACCTCCGCCCGCAACGCCAGCAGCGCCTCCAGCCCGCGCAGGCCGGTTGCGGCATCGACATCGACATGGGTACGCAGCGCCGTGGTGCCGCGGGTGGCGACGTGGTCGACCATTCGCCGGGCACGCTGCGCCATCGGCTCCTCGATGCCCGCCAGTTGCGCCTTTTCGGCGGCGATCCGTCCGATGACCGTGGCATCCGGCTGGTGCGGCATCCAGGGCAGGCCAAGGAAGGTCTTGTCGAGGTGGATATGGCCGTCGATCAGGCCAGGCAATGCCAGCAGGCCCTGGCACATCTCGGGTGCCGCGCCGCCCTCGATCGCAGTCAGCGTCCCGGCCGGGGCGATCCGGGCGATGCGCCCCTGGCTCAGGCCGAGATCAACGAAATGGCCGTCGAGGCGCACGCCAGACAGCACAAGGTTGAAACGGGTCCTGGGCATGGTGGCGATCCTGCGGGGCGCCACCCTGTGCCACGCATCGCAGCGCCAGGGCAACGATCCTGCCCGCGCGGCAGCCGTGCCGCGATCCGACCCGACTGCCAGGAATCATGGAGCCAGTGCTCCTCGAACGGCAAAGCCCGCCTCACTCCTAGCGTCGACCGTCGCTATCGTGCCGGGCCGGAGATCCGCCACAGGGATCCTGTCCGCCACGGCGAGACGGGAAGACAACAGGGTCCCAGCAAGCCTGGCGGCTTCGATCAGGCTTCTCATCGATCAGCTTCCCTTTTCGTTCTCGTTTTGAAAAATGGAGATTGTGCAATGTCGCTTCAGGGCCGGCGCTGAGTTGGCTTGTGCGGCGGTACCCGTCTCCTGATGGTGCGCCCTGGACCGTCATCCGAATTCCGGCGAACTTGACCCGGTGTATCGGATCGACCGGAGGGAGCGGCTCCTAAGCTGCAACCCAGCGGCCTGCATTGAGGCGGGAGGGGAACGATGCGATGTTGCGGCGCATGTTGACTTGGGCGACTTCATGATCCGGCAGATTCGGCTTTGATGGACCTGTTCCGGCGGCTGCGCGGACGGGCGCGGAGGGTCGCTTCACTGCGACGCGAAGTTGCGACCCTTCGTGCCGAACTCGAGAGCCTGCGGACCGAGACCGAGCGCCGCGCCCAGGCGCTGGAAGCGCGCATCGAGCAGGACCTGCTGCCGAGGGCGGTCCATGCGGTCGCCGAGGGCATGGTGCGCCGGACCCTGCCGCGAGGCACGCCGAACCTTGATCCCGCGCACCTGGCGATCCGCGAGATCCCGAACCTGATCAGCAACCTGAAGGTGCTTGGCACGGAACAGGCGGAGCGGCTGTGGCAGGTGGCGCCGATGCGCGACCTGCCGGGCACGCCGACGCGCATGGGGCTCGGCGGACGGCTGTGCCAGCAGGCCGATGTCGAAAGCCCCTGGCTGCGATACTGGCTGGGCCAGGCGCAGATCCAGCCGATGTACCACCGCAAGGTCTGGGAAACCGGCTTCGTGCTGCAGGCCCTCTGGGAAGGCGGGGCGATGCGCGAGGGGGTGGAGGCGCTTGGCTTCGCGGTGGGGCAGGAGCCGATCCCTGCCGTGCTGGCTTCCCGCGGCCTGCGCGTCCTGGCCACCGACCTGTCCTCCCAGGATCCGCGGGCCCAGGTTTGGCGGGAAACGCAGCAAAACGCCGCCGAACTCGCCCCGCTGCGACGTCCCGGCATCATTCCCGACGCGCTGTTCCATGAGCGCTGCGCGTTCCGCGAGGTCGACATGACCTCGATCCCGACCGATCTTACCGGACGGTTCGACGTGGTGTGGTCGACCTGTTCGCTGGAGCACCTGGGCTCGATCGAAGCCGGACTGCACTTCATCGAGCAGGCCATGGCCTGCCTCCGCCCCGGCGGCATCGCCGTGCACACCACGGAATACAACGCCGGCTCGAACGAGGTGACGCTCGACAACTGGCCGACGGTGTTGTTCCGCCAGCGCGATATCGAGGAGGTTGCGCGCCGCCTTGAGGCGGCGGGGCACGAGGTTCTGCCATTGGATTTCTCGCCCGGGACCGGAATCCTCGACGGCTATGTCGACCTGCCGCCCTACGGGCTGGCGGAGACCTTCCCGCGGACGGCGTCCCTGCCGCCGCACCTGCGACTGAGCATCGACGGGTTTGTCGCAACCTCCATCGGCCTGATCATCCGGGCCCGACGCTAGACCCGCGGTGCGTCCGGGCGGACGCACCCCGCCGCAGACCACGCCGGGGCCATTGCCACCGCCCATGCCGCGCGTGCGCCAGCGTTCGTGAACGCTCCAAGAAAGTTAATTGCGCTGCAATCCAGCTCATTGGGGTATCCTGCAATCTCCGGTAGCAGGATACGAGATTGGCAATCGCAGCGCGAATTCTGGTGGTCGAGGACGATCCGATCCTGCGCGGCCTGCTGGTGGATGTCATCGACTCCGACGCTGATCTCAGCGCCACTGGCGCGGCGAGCATCGCGGAAGCGGACGCCAAGCTCGGTCTGCGGGGGGAAGCCTTCGACGCGATGCTGCTTGACCAGCACCTGCCGGATGGGCATGGCGGCGATTTCTGCCAGCGACTGCGCCTCAACGGCGTCAGGATTCCCATCCTGATCCTGAGCGGCGAGGCCGACAGGCGCGCGGGCCAGCGAAGCCGTGCCCAGGGCGCCAGCGACCACATCCAGAAACCGGTGCAGATGCGTGAGTTGATCAGCCGGCTGAACGCCCAGCTCGCGGAACCCAGCGCCTGCCTGTGACGCCAGCCGGCGGAAACGAGCGAGGATCCTCGGCGGCGCCACCCGGGATCATGACGAAGGCCTTCATTACCGGCGCCAGCTTGGCCTTCGTGCCGTCTCGCTACGCTGTTCTTGCACAAGAGCCAACGATCCGCGACCGAATGGCAACCCAGGCGTTATATACGATGTATCCCGTTGCGTTTAAGTACCGACATGCTTCGGATTCATCCGCATCGGATGGCCCCGGATGCGCGAGGGTCCAGGCGCCGGCAGGCTCGCGCGCGCTGTAGTTCTGTTGGCTGCCGAGCAAGACCGCAGACGCCGCACGTGGATCGTGGGAAATGCCCCGTACGGGATTCGAACCCGTGTTACAGCCTTGAAAGGGCCGTGTCCTAGGCCTCTAGACGAACGGGACAGGCTGGGATGGCGGGCGTATGGCGTCACGCGGGCCGATGGTCAACCCCTTTCGGCTCAGACCAGTCCCATCCTGGTGCGTCGTGCGCCCCACCGCGCGAGGCCGGGCGCCGCACCCATGGCCGCCACCAGCAGGCCCGGCGCATGCGCCATCAGGCCATCGGCCAGCCCCGCCAGCCGCATCCCCGGTGCCACCGCCCGCGCCCATTGACGATGATGCAGCGCGGCGCCCTCGCCAGCGCCGATGGCCGTCGCCGCCCGCACACCGGAGGCCAGCGCCATCGCGATGCCGTCGCCACACAGGGACGGCACCACCGAGGCCTGGTCGCCGACCCGGAACAGCCCAGCCGGACCCGCATCCCGGTGGATGAAGCCATAGGGCACGCCCGCCACCGTCATCACCCGCGCCCAAGCCGGGCGGGCGTGCGCCAGCAGGTCCCGCGCCAGTTCGGATCCTGCCATCACATGCGCCAGCAAGGCGACTGGGTCGCGCGCCGCCCGCGCCAGACCCGGCGTGCCCAGATGCATCGCCATGCAGAGGTTCGCGCCACCACCACCCCGGGGCTGAAGCCCGGCATAGCCACCGGTGCAGGACAGCAGCGCAATGGCGTCCGCCATCTCCGCACCCTCCAGCGCCAGCTTAAGACCTATCGCTCCGCCGGACACCGGGCGGGCGAGGCCGCGCAGCTCATGCTTGCCTGTCGCCAGGACCAGGTTGCCGGCCCGCAGCACGGCCCCATCCGCCAGGCGCAGGTGCCAGCCGCCGGCGTCCGGCGCCGCGGCAACGGCAGCCACGCCGAGGCGCAGCCGGACACCGGCATGGATCGCGGTATCGAGCAGCGCGGCGTCGAGCGTCGCGCGCGGCAGGCTCCAGGCCTGGAACGGCAGCGCCACCGTGCTGCGGCGCGCCCCGGCTCCGAAGCGGGCCTGCCGAATCGGCACCGCGCCCAGTGCTGGCAGGTCCAGGCCGAGCCCGGCCAGCAACGCCGCCGCGTCGGCGCCGAGGAACTCGCCGCAGACTTTCTCGGCCGTCACCGCCGCGCGTTCGACCAGCACCGGCGCCGCCCCGGCACGGGCGAGGGCAATTGCCGCGGCAGTGCCGGCCGGGCCGCCGCCGAGGACCAGCGTGCTCACGCGCCACCCGGCCCTTCGACCGCCCAGCGGAACGGCAGCACCCAGCGCGGCGTGGCGTCGATCCCGGCCTCGGCGATCAGGCGTCGCCAATCCGCCCGGTCGAAGCCGCGGGCGATGGAAACAGGTCCGTCGTGGCAGACCATGGGATGCATCCGCAGCAGTCGCGTGCCGGCCCAGACGGCGGTCCAGGGGATAGGGTGCCGGTGCAGGTCCAGGATCAGCCAGCGCCGCCTGGCATGGGCCGGCAGCCAGCGCAGGAAGCGCGCAAGCGTGGCATCGTCCAGGTGATGCGCGAACAGGCCGCACACCACCACATCGAAGCGGCGCTCCGCCGGCAGGTCGAACAGGTCCGCCGTGATCCAGCGCGCCGGCGTCGCCTTTGCCAGCGCGTGCCGTTCCGCCCAGGGGCTGCGGTCGAGGCCCCAAAGGTCCAGCGCCACGCCGCGACGTGCGCCCCATTCCGCCATCGCCCGCAGCGCATCGCCGCCACCGGCGCCGACATCCAGCACCGACAGCGCCTCGCCAGGATGGGCCGCGGCCACCCGGTCCAGGAAGCGCAGCAGCGGCGCGGTGGCGAAGGTCATGCGGTTGATGCGCGCCAGGTCGGCCAGCGCCGCGTCGAAATCCGCCTCGGACTGGCCGGGGTCGTCCATGATCTCGGCGGCCTGGCTGCGCGGCATGGTCAGCCGGCCTCGAAGCGCATCGCCTCGGCGGACAGGCCGGGACCGAAGGCCAGCGCGCAGCCGACGCCGGGGCGCCCTTCCGCCAGCATCCGCGCCAGCACGAACAGCACGGTGGCGGAGGACATGTTGCCGTGGTCCGACAGCACGTTGCGGCTGGTGGTCAACGCGTTGTCCGGCAGATCCAGCCCGTGCGCCACCGCATCCAGGATGCTGCGGCCGCCCGGATGCACCGCCCAATGTTCCACATCCCGAACCGCCCGCCCGCTGAGCATCACCGGTGCCAGGTCCGGCAGTGCATGCGCCAGCGTGAAGGGCACCATGCCGGACAGGGTCATGTCGAAGCCGGCGTCGCCGATGCGCCAGGTGATCTGCTCATGCGCCGCCGGAATCACCACGCTGTCGAAACCCTCCAGCCGCAGCCCCTGAGGCTCGGAGGACACGATGGCGGCGGCGCAGCCATCGGCGAACAGCAGGAAGCACAGCAGTTGTTCCAGCGCCGTGGTGTCCTGCAGGTGCAGGGTGCACAACTCCAGGCACACCACCAGCACCCGCGCCTCCGGTATGCTGCGGGTGATGTGCCAAGCCAGCTTCAGCGCGTTGATCGCCGCCTGGCAGCCCATGAAGCCGACGGTGGTGCGCTCCACGTTCAGCGGCAGCCCGAAGCGGTCGATGATGTGGCGGTCGAGGCCGGGGGCGACGAAGCCGGTGCAGGTGGCGATGATGATGTGGGTGATGCGCGGACCCTCATCCTCCAGCCCCAGGCGCAGCAACGCGGCCTCCGCCAGCGGAGGTGCCTCCGCCTCCCACCGCGCCATGCGGGCGCGGGTCGTGGGGAAGGCGCCGCCGTGGCGGTAGAAGCCGCAGGCGGTGCCGGATCCTTCGGGCCATGAGGGCTCCAGCACCGAATGACGCGTCTCGATGTCAGCGCGTGTGGCCATGCGGCCGAAGGCGATGCTGTCCCGACCCAGGGCCTGCCGGGCGGCGAAGGCACGGAAGGCGCCGTGCACCTGGTGGCGGGGCGTCGCGGTCGCGATGCGGTTGAGAAAGACTTCCTTCATGCATTCCAGGTTGGGATGCGGCGAGCGGGCGAAAGCCCCGGGATGATCACGCAGGTGCCAAGTGGCAGATTTTCGCGCTTGCGCGTGTGCCATGCAGAAAAGCCGGGACAAAATCCCGGTTTCTTCCGATAAGGGGTGTCTCCGCGGGCCCAAACTCCCATATGGGCCACTCGCCTCCAGGCCCTGGAGGCGGCGCGTCCCCCCTTCGTTGCAGGCCCCGCCTGCCGGCCTTCCAGGGCCGGAGCGGGCCCGCGCCGTTGCCGGAGACGCCGTGATGCTGGGTTGGTGAAGACGAGATCTTCGACCGCGGTGCGGGGCGAAGAGGAGCGGATCGACAAATGGACGGCATGTTCGCACGCAAGGCAACGGATCAGGACGAGATGGCCGGCACGGAGCCGGCGCCCTTCGGTCATGCCGGGGCGAATGCCGACATGTCCGGCCTGCCGGAAGGCGATGCCTTCGACACCGAGATGGTGGCCGACCCGCTGCCGATGGACGAGATCGAGGACGCGGCCAATTCCCTGCTCGAGGAATTCGGCTTCGGCGCCGGCGACGACCGACGGTCCGAGGGCGGTGACGACGACGAGGCGCAGAGCCCCTCGCTCGGCGCCGATGAGCCGCTGGAGACGCCGGACGGCCAGCCCGCCGGCCGCAACATCAGCGTGGCCGCCGCCGCCGCCGCCAGCCGATCCGACGACCCTGTGGCGCTGTTCCTGCGCGAGATGGGCGTTGCCGAGCCGCTGACGCGCGAGGCGGAGATCGCCATCGCCCAGCGTATAGAGGCCGGGCGCGACGCGATGCTGGCCGCGCTGTGCGAAAGCCCGACCACCGCCGCCGCGCTGGAATCCTGGCGCGACGCGATCGCCGCCGGCCGCATGCCGCTGCGCGACGTGATCGAGCTGGAAGCGACCGCCGCCGCAAGCCTGCCCGAGGAAACCCTGCTGGAGCCGGCGCCGGAGGGTGAGGATGCCGCCGTCGAGGCGCCGCACGCGACGATCGACGCGCGTCTCAAGCCGGAGGCCCTGGCCGCCATCGAGACGGCGCTGGAAGGCCTCGCCACGCTGCGCGCCGCCGGGCCGAAGGCCGCCAAGGCGCGGGCCGAGGCGGTGGCGCTGGTCACCGGCCTGCGCCTGCGCCCAGCCCGGATCGAGGAGCTGATCGAGCGGCTGCGCGAGGCGAACCGCGCCCTGATGATGCTCGATGGCCGCGCCCTGCGCCTGGCCGAGGCGGCCCGCATCAGCCGTGGCGAGTTCCTCAAGCTGTGGAATGGCGGTGCGTCCGGGGCCGCCTCGCGTCTGGAGGGCGCCGCGAAGGGCGCCGGGCTGCGCGACCTGAAGGCCGGCCTGGTCGAGGTGCGCGCCGATCTGGCGCGTATCGAGGCTGCCTGTGGCCTGACGGCGCCGCAGCTGCGCCGCCTGCACACCGAGGCCGCCGGCGCCGAGCGCGACATGCGCCGGGCGCGGGAGGAGCTGACGCGGGCCAACCTGCGGCTGGTGGTCTACATCGCCCGCAAGTACCGCAACCGCGGCCTGATGCTGGGCGACCTGATCCAGGAGGGCAGCCTGGGGTTGATGCGCGCCGTCGAGAAGTTCGACTGGCGGCGCGGCTTCAAGTTCGCCACCTACGCCACCTGGTGGATCCGCCAGTCCGTCACCCGCGCCATCGCCGACCAGTCCCGCACCATCCGTGTCCCCGTCCACATGACGGAGACGGTGGGCAAGGTGGTCCGCACCGGCCGCCGCCTGGCGCAGCAGACCGGCCGCGAGCCGACGCCGGAGGAACTGGCGAACCGGCTCGGCATGCCGCTGGAGAAGGTGCGCACGGTACAGGGCCTGGCGAAGGAGCCGGTGAGCCTGGAGGCCCCGATCGGAGAGGAGGGCGATGCCCGCCTCGGCGACCTGATCGAGGACAAGGACGCCATCCTGCCCTTCGATGCCGCCGCCCGCGCCGGGCTGCGCGATGCGGCCGGCAAGGTGCTGGGCGACCTGACGCCGCGCGAGGAGCGCATCCTGCGGATGCGCTTCGGCATCGGCATGAACAGCGAGCACACGCTCGAGGAAGTCGGCCGGACCTTCGGCGTGACGCGCGAGCGCATCCGCCAGATCGAGGCGAAGGCGCTCGGCAAGCTGCGCCAATCCTCTCAGGGCCGCGCGCTGCGCAGCTTCCTGGAAGCCTGACATGAAGGCCCTCTCCCCCCTTGGGGGAGAGGGTGGGGTGTGGGGGTGTGCGCGCACCCTCCCCCAAAGGAGCCCCCAATGGCGCCCCGTATTCCCTTCGACAATACCTATGCCCGCCTGCCGGAGCGCTTCTTCGCCCGGCAGTCCCCCATCCCGGTCGCGGCGCCGCGCCTGATCCGGCTGAACCACGCCCTGGCCGCCGACCTCGGCATCGACCCGGCCGCTCTGACTGCCGATGTGCTCGCCGGCAACACCGTGCCGGAGGGCGCGGAGCCTCTCGCCCAGGCCTATGCCGGCCACCAGTTCGGCCACTTCACCCCGCGCCTCGGCGATGGCCGTGCCATCCTGCTCGGCGAGGTGATCGGGCGCGACGGCCAGCGCCGCGACATTCAGCTGAAGGGCTCCGGCGCCACCCCGTTCTCCCGCCACGCCGATGGCCGCGCCGCGCTCGGCCCGGTGCTACGCGAATTCATCATCAGCGAAGCGATGGCGGCCTTCGGCGTGCCCACCACCCGGTCGCTGGCCGTCGTCACCACCGGCGAGGAGGTGATGCGGGAAACCCCTCTGCCCGGCGGCGTGCTGACCCGCATCGCCGCCAGCCACATTCGCGTCGGCACCTTCCAGTTCTTCGCCAGCCGCGGCGATGCCGAGGCGGTGCAGATCCTGCTGGACCACGCCATCGCGCGGCACGACCCGGAGGCCGCGGCCGCCGAACGCCCGGCGCTGGCCTTCTTCCGCGGTGTGGTGGCGCGGCAGGCGACGCTGGTGGCGCGGTGGCTCGGGCTTGGCTTCATCCATGGCGTGATGAACACCGACAACATGGCGGTTTCCGGTGAGACCATCGACTACGGCCCCTGCGCCTTCCTCGACGCCTACGACCCGGCCACGGTGTTCAGTTCCATCGACCATGCCGGCCGCTACGCCTACGCCAACCAGCCACGCATCGCGCAGTGGAACCTGGCGCGTCTGGCGGAGACGCTGCTGCCGCTGATGGCCGAGGGCGAGGATGCGGCCATGCAGGCCGCGCAGGCGGCTTTGATGGAATTTGGCCCGATCTTTCAAACCGCTTGGCTGGCCGAGATGCGGGGGAAATTCGGCTTCGCCGGGGTGCAGGAGGATGACCCGTCCCTGATCCAGGACCTGCTGTCGCGCATGGCCGCGAACGAGGCCGATTTCACGCTGACCTTCCGTGCCCTTTCCACCGACCCCGCCGCCGCCCGCACGCTGTTCGCCGACCCCGCCGCCTACGCTGGCTTTGCGGAGGCCTGGTCAGCGCGCCGGGCACAGGGGGCGCTGGACCCGGAGGCGATGCGGGACATCAACCCCGCCTTCATCCCGCGTAACCACCTGGTCGAGGAGGCCATTGCCGCCGCCGTGACGAGCGTCGATTTCACGGTGTTCGACACGCTGGTGGATGTGTTGTCCCGTCCCTTCCAGGACCAGCCGGACCATCCGCGCCACGCGCTGCCGCCGAAGCCGGAGGAGCGTGTGCTGCAGACCTTCTGCGGGACCTGACCTCAGCCGACGCCCAGGCGAACCACGCGGCCATCGCCGCGCTGGGTCATGGCGAGGTGGTACAGCAGGGCGCGGATCGCCATGGCGACCGCCAGCATCTCGCCCCCCTCCTCCACCGCAAGCAGGGCGATGACGTTCCATTGCAGTCGGGCCTCCTCCTCCCCGGCTTCGGCGACCAGCGTGGCCTCGACCAGTTCGATGCCGATAGCGGAGGCGAGGAACAGCGTGGCGGAGGCGGCGAGCCACCACTTCGTGCGGGGCGGCAGCCGCAACCAGAAAGGCAGCAGCACCAGCATGCAGGTCAGGGCCAGGATCCCAAAGGGGATGACCCAGGCGTAGTACAGCATGCCGAACCCGGCCTCCCGCTGGCCGAGGTTGGCGGCGATTTCATGCAGGGCCGTGGCTTCGTCCACCGCCATGTAAACCAGCAGCACGGTGATGAACGCCCATGCGCGTCCGTCGCGAGAGGCCCAGCCACCCACGACACGCGACAGAACCGCCGCGACGACACCCGCTGCCAACAGCATGACAGAGGAGAAGAAGGCGGGGATGCTCGCTTCGGTGAACAGCTGGAACCGCGGGCTCAGCCCCAGCATGTAGTCCCGGCCGGTCTCGAGGTGCACCCAGGAGACCGCGAGGTGCGCCAGGATGAGCACGGCGATGATCAGGCACTGCCAGTGGAAGACCTGGGATGGGTCAATTAAGATCTCGTTCCTGCTCTTCGTATCTAGTGAAGCGAAGGAATCTTCCACTCCATGTGCGGGACTGTATCCAGGATTCAACTGACGAACCTCCGAAGCTGCCATGGAGTTGCCTCCGTTACCAATATGCATTGGATTACGCACTCATGACGGCCGCTTTAGTCTTATATTTGCAATCCGACATTCGATAATTTGTCACAAAGCCTTGTGAGACACCTCGGACCGTGGCGAAGTCTCCGACCACGGCGAGGCAGCAACGGCATGAGACACCAAGCATGACGCCTGTCCGCCTTCGCCAGGCCTGGGCCGACCTGATGGCCTCCTTCTGGCTGCGTCCCTCGGCCATGACCCTGGTCGCCATCCTGCTGGCGGCCGGGCTGGTCGGAGCGGAGGGCATGGTGGATCTGCCGGATGGGCTGGCCGACTTGGTCTATGCCGGCGGCACGGCCGGGGCGCGGGATGTGCTGGGGACTGTCGCGTCGGCCACCATCGGCGTCGCCGGCACCACCTTTTCCATCACCGTCGCGGCGCTGACGCTCGCCTCCAACCAGATGGGGCCGCGGCTGCTGCGCAACTTCACGCGCGACGCCGGCAACCAGTATGCATTGGGCGCCTTCCTCGCGACCTTCGCCTATTCGCTGGTGGCGCTGCGGTCCGTGCATGAGGCGGAGGAAGGCGCCTTTGTGCCCCAGCTCGCGGTTTCGGTCGGGCTGCTGATGGCCTTCGGCTGCGTCGGCGTGCTCATCTGGTTCCTGCACCACGTCGCCACCTCGATCAGCGTGGATCGCGTGGTGGCGCTGGTACACCGGGATCTGAGCACGGCCCTTGAGAAGGTGGATGGCGATGCAGCGGCGCTGCCGCCCGCGCCCCGGCCGGACCAGCCGACAGCCACGCTCACCGCCCCGGCCAGTGGCTACCTGCGCGTGCTGGATGAGGACACGCTGGCGGATTGGGCAGCAGGGCAGGACGCGGTGCTATGGCTGCGCGTCCGCCCCGGCGACTTCGTCTTCATTGGCACGGAAGTGGCGGAGGTGGTGCCGGCACGCCTGCGGGCCGAAGCGCAGGATCTGCTGGACCGGGCCATCTCCCTCGGTGATGCCCGCAGCATTGAGCAGGACCTGGAATTCGCGGTACGGCAGTTGGTGGAAATCGCCCTCCGCGCCCTGTCCCCCGGCATCAACGACCCGTTCACCGCGATCACGGTTCTGGACCGCCTGGGCGCGGCGCTGTGCCTAATCGCCGGCCGATCGCTGCCATCCGCCCAGGTGCGGCGGGACGGCCGCACGCGGTTGGTCCGCCCGGTGACCGATTATCCCGGCCTGGTCGACGCCATGTTCCACATGCTGCGGCAGGCCGCCGCCACCCAGCCGGCGGTGATCATCCGGCTGATGGAGGTCCTGACCTCCGTCAGCACGTTGGAACGCGACGCGGAACGCCGCGCGGTGCTGCGTGGGCATCTGGACCTGGCGCGGGATGCGGGCTTCGCCGGCACCGAGGATGCCGCGGCACGCGAAGCCCTTGTCGCCCGGCACGGCGCCGCACTGGCCCTGTTGCGCGGCTGACACCGGTTCCGGCGGCGCGTCGGGTGCGGGCCCGCGCGACCACGCCGGGCGCCACCTGCGCGCAAACGTGAATCCGAAAGTTGACCGGCATCAAGGCAGCCGGGACCTGCATGCGCCTGAGTTGCAGACACTTGCTGCCTGACCGCGGGCATGCCTCCCCGGCGTTGTTTGCGGACGCGGCCGCGGGCAAGGAGCTGATCGGGAAGGGACCGCGCAGATGGCGCTGCTCAACGCGACATACCAGTTCGAGCACTATGGCTTCACGAGCAATCTCGTCATCCCCAAGGAGATCGACCTCACGAAGCGACCGAGCCTGGTCCTGCAGATCCGGGAGAACGACGTGCAGATGGGCCTGCACGACGCGGACGGGCAACCGCTGACCACGACCGTCTGGGGCTACGGCGTCGGCGACACCGGCGGCTACCTCGGGCCGACCCTGCTGGCCCAGCAGGGCAGCCCGGTGACTGTCCGGTGGCAGAACCAGTTGCCGCTCTCCGGCCACCTGCTGCCGGTGGACGAAACCGTGCATCGGGCGGACCCAGTCCTGAAGACGATCCAGAAAGGCTTCGTGCCCGTGGTCGCCCACCTTCACGGGGGCGAGACGGACGCCGCCTTCGACGGCCACCCGGAGGCCTGGTACACCCAGACCAAGGGGGCTCGTGGCCCCGCCGAGACCGGGCCCCACTACGCCGGCGACACCTACACCTACCTCAACGAGCAGGAAGCGGCGCCGCTGTGGTACCACGACCACGCCCTCGGCCTCACGCGCCTCAACGTCTATGCCGGCCTCGCGGGCAACTACAAGCTGACCGATGCCAATGAGGCCCGACTGATCAAGGACGGGGTCCTGCCGGACCGCGAGATTCCGCTGGTGATCCAGGACAAGGCCTTCACCACGGACGGGCAGCTCTATTACCCGGCCCATGCGGGCGACGTCCTGCCAGACGGGAGCGGCGGGTCCGGCTACGTGCTCGGAGAGGTCGGGGCGACCTTCTTCGAGTGGAACGGCGCCGACGCGGCGAGTGCGCTGCCAGAGTTCTTCGGCGACCACATCCTCGTCAACGGCGTCGCTTGGCCGAACCTCGATGTCGGGCGCGGCAGCTACACTCTCACGCTGCTCAACGGCTCGGACAGCCGCTTCTACCTGCTCGACTTCGAGGGCAGGGCCGAGGTTGTCGCGGTCGCCACGGATGGCGGGCTGCTGCCCCGCGCCGTGGACCTCAACGGGGAATTCGTGCTGGCGCCGGGCGACAGGATCAAAGTGGCGATCGATTTCTCCGGCGCCTCGCCGGGCGACACCGTCCGCCTGGTCAACAGGGGGCCCGACTACTCGCCCTTCAAGGGCCTGGACGGCGAAGGGAGCCTCATCGATGCAACCGCGGCGACGGCGGCCGACCCGGTGGGCAACGTGATGCAGTTCACGGTCAAGTCCACGATCAAGGCCGACACCACCGCGAGCGTGGCACCCGGCACGCTGCTCAACCCCAATCACCACGACATCATGTCCGGGCCCTTCGACCACGTCCGCCAGGTCGAACTGTTCGAAGGCGTCGACGAGTACGGCCGCGTCCAGCCGCTTCTGGGAGCTGCCGAAGCAGGATCGTTCCATAGTCGACACGAACACGACATGGTCGAGATCAACCAATTCGGGCCGCTACTGTGGTCCGATCCTGTCACGGAGACGCCGCTGTTCGGTAGCACCGAGAAGTGGGAGATCTTCAACTTTACCGCCGACGCGCACCCGGTCCACCTCCACCTGACCCAGTACCAGGGCATCGGCCGCCGCGACATCGCCTTCCAGGACGAGGACGAGGACGGCACACCCGATGACACGACCGCGGACGGGCTGATCAGCTACGGCCGCTATGGCACCGCGGCATCGATCGACTACGCCCAGCACGACATCTGGATCAGCGACGCGCTGCGCGCCCTGATGCCGGAGGAAGGCGGCCGCCAGGACACACTCTACGTCGCCACGGGCGAGATGCTGGAGATCGCGGCGAGCTTCGAGAAGGCTGGCTCCTACGTCTGGCACTGCCACATCCTCAGTCACGAGGATCACGAGATGATGCGCCCGATGGAGGTTCTTTGCGCCTGAGGAACGCCGGTTCGAACGGTAGGGAGATCCCGCCCCGACGCCACGGCCCGGCAACAGCCTGGTTGGCAATCGGCGCTGATCCCGACCCGCTGGCGAGAAGGCTGGGCTGGAGCGTTGTCGCCGAAGGCTGGAACGGCCGGAGGCGTCGGTCACGCGCAAAATCACAGGACCAGATCATGGTCCGCGCTTCTGTTGGCGCGGATCATGGTTTAGGGCGCCGCGCGAAGCTGCGGCCGCAGCGCCAGCGCCAGTCCGGCGCCGAGCACCAGCACGAACAGCAGCCCGCCCGGCACCCACATCAGCAAGCCGCCGAGCTGCTGGTCCTCCAGCGGCGTGAAGCCCCAGGGCAGCGTCACATCCGGCGCATGGACGGCATAGAGCGGCCGCGGCGCGAAGGTGAGCAGCGCGCCCAGCACGCCCATCTGGATCGCCGTCGCCAGCGCCGCGACGGAGGTGCCGAGCGGCCGGGTGGGGCCGTGCCGCACGAGCGCCGCCCAGAACCAGGTGGCGGAGACCGCCAGCGACAGGTGCATCAGCCAGTAGGCTATGCCGTCCCCGGCGAAGGTCGCAGCATAGGGGCCCGGCAGGTGCCAGAGCCACAGCAGCACCGCGAAGCCCACCGCCGGCAGCGCCACGCCGCCAAGCCGCACCAGGCGCAGCCGCGTCGCCGCCATCGCCAGCAGCGGCGCCGCCGCCAGCACCACGAGAAGGTGCTGCGTCACCCGGACGCTGAACAGGGCGACGGACAGGCTGCACAAGGGGGAAACCAGCGCCACCGCCAGCATGCCCCAGCCTGCCAGCGACCATCCGGCCTCCCGCCGGCCCAACCACAGGCTGCCGGCGGCACCGGCCAGCAGCACGGCAAGCAGGACCGGGTGGGTGTTCCAGGTCGCCATGCCGGGCAGCGGCGGCAGGCCGCAGAAGGGAGTTTCGGTCACGGCTGCAAGCTCCTGCGGCTGGGTTCCATCATCTATTCTGCCGGCTGCGGCGCGCCGTCGCGCTCCAGCCGCCGCAACTCCGCCGCCCGCGCTCCGGGCGCGCTGGTGAAGCGGGCCAGCAGCGCATAGGCGACCGGAACCACGAACAACGTCAGCAGCGTGCCGAGGGTCAAGCCGCCGGCGATCACCAACCCGATGGTGCCGCGTGATTCGGCCCCGGCGCCGGTGGCGAAGGCCAGTGGCAGCGCGCCGAGGATGCTGGCGGCCGTGGTCATCAGGATCGGGCGCAGGCGCAGCGCCGCGGCTTCCTCCGCCGCCTCGGCCGGCGCCATCCCCTCGTCGCGCAACTGGTTGGCGAATTCCACCAGCAGGATGCCGTTCTTGGCGACCAGCCCGATGAGCAGCACCATGCCGATCTGGCTGTAGATGTTCACCGTCAACCCGGCGGCCAGCAGCGTCAGCAGGCCGCCGGCCAGTGCCAATGGGGCCGCCGTCATCACGATCAGCGGGTGCAGGAAACTTTCAAACTGCGCGGCCAGCACCAGGAAGGTCAGCACCATCACCAGCGCGAAGATCACCAGCACCGCCTGTCCGGTCTCCTGCAGATCCAGGCTCTCGCCGAGCCAGCGCAGCGTCGCATCGCCCGGCAGCGCCTCGGCGGCGGTGGCCTCCGTGCGCTCGATCATGGTGCCCAGCGTGGCACCGGGGGCCAGGTTGGCGCCGATCTCAACGGCGGCCAGGCGGTCCACCCGGCGCAGTTCCCGCACCGTGCCGACCTCGCGCAGTTCCACGACCGATGACAGCGGGATCAGCTCGCCGGTGCGGGCACGCAGGTGGACATTGCGGACATCGCCGGGCGCGGCGCGGTCCTCGGCCTCGGCGGCCAGGATCACCTCGTATTCCTCGCCGCGATCGAGCCAGCGCGTCACCTCGCGCTCGCCGAACAGCACGCCGAGCGTGTCGCCGATCACCGCAGCATCCAGGCCCAGCGCCGAGGCGCGATCACGGTCGATGCGAATCTCGAGCTGCGGCTTGGTCGCCTTGTCGGAGGTATCGAGCGCGACCAGGCCCGGAATGGCGCCGGCCTCGCCCAGCATGGTGGCGCCCCATTCGCGCACGCGCTCCCGCTCCGTCCCCGCCACGGCAAAGCGGAACTGGCGGCCGCTGCGGCGCTGGCCGAGCTTGGGTGGCGCCACGGCGAAGGCGCGGATGCCGGGGATGGATGCCAGGCGCCCACGCAGCTCCGCCACCAGGGCGGCCTGCGACATCTCGCGCTCCGCCCAGGGCTTCAGGCGCAGGATGACGATCGCGCGGTTGGTCTGCGCCGCGCCGCCGCGACCGGGCGCCACGATGCTGAGGAACTCCTCGGCCGGGGCGTCGTCCCCGACGAAGGGCGCCAGCGCCGCCTCGATCTTCAGGACCGAGGCGAGCGTGTCCGGGTAGCCGGCGCCTTCCGGGCCTTCGGCGATGATGAGGACGGAGCCGCGATCCTCGTCCGGCGCCAGTTCCTGCGGCAGCGCCATCCAGGCCAGCCCGCCCGCCCCGGCGAAGACCAGCCCGCCGAGCAGCACCAGCGCCGGCGCGCCCAGCAGCACACGCAGCGCGCCCCGGTAGCGGTCCCGCAGCCAGTCCTGCGCCCGGATGCTGGTGCGGGCGATCCGCCCATCTTCCTGCATTCCGGCGAAGACCCGCGCCGACATCAGCGGCGCCAGCGTCAGCGCTGCAGCGGTGGAGAACACCACGCAGGCCGCCAGCACCACAGCGAATTCCGCGAACAGGCTGCCGACGTTGCCCTGCAGGAACGCCAGCGGCAGGATCACGGACAGCAGCGCGGCGGAGGAGGCAAATACGGCAAAACCCACCTGCCGCGTCGCCCGCACAGCCGCAAGCAGGACGGGCTCGCCCTGCTGCTGCCGCCGGCGGATGTTCTCCAGGATCACCACCGCGTCGTCGACGCAGAATCCGATGGCGAGGATCACCGCCAGGATGGTCAGCACGTTGATGGAAAACCCCAGCGCCGCCGCCACCGCGACGGCCGGGATGATGGAGGCCGGGATGGTCACCGCCGGGATCAGCGTGGCGCGCAGCGAGCCCACGAACAGGAAGATGACCGCGATGATGATGGCGATGGTGATCGCCAGCGTCCAGGCGACGTTGGCCAGCGTCTCCCGGATGAACAGCGCCTCGTCATAGGACAGTTGCAGGCTGACGCCCGGCGGCAGCGACGCACCCAGCCGTTCCGCGGTCTCGGCGATGCCGGAGGACACCTCCAGCGCATTGGCGTCGGACCGCCGCAGGATCCCGATGGCGATCGCCTCCCCGCCCCCGGCCCGGAAGGCGGAGCGATAGTTCTCGACGCCGATTTCGACGCGCGCCACATCGCCGAGGCGGACGCGGCCGGCGCTGGCCCCCTCTCCTTCCCGCAGCACCAGCGCCCGGAAATCCTCGACCGAGCCGAGGCGGGTCAGCGCCCGCAGCGTCAGTTCCTGTAGCCCCGTCTCGAGCCGCCCGGCCGGAACCTCCAGGTTTTCAGCCCGCAGCCGGTCCGCCACATCCACCGGGGTCAGCCCGCGCGCCGCCAGCGCCGCCTGGTCCAGCCAGACCCGCATGGCATAGCGCCGGCCTCCATAGATCTCGACGCCCGCGACCCCCGGCACGATGCCCAGCGCATCGACCAGCCGCCGTTCCGCCAGATCCGTGAGTTCGGCCGTGTTCAGGATGTCGGAGCGGAGCGTGAGGTACATCACCGCGTCCTCGTCGGCCGAGGCCTTCTCCACCACCGGGTCCTCGATCCCGGCCGGCAGGTCGCGGCGGGTGCCCGCGACCTTGTCGCGCACCTCCGCCGCCGCGGCATCCAGGTCCGTGCCGGTGGTCAGCTCGATGATGATGATCGAGGTTTCATCGCGGGTGATCGAGCGAATGATTCGGATGCCGGCGATGCCGGACAGGTTGTCCTCGATGATGCGCGTCACCTCGCGCTCCACCACCTCCGCCGGGGCGCCGTTGTACAAGGTACGGACGGAGACCACGGGCGGGTCGACATCCGGGTATTCCCGGACGGACAGGGTGAAGGCGGCGCCGATGCCGATGGCGACCAGCAGCAGGTTGAAGGCGAGCGCCAGGACCGGGCGCAGCACCGGCAGGTCGAACAGGCTTTTCATTCGCGGCGCGCCACCGCGGCCGGGGCGGCGGCATCGACGCGGGCGCCATCCTGCAACCCCTGCAGGCCCTCCAGCACCACCTGGGCGCCGGCCATCAGCCCGTCCTGGATTTCCATGCGCTGTGGCAGGCGCTGGCCGATGCGGACCGGGGTGCGGCGGGCAATGCCGTCTTCCACCCGGAACACGAAATGCTCCGGCCCCTGGAGCACCACGGCGCGGGGCGGCACCGTGACCGCCTGTTCCACCACCTCCGCCGCCACCACCACCTGCATCAGCATGCCCGGGCGCAGCGCCCGGTCGGCATTGGGCAGGCGCGCCTGGATGATCACGGTGCGCAGCGCCGGGTCGACGCGGGGCGCCACGATGCGGACTTCGCCCTCGAACATCCGGCCCGGCAGGGCGGTGGATGTGGCGCGGATGGCGGCGCCCTCCGCGATCCGCGCGGCTTCCTGTTCCGGCACGGCGAAGCGCAGGTCAATGGGGTCCACCGCGTCCAGCGGCACCAGCGGCGTGCCTGGCTGCACCAGGGTGCCGACGCTGACCTGCTTCAACCCGAGGCGGCCGGCGAAGGGTGCCCGGATACGCGATTGCGACAGCCGCGATTCGGCCGCCGCCACCCGCGCCTGTGCCCCGGCCAGGCGCTGGCGCAGATCCGCCACGTCGCCGCGCGGCGCGAAGCCGCCACGGGCGAGGCGGGAGGATCGCGACAATTGCTGTTCCAGTTCCGCCGCCTCGGCCTCGGCAGCCCGGGCCTCGGCCTCCGCGGGGCCAGGGTCGAGCGTGACCAGCACCTCGCCCTCGGCCACCTCGGCGCCTTCCTCGAAGCGCAATTCCGTGACGCGGCCTGTGATCTCGGCAGCCAGCATGACACTGCTGGTGGCGACGATGGTGCCAAGCGCACGGATTTCCCGCACCAGGCGGCCGGCGTCCGCGGTGGCGAGCACCACGGGCGTCGGCGGCGGCGCGGGTGCGTCAGCCTGCCGGTCCGGCGCCGGCCACATCAGCCAGGCCGCGAGGCTAGCGGCGGCAAGCGCGGCCACCGCGCCGCCGGCCAGGGCAAGGCGGCGACTGGCCGGCGGGGCGTCACGTTGCTTGGCTGTCATCCGCGCTGCAACGATCCCGGCGCGGCCGGAGTTGCCAGCGTACCCGCGCCGGCAACAAACCGTCACAAACGCTGGAACAGTGTCGGCTTGGCGCGTGCGCGCAACAACGCCCGAGAGGCAGGCAAGACGCTGGCCATCCGGCTGTCAGGCCGTACCACTGGACCGGGAAGGCAGCCGTTCCGCGACCATTCCAGTCGGGTAGAGCCGCCCGTCAGGCTCCGCACGCATCGCCTCCAGCACGAAGCCGCGTGGCAATTCCAGCCGCTCGGCGATCGGCTTCACGTCCCGCGCGGCATCCCAGGCGGCCATGAGGGGCCGGCCCTCGCAGCGCTGGGTATCGAGGCCGAGCAGGTACAGCACGGTGGGCGCGATGTCGGTCAGGTCGGCCGGCGTTTCCGCCACTGCGCCGCGTCGAAAGCCGCCGCCCTGCATCACCAGCACCGTCGCCAGTTCCGCCCGGTGCAGCCCGCCATGCATGCCGCCGCCCTCCGGCACGTCCGGCGCATCGAAAGGCGCGTGGCCGGGCAGGCCCCATTCATCGGCCTCCGCATGGCCAGCGAAGGTCGCGACAAGATCCGCGCTGCGGCGATGACCGCTGCCGAGCACGGACAGCGCCATGGCGTGGCCGGCCGGCAGTATGCCCGGGTCGCGCGCCAGCAGTGGCCCGGCCCAGGGCTGCGTCGCCAGGAAATCCGCCACCTGCGGCGCCAGGGACGGGTCGCGGAACCAGAGCCCGGGCGCTGCCGCCGGCGCGACCACCACGTCCACATCCGGCGCCAGGCCATCGCCGGCGCGGAACCCGGCACGGCGCAGTTCCGCCGTGAGGGAGATCTTGCCCCGCCCGGTGACATGGCCATGGTCGGACAGCACGATGAGACCGATCTCGGCGGCATCCGGCTGGGCGTCCCGCCAGGCCATCACCTGGCCCACCACGGCATCCGCGGCCCGCAGCCCCTGCTGCGCCGCCGGCGATCGCAGGCCGCCCCAGTGGAAGGCGATGTCCGGCTCCGACAGCCACAGCAGCGCCACATCGGGCCGCAGCTTCGGCAGCACGTGTTCCAGCAGCACCCGGCCGGCATGGGCGATGCGGCCGAGGTTCGGCACGGCATGCGGCGGGGTCGCGCCGAGCTCGGCCCGCACCAGCGCGGCGGTCGCACCCTCCGTATCCTCGACGTTCCAGCGGAAGCCGCCGAGCCTATCGGCCGCCGGATGCAGCAGCCGCGCCGCCCCCGCGGTGCCGGCGCTGACCAGGACGAAGCTGCGCCCTGCCTCGGCCAGGCGCTCGCCCAGACTGGGGCGTTCCAGCGGGCTTTCGGCGCCCTGCGCCAGGGCCATCACATCGGCCACCAGCTTGGTCCGCAGCAGCCGGCCAGGCGCCGCGGCGGCATCGAACAGCGTGTTCGCGACCATGCCATGCCCGCCCGGCCGGCAGCCGGTGATAAGCGAGGGCGTCGCCACCCGCGTCTCGCTCGGGAAGACGCTGCGGGCGTTGGCGAAGCGCGTCCCGGCCGCGGCGAGTGCCGTAAGATTCGGGGTGGCCTGGGCCGAGACCATGTCCGGGCGCAGCCCGTCGAGGGCGATCAGGACAAAACGGGGCATCCGGTCGAAGTCTCCCTGCTCAGCGCAGCGTCGGGTCCAGGCGGTCGCGCAGCCAGTCGCCGATCAGGGAGACGGAGAGCGTCGTCAGGATGATGGTGAAGGCCGGCGCCAGCAGGATCCAGGGTGCCCGTGTCAGGTATTCGCGGCCATAGCCCACCATGGAGCCGAGGGAGGTCTCAGGCGGCTGCACGCCGAGGCCGAGGAAGGACAGGCCGGATTCCAGCAGGATGATCTCGGGGAAGGCGAGCGTCATCGAGACGATGAGCGTGGAGGCGATGTTCGGCAGCACGTGCCGGCCATAGATGCGCCAGGGCGAGGCGCCGAGCTGCCGCACCGCCGCGGCATAGCCCTGCGCCCCGGCACTGATGGCGAGGCCGCGGGCGATGCGGGCATAGCGTTCCCAGGCGTGGAAGCCGAGAAGGCAGATGAACAGCGCCATCGAGTTGCCGAAGAAGGCCAGAACCGACAGCGCCAGGATCAGGAAGGGCAGGCTGGCGGAGAAATCCACCAGCGCCAGCACCACCTGTTCGACGAAGCCACGGAAATGCGCCGCCAGGAAGCCGAGCGTGGTGCCGACCACCGCGCCGATGATGGTTGCGCCGAAGGCGATCAGCAGGCTCATCCGGATCGAATAGATCAGCCGCGCCAGCACGTCCCGCCCCAGCTCATCCGTGCCTAGCGGATGCAGCCAGGTGCCGCCCATGAAGACCGGCGGCGACAGGCGGTTGCGCAGGTCGAGCGCGGTGTAGCCATAGGGGCTGATGACATCGGCGAGCACGGCGATGACCAGCATGGCGCCCAGCCAGGCCAGGCCGAACAGCACCATCGGCGGCGGCAGCGGCCGTGCCGGCCTGGGCGGGGCGGCGGCGATCGGCGTGGCGGGGGCGGTGATGTCGGACATGTTCAGGCGACCCCCGCCGCGCGCTTCGGCTGGTTGCGCAGGCGCGGGTCGAGCAGGCCGTACAGCAGGTCTACCACCAGATTGGCGGTGACCATGGTGGCGGCGACCAGCAGCAGGATGCACTGCACCACGGCGAGATCCCGGTTCGCCACGGCGACCACCAGCAGCCGCCCGACCCCAGGCCAGGAGAATACGCTTTCGACCACCACCGCGCCGGCGATCAGGCTGCCGACCATGAAGCCCACGATGGTGACGGTGGGGATGGCGGCATTCGGCAGCGCATGGCCCCAGACCACAGCGCGCCACGGCACCCCCTTGGCGGAGGCGGTGCGGATGTAGGGCTGGCCCAACACCTCCAGCATCGCGCTGCGCGTGAAGCGCGCCAGTACCGCGGCACCGCCGACGCCCATGGTGATGATCGGCAGGATCGCATGGCGCCAGCTTTCCTGCCCGCCGGAGGGCAGCCAACCAAGCTGCACCGCGAAGACCAGCACCAGCAGCAGGCCGAGCACGAAGGACGGCACCGTGAAGCCGGCGACGGCCAGCATCATCACCGCCCGGTCGATGAAGGAATTGCGGTGCAGCGCCGCGGTGATGCCGGCCGGAATGCCGAGCCCGAGCTTGATGACCAGCGCCGGGATGGTCAGCGCCAGCGTCGCCGGAATGCGCTCCGCCACCAGCACGATCGCGTCGCGTCCATCGCGCATGGAACGGCCGAGGTCGCCCTGGAAGATGGCGCCGAAGTAGTGGAAGTATTGCAGCCAGACGGGCTGGTCGAGGCCCCAGGCCACGCGGAAGGCGTCCACCGCTTCCGGCGGCGCGTCGGCGCCCATGATGATCTGCGCCGGGTCGCCAGACAGGCGCAGCACGACGAAGGCGAAAGTCACCACCATGACGATGGTGACCGCGGCGCGCAGCAGGCGGCCGGCGAGGAAACGCATCATCTCAGGCAGCCTCTCGGATCGGGCCGAAGCCGGGCGCGACCTCGCCCTGCGCCACGTGGCAGGCGACCAGCCGGCCATCGACGGGGCGCGGCTTCAGCACCGGCGTTTCGCGCGCACACATCGCGGTGGCGACGGCGCAGCGCGGATGGAAGGCGCAGCCGGAGGGACGGTCCGCCGGGTTCGGCGGGTCCCCCTGCAGCACGATGCCCCGTCCGACCTTGCCGGGATGCGGGATGGCCGAGACCAGCGCCTGCGCATAGGGATGCGCCGGGTCGCGCAGCACCGCATCGGGCTCGCCTTCCTCCACGATGCGGCCGAGATACATCACGGCGACGCGGTGGCTTACCTGACGCACCGCGCGCAGATCGTGGCTGATGAACAGGATGCCGAGGCCAAGGCGGTCCTGGATCTCCACCAGCAAATTCATCACCTGCGCCTGGATGGAAACGTCCAGCGCACTGATCGGCTCGTCGCAGACCAGCATCGCCGGGTCGGTCGCCAGTGCGCGGGCCAGCACGGCGCGCTGGCGCTGGCCGCCCGAGAGTTCGTGCGGGTAGCGCGCCGCCTGGTCCGGCCGCAGCCCGACGCTGCGCAGCAGGTCTGCGGCGCGGGCGGTGCGGTCGGCCTTGTTGCCGATGTCGTGGATCTCCAGCGGTTCCGCCACCTGCGCGCCGATCGTCAGGCGCCGGTCCAGCGCGCCGAGCGGGTCCTGGAACACCATCTGCATGCGGGCACGCAGGCGGCGCCAAGGCTGCGTGTCTGGCGCCGGCATTGGCCTTCCCTCGAAGGCGACGCTGCCGGCATCGGGCGCTTCCAGCCCCAGCACCAGACGGCCCGTGGTCGATTTGCCGCAGCCGGATTCGCCAACCAGTCCGAGCGTGCGGCCACGTTCCAGCTTCAACGAGACTCCGTCGACGGCACGCACCTCCACCGTGCGACCCATCAGGCCACGACGCATGGCGTAGCGGCGCGTGATGCCCGCCGCCACCAGCAACTCCGCATCCTGCCTCATGCGTAGACCACCTGGGCATGGCTGGCCGGCACCGTGGCGCGGATGCAGGCGGCGCGGTGCTGGCGCGCGATACTGGCCTGGTCGGGTACCCCCGCATCGCAGGCACCGACATGCATCGGGCAGCGTGGTGCGAAGGCGCAGCCGGGCGGCATCGCCCAGGGCTCCGGCACGCCGCCCGGGATTGCGGCAAGCTTTCGCCGGGGGCCATCGAGGGGCGGCAGCGCGCCGATCAGGCCCCGCGTATAGGGATGCGCAGGCGCCTCGAACAGCCGCGCGCTCGGCGCCTGTTCGACGATGCGCCCGGCATACATGACGCAGACGCGCTCGCAGCTATCCGCGACCACGCCGAGGTCGTGCGAGATCAGCACCAGCGCCATCCCCGTCTCCCGCCGCAGATCCTGCAGCAGGGTCAGGATCTGCGCCTGGATGGTGACGTCGAGCGCCGTGGTCGGCTCGTCCGCCACCAGCAGTTCGGGCCGGCCGGCCAGCGCGATCGCGATCATCACGCGCTGGTTCTGGCCGCCCGAGAGTTCATGCGGCCAGGCATCCAGCCGACGCGCCGCATCCGGGATGCCGACCTGGTCGAGCAGCCGCTTCGCCTCCGCCCGCGCCTGCGCGCCGTCCATGTCGCGATGCAGGCGCAGCGCTTCCGTGATCTGACGGCCGATACGATGCACCGGGTTCAGGCTGCTGGCGGGGTCCTGAAAGATCATCGCGATGCGGCCGCCGCGTACGCGGTCCAGTACCGAAGGCGCGGCGTGCAGCAATTCCTGTCCGTCCAGCCTCACGCTGCCGCCGATGCTGGCACGTCCAGGCAGCAGGCCAAGGGCGGCGAGCCAAGTGACCGACTTGCCGCAGCCGGATTCACCGACCAGCCCCACGGATTCACCACGCGCGACATCGAGATCGATGCCACGCAGCGCCGGCTGCCCGTCGAAGGAAACCTTCAGACCCTGCAGCGTGACCAGCGGCGCCGCCATCAGGCGCCCCAGTTCCGGCCACGGAAATCCATGGCGAAGGATTGCGCGGCGGTCCAGGCGATCTCGCGCCGCTTGGCCGTCAGGTTCACCGACTGGTGCAGCACGGTATAGGCAGGGTCCTCGCGTTCCGCGATCTCCAGCAGGCGGCGGAACACAACGCGGCGGCGGGCACGGTCCATGCTGGTCTCCAGCTCGCCGGACAGGCGGCCAAATTCCTCATTGCGCCATTCGCCGATCTGCCATTGCTGGCCCTGCGGCCCGTGCTGGGATGTGATGGAGGCGGTGGGGTCGTTGAAGCTGGCGCTGTTCGACCAGTCCCGCACGCCGCGGCTTCCTTCGCGCGACAGCACCTGCGGGAAGTTCTCCCGCATCTCGATCTGCACGTTCAGCCCGACCTGGCGCCAGCCTTCGACCAGGATCTGCGCGGTGGGCGTCTGGTTGGTGTAGTAGTTGTTCAGCAGCCGATAGGGGATCGCCTCCCCGCGGTAATTCGCCTCGCGCAGCAGGCGGCGTGCCTCGGCCAGGTCGAAGCGCGGCGCGGCCCAGTCGTCGTGGAACATCTCGCCATAGAAGCGGAATTGCAGCCCCTTCGGCACCGGCGCGCGGCCATCCCACAGCGCGGCCGTAATGGCGTCGCGGTCGATGCTGTGGGTGAAGGCGCGGCGCACCAGAGGGTTGGCCAGCACCGGGTGGTTCTTGTCGAACACCGTGAGGCGATGGTTCATGATCGGGCCGCCGACCACCTGGTGACGCGGGTTGCGTTCCACCGTCGCGATCTGGTCGGGCGGCATGTCGCAGGCGAAATCCGCCTCACCGGACAGCAGCATGTTGATGCGCGAAGCCACTTCCGGCACTTCCATGAAGCGCAGACGCGCGATCGGCGGGCGGCCACCCCAGTAGTCGTCGAAGGCCTCCAGCGTCAGCGACTGGTCGGGGCGGAACTCGGCGATGCGATATGGCCCGGTTCCGATCGGGCGACGCGCCCAGTCGAGCCAGGAGGCGGATTTCTCGAAGGCGTCACGCGACAGGATCATGCCGACGTTGCGGCTGATGCGGCCTTCCAGCGTCACGTCCGGCACCTTGTTCACGAAGCGCACCGTGTGGCTGTCCACGATCTCGATGCGCTCGAAGGCCGGGTAGGTGCGGCGCGCGACGGCGAGAACCTCCGGCGGCGGCGTGCGGCCCTGGGTCTGGCCGGGGATCACGGCGAACAGGTTGCGCGCCTGCTCCACCGTCATGCCCCAGCCCATGCGCTCCGCGCTGAAGGAGAAGGCGACATCTTCCGCCGTCATAGTGCGGCCGTCGTGGAAGCGCACGCCGCGGCGCAGCGAAAGCTCCACCGTGCGGTCGTCGATGCGGCGCCAGGATTCCGCCAGCGCCGGCTTCAGGCCGAGGTCGCCGGTCCAGCTCTGCTCGATCAGCGTCTCGGCGTAGCTGTGCCAGGTGCGCGTGCCGACGTTGGACTGCTCGCGCAGGGTCTCCAGCGTGTTGGTGTTGGCGATCTTCTGCACCGCGATGGTGATGGTCGGCCGCTGGTCGGACTGCGCCAGCGCCGGCATCGCGAGAAGGCCCGGTGCCAGAAGACCGGGTGCAAGCAGGAAGCTGCGGCGATGCATGGCTCAGGCCCCCCAGTTGCTGCCACGGAAATCCATCGCGAAGGCGGGGCTCGCCTTCCAGCGAATGTCGCGGCGCTTGGCGGTGAAGGTCGCGTTCTGGTGGATCACGGTGTAGGCGGGGTCCTCGCGTTCCGTGATCTCCAGCATGCGGCGGAAGATGGCGCGGCGGCGCGGCCGGTCCGTGCTGGTTTCCAGTTCCACCGACAGGCGGTTCATCTCCTCGTTCGTCCACTCGCCGACCTGCTGCTGCTGGCCGTTCGGGCCGTGCTGGTTGACGATGGACGAGACCGGATCGTTGAAGGGCGCGCTGTTGGACCAGTCACGGATGGCGCGCGTCGGGCTGCGCTCCAGGATCTGCGACCAGTTCTCCTTCATCTCGATCTGCACGTTCAGGCCGACCTGGCGCCACATCTCGACCAGCACCTGCGCCGTCGCGTTCTGGTTGGTGTAGTAGTTGTTCAGCAGGCGATAGGGGATCGGCTCGCCACGGTAGTTCGCCTCCCGCAGCAGCCGGCGCGCCAAGGCCGGGTCGTAGGCGGGCACGGACCAGTCGGCGTGGAACATCTCGTCGTAGTAGGGCCATTGCAGCCCCTTCGGCACTTCGGTGCGGCCGGCCCACAGGCTGTCGACGATCGCCTGGCGATCCATCGCATGCGTGATGGCGCGGCGGACGCGCGCATCGCGCAGCGCGGGGAAGGTCTTGTCGAAGCAGATCAGGCGGTGGTTGAGGATGGTGCCGCCCTGCACCTCGAAGGCGCGGTTGGCCTCGATGCCGGGAATCTGGTCCGGCGGCAGGTCGCAGGCGAACTGGTATTCGCCTGACAGCAGGCCGTTGATGCGGGAGGACACCTCCGGCACCTCGACGAAGCGGATCTGCCGCAGCGGCGGGCGGCCGCCCCAATACGCGTCATGCGCGACCAGCGTCAGCGACACGTCGGGGCGGTATTCGGCCACCATGTAGGGGCCCGTGGTGACGGGCTTGCGCGCCCAGTCCAGCCAGGTCGCCGCCTCCTCGAAGCCGCGGCGGCTCATGATCTCGCTGCCGTAGCGGGACAGGCGACCTTCCAGCGTCACGTCCGGCGTCGCGTTGTGGAAGCGCACCGTGTACTTGTCGACCGCCTCCACCCGCTCCAGCGCCGGCCAGGACCGGCGGGCGACGGCGGGGACTTCCGGCGGCAGTTCCTTGCCGGCCCGCGGCGCCGGCATCCCCTCCCCGATCGGAATCGTGCGGCCCTGCGCGGTGGCCAGCGTGGTGCCGAACATGCGGTCGCGGGAGAAGGAGAACACCACGTCCTCCGCCGTCATCTCATCGCCGTTGTGGAAGCGCACGCCGGGCCGCAGCTTGAGCTCGACCACCTGGTCCGAGATGCGGCGCCATTCCGTGGCGAGTCCCGGTACGGCGCCGAGCTGGCCGAGCCAGTCGCGGCTGATCAGCCCTTCCCACAGGGAGGAGAAGAACACGCGCTCGCCGACGTTGGACTGCTCGCGCAGCACTTCCAGCGTGTTGCTGTTCACCACCTTCTGCACGGCGATGGTGATGGAGGGGCGGTTGTCGCCCTGCGCGATGGCGAAGCGCGGCAGCGCCAGCGCCGGCGCGGCGAGGATCAGGCGGCGGGAGATCTGCATGGCGTGGCTCCTTATTCGGCGGCGGCGCGGAGCGCGGGCGATGCCGGGCGGCGCTCGTCCAGGCCCTGCGGCGTGGCACGGAAATGGGTCAGGGTGCGTTCAGCGTGGCGCAGCCGCAGGGACAGGGCGCGCTGGGCGTAGTCCTTTACGCGGCCCGCGTAGTCCGGGTCCTCGGCGCGGTTCTCGAACTGGTTCGGGTCGCGCTTCAGGTCGAAGAACAGCGGCGGCAGGGCGGCGAAGTGGACATATTTGTAGTCGGCATCCTGCACGACGCAGAGGCTGGAGGTGTCCATCGTCAGGCCGAGCGCGGTCTCGGGCTGCGAGTAGTGGATGTCGCGAAAATCGTATTCGTAGTGGTGCAGGTCGCGCCAATCGGCAGGCTTGTCTCCCGCCAGCAGCGGCAGCAGGGACCGGCCATCCGCGGCGCGTGGCGCCTCGCCACCCAGCCATTCCAGGATGGTCGGCATCACGTCGACGCTTTCGGTCAGCGCCTCGTCGACCTGGCCCGCACGCGCCGTGCCGCCGGCGCCCTTCACGACCAGCGGGATGCGGAAGCTCTCGTCGAAATAGCCGAGCTTGCCGAGCAGCCAGTGGTCACCGAGTTGCTCGCCATGGTCGGAGGTGAAGATGATGCTGGTGTCATCCCACTGCCCGGTCTGCTCGAGGTAGGCAAAGACACGGCCGAGCGCGTCGTCGATCTCGGTCATCAAGCCGCAATAGCTGGCGCGCATCTGCCGGATGCTGGCCTCGTCGAGCCCGGCGCCGGCGCCCTTGGCGCCGTGGAAGAAGCTGCCTTGGCCGATGGCGCGCAGGTAGTGGCGCAGCAACGGATGCTGTTCCGCCTCCGCCTCCCACCGCGGCGCGCGGATCGGAGCCGGCATGTCGGCCGGGTCGTACATGGTGTTGTAGGGCGCCGGCGCGATGAAGGGCGGGTGCGGGCGGTAGTAGCCGAGGTGCAGGAACCAGGGCCTGTCGCCCTTGCCCTTCAGGTAGGTCAGCGCCTTCTCCGTGAAGAAGGTGGTGTCCGACAGCTCCTTCGGGATGCGGGAGGGACGGTTCGTGGCGCCGGGCACGGCGTCCTCGCCCTCCGGCAGCCAGATGTCCTCGCGCTTCGCCGGAAGCTCATAGCCCTGGTGCGCCAGCCAGCCGAAATAGCCATCCATGTTCGGCTCGAAGGCGCCGACACTTCGGAAACCGTCCATCAGGTCGCCGAGCGTGGTGAAGCGCGGGTCCTTCGGGCCGGTGCTGCGCGGGTCCGGCGTCGTCGTCGTGTAGCCGATCAGCGCCGGATCGTAGCCGATCAGGCGCAACTGCTTGCCGAGGTTGGTGTGGCGCGCATCCAGCGGCACCGTGTTCTGCACGGCGCGATGGTTCATCAGGTACAGTCCGGTCAGCAGGCTGGCGCGCGCTGGCCCGCAGGGTACGGTATTGGTGACGTGGTTGCGGAACGTCACGCCCTCGCGGCACAGCCGGTCCAGGTTCGGCGTGCGCAGGAATCCGGCGCCGAGTGCGGGCACGAAGTCCGCCCGCCACTGATCCACCACGATGAGGAGAACATTCTGCCGTCGCGCCATGCCGCATCGCTCCATCCGATGCGGCGGGACTTACCGGGCGAGCCGCGACGGCTGTGTGACGGTCGCGCTGAGACTTTGTGACAGAAGCAGGCGGGGACGCCGGGGCATGCCGCGGGTCGGCTTCCGCAGCCCGCGCGCGCCCTGTCCAAGAACGAACCTTCAGGGCGCGTTCACAGGTCGCATGTCATCCTGCATCGCATGTACACACCGGATCTCGGCATCCTGGATCGTTATGCGATGGCGCAGCCCGACCGCGCCCCGACCTTCGCCGAACGAGGTGTCGCCGTCCCGTTCACGACCCCGATGCTGGCCGGGGCGCGGCTTCGTCGCGCGGCTACAGGTGGATCGGAGCTTGTCCTGGCTGGCCTCGGCGGCCGCGGCATCTATGTGTTGAAATGGGAGGCGGCCATCAACCTCGCTTCGCCGACCCTGCATGACCACCAGCTCTGGCCACACTTGGCGGCGCTTCCGACCATCACGCCCGCACGCGTGCGTCAGGCGGCCTGCTCCGTTGCCGCGATCGGGCTCGCCGGCCGGGACGCGGCGGCAGCGTCCATCGCGGTGCTTGCCGTTCTCATGAAGGCCCGCGAAAGGGCCGAGCAGCGGCTTGGTGGCGCAACCAGCCCGTCGATGAACCCGCAGCAGGTGCAGTCTTGCCGGTCCAGCCTCGTCGAGCTGCTCGCGACGATCGAAGCCGGCGCTGGTGACGTCCTCGGAGGTCGCCATGCCGCGATCGAGCGGCTTGGCGCGGAGCTGCTGGCCCTCGCCGAAAAGCTTCCGGACGGGCCCGAGCGCCGGGCAGCAACGCTCATCGCGGCAGGCGCGCGCCTCACGCTCGCGGCGCTGCCCTGCTGCCTCCGTCCGCTCCACGCGTCGCTGTTGCACCTGCCGGCCCGCATTGCCGGCAATGAGCGGGTCCTGGCCGAGATCGGCGAGCAGGCGGGACGCCTCGATCTCCTGCTGGACGGGTGGTCCGGCCTGATCGCGCTCTGGGACGAGATCCCGCCAGTCAAGCGCCGCGACTTCCTCGGTGATCTCCTGGCTGGCCTGCCGGTGCCGGCGCGCGAAGCGGATGACTGGTCTCAGCTGCTGACCGGGTGGGACAGCCTCGCCTCCGCACAACGCCGGCTACCGCTCAAGCCGAGTTGGGCGCGCGGCGGTCGCATGGCGCTCATCGCGCTGCACGAGGCCCGGCGAGCGCGCGCGCCGTGACGCTTCTCGGCTCCGATGCACGGCAGATCCGTGCCGCCCTGGCCACAGCGCCCGACGGAACACTTGGCCGGATCGTCGGTATCCTGGACAGGATCGCCAACCGTGGAGAGGCGGATGCTCTCCTTACCTCCGTGCGCCCGAGGCTGCAGCGGCTGCGACCTGTCCGGCCGATGCAGTTCTTGCGGCTGCTCGCCCTGCCGCTTGAAGGCGCGCTTGTCTCGACCTCGGCATGGATGCGGAGCCCCACGGCGATTCCACGCTCCGCGCTTGCCCCGCTCGGCGAGGCTGTGCGCGCCGCGCTCGGGGGCGAGGTGGAGGCGATCGAAGCCGCCTGCGCCAACAGGTCCATGGATGATGAGGCGTCGGTTGCCGCATTGGGGGCGCGGCTCTGGCTTGCGGCCGGGGTGGCCGTGCTGCCGCGCGCAGGCGGGGCTTGGGACCGCGCCGGATTGCCGCACGATGCGACGGGGCCGATCGTGGACCTTGCGGCGGCGCTCTGGCGGCATGGCGTCGCGCTGCTGGCGGCCCGGCGGAGCGCCTGCGACGGACCACCGGAGTCCGTCCTGCGCGCAACGCTGGGGCCGATCGTGGCGGAGGGTCCGGCGGCGCTCGCCGCAGCCACGGTGCTGCTGCTGCGGGAAGCCGCGGCGCCGGCCCGTGTGGCCTGGGTGGCGGGCGGCTTCGCGCCGGTCGTGGTGCGGCTGGCCGAGGATGCCCTGTACGATCTGCTCCTGGCGCACGCCACGGCCGTTTCATCCGCGCCGAGCCTTGGGGAGATGGCCGACTACGCCGAGGCGCTGGTCAGCCGTCTCGAGGATGCCGACGACTATGGCCCCCCGGCCGGACGAGAGGAGCGACGGCGCAACATGGCCGCGATCCGTGGGGAGACCGCGGCGGCATGCCGGAGCCGGTATGAAGGGGGCTTGCTGTCCGATCTGCTCGATGCGGTGACGGGCCTTGCCGGCCTTCCCTGCCGGGCGGATGACGAAGCGGTTCGGAAGCTGGAGGATGCCGCGCGCGACCTGCGGCGGCTCGAGGCTGCGGGGCGCCGGCTCGGCGAGTGCTCGGCCTTCGACCGCGCGCGGGCGGACATCACGCCGAGGCTGCTGGCACTGGCCGCCGGGAGAAGCGGGCTTACGCGCATCGAGCTGGCGCGGGTCGTCGAGATCATCGCCGGCGCGCAAGCCGCGCTCCCCCTCGTGACCTTCGACGCCGAAAGCTGAACAGCGCTGCCCTGCGCGGCGGCCAGGCGCCCGCAAACAGCACCAAGTTAATTTGCTCAAGATTTATTCTGCGAAAATTTGCAATTGGATGGCGCCGACGTCGGGCTCGAGGAGTTCCTGCCATGTCGTTCGTCCACCGCCCCGCGCCCCTGCGCGGAAGGGTGCCGCAGCGTCTTGTCCCAGAGGCCCTGGCAGCCCTGGCCTTGGGGATGTCGCCTGCCCTGGCACAGCCGGCGGCCACGCCCGCGGAGGGCGAGGTGCGGCTGCCCGCCATGATCCTCTTGCCATCGGTGAAGACGACTGCCCTGCGCAACGAGCGCCGGCTGCCGGACATGCCCGCCACCGTCGACGTCATCCCCGGCACCGAGCTCGACCGCCAGCTGGCACGCAACGCGAAGGATGGGTTCCGCCACGCCCCCTGCGTCACCGTCAACCGATCGTGCGCGTCACCGACAACACCCGCGACGTGGTCCGTCGCGCAACAATTCCCGCTCGCCCGACGGCATCTTGAACTGCACGCGCAACCTGTCCTTCGGCGCCACGCCCTACAACCGCTTCGACCCCACCGACCTCGGCGCGGACAACGACTTCGCCCGTCTGGTGCTGGACGAGCTGTTCTTGCTCTACGCGAGCTACGGCGCGGGCTTCAAGCAGCCGACGGCGGAACAGCGCCACACCTCGCTTCCCGGCACCACTTCAACCTGGTGCCGAACCCGGGACGGTGGCCGGAGCAGGTGCGTAGCGTGGATCGCATGACGCCCGACCCAGGTCGCACAGCCGGCGTGGCAGCGCCGATTGCACTTTCTCCCTCCGGCCGATCCAACCTAGTCTAGGCGGGATGATGAAGCGTCGATCGATCCTCCCTGCCCTGTTCATCGCCCCGGCCCTTCCGGCTGCGGCCTGGACATTACGGCCGCATGACGGGGCCAGCAGGCCCGCCTCCTGCGGCTTGCGCTGCGACGGCGAACAGATCACGACCAGCGTACGGATCCACACCGTCGACCTGCGCAGTCCCGAAGCGGCGGACCCTGCGGAGCGGCGCTCCCGTCTCCGTTGCCCGGCCTGCGGCCGGCCCATCAACGGCGACCACCCTGGCACGGATCTGCCTGAACTCTCCTGACCCGGGCGGCGGCACCCGACGATCTTCCCGCGCTGGTCGACATCTACAACCACTACGTCCTCGACGGCCACGTCACCTTCGCGACGACGCCGCAGACCGTGCAGTCCCGCCTGCCCTGGTTCGAGACCTTCGGCGAGGAGCGCCACCGACTGCTGGTGGCCATCGCGGGCGGGGCGCTGGTCGGCTACGCCTCCAGCAGCCCCTTCCGCCCCGGCCCCGCCTTCGACGCCAAGAGGAGGCCAGCATCTGCCTGGATCCCCGGCACCGCGACCGCGGCACCGGCACGGCGCTGTGCACCGCGCTGCTCGAACACCTCACGCAGCAGCCGGTCCACCTGGTCGTGGCCGGCGTTGCGTTGCCGAACGAGGCCTCGCTCGTGCTGCACCGCAGGATAAGCTTCGCCGAGGTAGGAACGTTCCGAAAATGCGCCCGAAAGCCTGGCGAATGGACCAGTTCCACCTGGTTCGAGCGGCCGCTGTAGCCCAACGCCCGGCGCCGACTATCCACGACCTGATGAGGCTACAGGTCTATCGCCTCCCCGAGCTCCGGCACCAGCGCAAGCCAGTCCTGCGCGGGCAGCCCGGCCAGGCTGCCGCGCAGGGCGGTGACCGGGCCGCCATGGGTAACGGCGAGGACCCCCTCCCCCGGCGGCAGCGTGCGGAACCAGCCGAGCACCCGCTCTGCGAGTTCCGCGGTGCTCTCGCCGCCGCCGGGGCGCGACGCGTGTCGCGGCGAGCAGCATCACACCGGCGCGGTGCCTCCGGATCGGCGCCACGCATGCGGCAGCGGGTGCAGACCAGGAGCGTAGAAGGCTCATCGCCTCGCATCGGCAGTGACGTGTGATAATATCACTTTGTGCGCAGGACCCTGGCCCTTCCGACCCGACGTCCGACACCGTTGGCCGCCCATGCCAAGCCGGCGTCGGCCGGAGAAGCCATGCCTGCCAGGCCGTCACGCAACCAGGACCTCGTGCTCGGCGCCCTGCGCGCCGCGGCCGGAAGGGCGCTGACCGCCTATGAGGTGTTGGCCCAGCTCGGACCGGCCGGAATCCGTGGGCCACAGACGGTGTACCGGGCGCCCGACGCGTTGCAGCAGGCCGGCCTGATCCACCGAATCGAGAGCCTGAACGCTTTCACCCTTTGCGTACATGACAACGCCACGGGCCATCATGGTCCGGACCATCAGCACGATGCGGGTCATCGTCCCGCCTTCGCGGTCTGCCGGGGTTGCAGTGCCGTGCGGGAGTTGGAAGACGCGGCGCTGGCCGCCGTGCTGGGTGTGGTGGCCGATCGTACCGGCTTTCGAGTCGAGGATCGCGTCATCGAGTTGGTCGGCGCCTGCCCCGCCTGCGCCAAGCCGCGCGGCTGATCGCGCCGCTGGTACCCGGCACGCGCTTGCGGATGCCGTCCACCGGATGTTATGTTATCATATAACCTCACGAGCCTGTCCTGTATCAGCCAGGGGTCCAGCATGATCCGCACCCTCTCCCTCCTGCTCATCGCCGCCCTGCCGGCCACCGCCGAAACCATTACCGCCACGCGGCTGGTCATCGCCGACCATGCTGCGCCACGGATTGTCGTGGCCGATGAGGCGGGCGCGCCCTTGCTGCGCCTGGATACGGCGGAACCCGCGCGCCTGCATGCCGGCCTGCACCGCGGCCAGGTCGCGCTGCGCGAAGGCACCCTCGGCCGCGTGACGCTGCTCGAGACCGGGCTGCGGCTCGATGGCCATGGCGACCACGGTGACCTTCACCTCGCCGCCCCGGCCCGTCTGCCGCTGGAACTGCGCGGACCGCGTCCCTCCCACGTCGTCGGCGCCCATGGACGGCTCGGGGTCTTCTTCGATGGCGATGGTTCCGTCAGCCTGATCGAATCCGGCAAGGAGGAGGCGCCCACCCGCCTCTCCGCCGCGCATGCGCATCACGGCGTCGCCTTCCCCTTCATCTCCACCGCCGGGTCACGTGTCGCGCTGAGCGAGGCCGTGGCGCCCGGCGAGCGGCCCTCCGCCGTCAGCCTGCGCGACGCGGCCGGCGCCGAACTGGCGCGGCGGGAGGATTGTCCGCGCCTGCATGGCGAGGCGCAGACCGGACCGCTGATCGCCTTCGGTTGCGCCGACGGCGTGCTGCTGCTGGATGCCGGCAGCGGAGAATTCCGCAAGATCGCCAACCCGCCGGGCACCGGTGAGCGGATGGTACGGAACCTTGCCGGCGGCGAGGATTGGCGCCTGCTGCTCGGCGACTTCGGACCGGACGCGATGGTGGTGGTGGATCCGGATGCGGGCACGATGCGCGTGGTGCCACTGCCGGCGCGCCGCCTGCATTTCGCGCTCGACCCGGCCCGCGCTGACACCGGCTTCGCGATGACCGAGGACGGCATGCTGCACGCATTCTCGACGCTCGACGGCGCTCCGCGCCAAAGGGTCCAGGCGACCGGGCGCTACAGCCTGGAAGGTGGCTCGGCTGTGGCACGGCCGCGGCTGTCGGCCGCGGGCGGATTGGTCGCGGTCAGCGATCCGGCGGCCGGCCGCGTCGCCCTGCATGATGCGGAGACGCTTGCGCTGCAACGCGTGGTCGAGACCGGCGGCGCGCCCTTCGATATCCGCCTGGTCTCACTGACCGGGGAGCGGCACTGAGCCGCGCCCACGACTGACCCCATGGAGCCGTACCGATCATGGACCCTCCTCCGCTGATTCCCGTGACCGTGCTGACCGGCTACCTTGGCGCCTGCAGGACCACGCTGCTGAACCGGCTGCTGACGGAACAGCACGGCAGGAAATACGCCGTCGTCATCAACGAGTTCGGTGAGCTTGGCGTGGACAACGACCTCGTGGTGGATGCCGACGCGGAGGTCTTCGAGATGAACAACGGCTGCATCTGCTGCACCGTGCGTGGCGACCTGATCCGCATCATCGGCGGGCTGATCAAGCGCACGTCGCTCGACGGCATCATCATCGAGACGACCGGGCTCGCCAACCCCGCCCCCGTCGCGCAGACCTTCTTTGTCGATGAGGAGGTGAAGGCCCGCACGCGGCTTGATGCCATCGTCACGGTTGTCGATGCCAAGCACCTGCCACAGCGCCTGCATGACAGCCACGAGGTCCTGGAACAGGTCGCCTTCGCCGATGTCATCCTGCTCAACAAGGCCGACCTGGTCACGCCGGCGGAGCTGGAGGCGCTGGAGATGCGCATCCGGGGGATCAACCCGCATGCCCGCATCCATCGGACGCAGCGGGCGGAACTCGCGGTCGAGGAGGTGCTGCGCCGCGGTGGCTTCGACCTCGCGCGCGTGCTGGAGATGGAGCCGGCCTTCCTGACCGGTGAGGACGACCATGAGCATGACGACGCGGTCGCCAGTGTCGCCTTTGAGACGGATCGTCCACTGGACGCGGATCGCCTTGATGCCTGGATTTCGAAGCTGCTGGCCGAGCGGGGGCAGGATCTGCTGCGCACCAAGGGCATCCTCGACTTCACCGAGGAGGACCGGCGTTTCGCCTTCCAGGCCGTGCACATGCTGGCGGATGGCGACTTCATCGGCCGCAACCTCAGCCGCCCGGTGCTGCGCCGCGGTTTCGAAGCCTGCATCGCGGGAGCCTGACGGGGCCGTGGACGCAGCCTCGATGATCCTGGACCCGCACTGCCGCGCAGGCGCCGCATCGATGCGCGAGGAGCGTGCACCATCCGCGGGTCGCCACCCGAGGACGCGCGGCGCAGTCAGTCGGATTGGCCTGCGGGTTGGCTGCAGGCAGGACGCTGCAACGGGCCTCAACGATGTCACCGTTCGTGAGGCGATCTGGCAGCGCTTTTCGGGCGATGATTGGGCCGCCTTCGATGCGCTGCCGCCAGCCATCCGGCAGCGCATGCAGGACCACGCCTATGACGCCTGGGCGGTCAATGCGCTGATGCTGTGGCAGGCCTTCCGCCGCCGGCTTGGCTCATCGGCCTGCGCCGAGCGGCGGCTGCTGAACTACCTGGGTGATTGCGAAGCCTTGGAGCGCGCGGCCTTTGCCGAGGCTTACAGGCAGGCACATGGCAGGCCGCTCCCGCATGTTGCGTCGGGAGCAACGGTGCTCCGCAGCCGACGGTGAGGCCCTGACCCGCCAACGCGGCGGAGGTGGTTCAGGCTGCGTTCCCGCGACAGCGGGATGCTTGTGGTGTCGCGGCATCGCTCGAAGCTGCGGGAACCGCGATTGGTGCCATAGAGGTCCATCAGCACGCGGCCGCCGATCGCGGGCGTAAAGGAATAAAAGCGACGCACCTCGTGCACGAAGGCTTCCAGGTCCTCGTCGTTGTCCCGCAGCCGCGCCTGCCATTGCGGAGTCTGGTGCAGGGCAGGTGCGGTTCAACTGCGCCGGTTCAGCGTGCTCGCGCGATTGTCGAGGTCGGTTGTGGTGACTCCGGGGACGGCGCGCATCAACAGTCCCGCGCCAATCTCGATCAGGCCGAGGATGAGGTGCGGCCAGAACACGCGGTCGGCAAAGCCGAACAGCCAGGGGATGCTGCCAGCAGCACGCCGGAGCCGGTGTCGAGCACCAGATGCATCGGCATCGGTATCACCCGCACCGCGCTGTGTTCATAATTCGTCAGCAGCGAATAGATGATCGCGCCGGCACCCAGGATCTGCGGCACCCACTGCGCCGCGGTGCCATCTGCGAAGCCCAGCAGATAGGGCACGACAATCAGCAGCGCCCCCATGAGGTAGTCGAGCACGCCATGGATGCGGGTAGGGATGAAGCGCATCCTGGTCTCCTGAGATGATCCGTCGGCCGTCAACGCCGTGCCGAGGCGCGGCGTTCGGGGATGATCCGCACGGCGGTCATCCCTTCGGCCCGCCGCGGAGGCAGCATGTCTCAGCATCGGCGCAGCTGGAGCGCGCGACGGTCCGGTGGGTCGGCGGCGATGATCGCCGCGTTGATGGCCCCGCCGACGCGCCGGCAATCCAGCGGACAGGGCCGAGGACGCCCTCCGGGGCCACGCAGGCGCCGGCAGAGAACGCGCCCAGCGCGCCGCCGCGCCTCTCGATCGCAGGCGAATACGGATCCGGCGCGCCAGGGTGCGAGGGTTGATCCTGCAGGAGGAACAAGCGACAGGGCCCTTGTTTCATGCTGACCTACCGGCTGCACTTGGCGCTTCCACATCCGATTTCAGAGGCCTAGCCTCCGGCCGCCAGGGGAAGTGGCTAACGCCCCCCGGCGAGGAGGAAACCATGCCAGCACACCCGGCCATCCGCCGCTGGGCGCTTGCCCTCGGCCTCGCCTTTGGTCCCGCCTTCGCACAGGCCCAGCAACCCCAGCACGACCACAGCCATGGCGGGACACCGCCACCTCCGGCCACGCTCGGCACCCTGCACTTCCCTGCCAGCTGTACGCCCGAGGCGCAGGCCGCCTTCGACGACGCGATGAAGCTGCAACACTCCTTCTGGTACCAGGCCGCCGATCAGGCGCACCGCCGGGTGCTGGAGCGCGATCCGAACTGCGTCATGGCCTACTGGGGCGGGGCCCTGGCGCTGCTGCGCAATCCCTTCAGCCCGCCGCCGGCCGACGCGCTGCCGCAGGGCCGGGCGCTGCTGGAGCAGGCACAGCGCATCGGCGCCAAGACGGAGCGTGAGGCCGGCTTCATCGGCGCGCTGATGGTCCTTTTTGCCGGTGACGACATGCCGGGTCACCGTGCCCGCGTGGTGCAGTATGCGCAGGCCATGGAAGCGCTGAGCAGGCGCTTCCCGGACGACACGGAGGTGTCGATCACTCATGCGCTGTCGCTGGTCATGGCGGCCTCGCCCGCGGACAAGACTTATGCGAACCAGCTGCGGGCCGGCGAGATCCTGGAGCGCGAGTACAGCCGGCATCCGCAACATCCCGGCATCTCCCACTACCTGATCCATGCCTACGACGTGCCGGCGCTGGCGCAGAAGGGCGTGGCGGCAGCCGAGCGCTACGCTGCGCTGGCGGCGGACGCGCCGCACGCGCTGCACATGCCCTCCCACATCTTCACGCGCGTCGGGCGCTGGGAGGATTCGATCGAGACCAACCGGCGCTCCGCCGAGACCGCGCGAGCGCGGGGGGAGCGTTTCGATGAGCTGCACGCCCTGGATTATATGGTCTACGGCTACCTCCAGACCGGCCGGACCGAGGCCGCACGGCACGTGCTGGAGGAGATCGCCCGCTACGTCGACTGGAACCCGCCGACGCCCATCGGAAGCTACGCGCTGACCGCCATGCCGGCGCGTTTGACGTTGGAACGCGGCGACTGGGAGGGTGCCGCGTCGCTTGGCACCCGCCGCTACGGCGTGCCCTTCGTGGACGCCACCACCCATTTCGCGCGCGCGATGGGCGCGGCGCGCGCCGGCCGACCAGAAGCATCCGCCGCGGACATCGAGGCGCTGAAGGCCGCGGCCGCCGACCTTCAGGGACGCGACGCCTACTGGCAGGAACAGGTGGAAATCCTCCGCGTCGCCGCGGAGGGGTGGGTGGCCTTCGCGCGCGGTGAGCATGAGGCGGGGCTCACCCTTCTCCGCGAGGCAGCGGCACGCGAAGCAGGCACCGAGAAGCACCCGGTCACCCCCGGCCCGCTGTTTCCCGCGCGGGAGCAACTTGGCGAGATGCTGCTGGCGATGAACCGCCATGCCGCCGCGCAGGTCGAGTTCGAGGCGGTCCAGCAGACCGAGCCCAACCGGTTCCGGGCGGTGTACGGGGCTGGTCGCGCGGCCGAACTGGCCGGAGATCGCGCCGCGGCACGGCAGCACTACGAGCATCTCATGCGCCTCGCGGAGCGTGCCGACACGCCGCGGCCGGAGATTGAGCAGGCACGTGCATTCGTCAGCGCGCGCTGACCAGAGCAGGGCGGGGGCAGGATCAGGCCCGCCCCCGCTGCGACGCCTCGGCGGCCCGAGGCCGCCAGCCTCTTTTCGTAGCAACGACAACCCGTTCAGCCCAAACGACTTCCCTTTGCGTCCTCCGGACGCTTTCCGACAAAGCGCTGCACGACAGCCGAGCCGTCTCGCCTGCGTGCGGCAAGGTTCAAGCGGCCATTGCTGCAACCTGGCCCGATGCCAGGCTCAGCGCCGAACTGATGCTGGGCGACAACTGCTTCGACGAACCGGTATCGCCAACCAGTGGGTTCCAGCCGGCCGCGTGGCGGCCCGCGATCGTCGCAACGCATCCGGGAACAGGCGCGGCACCGACGACGAGATCAGGTCACGTCCGTCAACGCGATGCAAAATACTGCTGGGCTTGAGGTGGCCACGGCCCAGGCATCCTTGGATGGAAGCCGCAGGGCTCCGTTGGCGGCCGCTGGAAGACCCGCTCGACTTCCGGAATGCCGAGGTGCCCGCCCGGACCTGCCAACCGATTGATTTGATTGGTGGGCGCTGTAGGGCTCGAACCTACGACCCGCTGATTAAGAGTCAGCTGCTCTACCAACTGAGCTAAGCGCCCGCGCCATCAACTGGCGAGGACGGCCGTTTAGGCGGTGGCGGCGGGTTTGTCCAGCCCAACCGGCCCCAACTCATGCAGCCCCGCCATGCCCTCCGTTCAGGGCTGGTCCCGCGGCGCGACCAGCTCCGCCTCACGGTGCACATGCGCCGACATCAGCAGGCCGAACCCCACCATCGCCGTCAGCATGGCGGACCCGCCGTGGCTGATCAGCGGCAGCGGCACGCCGCCCACCGGGATAGCGCCGGTGACCATGGCGATGTTGACGAAGACGTACAGGAAGTAGTTCGTCGCCAGCCCCACCGCCAGCAGCCGGCCGAACTGGTGCCGGCTGCGCAGCGCCACCAGGAAGCCGAAGGCCACCACCGTCGCCAGCAGGCCGAGCACGCTCAGCGCACCGACCAGGCCGAATTCCTCGGCCAGCATGGTGAAGATGAAGTCGGTCTGCTTCTCCGGCAGGAAGTTCAGGTGGCCCTGGGTGCCCTGAAGGAAGCCCTTGCCCCAGAAGCCACCCGACCCCAGCGCGATCTTGGACTGGATGATGTTGTAGCCGGCCCCCAGCGGGTCGCTCTCGGGATCCAGGAAGGTGGTGATGCGGGCACGCTGGTAATCGTGCAGATGCTCATAGGCGATCGGCGCTGCCACCCCCGCCGCCCCCAGGATGATGGCGAATTTCCACAGCCGCACGCCGGCAGCGAAGAACACCGCGCCGCCGACCATCAGGGTGATCAGCGCCGTGCCCAGGTTCGGCTGCCGCAGGATCAGCGCCGCCGGCACCAGTACGGCGACGATCGGCGGAATCAGGAACAGCGGATTGCCGATGCGCTCCCACGACGCCTTGTGGAACCAGGCGGCCAGCGCCAGCACCAGCATGATCTTCATCAGTTCGGATGGCTGCAACTGGAAGCCGCCGAGATCGAGCCAGCGCTGCGCCCCGCCGCCGACCTGGCCGTGGAACGCCACCAGCACCAGCAGCCCGACGCCGGCCGCATAGCCAAGCCAGGCGAGCCGCGCGATCAGCCGGATGTCCACCAGCGCGATGGAAAGCATCAGCACCAGGCCGAAGCCAAAGCGGATGGCATGCTTGGCGGCGTAAGGTTCCGCCGCGCCGCCGCCGGCCGAATACAGCGCCACGTAGCCCACACCGCCGACCCCGCACAGCAGCAGCACAAATACCCAGGGAATCTGCCAGAGCTTCTCCAGCACCCCGGTGCCGCGTTCCCGCGCCAGCAGCCTGCGTTCGAAGATCAAGGCCCTGCCTCCGGCATGCGGATCAAGGTCGCGCCTCCGCCACCCGCGCGCCGAAGCCGCCCGGCCCGGGGCGCAATTGCTGGAACGCCTCCACCAGCACGTCGCGGGCCAGCGGCGCCGCCGCGGCGCTGCCGCTGCTGCCATGCTCAACGATGACGGACACGGCAAAGACCGGGTTCTCATGCGGCGCATAGGCCACGAACAGCGCATGCGGCCGCCATTCGCGCGGCACCTGGCTGACGTTGAAGCCGCGTTCCCGCTGTTCGCGCGTCACCCGTCGCACCTGCGTAGTTCCGGTCTTGCCGGCCACCGCGCCCATCTCGGGCGGGATGCGGGCGACGCGGGCGGTGCCGCCGGCCTCGTTCACCACCGCCCACATCGCCTCCCGCACCAGGCGGAGATTGGCTTCGGGGATGCCGAGGCTCGGCCAATCCTCCGCCCGTGTGCCGCGCACCGGACGGCCGCCGATGCTGCGGGTCAGATGCGGCTGCACGGCGCGGCCTGTCGCCAGCCGCGCCGTCATGGTCGCCAGTTGCAGCGGCGTCAGCTGGTAGAAGCCCTGGCCGATGCCGTGCACCACCGTATCCCCCAGCGCCCAGGACCCGCCCTGCGCCTGGCGCCATTCGCGCGTCGGCATCAGCCCGGCGCGGATGCCCGGCAGCTCGATCTCCAGCGGCACGCCGAGCCCGAAGCGGCGACCCATCGCGGCGATGCGGTCGATACCGAGCCGCTTGGCCATCTCGTAGAAATAGACGTCGCAGGAGACCTTCAGCGCGCCGCGCATGTCCAGGCCGCCATGGCCGCTGCGGTTCCAGCAATGGAAGCGCGACGCGCCGAGGTCCATGTGGCCCGGGCAGTGCACCCGCTCGCCCGGCGTCACCACGCGCGCCTCCAGCGCCGCCAGCGCCACCACCATCTTGAAGGTGGACCCAGGTGCGTAAAGGCCGTTGGTCGCCTTGTTGATCAGCGGCGTGCCGCGGTGGCGCGTCCAGTCCCGCCACTGCGCCTGGGATACGCCGGCGTTGAACAGGTTGGGGTCGAACGAAGGCTGCGTCGCCATCGCCAGCACCTCCCCGTTCCGCGCATCCATCAGCACGACGGAGGTGCCTTCCTCGATCTTGCCGCGCAGGGTTCGCGTCAGCGCCGCATCGACGGAAAGCTGCACATCCTGGCCCTGCACCCCCTCGCGCCGGTCCAGCTCACGGATGATGCGGCCGACGGCGTTGACCTCCATCTGCACCGCCCCCGCCCGCCCCCGCAGCGCCAGGTCGTGATGCCGCTCGACGCCGGAACGGCCGACGCGGATGCCCGGCAGTTCCAGCAACGGGTCGCCATCCATGTCGCGCTCGGCCGGCGGCGCGACGTAGCCGACGATGTGCGCCAGATGCTCGGCTTCCGGGTAGATGCGCGTGGTGCCGACATCGACGCTGATGCCCGGCAGGTCCGGCGCGTTCAGTTCGATCCGCGCCATCTCCTCCCAGGTCAGGAAATCCCGCACCGTCACCGGCACGAAGCGGCGGCGGCGGCGCACGTCGCGCTCGATGCGGGTGCGCTCGGCCTCGGTCAGGGGGACGATGCGGCTGAAGGTCTCCAGCGTCGCGGCAACGTCAGTGGTCTGTTCCGCCGTCAGCAGGGCGCGCCAATTCAGCTGGTTGCCGGCGATCACCTGGCCGGTGCGGTCCAGGACGCGGCCGCGCGGTGGCGCCAGCAGCCGGGCCGAGAGGCGATTCTCCTCGGCCAGCGTCGCATAGCGCTCCCCCTGGTCCACCTGCAGCCAGTGCAGCCGATGCGCCAGGAAGCCGAGCAGCCCCATCTGGCCGAGGCCCAGCGCCAGGGCGCGGCGGCTGAAGATGCCGCGGACCCTCTCCTCCTCCCTCTGCTTGCGCGACATTCTACATAGCCCTCAAGCGGCGGGCGCGCGCTTGCCGGCGCGCCGGTGCACTGCCGCGCCGTCGTGGAAGGCAGGTTGGGCGCGGGCCGCATTCGCGGCCTCGGGCCGCGGAAGTGCGCGGCCCGCCCGTGCCGAGGGCAGGGCACATTGGACAGGTCACGCCACCTCCTCCGCCCGCCGCATCACGCCATGGATGCGGCTGAGCACGAAGGCGAAGGCCGGGTACAGCCCCGCGGTCAGCGCCGCCTGGTACAGGGCCGGCGCGAAGGCGGGCAGGCTCCAGGCCAGCAGCGCGGTCAGCAGCCAGCCCAGCGCGGCGGTGCCGGCGGCGAAGGTGCAGAAGGCGAGCCAGACGGCGAGGAAGGATCGCCGCACCAGGAAGCGCCGCCAGGCCACGGCCACCGCATGCGCCACCAGCAGCGTCACCACCCCGATGCCGAGCGGCGACATGGTCAACAGGTCCTGCAGCAGCCCCAGCACGAACACCGCCGGCGGCGGCATGGCGCCAGGCCGGAACACGGACCAGAAGACGATGCAGGGCAGCGCCGCGGCCGGGACCATGGCCGGCACCCCGGTCGGCCCCGCCGCCAGCACCATCAGCAGCACCGTGCTGAGCGAGGGAAACACCGCCCGCGCCAGGTCGTCGAGCTGCCGCAGCAGCCCGGGCGAGGGTTCCTTGCGGCCAACCATCAGGACCCGGCGCGGTGCTGCATGGGCCGGCGCTCAGCGCCGCGCCCGCGGCTCGGGGCGCGCGATCGCCTCCGGCGGCAGGATCCCGCCCAGGCCGAAATCGAACAGCCGCACCACGTCCAGCCGATCGGTCCGCGCGAACAGTTCCACCTCGGCCACCCCGCCCTCGGTCCAGCGCACCACGCCGACCGGCAGGCCGGCGGGAAACTCCACGCCCTCCGCGCTGGTCACCACGCGCTCGCCCTCCGCCGGGCGGCCGCCTTCGGACCAGTGCTGCAGGCGTGGCCTGGCGCCGTTGGTGCCGACCATCATGGCGCGCAGCCGGCTGCCCTCCAGGGTCACGGGCAGGCGGCTGTTCATGTCGGTGGCCAGCAGCACGCGGGCCGACCGCGCGCCCACCTCCGTCACCCGCCCGGCGAAGCCACGCTCATCCAGCGCGATCTGGCCGCGGCGGACCTGGATCTCGGGGGGCACCGTCAGCAGCACGGCGCGGGCATAGACGCCGCCGCCATCCGCCACCACGCGGGCGGTGTGGAAGGCCGGCGCCCGTTCCGGCACGAAATCCAGCTGCCGGCGCAGCATCGCGTTCTCCGCCTCCAGCGACAGGGCGGCGGCCTGCCAGCGGCGCAGGCGCTCGTTCTCCTCCACCAGGCGGGCATTCTCCTCACGGAGTTCCAGCAGGTGGCCCAGTTCCGCCACGCCGTCGCGCACCGCGCGGGCAGGTTCGGCGAAGGCGGCGTAGAAGGGCGTCAGCGCGTCGGCCAGCAGGATGCGCGCGCGCTCCGCCAGCAGGGTGTCCGCCTTGCCGAGCAGCATGGTGCCGAAGGCCGCCGCGATCAGCACCGGCAGGGACAGCCGCGCCAGGGCCTGGCGGAGCGGAATGCTCAGTCGGATCACGCGCGCCCCCCTTCAACCCATGGTCAGCCGCCTTCCCTTCAGTACATCGAAGACAGCACGTGGCGAAGTCGCTTCATGTCCTCCAGCGCCCGGCCGGTTCCAAGCGCAACGCAGGACAGCGCATCTTCCGCCACCACCACCGGCAGCCCCGTCGCATCGCGCAGCACGCCGTCCAGCCGGTGCAGCAGGGCGCCGCCGCCGGTCAGCACGATGCCCTTGTCGACGATATCCGCGGCGAGTTCCGGCGGCGTGTTCTCCAGCGCCACCCGCACCGCCTCGACGATCTGTATGACCGGCTCGTAAAGGCTTTCCGAAATCTGCCGCTGGCTGACCACCACTTCCCGCGGCACGCCGTTCATCAGGTCGCGGCCCTTCACCTCGGTCAGCGGGCCTTCCTCACCCTCCCATGGCGGCGCGGCGGCGCCGATCTCCATCTTGATGCGCTCGGCGGTGCTCTCGCCGATCAGCAGGTTATGGTTGCGACGGATATAGGAGATGATGGCCTCGTCCATCTTGTCGCCACCGACCCGCACGGACCGCGCGTAGACGATGCCGCCGAGCGAGATCACCGCCACTTCGGTGGTGCCGCCGCCGATGTCGACCACCATGGACCCGGACGGCTCCGTCACCGGCAGCCCCGCCCCGATCGCGGCGGCCATCGGCTCCTCGATCAGCAGCACCTTCCGCGCACCCGCGCTTTCGGCGGATTCCTGGATCGCGCGGCGCTCCACGGCGGTGGACCCGGAGGGGACGCAGACGATGATCAACGGCGAGGCGAAGGACCGCCGGTTGTGCACCTTGCGGATGAAATGCTTGATCATTTCCTCCGCCACCTCGAAATCGGCGATCACGCCATCCCGGAGCGGCCGGATGGCAGCAATATTGCCGGGGGTGCGGCCGAGCATCAGCTTGGCCTCCTCGCCCACCGCCAGCACCTGCTTCTTGCCACGATGGTCGGAGATCGCGACGACGGAGGGCTCGTTCAGCACGATGCCCCGCCCCTTCACATAGACCAGCGTGTTGGCGGTGCCGAGGTCGATGGCCATGTCAGCCGAGAGGAAGCCGAACAGGCGAGAAAACATGCGGCCGGAACCTTCCTGAGGCGGAGTGTAACACCGCGCCATGCGGTCAGCCTCGCCGGCCCGGGGTTCGATCCGGGTGCGGCGCGACCCGGGTCCGATGGTCCGGCGGGAGGCGCTCCGATACCCCTCCCCCGCCTCCTGCTCAAGTCCTGTTGATCAACCACGCAGCGCAATCCGAAATCGCAACGTCCCCTGCAACCGAATCGCTTACGGGACGTTATGATTGACGGGACAGTCATCAAGGAGATTTCGCTGTGCGCAAGCTTACCATGGTAGTGCTGATGGCGGCCGGTCTGGCCGCCTGCGGCCAGAGCACGGGCGACCGTGCGGTGTCCGGCGGCCTGCTCGGGGCCGGCGCGGGTGCGGCGATCGGGTCGCTCAGCGGCAGCGCCGGAACCGGCGCGCTGCTCGGTGGCGCCGCGGGTGCCGCGGGCGGCGCGCTGACCAGCCCCGGGACGGTCAACCTCGGCCGTCCCGCCTGGCGCTGAACGGCCAGCGCCGGGGGTCCCCCCACCCGGCGCTCCGCTGAAGGCGTGGCCGTCATCCCGTGGCCCGGGATGGCGGCCTTATTCATATCAGCGGCGCCGAAGCCTTTCCCTCAGCTGCGCCGAAGCCTTTCCCTCAGCTGCGCCGCAGCCCGTCCCTCAGCTGCGCCGCAGCCCTTCCCTCAGCTGCGCCGCAGCATGCGCCGCAGCGCCGCCCGGCTTCCGGACAGCCCATCGCCGCGCCCAGCGCGGGCCGGCTTGCGACGCACCTGCAACCGCGCCCCATCGGGGGCCCGCAGCAGTTGCAGGGTACGGTCGTGATAGACATCCAGGCCCGGCCGGTGACCGATCGAGACCAGCGCCGTGCCCGCCAGTTCCTCCCGGAACAGACGCATCATGGAATCCTGATTCTCGTCATCCAGCGCCGCCGTCGCCTCGTCCAGGAACACCCATCGCGGCCGGTGCAGCAGCAGGCGGGCGAAGGCCAGGCGCTGCTGCTCGCCAAGCGACAGCACGCGGTCCCAGCGCTCCTCCTCGTCCAGCCGTGCCGCCAGGTGCGGCAGGGCGCAGCGTTCCAGCGCGGCCAGTTGGTCCGCCTCGGGAAAATCCTTGGGCAGGGCCGGGTAGCACAGCGCGGCGCGCAGCGTGCCCAACGGCAGGTAGGGGCGTTGCGGCATGAACATCATGTGGGCGCGCGGCGGGATGCGGATCTGCCCGGCACCCCACGGCCACAACCCGGCGATGGCGCGGAACAGCGTCGATTTGCCGCTGCCGCTCTCGCCCACGATCAGCACCCGCTCGCCGGCCGCGATTTCAACATTGGCGTCCTGGATCACCACGTTGCCGTCCGAATGCGCCACCTGGAGGTCATGGAACACCAGCCGCTCCGGCTCCGTGCCCGGCTTTTCCTCGACCAGGTCGATCCGCGTCTGGCCGGCCATGGCCTCCGCCATGTCGAAGGTATCCTCCAAATCCACCACGCGCTCCACGTGGCTGCGCCAGTCGGCAAGCCGTGGAAAATTATCGACGAACCAGTTCAGCCCGCGCGTCACCTCGAGGAAGGCGGAGCTGATCTGCATCAGCACGCCGAGCGTGATGGCGCCCGCGAAGTAGCGCGGGCTCGCCACCAGGATCGGGATGACGCCGACCGCCATGCCATAGGCGGAGGTCAGCCACATCAGGTTGCGCTCGCGCCCGTACAGCTCCTTCATCACCGACACCACCCGGCCGAAGGCGCGTTGCAGCCCGCGATCCTCGTCCGGCTCGCCCTTGATGAGGGCGATGCCCTCGCTGTTCTCCCGCATCCGGATCAGGGCGAAGCGGTGGTCACTCTCGGCCTCGTTGCGGCGGATGTTGATGGAGACCATCGGCCCGCCGATCACCAGCGTCAGGCCGGAGCCCACCAGCGCATACAGCAGCGCCGCCCAGACCATGTAGCCGGGGATGTCGAATTCGGTACTGCCGAGGGCCACGTGCAGCGGCCCCGACAGCGACCACAGGATGCCGAGGAACGATGCCAGGGTAAGGATCGCGCTGAGCAGGCCGATGGCCAGATCCACCGCCATCGCGGTCGCCCAGCGTGTATTCTCGCTGATCCGCTGGTCGGGATTGTCCGCTGCCCCGGGCAGGAAGTTCAGCTGGTAGTGCCGGCCATGTTCCAGCCAGCGATTCTGCAGCCGGTGCACCAGCCAGCGGCGCCAGTTCAGCATCAGCGCCTGGCGGGCCCACAGCTGCGCCACCGCGGCGAACATCGCGAGCACCAGCAGCAGGCTGAACATCCACATCTGGCCGAAGAAGGCCACGCGGTCGCGGTTCTCCAGCGCGTTGAAGAAATCCCGGTTCCACAGATTGAAACGCACCTGCACGCCGATCTGGAACAGGGTCAGTCCGACCACCGCCAGGGTCAAAAGCCAGGCCTGCCGGCGATCCCCGGGCGAGGTGTAGTAGCCGCGCGCCAAGCGCCAGAAGCGGCGCATCAGTCCCTCCTGCGGCGGCTGGTCGGGGGCCGCAGGCGCTAGGTCGGACATGGTGCCTCAGCGTGAGCCGGATGTTGTGGGGGCCGGCACCGGGCGCAGCGCGTCGGGCTGTTCGCCGAGCCGATCGGCCACCAACGCGCGCCCGGCCTCGCCCTCGAAGCCAGGACCCTCGGCGGCCAGGCGGGCGCCCTGGCGGAGCAATCCGCCGAACGCATCGGCACCGCCGGGCGGCAGGATCACCACGGTCCCGTCCTCCAGCACCGCGCCCGCCAACTGGCCCTGCGGCGCGAAATACGGGGACCGGACGGCGCCGGACACGGCGATGCGGGGCGCGTCCGGACGTGCTCTGCCGCCGAGGCGCCAGTAGAAGCGGTCCACGACGCCCAAAGTCGCATCCGGCGCCACGGCGAAGGCCAGCATGGTGATGACGGGTGCCTGCCGGGCACGGATGCCCCAGACCACCAGGGTCCGGCCGGGCGGGCCGGCCTCCCGCACCGCATCCGCGATGTCGGGCGGGAACACCACCTGCGGGCCCTCGCGGAACAGCAGGGCGTCGGTCTCCCCAGCCGGGTTCACCAGGTAGCGTTCGACGGTACCGGTGAAGGTCGGCAGTTGCGTCGGGTCGAACCAGAAGCTGGCCTGCGGCGGCGGCGGCTGCGGCTGGGCCTGCCCCACCGTAGCCGAACCGGCTGTCAGCATCAGAGCCAGCACGCCAGCCGCCATGCCGCGCATCGGCTCAACCCTTGCGGAAGGCCCCGAAGATCAGGCTCAGCAGGAACAGCACGATGAAGATGATGAACAGGATCTGCGCGATACCGGCCGAGGCCGAGGCGATGCCACCGAACCCGAACAGACCGGCCACCAGTGCGACCACGAGGAAAACCAGCGTCCAGTATAGCATGACAGTCTCCGGCAGATGACGACGCCGGAAGAACGCCTGCCCGCCGGGGTGGTTCCGGCCCCGGTGCGAAAACGCAACGCCGCCGCCGCGCCCGGACCGGTGGCTATACCGTATCCAGGTGCACGCCTCGAGACACCGCCTGGTAGGTGGCGATCGCCAGCGTCGTCGGCTCGAATGGCTTGGTGATGATGAAGGCCGGCTCCAGGTCCTGGCCGGTCAGCAGCCGCTCCGGATAGGCCGTGACGAAGATCACCGGGGCCTGGTGGTGCTTGAGGATCCGCGCCACCGCGGATGTGCCATCGCCACCGGCGCCAAGATTCACATCCGCCAGCACCAGGCTCGGCCGCTCCGCCTCCGCGATCGCCACCGCCTCGTCCTCGGTGGAGGCGATCCCCACGACCTCGTGCCCCGCCGCCTCGACCAGCTGTTGCAGGTCGAGCGCGATGATCGGCTCATCCTCGATGATCAGCACGCGGGCCACGGCGCCGGCGCGCAGGTGGCTGCGGGCGGCCTCGATATGGCGCGCGGCGTCCTCCACCGGCAGGCCAAGGACCAGCGCGGCATGATGGGTGTCCAGTTCCTCGAGCGAAGTCAGCAGCAGCAGCATCCGCCCGGTGCGAGCAATGCCCGGGGAGGACGCCTCCGGCGCCTCGCCCGCCATGCGGCAGATCGCTGCGTACAGCGCGGTGCGGGCGACCAGCGGCCCATCGCGTGTGCCGTCTATGGTCGGCACCCCGGCCCGCAGAGCCTGGCCGACCAGCCCGTCGCCCTCCGCCTGGGAACCGGTAAGGGCCCGCGCGAAGCGGCGCGCATAGGGCAAGGCCCCGATCAGCGCGGCGCGGTCGATCTCGCTCATCGCCTTTTCATCTCCTGAATGAGCGGCGCGCGCTGCCGCTGGGCTCACAGGCTTGATATGCAGGGTCCCGTGGATGAACAAGACAAGCCCGGCGCCCAGCGCGCCGTGATCGCGCAGTTGTTGCCGGAACTGCGCGCCGCAGCCCGCATGCTCGCGAGATCGAGAGCCGAGGCCGATGATCTGGTACAGGAAACTGTCCTGCGGATGCTGCGCGGCTTGCCCGCCTTCGTGGCGCCGCCGGAATTGGCGCATGACCCGCAGGCGGCGCTGCGACCCTGGGGCCTGACAGTGCTGCGCAACACCTTTCGCGAAGGCTGGCGCCGGGCACGGCGGGAGCGTGACCACCTGGAGGCGAACCCATCGGAGGAAGAAGCCCCGCGGCAATCCGACCAGGAAAGCGCGCATGAGGTGCGCGACCTGGCGCGCGCGGTGTCCCGCCTGCCTCCCTCGATGCGGGAGGCGCTGATGCTGGTCTGCGCCCGCGGGCTGAGCCACGAGGCGGCGGCGCAGATCTGCGGCGTGCCCGTCGGCACCATGAAGGCGCGCGTCTCTCGCGCACGCCGGGCGCTCGCGGAGGCTCTCGCCCCTGTGAACGCCTGACGTTTTCGCGATGCAACCCAGCCAGTGGCCCGTTCATTCAGTCTGCATAGAGCACGGAGCGGACAATGCCCAACGAGTTCCACGGCCAGGTCATCGCACTTCTCCCCCGCCTGCGCGTCCAGGCGCTTGCCCTGACCCGCAACCGCGCGGCAGCGGACGATCTGGTCCAGGACGCCGTGGCCAACGCCCTGGCTGCGCAGAACAGCTTCACCCCCGGCACCAACTTCGCCGCCTGGATGCATCGCATCCTGCGCAACCGCTTCATCAGCACCCTCCGCAAGCAGCGCGAGACGACGGATATCGAGGATGTGCCGGCGGGCGCCTTCGCCGTCAGCGCCACGCATGAGGACCGCCTGATCCTGAAGGAACTGGGCAATGCCGTGAACCGCCTGCCGGCCGACCAGCGCGAGGCGCTGTTCATGGTGGTGCTGCAGGGCATGTCCTACGAGGACGTCGCCGAGGCCACCGGTTGCGCCGTTGGCACCGCGAAAAGCCGCGTCTTCCGTGCCCGCCGCCAGTTGCAGACCTGGCTGGCCGGCGAGGAATCCGCCGAGGCGACCACGGCCGAGGGCCGCGCGGCACAGCTTCCGGGCGAGCCCGGTGGCCGGGTGGCCGGACGCAGCGTCGCCTCCGGCCGGACACGGACGATCTCGGGGGTTGGCGAACATCATCTACTGTCTTAAGTCGAAATGTCCGCACCTCTTTCCACATCCTGGACGGGAGGTCCGCGGCATCGGCAATGGACATGGACAGCAGCGACCGCAACAAGCCGCCGCAACCCCCTGGCGGGCCTCACTTGAAAGCTCGCAGGCCCAAGGGCAATGGCGTGACCGAAGACGCTTTCGATCTCTGGCTGCAGCGCGGGCTGCACCAGCTTTATGATGACGTCGCGTCCGAGCCGATTCCGGACGCGCTGCTACGCCTGATCGAGGATGATCGGTCCCGCAAGGACAAGTGATCCGGCGCCTGCCGGCTGGCCTGCATGGCGCCGTAGCCACCGCGGCACCATGAGAGCATGAGGGCCAGCAGTGCCGAGATGAGCAGCAGCGGCGTGATGAAGCGGTTCCGGGCCCTGCCGCGGCCGCAGGCCAGCCTGCGCGGCAGATTGCTTTGCCTGTTGCTGATCGCCGCCTTCCCGGTGGTGCTCCTGGTACTGGCCGGCACCTATTCCAGCTACCAGGGCGCCCTGCGCCAGTCCAAGCTCGACCTCATCCTGGAACGCGACCTCGCCGTCGCCCTGGTTTCCGGCCGGATCACAACCGCCGATGCGACGCTGCGCGCCCTGGGCGCCACCTGGCCCGCCGGTTGGGATGGCTGCGGCGAAAGGCTGGGTCAGGCGTCGCCGGATGGCGTGGAACTGGAGGCCGGCTGCAATGATGCGGCCATGGTGGACGCAACGCCCCTGCCGGCTTTAGGCACAGGCCCGCAGCTTCTCGTCTCCTCCGGTGGTACCATCACCCTCAGGCGGGTGGTTCCGGCAAATCGACGCGTCATCACCGCCCGGGTCGCGCCGCCGGCCCTGCCAGCCGGGTTGCTTGCATGGCTCGTCGACGCGCAAAACCGGTCCTGGCCGATCGGCACCCAGGCGCTGCGACTGAGCGAGACGCCGCCGCCGGCCGAACTGGACGCGACGACCACCACCGCCGCGGATGGAACGCCGCTGATCGCGGCGCGCGGCATGCTCTGGGACCAGGCCTTCCTGGTCGTGGCACGGCCGGCAGAACCGATCCGCGCTGCGGCCCTGCTGGCCGCCTCCCGTCGCCTGGGGGAGGTTGCGGCGCTCCTGGCGCTCAGCATCCTGGCCGTGGTGCTTGGCGCCAACTATGCGGTGACGCGCCCGCTGTCCCGGCTGCGGCGGGCCGTGGCCGTCTGGCGCGGCGGCGGCGGCGCCTTCGAGGTTCCGGGCAGCGACGGCATGCCTGACGAGATCCGGGAGCTGTCCGAGAGTTTCGCAGCCGGCGCCACCGCCCTGGCACAGCGCGAGCGCGATCTGGAGGCGGCCATGGAGCGGGCCGAGATCCTGGCCGCCGAGGTGCATCACCGGGTCAAGAACAACCTCCAGATCGTCAGCAGCCTGCTGGCGCTCCAGGCGCAGCGTGTGACGGATGTACAGGCACGGGCGGAATTCGAGGCGGCGCGGGACCGGATCGGCGCGCTGGCGACGCTGCACCGGCACATGTACGCGCATCACGACCCGGAGGCGATTGACCTCGGTGCCTTCATCGAAGAACTCGGGGTGCAGCTGTTCGCCGCCATCGGCGACAAGCCCGGCCGCCGCATCGCGCTGGATGTGGCAGCCCCCGAGTTACGGATCTCCTCCGACCAGGCGGTGCCGCTGGCCCTGATCATCACGGAGGCGGTGTCCGCCGCGCTGAAGCAGGGCTTTCCGCAGGGCCAGGGTGGCCGCATCAGCATCCGCGTGGAAGCCGGCGACCGGCGCGCCCGGCTTGCCATCGAGGATGACGGCGTGACGCCGCGGCCGGACGACCAGCTGCGCAACCTGCTGCTGCGCGGGCTGGCGAGGCAATTGGGCGCGGAGTTGCAGCGGGAGGAGGCGGGGCTGTCGCTCGACTTCCCGCTGCGCCCGCCGACACCCCGCCCGCCGCTTGCCGTCAGGCCGAAGCCGCCATCGGCGGGGTGATCTCGCCCCCCATCTCTGCGGGCGCCGTGCGCGCCCGCTTGACCAGCAGCTTGTTCAGCGCGTGGACATAGGCGCGGGCGGAGGCAACGATGGTGTCGGTATCCGCCCCCTGCCCGTCCACCAGCTTTCCAGCTTCCTCCAGCCGAACCGTGACGCGGGCCTGGGCGTCGGTGCCACCCGTCACGGATTGCACGGCGTAGAGCTTCAGGTTCACGTCGTGCGGAAAGGCCACGCGCAGCGCCGCGAAGGTAGCGTCCACGCCGCCATCGCCGCCAGCCACACCCTCACGCGCCTCGCCATCCACGTCCAGCGCGATGGAGGCGATGGGGCGGGTGTGCATGCCGGTGGAGACCGACAGGCCGGTCAGCTTGATCCGGTCATGCGCGCGGACGACCTCGTCATCCACCAGCGCCACGATGTCCTCGTCGTAGACCACCTTCTTGCGATCGGCGAGGTCCTTGAAGCGCTTGAAGGCGTCGTTCATGGCGTTGTCGCCGACCTCGTAGCCGAGCGCCTTCAGCTTGTCCTTGAAGGCGGCGCGGCCGGAGTGCTTGCCCAGCACCAGCGAGGACTTGGTCCAGCCGACGCTCTCCGGCGTCATGATCTCATAGGTCGAGGAATCCTTCAGCATGCCGTCCTGGTGGATGCCGGATTCATGCGCGAAGGCGTTGCGGCCGACGATCGCCTTGTTCGGCTGCACGTCGAAGCCGGTGATCGTCGCCAGAAGGCGCGAGGTCTTCAGGATGTTCTGGGTATTGACCCCATTGCGCACCGGGATCGCGTCCTGGCGCGTGCGCAGCGCCATGGCGATCTCCTCCAGGCTCGCATTGCCGGCGCGCTCGCCGATGCCGTTGATGGTGCATTCCACCTGGCGCGCGCCGGCGCGGATCGCCGCGATGGTGTTGGCGACCGCGAGGCCCAGATCGTTGTGGTTGTGCGTCGAGAAGATCACGCGATCCGCGCCGGGAACCCGCTCCCGCACGGTCGAGAAGATGCGGTGCATGTCCTCCGGCACCGCATAGCCGACCGTGTCCGGGATGTTGATGGTGGTGGCGCCGGCCCTGATCGCCGCCTCGACGCAGCGGCACAGGAATTCCATCTCGGTGCGCGTGCCGTCCTCGGCGGACCATTCCACGTCATCCGTCGCGTTGCGCGCCATGGTGACGGAGGCGGTCACCATCTCCAGCACCGCCTCCGGCTCCATCCGCAGCTTGACGCGCATGTGCAGCGGGCTGGTCGAGACAAAGGTGTGGATGCGGCCGCGCGCGGCGGGCTTGATGGCTTCCGCCGCGCGGGCGATGTCGCCCGGCGCGGTGCGCGCCAGGCCGCAGACCACGGGGCCGTCCTTGGCGAAGCGCCGGGCAATGGACTGCACGCTCTCGAAATCGCCCGGGCTGGCGATGGGGAAGCCGGCCTCCAGCACGTCGGCGCCGAGTTCGGCCAGCGCCTCCGCCATGCGCAGCTTCTCTTCCAGGTTCATGGAGAAGCCCGGGGATTGCTCGCCGTCGCGCAGCGTGGTGTCGAAGATGATGACCCGGTCGGGGTCCATCGTCCCGAAGGACGGATGATTGATGGCCATGGGGGCGTTCCTTGACGAATTTCGTTGAGCCATGCGCGAGGGCAGCACTGCCCCCAGGGTCCCCTGAGCGATGACCAGCCGCTAGCGGCCAGGCGTTACGCCCAGGGGTGGCTAAGTCGAAGGAGAAGGAGCGCGCGCGCCGGCAGGCCAGCCCGGAGGGCGGCGTTCAGCTCGGTGCGGGCGGCGCGAGGCGTCATGGCAGGATCGAGCCTAGCGAGGCCCGATGCGCGCCGCAAGCGCTGGTGCATTTCCGGGCGCCGGGCCAGCATGTCGGCTGGTCGGGGAGTTGGCAAAACATGTTCAAGGTGGTGCTGGGCCGGAAATTGCCGGAGGCCGGGATGGCCGTGTTCGCGGCGCGGCCGGATGTGGACCTGGTGGTGCTGGACAATCCGGACGTGGCGGCCTGGCACGCGGCGATCCGCGACGCTGACGGCACGCTGTGCTGGCTGGAGCGCATGGACCGCGCCGCTGTTGCCGCAGCACCACGGCTGCGCGTCGTCTCTCGCATCGGGGTGGGCTACGACACGGTGGAGGTGCCCGCCTGCACCGAGCGCGGTATCGCGGTGATGGTGGCCAATGGCTCCAACGACCTCTCGGTGGCCGAACACGCGCTGATGCTGCTGTTGGCCGTGGCGCGGCGCGCCGTGGATATCGACCAGCATGTGAAGGGCGGCGGCTGGTGGCCGCCTGGCGGGCTGCGCATGGTGGACCTGGCCGGACGGCGGGCACTGGTGGTGGGCTACGGCCGCATCGGCACCCGCGTCGCCCGCTACCTGAAGGCGTTCCACATGGATGTGGCGGTGCTCGACCCCTTCTACTCGCCGCACCGCATCGTCGCCGACGGTTTTCGCGCCGTCCGCGACCTGCACACGGCGCTGGCGGAGGCGGATGTGGTGAGCCTGCATTGCCCGCTGTCGCCCGCCACGCACCACCTGATGAATCAGGCCGCCTTCGCCGCGATGAAGCCCGGCGGAATCCTGGTGAACACGGCGCGCGGCCCGGTGGTCAGCCAGGCGGCGCTGGTTGAGGCGCTGCGCTCCGGCCACCTGATGGGTGCCGGCCTCGATGTGCTGGAGGTGGAGCCCGCCGAGCCCGGCAACCCGCTGCTGTCGCTGCCCAACGTCGTCATTAGCCCGCATTCCGCCGCCAGCACGGTGGAGGGCATGGACCGCATGGCGCGCATCTCGGCCCAGAACATCCTGGACGTGCTGGATGGCCGCGCCGATCCGTCGATGATGGTGAACCCGGAGATTTTGCAGCGCGGCTGAGGGCCTCAGCCGCAGGCCAGGTTCCGCACCACACCGTCCTCCACCACCCCGCCGACCCGGTCCGGACGGAAATCCCGCGTCGCCGGCTGGCCCGGTGCCAGCAGGCGGATGGTGCGGATGCCCGGCATGGCGGCGAGCGCGGTGCGGACCTCCGCCTCCGGCCTGCCGGAGAGTTCGGCGACCGCCACGGCGTGTTCCGCGCAGCCGACCAGCGCCGGTGGTGGCAGCGCACGGTCCGAGCGCAGCGGGATGGCCATGGGCGATTCGGCACATCCGGCGGCAAGCAGCAGGGCCGCGAAGGCGAGGCGGGTCATGCGGGCGGGTGTTCCTTCCACCAGTGGCGGGCGATATCGGCACGGCGCGCCACCCAGACCTCATCGCCATGCCGGGCGACATGCGCCAGGAAGCGATTGAGCGCGGCGGCGCGGCCGGGGCGGCCGACGATGCGGCAATGCAGGCCAACCGACATCATCTTCGGCGCGCCGGCGCGACCCTCGGCCAGCAGCAGGTCGAAGGCGTCGGTCAGGTGCCGCTCAAAGCCATCCGGCCCGGCAAAGCCCGGCGGCACGGCGAACTTCATGTCGTTGTTGTCGAGCGTGTAGGGGATGACGAGGTGCGGCTTGCCTTCCGCCGTCACGTAGTGCGGCAGGTCGTCGTCGTAGGCATCGCTGTCGTACAGGAAGCCGCCATGGCGGGCGACCAGCGTGCGGGTGCGGGGCGAGATGCGGCCGGTGTACCAGCCGACCGGGGCGGTGCCGGTCAGGCGTTCAATGGTCTCGACACAGCGAACGATTTCGGCGGCCTCCGTCGCCTCATCGACCTTGTGGTAGTCGATCCAGCGCCAGGCGTGGCTGGCGACTTCGTGCCCCGCCTCGGCGAAGGCGCGCGCGGCCTCGGGGTTCAACTCCAGCGCCCGGCCGACGCCATAGACCGTGAGCGGAAAATCCTGCGCGGCGAAAGCGCGCAGCACGCGCCACACCCCGGCCCGCGCGCCGTAATCGAACTGGCTTTCGACGGTGCGGTTGCGCTCGCCCAGGATGGGCGTGCCGCCGGGCACCTCGTGCAGGTACAACTCGCTGCCGGCGTCGCCGTTCAGCACGGTGTTCTCGCCGCCCTCCTCGTAGTTCAGCACGAAGGAGAGCGCGAGCTTCGCGCCGCCAGGCCAGCGCGGGTCGGGCGGCGTGGCGCCGTAGCCGGCGAAATCGCGGGGGTAGTCGGTGTCGGCGGCGAGCTTCGTCATGCGCCAAGGCTGCCGGCAGGCTGCGCCAGGGTCAATCGCGCCGGCGAACGGGCACCGCCACCTCGATCCGCCGCAGCGCCGGAATGGTCCAGGGCGGGTCGTAGAACCAGGCGATGGGCGCACCCTCCGCTACCCAGGCCGTGTCCCCCAAGGCAGCCAGCAGGCGGGCCTTGGCATCCGCCACGCATTGCGGCGCGGTGCTGCCGGAAAAGCGCAGCACGGCACAGGTTTCGGGCGCTACCTGCACGATCTGCACGCGCGGGTCCGCAGGGACAGGCGGTTCGCGTAATGCGGCCGGCAGGAAGAAGCGGATGCGGTGGCCGGCCCGCGCCCTGGCCTGGTCGACCGGTACCGTCATGGCGATGCGGGCCCGCGTCTGGTTGCCGCCAAAGATGTAGCGCGCGAGGCGGGAGAAGCCCTCGCTGCGGCTGGCGGTCTCATCGGCCGGCACCTCGGTCTCGGCGGCGAGGCGGGCGGCGTAGCGCCGGATCTCGATACCGCGGGCGCGGTCCAGCACCTCGAAGGAAGGCTCCTCCGTCCCGCTGCGCACGCCGGCGACGGAGGCGACGCCCTGCGCCAAGGCGGTGGCACCGGCGGCGAGGCGTTCGAGCATGGCGGGACCTCCGGGTTGTGTCCTGGATGTGGCGCCGCCGCGCCGTCAGGCAACCGCGGCGAGACCGGCGGCCGGGCTGGTCAGCGGCGTGCCGGCCCGGCACAGCGCGGCGGCCGGCGCCATGCTGGCCTGCGCCAGGGCCACGACGGCCGCGCCACCGTCGAACGCCGCATCGGCGGCGGCGGCGACCAGCGCGGCGTAGCGGTCGGCCTCGCCGGCGCGGAAGGCAGCCCAGGCGCCCTCGACCAGCCGCACCTCCAGCGTCGCGCCATGGCGCGCGGCGGCCTCGGCGAACAGCGCCCCGGTCGGCGCCAGGGTGGTGTGGACGGCGCAGAGCGCCATGACAGGGCCGCCATTGCGGCAGGCGGCCTCGGCCAGGGCAGCGTCGACGCGCAGCACCGGAATGGCGGCGCAGACCAGGCCAGCGGCCGGGCCGAGGGTGGAACAGGTCAGCAGGATGGCATCCGTGCCCGGCTCGGCCAGGGCTTCCAGCGCGGCGGCGGTGCGGGCGGCGATGTCCGCCGTCATGCCGCCGGCGGCCTCGGCTTCCGCCAGCAGATCGTCGCGCAGGTGGTGGTACAGCGTGACGTCGGGCGGGCAGGCCTCGTCGAACAGGCGAAGATTGGTGGCGGCGGTGTGGAGGCAGGCAATGGTCTTCATGGCGCTTGCCCCCACCCCGAGCCTCCCCCGCAGGCGGGGGAGGCAGAAGGTTGCCTTAGTTCTTGGCCTTGTCGACCAGCTGGTTGGTCTTGATCCAGGGCATCATGCCGCGCAGCTTCTCGCCCACTTCCTCGATCGGGTGTTCGGCCAGGCGGCGGCGGGTCGCCTTGAAGCTGGCCTGGTTCACCTTGTTCTCCAGCATCCAGTCGCGGGCGAACTTGCCCGACTGGATGTCATTGAGGACGCGCTTCATCTCCTCCTTCGTCGCGGGGGTGATGATGCGCGGGCCGGTGACGTATTCGCCGTATTCGGCCGTGTTGCTGATCGAGTAGTTCATGTTGGCGATGCCGCCCTCATAGATCAGGTCGACGATCAGCTTCACCTCGTGCAGGCACTCGAAATACGCCATCTCGGGGGCGTAGCCGGCCTCGCACAGCGTCTCGAAGCCCGCCTTGATCAGCTCGACCAGGCCGCCGCAGAGCACCACCTGCTCGCCGAACAGGTCGGTCTCGCATTCCTCCTTGAAGGTCGTCTCGATGACGCCCGAGCGCCCGCCGCCGATGGCGGAGGCGTAGGACAGCGCGATCTCGAGCGCATTGCCCGAGGGGTTCTGGTGCACCGCCACCAGGCAGGGCACGCCGCCGCCCTTCTGGTACTCGCCGCGCACCGTGTGGCCGGGGCCCTTCGGCGCGATCATGAACACGTCGATGTCGGCGCGCGGGTCGAGCAGGTTGAAATGCACGTTCAGACCGTGGGCGAAGGCCAGCGCCGCGCCGGGCTTCATGTTGGCGTGCAGGTGGTCGCGGTACAGGTCGCCCTGCAGTTCGTCCGGCGTCAGCACCATGACCACATCGGCCCACTTCGCCGCATCGGCTGGCGACATCACCTTGAAACCGGCGGCTTCCGCCTTCTTCCAGGACCCGCCCGGACGCAGGCCGATGACCACGTCGGCCACGCCGCTGTCGCGCATGTTCTGGGCATGGGCATGGCCCTGGCTGCCGAAGCCGATGACCGCGACCTTCTTGGCCTTGATCAGATTCACATCCGCATCGCGGTCATAATACACACGCATCGTCGCAGCTTCCTTTGGATTGCCTCGTCCCGAGGCGACTAATGCCCCGTTGCGGGGGCAATTGGGTGTTACCCGCTCCGCGGGCGTTGATGCACCACTTCGTGGATGAAACCAAGCTTGCGCACCACGGGCGGGCTCAGCACGAAGGGGTAGAGGTCGGGCGTGCCCATGCTGCGGTTCATCGCGTTCATGGCGATGGTCAGCGGGGTCCAGGCAGAGAGGATCTCCTCCATCGAGGATCGGTAGGGGTTGAAGTCGAGGTCGGTCTCCAGCACCCCCTCCTTGTCCAGTTTCGGGCTGATCTTCATCCCGAAGCTGGCGGCCATCTCCAGGCTGTCCACCATGTGCAGGTAATGGGCGAAGCATTCCGCCCAATCCTCATGCGGGTGAGCGGCGGCGTAGGCGGAGATGTAGTCCCCGCGCCAATCGTCGTTCGGCGGCTTGGCGTAGTGCGCCTGCAGCGCCGCGCCATAGTCGGTGCTTTCGTCGCCGAACAATGCCCGGAAATCCTCGGTACGGCCAGCGCGGTCGATCAGGACGATGAAGTACCAGTGCCCGACCTCATGCCGCATATGACCCAGCAGCGTGCGGAACGGCTCGTTCAGCCGGGTGCGGCGGGCCTCGCGCTCGGCATCGTCGGCTTCGGCGAGGGCGATGGTGATCAGCCCCTCGTCATGCCCGGTCATGGTCGGCGGCTCGCCATCGAGGTCGGCGAGGAAGGCGAAGCGCAGCTCCGGCCCCTCATGCGGCAGGCCGAGCCGGTCCAGCGTGTAGATCAGCCGGCGCTTCGCCACCTCCATCCGCCGCCACAGCGGCAGGTTTTCCGGCACCGACAGGTCCGGGACGATCTCGTTCAGGCGGCAGGCGGGGCAGTAGTCGGCCTCGTCCTCGCTCGGCAGCATCCAGTTGCAGGCGTCATGCGCCGCATTGGCACAGGCCTTCCAGGGCTGGCCGTTGAACAGCGCATTGCCTTCCTCATCGAAGGCGGACAGGCGCCCCGGCCCGGGCAGGAAGCCGAGGCGGGAGCCGCAATTCTCGCAGGCGGTGTTCTCGAAATGCAGCAGGTTGCTGCACTTCTGGCAGGCGAAAAGGCGCATGGCATGGGCTCCGGAGTCGGTTCGCCCTGCGAACGGCGGGGAGGCCAGCAAAGTTTCAGACCGAGAGCGCGGAGCTGCCCCGCACGATGGCGACCGCGCCGGTTCGGCTGACCTCGGCAAGGCCAATCGGCCGCATCAGCGCGCAGAAGGCATCGATCTTCTCGGCGTTGCCCGTCATCTCGAAGACAAAGCTTTCGGTGGTGGCATCCACCACCCGCGCCCGGAAGGCATCCGCCAGGCGCAGCGCCTCCACCCGCGTCTCGCCGGTGCCGACCACCTTGATCAGCGCCAGTTCCCGGACCAGGTGCGGCCCGGCCAGCGACAGGTCGGACACCTTGTGCACCGGCACCAGCCGGTCGAGCTGCGCCTTGATCTGCTCGATCACCATCTCCGTGCCGGAGGTGACGATGGTGATGCGCGACAGCCGGCGGTCGGCATCGACCGGCGCCACCGTCAGACTTTCGATGTTGTAGCCGCGGCCGGAGAACAGGCCGATGACGCGCGCGAGTACGCCGGCCTCGTTCTCCACCAGCACCGCGATGGTGGCGGAGCGGAATTTTCCAGAATCGTCGGGCATCGGTTTCAGCAGTCCGGCAGGAGGTCAGGGAAGCGGCAGGCGTGACTCAGACGAGAACCTTGCCCTCATCCGTCACGCCGGCGACGCCACCCTCCTGCCCCGGGCCGAGGATCATCTCGTTATGCGCGGCCCCCGAGGGGATCATCGGGAAGCAGTTCTCGTCCTTGGCCACGCAGATGTCGGCGATCACGGGCCGGTCCACCGCCAGCATCTCCCGGATCACGTCGTCCAGCTGATCGGCCGAGGTCGCGCGCAGGCCAACGCCGTGGAAGCTCTCGGCCAGCTTGACGAAATCCGGCAGCGCCGCGGAGTAGCTTTCGGAATAGCGGCCGCCATGCAGCAGCTCCTGCCACTGCCGCACCATGCCCATGTATTCGTTGTTCAGGATGAACACCTTCACGGGCAGCCGGTACTGCGCCAGCGTCGCCATTTCCTGGATGTTCATCAGGATGCTGGCCTCGCCGGCGATGTCGATGACCAGCGCATCCGGATGCGCGATCTGCACGCCCATCGCCGCCGGCAGGCCGTAGCCCATGGTGCCGAGGCCGCCCGAGGTCATCCAACGGTTCGGCTTTTCGAAGCCGAAATACTGCGCCGCCCACATCTGGTGCTGGCCGACCTCGGTCGTGATGAAGGTCTCGCGGCCGGATTCGCGGGTGATCTCGTACAGCCGCTTCACCGCGTGCTGGGGCTTGATGATCTTGCCCTGCTGGACGTAGCGCAGGCAGTCCTTGCCGCGCCACTGGTCGATCTGGCGCCACCACTCGGCCAGCGCCTCCCGCTGCGGCGGCGCCTTGTCCTCGTTCCAGACCTGGATCATGGCGGCGATGATCTGCCCGGCATCGCCGACGATCGGCACGTCCACCTTGACGTTCTTGTTGATGCTCGACGGGTCGATGTCGGCGTGGATCTTCTTCGAACCCGGCGAAAAGTGCAGCAGGTTGCCGGTCACCCGGTCATCGAAGCGCGCGCCCATGTTCAGCATGACGTCGCAGCCATGCATCACGAGGTTCGCCTCGTAGGTGCCGTGCATGCCGAGCATGCCGATGAACTGCGGGTCCTGCGACGGGAAGGCGCCGAGGCCCATCAGCGTGTTGGTCACCGGGAAATTGGTCAGGCGGGCGAATTCGCCGAGCAGGCGCGACGCCTCCGGCCCGGAATTGATGACGCCGCCGCCAGCATAGATCACCGGCCGCTGGGCCGACTTCAGCAGCGCCACCGCCTTGCGCACCTGGCCCATGTCCGGCGCCGTCACCGGACGATAGGAGCGGTGCGGCTGGGCCGCGGGCGGGGCCTCGGCATAGGGCGCCTTGGCGATCAGGATGTCCTTCGGCAGGTCGATCACCACCGGGCCGGGGCGGCCGCTGCGGGCGACATGGAAGGCCTCGTGCACCACCCGGGCGAGATCCTCGGACCGCTTCACCAGGTAGTTGTGCTTGGTGGCGGGGCGGGTGATGCCGGTGGTGTCGGCTTCCTGGAAGGCGTCGTTGCCGATCAGGTGCGTCGGCACCTGCCCGGTCAGGCAGACCAGCGGGATGCTGTCCATCAGCGCATCCAGCAGCCCGGTCACCGCATTGGTGGCGCCGGGGCCGGAGGTCACGAGCACGCAGCCGACCTTGCCGGTGGAGCGCGCATAGCCTTCCGCCGCATGCACCGCGGCCTGTTCGTGGCGCACCAGGATGTGGCGGATGGCGTTCTGCTGGAAGATCGCGTCGTAGATCGGCAGCACGGCGCCGCCCGGATAGCCGAAGATGACCTCGACGCCCTGATCCTTCAGCGCCCGGAGTACGACCTCGGCGCCCGACATGGTCAGGGGCTGCGTCGTGGCGTGCTGGATGGTGGCGGACATGGGGCTGGGGGCTTTCCTGTGTCTGGTGAGACAGGCGCTAACTAGGCCCGTTGCTGCGGCGCGTCAACGTCCGGATGAACAAACATCATAAATTCGGCCAGCGCGCGTTCCGAAAGTTGCGAGAGACCGCCGCTGCGCGCATGGATGCTATGCGTAAGGCTGGCGAGGGCGTGATGCCGGAACCAAGTCGCCTGGCGCTTGGTATATTGACCGGTGTTGAGAATGGCGCGGTGGGAGGCTGCTTCCAGCGTCATCCCGCCGGCCAGATACGCCAGCAGTTCCGGCACGCCATGCGCCCGCATCGCCGGCAGCGCCGGGTCCAGGCCCTGCGCGCCCAGCGCCCGCACCTCCTCCAGCGCGCCCTGTTCCAGCATTCCCTGCCAGCGCCGGGCGATGGCGGCGCGCAGCGCATCGCGCGGCGGGTCGAGCAGAATGGCAGCGAAGCGCCAGGGCGCCGGTCCGGTGGCGGAGGCCGCCTGCCAATGGCGCAGCCCACGCCCGGTGCCGGTCACCACCTCATAGGCACGCGCCAGGCGCTGGCCGTCGGAAGGACGCAGCGTCGCGGCGGTTTCGGCATCGAGCGCCGCGAGGCGGGCGTGCAGCGCGGCCGGGCCTGCCTCGGCGAGCAGCCGGCGCGCCTCGGCGCGGGCGGCCTCCGGCACCGGCGGGATCTCGGACAGGCCCTCGGTGAGGGACAGGAAATACAGCCCGGTGCCGCCGCACAGGATCGGCACGCGGCCAGCCTGCCGCGCGCGCTCCATCGCGCCCAGCGCGGCGCCGCGCCACCAAGCGACGGTGCCGGCCTCCGCCACCGGGCGCACGCCGTACAGCGCATGCGGCACGCGGGCTTCCTCGGCCGGCGTCGGGCGGGCGGTCAGGATGCGCAGTTCGGCATAGATCTGCATGGAATCGGCGTTGATCACCTCGCCGCCGAGGCGCTCCGCCAGGGCCAGCGCCAGCGCGCTTTTGCCGCTCGCGGTCGGGCCGGCGACCAGGATGGCGGGCGGATGTTGCGCGGCCATCAGGCTGGTGGCACAGGGCGCGCCACATGCCCCATATCCTGACCCTGATCGCAGCCCCCGGCGGTCTCGACCCCGCCCTTCTCGCCCGCGCCCGCGCGGCACTGGCCGGCATCGGCGCCACCCCCGGCGCTCCGGACTGGCTGTCGGAGGGCGAGGCGGTGGACCTGCCCTTCGCCGATGCCCCCGCCGAACTGGCCGCCGCCGCCGCCCGCACGGCGCTCGGCGATGCGCCGGTGGACGCCATCGCGCAGCCCGCCGAGGGTCGCCGCAAGCGCCTGCTGGTGGCGGACATGGACAGCACCATCGTGACGTCGGAGACGCTGGATGAACTCGCCGCCTATGCCGGGCTGAAGGACCAGATCGCCGCCATCACCCGGCGCTCCATGAATGGCGAACTCGATTTCGCCCAGGCGCTGCATGAGCGCGTCGGCATGCTGCGCGGGCTCGAGGTCGCCGCGCTGGAAGGCACCTGGGCGCAGACGGAAATGATGCCCGGCGCGGCGACGCTGGTGGCGACGATGCGCGCGCATGGTGCGGTGTGCTGCCTCGCCTCCGGCGGCTTCACCTTCTTCACCGGGCGGGTGGCGGACAGGCTCGGCTTCGACCACCACGTCTCCAACATCCTGCTGATCGAGAACGGCAAGCTGACCGGCAAGGTGGCCGAGCCGGTGTTCGACCGCAACGCCAAGCTGGCCACGCTGACCCGGCTGGCGACGGAGAATGCGCTGCCGATGGCGGCGACGCTCGCGGTGGGGGATGGCGCCAACGACCTGGACATGATCGGCGCAGCGGGGCTTGGCATCGCCTATCACGCCAAGCCGATCGTCGCGGCCGCCGCCCGGGCGCGGGTCGATTACAACGACCTGCTGGCGCTGCTGTTCGCCCAAGGCTATCGGCGCAGCGAGTTTCGCTAAGGCAGCGCCGCCCCCCTCACCCAACCCTCTCCCCACATAGGGGGAGAGGGCTCGTCGGTCAGCCGGGGCTGCCGGTGGGGGCGGCCAGGCGCAGGGGCACCCAGCGCTGGCCTTGTGCGCTTTCGATCAGCAGCAGCGCCGTCGCGCGGTTCTGGCGGCGCAGAGTCGAAAGCCTTTCCTGCACCTCCTGCGGCGTGTTCACCCGCTCCTGCTGCACTTCCACGATCACGTCGCCGGGGCGCAGCTCGCGCTCGGCGGCGGGGCTGCCGGGGGAGACCTCGGTGATCACCACGCCGCGGCTTTCCGGCCGCAGGCTGAACCGCTCCCGCGACTCCGCCGTGATCGGGCCAACCGTCAGGCCGAGGCCGGCGAGTTCCAGCGTCTGGGGGCGAGCCTCCGGCGCCGGCGTCGTCGCGCCGGCCGCGGCCTGGTCGCTCGGCAGTTCGGCGACGGTGACGGTCAGCGTGCGCTCGGCACCGTCGCGCCACACCACCACCGGCGCCTGGCTGCCCACGGCGGTGTCGGCCACGATGCGCGGCAGGTTGCGCATTTCCCGCACTTCCTGCCCGTTGAAGCGCAGGATCACGTCGCCGGCCTGGATGCCGCCTTGTGCCGCCGGCGCATCCTCCTGCGCGCGGGCCACCAGGGCGCCGCGGGCGCCGCCTGTCAGGCCGAGGCTCTCGGCGATCTCGTCCGTCACCTGCTGGATGTTCACGCCAAGCCAGCCGCGCCGCACCCGGCCGACATCGCGCAATTGCGCCGCGATGTTGCGTGCGAGGTTGGAGGGGATGGAGAAGCCGATGCCGATCGACCCGCCGGAGGGCGAGTAGATGGCGGTGTTGATGCCGATGACCTCGCCGGCCAGGTTGAACAGCGGGCCGCCGGAATTGCCGCGGTTGATCGCCGCATCGGTCTGGATGAAGTCGTCATACAGCCCTTGCCGAATGTCGCGGCCGCGTGCCGAGACGATGCCGGCCGAGACCGAGCCGCCCAGGCCGAAGGGGTTGCCGATGGCCAGCACCCAGTCACCGACCAGGGCCGTGTCGCTGTCGCCGAAGGTGACGGCGGGCAGCGGGCGTTCCGGGCGGACGCGCAGCACCGCCACGTCTGTGCGCGGATCGGCGCCGACCAGTTCGGCCCGCAGCGTGGTGTTGTCGGACAGCACCACGTTGATCTCGTCCGCGCCCTCGATGACGTGGTTGTTCGTCACGATGATGCCGGAGGCATCGATGATGAAGCCGGAGCCGAGCGATTGGCCGCGGCGGGCGGGCGGCTGCGGCCGGTTGGGCTGCGGCTGGGCGCCCGGGGGGCTGCCCGGCGGGCGGTTACGCTCCAGGAAGTCTCGGAAGAATTCCTCGAATGGGCTGCCGGGCGGGGCCTGGGGCACGTCGGGCGCGCCGGGGCGGCGCTGCGCCTGCGCCTGGGCGGCGGCCTGGCTGGTCTGGATGTTCACCACCGCCGGCAGCAGGCGCTGCGCCAGCGGGGCAAAGGAGGTGGGGGCGCCCGGCGGCGGAACCTGCGCCTGGGCGGCTGGCAATCCGGCCAGCGGCGCGGCCAGCGCCGCGACCATCAACAGGGGGGCAAAGCGCAATTGCGGCAACCTTCTACGGAGGGGGATGGGCGCATTCGCCCGACTCATGTCTCGCGGCGATAGAGATTGGCACGGCGTGCCACAAGCGGAAGCCCGCCCGCGCATGACGTCGACGTCACCCGGCGCCAATCATCATCCAGGCGAGCCCGGTGCCGATGACCGCGGCGACCAGCCCCCCGGTCCGCAGCCGCTGCTCCGGGGTGGCAGCCAGGCTGGCCAGCATGCGCTTCATGGAACCGGGAAAAACCGCGTAGGCCAGGCCTTCCAAAGCCAGCACCACGGCCACGCCCGCAAGAACGTGGCCGAGCTGCATGGCCGGCTACTGCTGCGGCGCAGCCGGTGCCACTTCGGCGGCCGCGGGCGCCGGAACGGCGGCAGCGGTCGGCGGTGCTGCGGCGGGTGCCGCGGCGCGGGCTGGCTGCGTGCCGACGCTCGGCATGCTCTCCCGGAAGAAGCGGAAGAACTCACTGTCCGGCGACAGCAGCAGGCGGGTCTCACCCTCGGAGAACGCCTCGCGATACGCCTGCATGCTCCGGTAGAACTGGAAGAACTCCGGATCCTGCTGGAACGCATCAGCGAAAATGCGGATCGCGTCCTGCTCGCCCTGGCCACGCAGGATGTCGGCCTGCGCCTGGGCTTCGGCCAGCAGCACGGTGCGCTCGCGGTCCGCGCCGGCGCGGATACGGGTCGCTTCCTCCTGGCCACGGGCGCGTTCCTCGGCAGCGACGCGCTGCCGTTCGGACTGCATGCGGGACAGGATGGCGTCGGTGTTCTGTTCCGGCAGGTCGGCGCGGCGGATGCGGACATCCTGCACCTCGATGCCGAAGGCCTGCATCTCCTCGTTCACCAGCCGCCGGATCTCGCCCATGATGCGAGCGCGGTCGGCAGAGAGCACGGACAGCAGCGGCTCGTTGCCGAGCACGCGGCGGACGGCGGAAGTGACGATGGAGTTAATGCGGGCACGGATGCCCACCTCCTGCGCCCCGACCGTCTGGTAGTAGCGCAGCGGGTCAGTGATGGAATAGCGCGTGAAGCTGTCCACGCTCAGCCGGCGCTGGTCGCCGAGGATGATCTCCTCCGCCGGCGCGTCGAAGTCCAGCAGGCGGCGGTCGAAGGCGATGACCGACTGCACGAAGGGGATCTTGGCATGCAGGCCCGGCGTCCGGATCACGCGGATCGGCTCGCCGAACTGGGTGATCAGCACCTGCTGGGTCTGGTGCACGGTGAACAGGGTGGAGGCTGCGACGACGAGGATGACCGCCAGGGCAACGGCGGCTGCGATAGTCTTGTTCATCGGATCGCACCCCGCTGCGCGCCGGCACTGGGCGGCGATGGCTGCGCGCCCGGCTGGGCACCCTGCCTCGGCGGCTGGACCGCGGCGGCGCCGCGCGTGGCGTCACCCAGGTTCAACAGCGGCACCAGACCCTGCAGGCGGTCGTCGATCAGGATCTTCGGGTTGCGGCGCAGCACTTCCTCCATGGTCTCCAGGTAAAGCCGGCGCACCGTCACGTCCCGCGCCACCTGGTAGGCGGACAGCACCGAGAGGAAGCGCTGTGCCTCGCCTCGGGCGCGGGAGATCTGGCTTTCGCGGAAGCCCTCGGCTTCCTGCACCAGCCGCTGCGATTCACCGCGCGCGGCCGGGATGATAGCGTTGCGGTAGGATTCGGCCTCGTTGCGGGCACGCTCGCGGTCGGCGCCGGCGCGCTGCACGTCGATGAAGGCATCGATCACGCGGGCCGGCGGCTGCGCGTTCTGCAGCTGTACCTGGGTGATTTCCACGCCCGCATTGTACTGGTCCATGATCGCCTGGGTGCCGCGGCGCACCTCCTGCTCGATCTGGGCGCGCGCCTCGGTCAGCGCCGGCTGGATGGCGGTGCGGCCGATGACCTCACGCATCACGCTTTCCGACGCCGACTTCACCGTCTGCTCCGGGTTGCGGGTGTTGAACAGGAACTCCCCGGCATCGCGGATGCGCCAGAACACGGCGAAGTCGATGTCGATGATGTTCTCGTCGCCGGTCAGCATCAGGCTTTCCTCCAGCACGTCGCGTGCCGGAATGGGCCGTGCCGCGGCGCCGGAGTCGGCGGAGGCGCGGAAGCCGACATCGACCCGGTTGATGCGGGTGACGCGCGGCGTGGTGACGGATTCGATTGGCCAGGGCAGGTGGTAGTTCAGGCCGGGCTGCGTCGTCGCCGTATAGGCGCCAAAGCGCAGCACGATGCCCTGTTCGTCCGGCTGGACGCGATAGATGCCCGACGCCAGCCAGGCGCCGACCAGCAGCAGGGCCAGCAGGCCCAGCCCCGCGCCGCCCATGCCGCGCGGCAGCATGCGCCGTACGGTATCCTGTGCCTGCCGGATGACGTCATCGAGGTCCGGGCCACCGCCCCGCCCGCCACCGCCGCCACCCTGGCCTCCGCCAGAAGGCGGCTGCGGCTGCCCCCACGGCCCGCCCGGCCTGGGGTTGCCCCAGGGGCTGGGTCCGCCGTTGCTGTTCCACGCCATCGGGCTTTAGGCCTCCTCCAGACTTCGGCTCATCCTTTGCCACGCCCCGTCCTGCAAAGGGAGGGGTGCAGCGCCCGCGCCGACGGTCCATATGGTCCGGGTGTCGTCGGCCCGGCCTTGGTCGTGGCCAGGGCAGCAGGCTCGGTCTGGGGCGCGTGCAACCGCGCGCCATGCACCGGCCGGCCGCCGCGATATCGTACGGAACAGGGGGTTTTTCAAGCGATGAGCGAGAGGCTGGAGCAGGCGGTAAGGGCCGCGCTGGCGCAGGTGCGCGACCCCGTCAGCGGCCGGGACGTGGTCAGCGCCGGCCTGGTGGACGGCCTGGCGGTGAAGGCCGGCATGGTGCAGTTCGCCATCCAGGTGCCGCGGGAACGCGCGCGGGAGAGCGAACCGCTGCGCGCCGCCGCCGAACGCGCGGTGGCCGCGGTGCCCGGCGTGCTGTCCGCGACCGTGGTGCTGACGGCGCATCGCGCGGAGCCGGCCAAGCCCGCCGAGCCCTCGCGCAAGGCCGCGGCCGGCCCCGGCCAGCCGGGGCAGGGCCAGATGCTGCTGCCGCAGGTCGGCGCCATCGTCGCCGTCGCCTCCGGCAAGGGCGGCGTCGGCAAATCCACCACCGCCGTCAACATCGCCGTCGCGCTGGCGATGCAGGGACTGCGCGTCGGCCTGCTGGATGCCGACATCTTCGGGCCTTCGCTGCCGCAGATGCTCGGCACGCGCGAACGGCCGCGCACCGAGGGCAACCGCATCATCCCGCTGTCCCGCTGGGGCCTGAAGGCCATGTCCATCGGCTTCCTGGTGGAAGAGGAGACGCCGATGATCTGGCGCGGCCCGATGGTGATGGGCGCGCTGGAACAGCTGATGGGTCAGGTGGAATGGGGGGCGCTCGACATCATGATCGTCGACATGCCGCCCGGCACCGGCGATGCGCAGCTGACGATGAGCCAGCGCGTGCCGCTGGCCGGCGCCGTCATCGTCTCCACCCCGCAGGACGTGGCGCTGCTGGACGCCCGGCGCGGAGTCAGGATGTTCGAGAAGGTGGGCGTGAAGGTACTCGGCGTGATCGAGAACATGTCCTTCTTCTGCTGCCCGAACTGCGGCCACCAGAGCGACATCTTCGGCCATGGCGGCGCCCGGGCGGAGGCGGCGCGGCTGGGCGTGGAGTTCCTCGGCGAGTTGCCGCTGAAGCTGGCGATCCGCGAACTCGCGGACGCCGGCACGCCGATCGTGGCCGCGCGGCCGGAAACGGACGAGGCCGCGGCCTACCAGCGCATCGCCAGCCGGCTGCGGGAAAAGCTGGCGGAGAATGCGGCCGCGGCCGAGGGGCCGCGCATCGTCATCGAATAGACAGCAGCGCGTTGGTCTCGGCCGCGGCGGGCATGGAGGGTGCTGCGCCCGGCCGGGTGCAGGACAGGGCGGCGGCCGCGGCAGCGCGCCGCATCGCCTCCGGCAATGTCAGGCCACGGTCCAGCCCGGCCGCCAGCACGCCGCACCAGGTATCGCCGGCGCCGGTGGTGTCGGTGATGTCGACGCGGAAGGCGCGGACGAACTCATTGCCGGCTTCCGTCGCAGCCTCGGCCCCCTCGACGCCCCGCGTCACGGCGACGTCGCAGCCGAGCAGCGCGCGCAGGGCGGTCGCGGTCGGCTCCACGCCGACCCGTGCGGCCAGCACCGCCGCCTCGTGCTGGTTCAACACCAGCAGGTGAAGGTCCCGCAGCACCGCCAGCGGCAGGTCCGCCGGCGGCGCCAGGTTCAGGATGCAGCGTGCACCGAGGCCGGCGGCGCGGTGGATCAGCAGCCGCACCTCCTCGGCCGGAACTTCCATCTGCAACAGCAGGATGACGCCGGGATGCAACGCCGCATCCTCCACCTGCGCGGCGCGTGCGGCCAGGTTGGCGCCCGGGGCGACGGCGATCTGGTTCTGCCCTGCCCGGTCGACGCAGATGCTGGCGCAGCCGGTCGGCGCATCCACGGCCAGCAGGCGGGTTAGGTCCACGCCGGCATCCCGCATCGCGCCGGTGGCGATGCCGGCCAGCCCATCCTCCCCGACGCAGCCGGCGAAGGCGACGCTGGCGCCATCCCGCGCCGCGGCGACAGCCTGGTTGGCGCCCTTGCCGCCCGGCATCTGCTGGAACCCGTCGCCCAGCACGGTCTCGCCGGCAGCCGGCAGGGTTGGGACGGTGAAGATCAGGTCGGCATTGGCGGAACCGAAGACGAGGATGCTCATTCCGCGAACATACGCCCGGCACGGGCTCGCTCATACAGCGTGCCGATCAGGGCCTCAAAGGCCGGGGCGACCTGGCGGGCCGGGCTCATGCGGCCATGCGTCACGGCCTCCGCGATGCCGGCGTCGCGCCAATGGCCGGTGCCGATGACGCCCTGAAGGAAGCCCTGGGCGCGGTCGCAGGCCATGGCGAAGCGCGCCTCCGGCGTCTCGCCCTGCTCGAACTCCTCCCACAACGCCCGCAGCTTCGCGCCCAGGTCTGGCGGCAGCGTCGCGAAGACGATGTCGGCGGCGGCCGTCTCGCGCGCTGCCTGGGTCAGCAGGTGCGCCTCGTCATAGGCGAAGGTGTCGCCGGCCTCGATCTCTACCAGGTCGTGGGCCGCGATCATCGCCAGGGTGTGGCCGAGGTCGGGGGCATCCGGCATCTCGCCATGCAGCAGCACGGCGACAAGGGCGACGTTCCAGCAATGCTCGGCGGAGTTCTCGCGGCGCGAGGTGCCGTCCGGGCGCGCCGTCTCACCGCGACGCTCGATGTGCTTCAGGCGGTCGGCGAGGGCCAGGAACTCGATCAGGGCGGCGGCGCGGTCGGCGTGCATGGGCGGTCTCCGGTTGGCGCCATGGTGGCGAAGCGGGCGGGAATTGGCCATGCCACACCAAGCGCCATTGTTAAACTATTCGGTTGACAATTAGCTGCCTCAGCCGCATCCTCAACCACATGGTTGAATCAGAAGCCCGGCGGCTCGATGCCGTCTTCCACGCCCTCGGCGACGCCACCCGGCGCCGGATGCTGCAGCGCCTCGCCGATGGGGAGCGCAGCGTCGGCGAATTGGCGGCGCCTTTCGCCATGTCGCTGGCGGCGGCCTCCAAGCATGTGCAGGCGCTGGAACGCGCCGGGCTGGTGCGCCGGCGGATCCAGGGGCGGACGCACCTCTGCCGGCTGGAGCCACGGCCGCTGGCCGGCGCCCATGCCTGGCTCGGCTTCTACGAGCGCTTCTGGAACGGCCGCCTCGACATCCTCGAGGGGCTGCTCCGGCAGGACGACACCACGGACACCAGAACCACGGACACCAAAGGAGATGGCGATGAGTGACGCTGCGACCCTGGACGCCCAGGGCGTCCTCACGGAACCGACCACGCTGCGCATCCAGCGGCTGCTGCCGGGCCCGATCGAGCGGATCTGGGCCTGGCTCACCGAAAGCGACCTGCGCCGGCAGTGGCTGGCGGCCGGGCCGATGGAGTTGCGCGTCGGCGGTACCGTGGAACTGGTCTGGCGCAACGACGAATTGTCCGGCGGGCCGGCGCAGCGGCCGCCCGGGATGGAGTCCGAGCATCGGCTGTCCAGCCACATCACCCGCCTCGACCCGCCCCGCCTGCTGGCCTTCGGCTGGGGCGGCGGCGACGTGACCTTCGAGCTGGAACAGCAGGGCGCGCAGGTGCTGCTGACGGTGATCCATCGCCGCCTGCTCGATCGCGCCAGCCTGCTGAACGTCGGCGCCGGCTGGCATGCGCATCTGGATGTCCTGGCGGCGCGCACCGAGAGCCGGGAGCCGGGACCGTTCTGGAGCGCCTGGAGCCGGCTGCGGGCGGAGTATGCGGACCGCCTGCCGGGCTAGGCTCAGACGCCCGCCGTCCAGCGGCCGAGCAGGAAGCCGAACAGCACGGCACCGCCCAGCAACGCGAAAATCTCGCCGAACAAGGCGTGTGCCAGCGGCAGGCCGAGCGTCACCAGCCCGACCAGCAGGGCCACCTTCCACCAGCGCTCCAGCCAGGCGCGCTGCGGCGGCGCGGCCGCCTTGCCACGCGCGCGGCCATTGGCCGGCCGCCCTGTCCCGCGCCGCGCCGCGGGGCTAGGCGGCACGGCCGAGCGTCTCCATCAATTCCCGCCATTCACGCTTCGACAGGCCGGAGCCAGCCTGATCGACCGGCTCCCCGGCCAGCATCCGCCGCAGGATGCCGAGCATCTGCGCCGACAGCGTGACGGCACCCAGGCGGTAGTCGCGGAAGGCGGCGGCCGCGATCGGCACCCAGGCCTCGGCGCTGGCCATCATCGCATCGGCATAGACCCGGATTTCATACTGCGCGTGCGCATCGGCGCGGAGCGAGAGGAAGCCGAACAAATTGTGGAGGTCGGTCTTCCAGTACCACTGGGTGTAGGCGTTCAGGGTCAGGTTCATCCGCGCCAGCTCGCGCGCCAGGCCGGGACGGCCCGGGTCGATCGGGGCGCCCTGCTCGTCCTCGTTCAGCATGTCGAGGTAGTGGTCGTAGTTCCGGGTCGCATCCTCCCGCAGCAGGTCCAGCACGCGGGCGGCCTGGTCACCCTCCAGCACCTCGCCGCGGCCCTGGCGGTTGACGGCGGATTGCGCGGCCAGGTTCTCGGCGGCGGGGATGTAGAATTCGCGGTCCAGGATCGAGTAGCGGGCGGAGTATTCGTTCACGTTGGCGGTCCGGTGGCGGATCCACTGGCGCGCGACGAAGATCGGCAGCTTCACGTGGTACTTGATCTCGCACATCTCGAAGGGGGTCGAGTGGCGGTGGCGCATGAGGTAGCGGATCAGGCCCCGATCCTCCGACACCGCGCGGGTGCCGCGGCCGTAGCTGACGCGGGCGGCCTGCACGATGGCGGCATCGTCGCCCATGTAGTCGACGACCCGGACGAAGCCGTGGTCGAGCACCGGCGTCGCGGTGAACAGCATGTCTTCCAGGGCAGGCACGGTCGGGCGACGCGTCGCGTGCGCGGCCTCGCGCGCGGCGTTGATTTCAAGCTGCTGTTCCGGCGTCAGGGCCATGCCCGAGTCCTGTACGTAAAGGCTGGCTGTACTAGCCTACCCCGCCCTTCGCGGCACCCCCTTCATTGACCCCTGGATTTTACCACGCGAAGCGCCTACATCTGCCCCGTCGCCTCGGCGACTATGGTGATAAACGCGATCTGGAATAATCGTTGCGGACCCGGGGGCAGTGCCCGGCGCCTCCACCAAACCCCGCCTCGGCGGGACCCATGGGGGCGAAACAGCTTCGACGCGCGTGGTAAAGAGGTCGTTTTTGCCCGGCATTGTACCGCCGTTATCGGGCTAATCTCTAAGTGCGAACGACAATAGCCGCGAGGCTTACGCACTCGCTGCCTGAATAAGGTAAGCGCGGTTCGGGGGGCACCGGGCAACAGAAGCCCCCCACTTTCCCTCCCCTACCCCCTCTGCCCGGCCCTTCCGCAGGCGACCCGGCCGGCTTATGCTCCGCGCAAAGGGATGCATGCATGAGCGACGACGCCCGCCCGGCCGAAAGCCTGATTCCATACGAACGCTGGACCGACGACGCGCTGCGCGACGTGGTGGCGCGCGCGCTCGAACTCGCGGCGACCACGGGCCTGCCGGGGGAGCATCACTACTACATCACCTTCCGCACCGATCATCCCGGCACGCGGATCCCCGGCCACCTGAAGGCGCGCTACCCGCAGGAGATGACGGTGGTGCTGCAGCACCAGTACGAGGGCCTGGTGGTGGACCGCACCGCTGGCACCTTCGCCGTGCGCCTGCATTTCGGCGGTGTACCGGCACAACTCCAGGTGCCCTTCGCCGCCCTGACCGGCTTCGCCGACCCGGCCGTGCGCTACGGCCTGCGCTTCCAGCCGCTGATGGACCCGGTCGCCGTGTCCGAGGCAGCCGAGCCGGAGCCCGATGCAGCGCCCGCCGCCCCGCCGGCCGAAGCGCCGGCCCAGGTGGTCAGCCTGGACGCGTTCCGACGCCGCCCGGCGCGGGACTGAGGCCCGCACAACCGCAACCGTTGGCCGCAGGGCGCGGCTGCGCTACCACCGCGCAGACCAATCCACGCCGCACCCCGGCCGGGTGACGGCGCCACGGAGAACCACCGTGACCGCACCGCTCGACCTCGATTCCCCCGTGATCGCACCCACGCGCCCGTCCGGCTTCCGCTACAGCCCGATGTACCCGCTTGGCGACGACGTGACGCCCTACCGTAAGCTGGCCATCGCCGGCGTCAGCACCGCGACCTGCGACGGCCGGGCCGTGCTGAAGGTGAAGCCGGAGGCGCTGGAGGCGCTGGCCTTCGCCGCCTGCAAGGACGTCTCCCATCTGCTGCGCCCCGGCCATCTGGGGCAATTGGCCAAGATCCTGCAGGACCCGGAGGCCAGCCCGAACGACCGCTTCGTGGCGCTCGACCTGCTGAAGAACGCCAACATCGCCGCTGGCGGCGTGCTGCCGATGTGCCAGGACACCGGCACCGCCATCGTCTTCGGCAAGAAGGGCCAGCGCGTCTGGGTCGAGGGCGACGAGGAGGAGGCGCTGAGCTACGGCGTCCACCGCACCTACACCGAGACCAACCTGCGCTATTCGCAGATGGCGCCGCTGACCATGTGGGAGGAGGTGAACACCGGCAACAATTTGCCGGTGGAATTCTCCATCATGGCGCAGCCCGGCGAGCACCACGCCGACGAGATGCACCTGATGTTCGTGCTCAAGGGCGGCGGTTCGGCCAACAAGACCTTCCTGTACCAGCAGACCCGCGCGGTGCTGAACAAGCCGAAGCTGCTGGCCTTCCTGGAAGACAAGATCAAGACGCTGGGGACGTCCGCCTGCCCGCCCTACCACCTGGCCATCGTCATCGGCGGCACCAGCGCGGAGGCGAACCTCAAGACGGTGAAGCTGGCCTCGACCAAGTGGCTGGACGCGCTGCCAACGGAGGGCAGCAAGGCCGGCCATGCCTTCCGCGACGTGGCCTTCGAGGCGGAGGTGCACAAGCTGACGCAGAACCTCGGCATCGGCGCGCAGTTCGGCGGCAAGTATTTCTGCCACGACGTGCGGGTGGTGCGGCTGCCGCGGCACGGCGCCTCGCTGCCGATCGGCATCGGCGTGTCATGCAGCGCCGACCGCCAGATCAAGGCGAAGATCACGCCGGAGGGCGTGTTCCTGGAACAGCTTGAGCACGAACCCGCGAAGTACCTGCCGGAGGCGACGGACGAGATCCTCGGCGGCGACGTGGTGCGGATCGACCTGAACCAGCCGATGGACGCGATCCGGGCGGAGCTGTCGAAGCATCCGGTGAAGACCCGCGTGTCGCTGACCGGCACCGTTGTGGTGGCGCGCGACATCGCCCATGCCAAGCTGCAGGAACGGCTGGACCGTGGCGAGGGCCTGCCCGACTATCTGAAGAACCACCCTGTCTACTACGCCGGTCCCGCCAAGACGCCCGATGGCTACGCCACCGGCAGCTTCGGCCCGACCACCGCCGGGCGCATGGACAGCTATGTCGAGGCCTTCCAGAAGGCCGGCGGCAGCCTGGTGATGCTGGCCAAGGGCAACCGAAGCAAGGCCGTGCTGCGCGCCTGCCAATCCTATGGCGGCTTCTACCTCGGCTCCGTCGGCGGCCCCGCCGCACGGCTGGCGCAGGACTGCATCCGCAAGGTCGAGGTCCTGGAATACCCCGAGCTCGGCATGGAAGCCGTCTGGCGGATCGAGGTCGAGGATTTCCCCGCCTTCATCGTTGTGGATGACAAGGGGAACGACTTCTACGAAGGTCTGGAGTGAACATCCGACCGGCATGAGGAGCCGCGATGGCCTGGGGCGGGAACCTGGCCGATCTCCGGGCCTGGTGGGCCGTCCTGCGCTGCGCGCTCCGCATGGCGCCGCATCCTGCGTCATACCCCGGGGCCGGCGAGGGCTCGGTCTCGGCCTACGTGCCGAAGGTCCTGGCGTTGATCGTGGCGGCCCATTGGCTGTCGGAACGGCTGCAGCGAGCCTTCAACCAGGAAGCCTTCGCGCCACTGCAGCGTCTGCGCGCCCTGGCAGAACGCCTGGGCATCGATGGCGCGGAAGGACTGGCCTCGTTCGACCGCATGAACCGCCAGGCCGCCGTCCCGGACGGCATGGTGACGATCGTCCCGCCCTGGGTCATCACGACCGGGGCAGAGGTGGCGGTGCTCCTCGGCGCCATGCTGCTCGCCGCGAGGCTCATCCGGCCCCGCCTTCCCTGGCGCCCGGCCCTGGCACTGGCGCTGGCGGCCTTCGCCGCCGCGACCCTGTACGACCTGATCATCGCGCTGATCCTGTTCCGGACGAACGACGCGCTTGGCATCTCCGCGGGCCTCGCCGCGGCGGTCAGTGCGGAGGGAAGGCCACTGCCGGGATTCGACGAGGCGATCGATCGGCTGAGCATGCTCTTCATGGCCTTCACCGTCGTCGCACCGCTGCCGCTCGTGGCCATGGTGATCTGCCTCGCCAGGGGTTTGCGGGCGGCGCGACATCGCTGGCTGACGGCGACTCCGGCGGCCGTGGTGGCGTCCGGCGCCTCCGTTGCCGTGGGTTTCCTGGCGCGCCGCACGGGCTTCGGCGACGCGCTGGTCCGTTTCTTCTCGTTCTGACAGCCGAGCAGCGGGGGGCGACACCTGGACCTTCCTGCCGCGCCGCGGCTGGGCCCTCCTGCCGCGCCGCGGCTGGGCCTTCCTGCCGCGCTGCGGCTGGGCCTTCCTGCCGCGCCGCGGCTGGGATATGGCTTGCAGCACCTTCAGCCCATCAACGGGAACCGACGCCAAGATGGCACGCGCCCGCTTTTCCTCCGGCAGCCGCTTCGAGGAAGAAATCGGCTACTCCCGCGCCGTCATCGACGGTGACTGGATCTTCGTCTCCGGCACCACCGGCTATGACTACGCCACCATGACCATCGCCCCCGGCGTGGTCGAGCAATGCGACCAGACCTTCCGCAACATCGAATCGGCGCTGCGCCAGGCCGGCGGGCGGATCGACGACATCGTGCGGGCGAATTTCATCGTGCCGGACCGGGCGGATTGGCCGCTGTGCTGGCCGGTGGTGAAGAAGTGGCTGGGCCGGGCGCGCCCCGCCTCCACCATGATCGTCGCCGGGCTGCAGGGGCCGGAGATGAGGATCGAGATCGAGGTGACGGCGCGGCTGCGTCGGCGCGAAGGGGACAAGTAGGCCAATGCGCTTCGCCGTCGACCGCCTGGACCACCTGGTCATCACCTGCGCCGATGTGGAGACCAGCGCCAACTGGTACCAGCGCGTGCTGGGCATGGAGCGTGACAGCTTCGGCGAGCCGCCGCGCATCGCGCTGAAGTTCGGTGGCCAGAAGATCAACCTGCGGCCGCGCGGCGCGACCCAGGCAGAGTGGTTCTCCTCCGTCGTCGCGGAACCCGGCACGCAGGATCTGTGCTTCGTTGTCACGGTGGCGGCCGAGGATATCGCCGAACACCTGCGCGGCTGCGGTGTGACGGTTGAAGTCGGGCCGGTCGCGAAGCAGGGCGCGCTGGGTCCGATCAACTCGGTCTATTGCCGCGACCCGGATGGCAATCTGATCGAGATCGCGACCTACGGGGACCGATTCCCCGAATAACCAGCCGTGATGGGCGGCGGGCCGCCGGGCCACCTATCTCCCGGACGAAGGAGACCCGCATGACCCAGACCCGCACCGAGACCGACAGCCTCGGCACCATCGAGATCCCGGCCGACCGCCTCTGGGGCCCGCAGACGGAGCGCGCCCGGCTGCTGTTCCGCATCGGCTCCGAACGCTTCCCGCCCGGGCTGATCCGCGCCGTCGGCCTGCAGAAGCAGGCGGCGGCGGAAGCCAATGCGAAGCTCGGCGAATTGCCGCCGGACATCGCGGAGGCCATCGCCAGGGCGGCGGCGGAGGTGGCGGCGGGCCGGCACGATACGGAGTTTCCGCTGCCGGTCTGGCAGACCGGGTCCGGCACCCAGACCAACATGAACGCCAACGAGGTGATCTCGAACCTCGCCAACCGGGCGCTCGGCCAGCCCTTGGGCAGCCGCAAGCCCGTGCATCCGAACGACCACGTCAACCGCGGCCAATCCTCCAACGACAGCTTCCCGACGGTCATGCATGTGGCGGCGGCGGAGGCGGTGGCCGGGCGGCTGATCCCGGCGCTGGAGGTGCTGCACGCCAGCCTGGCGCGGCGCGCGACGGATTGGGCAGACATCATCAAGATCGGCCGCACCCACATGATGGATGCGGTGCCGGTCACTCTGGGCCAGGAAGCGGCGGCCTGGGCGCGGCAGGTGGAACTCGGCATCGCGCGCCTGCGGGACGCCCTGCCGCGGCTGATGCCCCTGGCGCAGGGCGGCACGGCGGCAGGCACCGGCCTCAACAGCCATCCAGAGTTTGGCAAGACCTTCGCGGCACGCATGGCCGAACTCACCGGCCTGCCCTTCACCCGGAACGAGAACCCCTTCGAGGGCATGGGCGCGCATGACGCGCTTGTGGAGCTTTCCGGCGTGCTCAACACCATCGCCGTGTCGTTCAACAAGATCGGCAATGACGTGCGGCTGCTCGGCAGCGGGCCCCGCGCCGGCTTCGCCGAACTGGTGATCCCGGCCGATGGCCTGTCCAGCAGCATCATGCCCGGCAAGACCAACCCGACACAGTCGGAGGCGCTGACGATGGTGGCCGCCCAGGTCATGGGCAACCACGTCACCGTCACCATCGGCGGCGCGCAGGGGCACCTGGAGCTGAACGTCTTCAAGCCCGTCATCATCCAGGCGGTGCTGCAATCCGCGGGCCTGCTGGCGGATGTCGCGGAGAGCTTCGCCCGCAACATGGTGGACAAGCTGGAGCCGAACCTGCCGAAGATCGCCGACAGCCTCGGCAAGTCGCTGATGCTGGTCACCGCGCTGAACCCGCGCATCGGCTACGACAAGGCGGTCGCCATCGCCAAGCTGGCATTGGCCGAGGACATCACGCTGAAAGCCGCGGCGGCACGCCTTGGCCATGTCTCGGAGGCGGATTTCGACCGCTGGGTGCGGCCGGAGGATATGCTGCGGCCCGGCGGCACGCTCGAAGGCGGCGGGTGAGGCATCTGCGGAAGCGCTCATTCCGCCTGGCAGGCCACCGCACCTCGGTCGCACTGGAGCCGGAGTTCTGGGCGGCGCTGGAGGATCTGGCGGCGGCGAGTGGCCTGAGCCTGGCAGCGCTGGTGGCGGGTGTCGATGCGGCGCGGCCGGATCCGGACCTTCCGCTGGCCAGCGCACTGCGGGTGCAGGCGCTGCACGCGACCCGGGCCGGCTGATGCCGCCCCGGGCGCGGATCATCAGGGACCAGCCTGGATCAGCGGCGCCACTCGCCGGCGCAGGCCGTTCGCTTCTTCCGGCGGCAACTGAGCGCAGAGCCGCTCGACCAGGTCCGGCAGGTCCCGCGCCTGGCTCGCGGCCTTGCGGACCATCACCGGCGCGATCGGCCCGACAAAGAAGGCGAGCTGTTCCGCGATCCGCGCCCCCTGCGGGGCCGCCAGCTGGAACGCCGCCGGCGGCCTGATGCTGGCGGAAGGCAGATGGCCACCCAGGGTCGGCGGGGACGCCATGGCCCTGGAGACGATACGCGTCGCCTCGGCATCCGGATCATCCTGCAGCGCCTGGCGCAGCGCCTCGATAAACTCCGGCGCGGAGCCAAAGCGCTGCGTCATGTCCTTCGCCAGGCCGCGCCCGAGGACCCGGCCGATGGCGGTGTCCGACAGATGCTGCAGGTCGGCCGGCTCCGGCCCCGCCAGGCGCAGCAGCGTGGCGGAAAGGCCGCCGCTGCCGAAGGGCGTTCGCCCGAGCAGGATCTCGTACAGCACGGCCGCAGCGGCGAACAAATCCGCCCGGTGGTCCACGCCCTGCCCAAGCACCTGCTCCGGCGCCATGTAGCCGGGTGAGCCGACCATGCCGCCGAAGACGGTCATCGAGGAATCACCCAGCCGCGCGATGCCGAAATCGGTGATTTTCACCGCGCCACGCGGCGTGAGCATGATGTTGGCCGGCTTGATGTCCCGGTGGACCACGCCCGCCGCATGCGCCGCGCCGAGCCCGTCCAGCACCTCCAGCATCGAGCGCATCAGCCCAGGCCCCGTGCCCTCCCGCTCCGCCGCCGGCCGGCGCAGTAGGGCGGACAGGGTGCAGCCGGGGACGTATTCCATGACGATGTAGGGCGCGTTCGGGTCGTCGACGAAATCGTAGACATTGACGATGGTTGGATGCGCGCATTGCGCCGCGGCGCGCACCTCGGTTCGGAAGCGCTGCAGGAATTCGTCGCGGGCGTCCGGCGCCATCAGCTCGGCGTTGATCACCTTCACCGCCACGGTGCGGTCGATCAGCGGGTCGATGGCACGATACACCCGGCCCATCGCGCCGGCGCCGAGCAACTCCACCGGCTGGTAGCGGCCGAAGGCGGCGGGCAGCGGCGTGGCGTCGCTCATGCGCGATCCCGTCGCATCAGGACCCGAGCATCCTCACCGCCTGTTCCAGGCTGCGCCGCATGCGGGTGAAGGCGCGGCCGAGCTCGGCGATCTCGTCGCGGCCGGTCGTGGCGAATTCCTCCGTGCTCGCCTGGCCGAGGCTGACGGCGGAGGCGGTGCGGACCATGCGGTCGATCGGGCGCAGGATCACGACGTGCAGCAGCAGGTTCAGCGCCAGCATCAGCCCGGCAAAGATCGCCAGCAGCACGGCCATGGCGCTGAGCAGGTTGGCCTCGGCGCTGCGCAGCGCCGCGGCCATGGGCACGGAGACCAGCTGCGCGCCCACCGTCTCGTTCATCCGCCAGCCGAAGCCGTTGTTGCTGCCATAGGCCGCCACCATGCGGGCTGGGGCCACATCCGGCGTGCTGTGGCAGGTCAGGCAGGCGGCGTCGCGGATGGTGATGGGGCGCGCCAGCGTCAGCACCCGGTTGCCGAGCACGTCACGCTCGCCGAGCGATTCCGTCAGCGTCGGGTCGTTGCGGAAGCCGTTGATGAAGTCCGCCTCCCAATCCTGCGCCCGATCGGCGGGGTTGGTCGGGTTCAGCGCGGCTTCCTTGTAGGTGTAGTCGGGATGTTCGGCGCGCACGGCGCGGAAATTGGTCTGCGCGGCATAGGAGGGCACCGTCAGCGGCGCCACCCAGTCCGTCCGCTCCCGCATCACCGCCGGCACGACTTCGCGGATGGTGTAGGTGCGCACGGCGTTGGCGGCGCTCATCATGATGCGGGCGTTCTGCACCACCTCCCGCCGCGCCTGCGTCGCGAATTGCTGCGACAGGAACAGCCAGGCGGCGGCGGCGGCGAGGGCAAAGACTGCCAGCAGGCCGAGATTCAACTTCATACGGATGCCCATGTTGCGAGACTGCACCCAAGCCGGCCGTTCGCCAAGGCCATCGGATCGCAAACATTCGTTGCAACAACTGACGTTCCGTCAGAACTTCAGCCCCATGGCGCGGACCATGGCGCTGTCTTCCTCGTAGAACTCGCGCGCGTAGCGGCCATAGCCATCCGCGTCCGCGTACATCATCGGCATGTTGTAGCGCTCCAGCACCGCAAGATGCGGCGGGTCGTCCAGCGCGGCCTTGAAGGCGTCGTGCAGCACCTGCGCCACGGCCGGGTCCAGTCCGCGCGGGGCGGCGAGCCCGTAGGGAGAGCTGTTGACGATATCGATGCCGGCCTCCCGCAGCGTCGGGGCCATGGCGAAGCGCGGCGGCCGCGCCTCACCCCAGGTGGCCAGCAGGCGCAGCCGGCCATCCAGCACCAGCTCGCCCCAGGAACTGCTCTCGGCCGAGACGTCGATCTGCCCAGCGAGCAGCGCCTGGATGTTGTCGGCGCCGCCGCGGAACGGCACATGCACCATCCGCAGGCCGCCGGCCTGTTGCGCGATGCGCTCCATCGTCACGTCCAGCGTCGCGACGCCGGGGGTGCCGTAGGTGATCTTCCCCGGATTCGCGCGGGCGTGGTCCAGCAGCGCCGCCAGCGTCTGGAACGGGGAATCCGCGCGCACGACAATGCCAAAGGTGTAGCCGACCAGGCGGATCACCCAGGTGAAGTCCGCCATCGGGTCATAGGTCGGCCGCGCCATCATCACGGGAATGCGGAAGATGGAGTTGGGCATGACGGAAAGCAGGTAGCCATCCGGCCGCGTGCCCTGCGCCAGCGCGGTCGCGCCCATGCTGCCGCCGGCGCCGGGACGGTTCTCGATCACCACGGGCTGGCCGAGGCGGCGCGAGGCGCCTTCGCACAGCACGCGCATCTGGATGTCCGTGGTGCCGCCAGGTGGGAAGGGCACGATGACGCGGATCGGGCGGTCGGGGTATCGCGCCTGCCCGAGCGCCGGCGCCGCGATCGAAGCCACGCCCAGCCCCAGCGCGGCGCGCCGGCCCAGTGCCATGTTCGGCATCCCGCTTCCCCCCCGTGTCAACTCGCCTCTGGCAGCCCCCCGGCCGCGACGACCACGCGCAGATGATGGTCGACATCGCCGAACAGCCCGCCGAGCATCGACAGCCGCTTGAAATAATGCCCCGCCTTGTACTCATCCGTCACGGCGATTCCGCCATGCAGCTGCACGGCTTCCTTGCCGAGCTGGTCGGCCAGCTTCGCGACCAGCGCCTTGGCGGCGGACAGCGCCACATGGCGCGCCGCCGGGTCCTGGTCCTGCACCATCATGGCGGCGTACATCGCCATGCTGCGGGCCTGTTCGGTCGCCACCAGCATGTCCGCGGCGCGGTGCTGCAAAGCCTGGAAATTCCCGATCGCCTGGCCGAACTGCGTGCGCTGCTTCAGGTAGTCGACGGTCAGGTCGCGCAGCACCTCCATCGCGCCCAGCGCCTCGGCGCAGATCGCCGCCTGCGCCTCGTCCACCACATGCTCGATCAATGGCAACGCGCCGCCTTCCGGGCCGAGCAGCGCGTCAGCGGGCACCACCACATTCTCCAGCACCACCTCCGCCGCGCGCAGCCCGTCTTGAGTCGCGTAGCCGCGGCGGGTGACGCCGGGCGTCGTGGGGTCCAGCAGGAACAGGCTGATGCCGTCGCGGTCCCGCCTGTTGCCGGCCGTGCGGGCGGAGACGATCAGGCGGCCCGCGCTGTCGCCATGCAGCACCACGCCCTTCGCGCCGTTCAACACATAGCCGGCGCCGTCCCGCTTTGCAGTGGTGGCGACATCGAACAGATCGTGCCGCGCCTGACGTTCCTGATGTGCAAAGGCCAGCGTCAGCGAGCCCTCCGCGACCTGCGGGATCAACGCCTCCCGCTGCGCGGCACTGCCGGCCCGCCGCAGCAGCCCGCCGCCGAGCACGACGGTGGCGAGGTAGGGTTCCACCACCAGGCCGCGGCCGAAATTCTCCAGCACGATCATGGTCTCGAGCGGCCCGCCGCCGAAGCCGCCATCCTCCTCCGCGAAGGGAAGGCCGAGCAGGCCCATTTCCGCGAATTTCTGCCAGTTCGCATCCGACCAGCCGCGCGGTTCGGCGCGGTAGGTCTTGCGATGCTCAAAATCGTCATAAGCGTCCGAGACGAGGCGGCGGACGCTGTCGGACAGCATGCGCTGTTCGTCGGTCAGGTCGAAATCCATGTATCCCCGCTCACATCCAGGCTTCTGGCAGATGACAAGCCGCGCACTTCAAAGACCCAGAAATGCCTTCGCAATAATGTTGCGCTGGATCTCGTTCGACCCGCCGTAGATAGATACCTTGCGGTAGTTGAAGAACAGGGGCGCCGCGGCATCCGCCCATTCCGGCCCGACGGAGGGCAGGTTCAGCCCCTCCTCCTCCCGGTCCGGGCGCGGCATGGCGTAGGGGCCGGCGACGTCGACCAGCAATTGCGTCGCCTGCTGCTGGATCTCGCTGCCCTTGATCTTGAGGATGGAGCTGGAGGGGTCCGGCTTGTCCGCGGCGCGGCTGCCCTGGGCCGCGACGACGCGCATCTGCGTGATCTCCAGCGCCTTCAACTCGATCTCGCTCCACGCCAGGCGGCGGCGGAAGTCCGGGTCGTCCCAGACCATGCCTTCACCGGCCGGCGTTTCCTGCGCCAGGCGCTTCACCCGCGCCAGGCGTTCCTTTGTCATGCCGATGCGCGCGATGCCGATGCGCTCGTTCGACAGCAGGAACTTCGCGTAGTCCCAGCCCTTGTTCAGCTCGCCCACCAGGTTTTCCGCCGGCACGCGCACCTCGTCGAAGAACACCTCGTTCACCTCGTGCCCGCCATCGATGGTGATGATGGGGCGCAGCGTGATGCCAGGCGTCTTCATGTCGATCAGGATGAAGGAGATGCCGGCCTGCTTCTTCACCGTCGCGTCGGTGCGCACCAGGCAGAAGATCCAGTCGGCGTACTGCCCGAGCGTGGTCCAGGTCTTCTGGCCGTTGACGATGAAGTGGTCACCCTCCCGCTTCGCGGTGGTCTTCAGCGAGGCAAGGTCGGACCCGGCGCCCGGCTCCGAGAAGCCCTGCGCCCACCAGATGTCGAGGTTCGCCGTCGGCGGCAGGAAGCGCTGCTTGTGCGCCTCCGACCCGAAGGTGGCGATGACGGGGCCAACCATATTGACGTTGAAGCCGAGCGGCTGCGGCACCGCGGCCGCCTGCAATTCCTCGATGTAGATGTAGCGCTGCACCGGCGACCAGCTTTGGCCGCCCCATTCAACCGGCCAGTTCGGCACGGCGAGGCCCTTCGCGTGCAGGATGCGCTGGCTGGTGACGTAGTCGTCGCGGTTCAGGGCGCGCCCCTCGCTGACCTTGCGGCGGATGGCGAGCGGGATCTCGCTGCGGAAGAATTTGCGCAGCTCGTCGCGGAAGGCGATCTCGTCGGGCGTGTAGCGCAGGTCCATCGTGCGTCTCCTAGGCCTTGGCCGCTTCTTCGTCGCGCAGGGCACTTGCCAGCAGCTTGCCGGCGGCGCTGCGTGGCAGGTTGTCCCGGATCTCCAGCGCCGCCGGCATCTCGTGCCGGCCGATGCGGTCCGCCAGAAATGCGCGCAGTTCGTCCAGCGTGAAGGGGGCCGCGCCGGGTTTCAGCGAACAGAAGGCCTTCGCCGCCTGGCCGCGGTATTCGTCCGGCACGCCGATCACCACACATTCGGCAACGGCGGGATGTTCATAGATCGCCTGTTCGATGGCGGCAGGATAGACGTTGAAGCCGCCCGACAGGATCATGTTCTTGCGACGGTCCACCAGGGTGAAGAAGCCCTGCGCGTCCATCCAGCCGGTGTCGCCGGTCAGGAACCAGCCATCCGCGAAGGCCGCCGCATTGTCCTCGGGCCGGTTCCAGTATCCCGAAAAAACGTTGGGGCCGCGGATCGCAATCTCGCCGATCTCGCCCGGCGGGATTTCCCGCGTCGGCTCATCCAGCGCCACGATCCGCATCTCGATCCCCGGCAGCGGCAGGCCGATGATGCCGGCGCGCACCGGGCCTCCGGGCGGCAGGCGGGTGCCGGCCGGGCAGGTTTCCGTCATGCCCCAGCCGCCGCCGATGCGCAGGCCCAGGATGCGCTCCACCCGCTGCTGCACCTCCTGCGGCATCGGTGCGCCGCCGGAACTGCACTGGCGGAGCGAGGACAGGTCGCGCTGCTCGATCCCCGGGACGCCCGCAATGCCGATCCACATGGTCGGCACGCCGGAGAAGGTGGTGATGCGCAGGCGCTCCACCTCCTCCACCCACTGCGCCGCGTCGAAGCGCATCCGCAGGTGGCACAGTGCGCCTTCCGCGAACTGCCGCAGCAGCACGGCGGTCAGCGCGAAGATGTGGAACAGCGGCAGCAGCACCAGCACGCGCGCCGTGCCCACGGGCAGAGAGGTATTGTCGCGCCACGCCTTGTAGATGGCGACGGCGGCGGTCAGGTTGCCATGCGTCAGCATCGCACCCTTCGGCGTGCCCGTGGTGCCGCCGGTGTATTGCAGCAGCGCCAGATCGTCGGGCGACAAAGCTGGCCAAGCGGCGGGCGGATCGGCCTCCGGCAGCGGCGCGAAATCATGCGGCGCGTCGTCCCCGCCCCAGCGCGCTTCCGGTGCCAGCAGAACATCCCGCACCGCGCCTTCGTCGCGCAGCCAGCCGGCATTGCTGATCAGTCCCGGCAAGCCGGTGGTGATCAGCAGAGTGGCACCAGAATCATGCGCCTTGTGCGCGAGTTCCCGCTTCGCATCGAGCGCCGAGAAATGCACCACGCGCGCCCCGGTGCGCAGCGCGGCGAAGAAGCAAAGCGGGTGCCACGGCGTGTTCGGCAGGTACAGCGCGACGCAATCGCCACGCCCGATACCGCGCGCCATCAGCCCCGCCGCGATGCGGTCCGACGCGGCCCGCATCTGCGCATAGCTCAGCACATGGCCGCGATATTCCAGCGCCGGCATCCCGGCAAAACGCGCCGCCACCTCGTCCAGGAAGCCCGGCAGCGTCCCGCGCGCGATCGGCGCGTCCCAGCGGCATTCCGGCGGGTAGGAGGGCTCCCAGGGATGCATCTCAACCGGCCTTGAGACTCGCGAAGTTGCCGCCCTCGGCGGCGAGGCGGGCCAGCAGCGGCGCCGGCAGCAGGCTGTCGTCACCGGTCTGCTGCGCGAACTCCGCCAGTCGCGCCACCACATGCAGCAGGCCGACGCTGTCCGCGTAGTGCATCGGCCCGCCGCGCCAGGCCGGCCAGTTGTAGCCATGCAGCCAGACCACATCGATGTCGCCCGGCCGCGCGGCGATGCCTTCCTCCAGGATGCGCGCGCCCTCGTTCACCATCGGCAGCACCAAGCGGTCCAGGATCTCGGCCTGCCCGATCTCGCGCTGCTCGACACCTTCCTGCGCCGCGACGCGGCGGATCAGCGCGGTGACCTCCGGGTCCGGCACGCCGGTGCGGGCGCCGTCCGGGTACAGGTAGTAGCCCTTCTGCGTCTTTTGGCCGAGCCGTTCCGCCTCCACCAGCGCATCCGCCACCGGCGCGCGCTTGCCCGTCGCGCGGCGGATGCGCCAGCCGATGTCGAGGCCGGCGAGGTCCGACATCGCGAAGGGGCCCATCTTGAAGCCGAAATCGACCAGCGCCTTGTCCACCTGCTCGGGTGTGGCGCCTTCCAGCAGCAGGCGCTCCGCCTGCTGGGTGCGGCGCGACAGCATGCGGTTGCCGACGAAGCCGTAGCAGACGCCTACCACCACCGGCACCTTGGCCAGCTTGCGGCCGATCTCCGCCGCCGTCGCCAGCGCCTCGGGCGAGGTCTCCCGGCCCCGCACCACCTCCAGCAGCTTCATGACGTTGGCCGGGGAAAAGAAGTGCATCCCCAGCACGTCCTGCGGACGCGATGTGGCGGCGGCCATTTCGTCGATGTCGAGGTAGGACGTGTTCGTCGCCAGGATGGTTCCTGGCTTCGTCACGCGGTCGAGATGAGCGAAAACCTGCTTCTTCAGGCCCATCTCCTCGAACACCGCCTCGACCACCAGGTCGGCATCGGCGGCAGCGTCCAGGCCGACCGCGCCCTCGATCAGCGCCACGCGTTCGTCGCGCTTGGCGGGCGCCAGGCTGCCGCGCTTGACGCTGCTCTCATAGGTGCCGCGGATGCGGTCCATGCCGCGGGCCAGCGCCGCCTCGTCGGTCTCGATGACCCGGACCGGGATGCCGGCATTGGCGAAGCACATGGCGATGCCGGCGCCCATCGTGCCGCTGCCGAGCACGGCCGCGCGCGCCACCGGTCGCGGCTGCGTCCCCGCGGGCAGCCCGGCTATCCGCGCCGCCTCGCGTTCCGCGAAGAACACATGGCGCAGCGCCTTGCTGCGCGGGTCGTCCAGCAGGCGGAGGAAGGCCTCCCGCTCGAAGGCCACCGCCTCCGCGAAGGGCTTCTCGAATGCGGCGCGGACGCAGGCGATGCAGTCGGCGACCTGCGGTTCGGTCGCGGCGCGCTTCGCCAGCGCGGCGGCTTCCTTCTCGAAATCCTCACGCGAGCCGAGCCCCTCGTCCCGCTGCGACACCGGCTTGGGCTTGGGCTGCCCGACCCATTCCCGCGCCGCCGCCAGCAGGTCCCCGGCCACCACGGTATCGGCCAGGCCCGACGCCACCGCGGCCTCCGCATCCATTGGATCGCCCGAGACCATCAGCCGCAGCGCCGCCGCCGCCCCCATCAGCCGCGGCGCCCGCTGCGTGCCGCCGGAGCCCGGCAGCAGGCCCAGCTTCACCTCCGGCAGACCCAGCTTGGCGCGCGGCCCGATCACCCGCCAGGAACAGGCCATCGCGACTTCCAGCCCGCCGCCGAGCGCCGCCGCGTGGATGGCAGCCACCACCGGCTTCGTCGCGCCATCCAGCGCCGCCACCAGTTCCGCCAGCGTCGGCGAGGCCGGGGGTTTGCCAAATTCGGAGATGTCGGCGCCGGCGATGAAGGTGCGGCCCTCCGCCGCGATCACAAGCCCGCGAATGTCAGGGTCGGCCTCCGCCCGCTGCACCGCCTGGAACAGGCCGGCGCGCAGCGCGACGGATAGGGCATTGACGGGAGGGTTGGCGATGGTGGCCACCGCAACGCCATCCACCACCTCGAACCGTACCGGATCGGCCATGCGCCTGTCCCCTCCACCTTTGCCGCATCCTGTCCGCCATCGCCAGCGGATGGTCAAGGCGCGCCTGGCGGCTTGATTGACCCCCCGGAGCCCCCGCGCCTAGCCTCCGCGCGTCGCCAGAAGAACGACACGGAGGACACAAGCCATGCATCGCCGCTCACTGTTTCGGGCAGGGGCCGGGGTCATCTCGGCCGGGACCATGGGGGTCACGCTCGCCCGCCCTGCCCTCGCCCAGCCGGCCCGTGCCGCCACGCTGCGCTTCGTGCCGCAGGCGAACCTGACGGCGCTGGACCCGATCTGGACCAGCGCCATCGTCACCCAGATGCACGGCTACCACGTGTTCGACACGCTCTACGCCATGGACGCGCAGTTGCGGCCGCAGCCGCAGATGGCGCAGGGGCACGAGGTTTCGGCCGATGGGCGCGTGTGGCGCATCACGCTGCGGGACGGCCTGCGCTTCCATGATGGCGAACCGGTGCGCGCGCGGGACTGCGCGGCTTCCCTCGCACGATGGTCGAAGCGCGACCCGTTCGGGCAGATCCTCGCGGCCTCCGTTGATGAATGGCGCGCGGCGGAGGACCGCGTGCTGGAGATCCGCCTGAAGCGGCCCTTCCCGCTGCTGCTGGAGGCGCTCGCCAAGCCCGACGCCAACGTGCCCTTCATCATGCCGGAACGCCTGGCAACGACCGATGCCAGCACGCAGATCTCGGAGGTGATGGGCAGCGGCCCCTATCGCTTCGTGCCCGGCGAATTCGTCTCCGGCAGCCGCGTGGTCTATGCGAAGAACGAGGCCTATGTGCCGCGCCAGGAACCCGCCAGCGGCGCCTCCGGCGGCAAGGTCGCACACTTCCCGCGCATCGAATGGCACATCCTGCCCGACCCCGCGACCGCCGCCGCGGCGTTGCAGGCCGGCGAGGTGGATTGGCTCGACCAGCCGCTGTCCGACCTGATCCCGACACTTGTGAGAAACCGCAACATCAAGGTGGAGGTGCTGAACGAGGCCGGCATCCTGTCCATCATGCGGCTGAACCACCTGCAGGCGCCCTTCAACAACCTGAAGGTGCGCCAGGCGGTGGCGCTGGCGGTGAACCAGGAGGACTACATGCGCTCGACACTCGGCGACGACCGCAGCGTCTGGCGCACCTGCCGCAGCCTGTTCCCCTGCGGCACGCCCTACGGCGTCGAGGACCTGTCCGAGCTCAACGCGCCGCCCCGCAGCCTGGACCGTGCCCGCGCCGCGTTGCAGGCCAGCGGCTACAACAACGAGAAGGTGGTCATCATCAGCCCCACCGACTTCCCGCTGATCGGCCCGCACGGCCATGTCACCGCGGATGCACTGCGCCGCATCGGCTTCAACGTGGAGCTGGTGGAGACCGACTGGGGCACCGTGGTGCAGCGCCGGGTTCGGCAGGAACCGGTGGAGCGCGGCGGCTGGTCGATCTTCCACACCTATGGCTCGTCGCTCGCCTACCTCAACCCGGCAGTGTCGTCCCTTGTGAAGGGGCCGGGCGCGCAGGGCTGGTTCGGCTGGTACGACAGTCCGCGGGCGCAGGAGTTGGTGCAGAACTGGCTGGACGCCCCGGATGCGGCGCGGCAGCAGGCGCTGGCGAACGAGATCAACAAGCTGGCACAGGATGACGTGGCGACCATCCCGCTCGGCCAGTTCACGATCCGCAGCGCCTGGCGCACCAACATCACCGGGCACGTGAAGGGCAGCATGCCCTACCCGTGGGGCGTGCGGCCGGTGTGAACTGGGAACCCTCCCCCGCTTTGCGGGGGAGGGTTGGGTGGGGGCTCTTCGGGGGACCGCCTGGCATTGCCCCCACCCCGACCAGCCTTCGGCGTTGCGGCAGTGCCGCAACCCCCCGCTTCGCGGGGGAGGGAGAAGGGTCAGCCGGCCAGCGCCTGTTTCACCACCTCGTTCACCACCGCCGGGTTCCCCTTGCCCTGCATGGCCTTCATCGTCTGGCCGACGAAGAAGCCGAACAGCTTGTCCTTGCCGCTGCGGTATTCGGCGACCTTGTCGGCGTTCTTCGCCATCACCTCCCGCACCACCGCCTCGATCGCGCCGGTGTCGGTCACCTGCTTCATGCCGCGTTCCTCGACGATGACGCCGGGCGGCTTGCCGGTCTCCAGCATCGCCTCGAACACCAGCTTCGCCAGGCTGCCGGACAGTGTCTTGTCGGCGATCAGGTCGAGCAGCGCGCCGAGATTTTCGGCCGTCACCGGCGGGTCCGCCACGTCGCGCTTCATGCGATTGAGCGCGGCGAAGAAGTCACCCGTCACCCAGTTCGCCGCGAGCTTGGCGTCGCGTCCCTTCGCCACGGTTTCGAAGAAGATCGCCGTCTCCTTCTCCAGCGTCAGCACATGGGCGTCGTAGGGCGTGAGGCCCATCGCGACGTAGCGCGCACGCCGCGCATCCGGCAGTTCCGGCAGCGCCGCCTTCAGCGCTTCGACCCAATCCGATTCCAGCACCAGCGGAGGCAGGTCGGGTTCCGGGAAGTAGCGGTAGTCATGCGCGTCCTCCTTGGACCGCATGGACCGCGTGATGCCCCGCGCCGTGTCGAACAGGCGGGTTTCCTGGAATACCTCCTCGCCCGCTTCCCACACCTCGATCTGCCGCAGCGCCTCGGCCTCCACCGCCTGCATGACGAAACGGATGGAGTTGACGTTCTTCACTTCGCAGCGCGTGCGAAAGCCTTCGCCCGCCTTGCGGACGGAGACATTGACGTCGGCGCGCATGGAACCCTCGTCCATGTTGCCGTCGCAGGTGCCGAGGTAGCGCAGGATCTGCCGCACCTTGGTCAGGTAGGCGCCGGCTTCCTCCGGGCTCCGCATGTCGGGCTCCGAGACGATCTCCATCAGCGCGACGCCGGAGCGGTTCAGGTCGATGAAGGACTTCGTCGCATGCTGGTCGTGCAGCGACTTGCCGGCATCCTGTTCGAGATGCAGACGCGTGATGCCGATGGTCTTGGTCGCGCCATCCGCCAGCGTGATCTCGATGGCGCCCTCGCCGATGATCGGGTGCGCGAACTGGCTGATCTGGTAGCCCTGTGGCAGGTCCGCATAGAAGTAGTTCTTGCGGTCGAAGCGCGACCACAGATTGACCTGCGCGTTCAACCCAAGCCCGGTGCGCACCGCCTGCGCAACGCATTCGGCGTTGATGACCGGCAGCATGCCAGGAAAGCCCGCATCGATGAACGACACCTGGCTGTTCGGCGGCGCGCCGAACGCCGTGGCGGCGCCGGAGAACAACTTGGCCTCGCTGATGACCTGGGCATGGACTTCCAGGCCGATGACGAGTTCCCAGGAGCCGGTGCGGCCCTCGATCGTGTAGGTCATGCCCCCGCCCTCAACCGCGGCACAGCCGTAAAGTCCGCCGCCCGTTCCAGCGCCGTCCCCACCGCGAACACCGTCTCCTCGTCGAACGCTCGCCCGATCACCTGCAGCCCCAGCGGCAGGCCCTGCGCATCCAGCCCCGCCGGCACCGCAAGCCCCGGCAGCCCGGCCAGGTTCGCCGTCACCGTGAAGATGTCGTTCAGGTACATCGCCACCGGGTCGTCCTGCTTCTCATCCATCCCGAAGGCGGCGCTCGGCGTCGCCGGCGTTACGATGGCATCGACCTTGCCAAAGGCTTCCTCGAAGTCGCGGCGGATCAGCGCGCGCACCTTCTGCGCCTTCAGGTAGTAGGCGTCGTAGTAGCCGGCGCTCAGCACATAGGTGCCGATCATGATGCGGCGCCGCACCTCCGCCCCGAAGCCCGCCGCGCGCGTGCGCTCATACAGGTCGCGCAAATCCGACCCTGGCTCCACCACCCGCATCCCAAACCGCACGCCGTCGTACCGCGCGAGGTTGGAGGACGCCTCGGCCGGCGCCACGATGTAGTAGGTCGGCAGGGCGTATTTCGTGTGCGGCAGGCTGATCTCGACGGTCTCGGCGCCGGCGTCGCGCAGCCAGGCGAGGCCCTGCTGCCACAGCGCCTCGATCTCCGGCGGCGTGCCGTCCATCCGGTATTCGCGCGGCACGCCGATCCGCAGCCCCTTCACGCCGCGCGCGCAGGCAGCGGCGAAGTCGGGAACGGCGACATCGGCGCTGGTCGAATCCTTCGCATCGAAGCCGGCCATGGAGCGCAGCAGGATGGCGCAATCCTCCACCGTCCGCGCCACCGGCCCGGCCTGATCGAGCGAGGACGCAAAGGCCACGATGCCGAAGCGGGAACAGCGCCCATAGGTCGGCTTGATGCCGGCGATGCCGCAGAAGGCGGCCGGCTGGCGGATGGATCCACCCGTATCGGTGGCCGTCGCCCCCAGGGCCATCCGCGCCGCGACCGCCGCGGCCGATCCACCGGAGGATCCACCCGGCACCAGCCGCGTGTCGGGATCGTTCGCCCGCGACCAGGGGTTCTCAACCGGCCCGCTTGCGCTGGTGGTGTTGGAGGACCCCATTGCGAATTCGTCGAGGTTCGCCTTGCCGAGGAACACCGCGCCATCGTCCAGCAGCTTCTGGCTGACCGTGCTCTCATAGGGCGGCACAAAGTTGCCGAGGATGTTGCTGCCCGCCGTGGTGCGCGTGCCGGCGGTGCAGAACAGGTCCTTGATCGCCAGCGGCACGCCGTCCAGCGCCCCCGCCTGCCCCGCCGCGCGGCGCGCATCACTGGCCTTCGCCTGCGCCAGCGCCTTCTCCGCTGTCACCGTGATGAAGGCGTTGAGCCGCGGGTTCAGCGCCTCGATCGCATCCAAATGCGCCTGGGTCAGCTCGACGCTGCTGATGCTGCCCTCGGCCAGCGCATCCAGCGCGCCGCGCAGGGTGAAATCCGTCGCGTTCATCACTCGACCACCTTCGGCACGCCGAAATACTCGCCCTGCCGATCCGGCGCATTCGCCAGCACGGCGTCCGCCTGGCCGCCATCCGTCACCACATCCGGCCGCAGCCGCGCCGAGACCTGCGCCACCGGCGAGCCACCCGCCATCGGCTCCACGCCGTCCGTGTCCACGGCCCGCAACTGCTCGATCCAGCCGAGGATGCCGTTGATCTCGGCTTGCGCCTGGACGACCTCCGCCTCCTCCAGTCGGATGCGGGCGAGCGAGGCGATGCGCCGGATGGTACCGGTATCGAGGGACATGGGGCTCGGGAATTCCTTGATGGGCCTGGGATCTGGCTGGATTTGCCAGGGGCTGCGACGGGGAACATAACGGCCCACATGCCCGTCATCAACATGCGCGACCTGCGCGCCGGCCTGCCCCGCCACGCTCGGCTGATCGGGCTGGATCCCGGGGCGCGGATCATCGGCGTGGCGCTGTCCGACGTCTCGCTGATGCTGGCCTCCCCCTACAAGGCCATCCCGCGCGGCAAGCTGGCCGCCAATGCGGCGGAGATCGGCGCCATTGCGCGGAAGGAAGGCGCCGGCGGGCTGGTGGCGGGGCTGCCGCTGTCCATGGACGGCAGCTTCGGCCCGGCGGCGCAGGCGGCGAAGGACTGGGCCATGGCGATCGCGGCAGCCACCGGCCTGCCGCTGGCGCTGTGGGACGAGCGTCTTTCTTCGGCGGCCGTCAACCGCATGATGATCGAGGCCGACCTGACCCGCGCCAAGCGGGCAAAGGCCGTGGATGCCGCGGCGGCCGCCTACATGCTGCAGGCCGCCCTGGATGCCAGCGCCGGCCCCGGCTAGGGTCTGTCCCATGCTCCCCTATCCGCATCGCCACCTGCTCGCCATCGAGGGCCTCGAGCCCCCCTACATCGCCGATCTGTTGGATCTGGCGGAAAACTACGCGCTGCTGAACCGGCAGGGGAAAACCCAGCGCGACCTGCTCAAGGGCCGGACGCTGATCAACCTGTTCTTCGAGGACAGCACCCGCACCCGCACCAGCTTCGAGCTGGCCGGCAAGCGGCTGGGCGCCGACATCGTCAACATGTCGGTCTCGACCAGCAGCGTGAACAAGGGCGAGACGCTGCTGGATACGGCCGCGACGCTGAACGCCATGCACACCGACCTGCTGGTGATCCGCCACGGCCAGTCCGGCGCCCCGGCGTTGCTGGCGCAGAAGGTGGATGCCGCCGTCATCAACGCCGGCGACGGCACGCATGAACACCCGACCCAGGCGCTGCTGGACGCGCTGACCATCCGCCGCCGCAAGGGCAGCCTGGAGGGGCTGACCGTCGCCATCTGCGGCGACGTGCTGCATTCCCGCGTGGCGCGCTCCAACATCCACCTGCTGCTGGCGATGAACTCCCGCGTCCGCATCGTCGGCCCGCCCACCCTGATCCCGTCCGAGGCCGCGCGGCTGGGGGTGGAGGTGCATCACGACATGAAGTCGGGCCTGGCCGACGCCGACGTGGTGATGATGCTGCGGCTGCAGAAGGAACGCATGACCTCCGGCCTCGTGCCGTCCTCCCGCGAGTTCTTCCGCTTCTACGGCCTGAACGCCGAGAAGCTGGCCTATGCGAAGCCGGATGCCATCGTCATGCATCCCGGCCCGATGAACCGCGGCGTCGAGATCGAAAGCGCCATCGCCGATGACCCGGTGCGCAGCGTCATTGGCGAGCAGGTGGAGATGGGCGTGGCCTGCCGCATGGCCGTGCTGGACGTGCTGGCGCGCAACCAGCGGCGGAACATGTAGCGGGCTGGCGAAAGGGCTGGATAGGTCGCCACCCCCTCACCCTGCCCTCCCCCAGCGGGTGAAGAGGGTTCCGTCGCTACGGCCCCCTTGCCGCCCGCGCATAGGCCGCCGGCGTCTCGATGAGCGCCCGCGCCGCCACAAGGTCGTCTTCCCGTCCCTCCGCCGGCGGGCAGGCGTTGCGTAGCGCGGCCACTTCGCTGGCCAGTACCGGCGCCCGCGCCACGCGCTGGCGGGACAGCGCCACGGCCATCGGCGCCTCCCCCGCCCGCAGTTGGGCCAGCCCCTGCGCCATCGCCTCCGGCCCCAGGCTGGTGCACAGCGCCGGCAGCACGCCGAGGCCCTGGATCGGCCAGCCGGCCGGCGCCAGCACGCGCGACCAGGTCACCATCAGTTCCGCCCCGTTCGGCAGCGGCGCCACCACCTGGATCAGCCCCTTGCCCTGTGTCGCGCTGCCCACCACCGCGGCACGCCCGGACCCGGCCAGGGCCGCGGCGACGATCTCGGCGGAGGACGCACTGCGGCCATCGACCAGAACCACCACAGGCCGACCCTCCGCCAGGTCCTGCCCGCCGGCCAGGTAGCGGCGGTTGGCATCCGGGTGCCGACCCTCGGTGCGCATCACCACGCCGGAGACCAGGAAGGCATCCGCCACCGCCACCGCCTGGCTCAGCAGCCCGCCCCGGTTACCGCGCAGATCCAGCACCACGCCGCGCGGCGGGCGTTCGGCAAAATCATCGCGCAGCACCTGCGTCAGCCGGCGGTCGGTGACGGCGGAGAAGCCGGTGAGGCGGATGAACAGGATTTCGCCGCGCCGCTCCGCCGTCACCGTCTCCGGCACCACCAGCTCCCGCAGCAGGGTCACGCTGCGGCGGCGGCCGGCGCGCGACAGGGTCAGGGTCACCTCCGAACCTTCAGCCCCCTCCAGCAGCCGCGCCGCAAGTCCCGGGTCACGCGGGCCAAGCGCCCGGTCATCCACCGCCAGCAGGCGATCCCCCACCCGGATGCCGGCCAGCGCCGCGGGGCCATCCGGTGTGACGGCGATGATGACCAGGGCGTTGCGCTGCGCGGCCACCCGCAGGCCGAGGCCGGATTGGCCGACGCGGCGTTCCCGCAGGCCGCGGGCTTCCTCGGCTGTCACGTAGCGGCTGTAGGGGTCCAGGTGGTTGAACAATTCCTCGAAGCCCGAGGCCAGCAGCCGTTCCGCCCCGGCCCGCCGGATCGCCGGGGAGGCGCGCCAGGCGGCGGCGTAGAACTGCTCCAGCAGGCTGGCCACGGCCGTGCCGCGCCGGTCCGCCGGCCCGGGTTGCAGCAGCGGCGCCAGGGCGGCGGTGGCCAGCACCCGGTCGTCGTTCAGCAGCAGGATGCGGTCGGTGCGGATTTCCGCATTGAGCCGGGGGTCCAGCACGGCCAGCCCGCGCAGCGACCACAGCACCATGTCGGTCGGGCTGGCATCCTCCAGGTGGCGCTCCAGGATCAGGCCGTGGCTGGGGCGCAGAACCTCGCCCAGCCCGCCCGGCCCCGCCTCCTGCGCAGAGGCCGCGCCGGCGAAGGCGATCAGCGCCGCCGCGAAACCCTGGCGGACCGCATGCCACCACGCGCTCGTGGATCGCCCTGCATCAACGAGAACACCATGCCCCCGGTCCGCGGCGTCGCCTCGGACAGCCTCGCCTCGACCGCTTGGCCGAGCGAAAAGGTCAGACCCGTGCTGCGACCGGACATCGTATGCCCGGCCTCGTCCAACTGCCATTTGTCGTCCGGCAAACTCGCGAGCGGGACAATTCCGCTGGCGCCGTTCTCCGGCAAGGTGACGAACAGGCCGTAGCGTGTCACCCCGGAAATCCTCGCTGCAAAAACTTCTCCGACACGTGTTGCCATGAAAGCAGCAAGGTAGCGGTCCACCGCGTCGCGTTCGGCCATGGCGGCACGGCGTTCGGTCTGGGTGATGTGTTCCGCGGTGTCCGGAAAGCGGGCCACCTCGGCCGCCGCCAGGCCATCCCGGCCCAGTTCCAGGCCGCCGATCAGGGCGCGGTGCACCAGCAGGTCCGAGTAACGCCGGATCGGGCTGGTGAAATGGGCGTAGCGGGCGAGGGCCAGGCCGAAGTGGCCGATGTTGTCCGGGCTGTATTCGGCCTGCGACTGGCCGCGCAGGACGGCCTCATGCACCAGCCGTTCCTCCGGCCTGTCCTGCACCGCCTCCAGGATGCCGCCGAAATCCCTGGGATGGATGCGGTCCCGCGCCGGCAGTTTCAGGCCGAGGCTTTCCAGGAACTGCCGCAGCCCTTCCAGCTTGGCGTCGGAGGGCCGGTCATGCACGCGGTACATGCAGGGCTGGCTGAGCCGTTCCAGCTCCTCCGCCGCGCAGACATTGGCGGCGACCATGAATTCCTCGATCAGCCGGTGCGAATCGAGGCGCGCGCGCGGCACCACCGCCTGCACCTGGCCCGCCTCGTCCAGCAGCACCCGGCGTTCCGGCACATCGAGTTCCAGGGTGCCGCGCCGGGCGCGGTCCGCGAGCAGCGCCTCGAAGGCGCCGTAGAGATGGCCGAGCAGGTCGGCCGGCACGCCGTCCGGCGCCGTCCCTTCCTCCTTCGCCGCCTGGACCTGCTCGTAGGTCAGGCGCGCTGCGGAGCGCATCAGGCCGCGGCCGAAGCGGTGCCTGGACTTGCGACCGGCGCGGTCGATGTGGAATTCGCAGAACAGGCAGCCGCGCGGCTCGTTCGGGCGCAGGCTGCACCAGCCATTGGACAGCGCCTCCGGCAGCATCGGCACGACGCGGTCGGGGAAATACACGGAATTGCCGCGCGCCCAGGCCTCCCGGTCCAGTGCGCTGTCGGGCTTCACGTAATGCGCGACATCGGCGATGGCGACGAGGCAGCGCCAGCCGTCATCCTGCGGTTCCGCCCAGACGGCGTCGTCGAAGTCCCGCGCGTCCTCGCCATCGATGGTGACCAGCGGGATGTCGCTCAGATCCTCCCGCCCGCGCTTCGTCACGCCCTTCGCCGCCTCGGCTTCCTCCAGCGCCTCAGCCGGAAAGATGTCCGGAATGCCGTGGGCGTGGATGCAGATGAGCGAGACGGAGCGCGCCTCCCCCATGCGGCCCAGTACTTCCAGGATTCGCGCCGGGCGCGGGCCGAGGGCGTGGTGGCTGGGCAGAGGTTCGGCCAGTACGATATCGCCTGGCTTCGCGCCGCCCAGCTGGTCCAGCGGCACCCGCCAATCCGCCTTCTGGCGGCGGTCGGTCGGGATGATGCGGCCTTCCTCGAACACGCCGAGGATGCGCGCCGGCGTTTCGCGCGTCAGGCGCTTGAAGGTGCGGCCCTCGTACTTGTTGCCGCCGATGTATTTCAGCCGCGCCAGCACCCGCTCGCCCGGCGCCAGCGCCGGCTGTCCGGCCGCTTCCCGCTGCATGAAGATGGCGGGCGGCGGGCCGAGGGCGCGGTCCCATTGCAGCGGCCGGGCGATCGGGTCGCCATCCACGTCGGTGCCGGTCATCTCGACCGGGGCCATGTCCGGCAGGCGTTCCGGCGCCACCAGGCTTTTGCGGCCGACCGGCGCCGCCTGGCCGGTCTCCTTCAGGCTGCGCAGCAACTCCCGCAGCGCCGGGCGCTGGTCGGTGGACAGGCCGAAATGCCGGGATATCTCGGTCTTGCCGACCGGGCCCGGTGCGTCGCGCAGGAACTCGCGCAACTGCACCAGCGTCGGCAGCGGCGCCGCTGCCGCGCCGACCGTTGCCCCGCCAACCGGTGCCGCGCGGACCGGTGCCGCGCCGGTGGCCGGCTTCGGCACCGCCGGCTTCTTGCGCGCGGCGTGGCCCTTGAGCGGGGGACCGCGCCGCGGCATCTCAGCCCGCGGCCTTCTTGGCGGCCGGTTGCTTCGCCGGAGCCTTCTTCGGCGCCGCCTTCTTCGGGGCCGCCTTTTTTGGGGCCGCCTTTTTTGGGGCCGGCTTCTTCGCGGCCGGCTTCTTCGGCGCTGCCTTCTTGGCCGCAGGCTTCTTCGCCGCCGGTGGCTTGGCCGGCGCATCCTCGCCATTCGCCGGCTTCGCCGCCGCCTTGCGCGCCGGCGCCTTTGCCTTGGCGCCCTTCTTGCCCTTGTTCAGCGGCGGCAATTCCTTGCCCTTCTCCGCCAGCAGCTTCACCGCCTCGTCCAGCGTCACCGTGTCGAAGTCCATGGTCTTCGGCATGGAGGCGACTCGGCTGCCATGCATGACGAAGGGCCCGAATCGCCCGCGCCGCACATCGACATTGCCGCCGGTCGGATGATCGCCCAGCGCCCGCCCGCGCGGCTTCACATCCGCCAGCAGCGCCACCGCACGGTTGAGGCCGACGACCAGCACGTCGTCATCCGGGTCCAGCGACTTGAACAGCTGGCCCATCTTCAGATACGGCCCGAAGCGCCCGATCGCCGCCGTGATCTCCTCATGCGTCTCCGGATGCACACCGACCACGCGCGGCAGCGACAGCAGGGCGAGCGCGCGGTCCAGCGTCAGCCCCTCCGGGTCCATGCCCTTGGCCAGGCTGGCCCGCCGCGGCTTCACTTTCTTGCCCTTGGCGTCCAGCGTCTCCTCGCCGAGCTGCACGTACAGGCCGTAGGGCCCGCGGCGCAGGCTGATGTTCTGGCCGGTCGCCGGGTCCGCGCCCAGGTCGCGCTGGCCCTCGTTGAAGCCGGCCGCACCCTCCGCCTCGGCCCCAGGGGCCACCAGCGGCCGCGTGTAGCGGCATTCGGGATAGTTCGAGCAGCCGATGAAGGCGCCGGTCCGCCCCAGCCGCAGTCCCAGCCTGCCGCCGGAACAGGCCGGGCAGCCGCGCGGGTCCACGCCATCGGCGCGGGCCGGGAAGAAGTGCGGGCCGAGGTCCTCGTCCAGCGCGTCGATCACGTCCGAGATCGTCAGCTCGCTGGTGGCCGAGATCGCCTTGGAGAACTCCTCCCAGAAGGCACGCATCACCGCGCGCCAGTCGGCGCGGCCGCCGGAGATGTCGTCCAGCTTTTCTTCCAGCCCCGCGGTGAAACCGGTGTCCACGTACCGCTCGAAGAAGGACATCAGAAAGGCCGTCACCAGCCTCCCGCGGTCTTCCGGCACCAGGCGGCGCTTGTCGATCTTCACGTAGTCGCGGTCCTGCAACACCTGCAGGATGGAGGCATAGGTGGACGGCCGGCCGATGCCGAGTTCCTCCATCCGCTTCACCAGCGTCGCCTCGGAATAGCGCGGCGGCGGCTGCGTGAAGTGCTGGTTGGCGGCGACGGCACCGGTCTTCACCGGGTCCTTCTCCCGCATCGGCGGCAGCGTCCTGCTGTCGTCATCCGGCTCGGGCCCGGCCGTCGCGATGCCCGCGCGGGCGTCCGCCGCCCGGTCGTCCTCATCCTCCCGGTACAGGCGGAGGAAGCCGTCGAAGGCGATGACCGAGCCGGTGGCACGCAGCTTCGTGCGGCCGGAGGGCTCGACCAGCTCCACCGCCGTCTGGTCCAGCTCGGCGGATTGCATCTGGCTGGCGACGGCGCGCTTCCAGATCAGCTCGTAGAGCTTGCGCTGCCGCTCATCGAGGAAGCGGGCCACCTGTTCCGGCGTGCGGGTGACGTCGGTCGGCCGGATCGCCTCATGCGCTTCCTGCGCGTTCTTCGCCTTGGAGGAATATTCGCGCGGCGCGCCCGGCACGTAGTCGGGGCCGAACGCCTCCTTCACATGGTCGCGGATGGCGAACATCGCCTCGCGCGCCATCTGCACGCCATCGGTCCGCATGTAGGTGATGAGGCCGACGGATTCGCCGCCGATATCGGCACCCTCGTACAGCTGCTGCGCCACCCGCATCGCCGCCTGAGCGCCCATGCCAAGCTTGCGGGACGCCTCCATCTGGAGCGTCGAGGTGGTGAAGGGCGGCGGCGGATTTCTCCGGGTGCGCCGCTTCTCGACGCTGGCGACGCTGAACTGGCCCGCCTCGACTGCCGCCTTGGCGGCCATCGCCACCGCCTCGTTCGGCAGGTCGAATTGGTCAAGCTTCTTGCCCTCGTGGTGCGTCAGCCGCGCCGTGAAGGGCGCGCCGGCCGGGGTCGCGAAGCGGCCCTCCACCGTCCAGTACTCGCGCGCCCGGAACGCCTCGATCTCGGCCTCCCGCTCGCAGATCAGGCGCAGCGCGACGGACTGCACGCGCCCGGCCGAACGGCTACCAGGCAGCTTGCGCCACAGCACCGGGGAAAGGTTGAAGCCGACCAGGTAGTCCAGCGCGCGGCGGGCCAGATAGGCGTCGATCAGCGGCGCGTCGAGTTCGCGCGGGTGTGCCACCGCGTATTGCACGGCGCGCTTGGTGATCTCGTTGAAGGTGATGCGGTGCACCTCGACGCCCTTCAGGACGCCGCGGCGGGCCAGCATGTCCTTCACATGCCAGGAAATCGCCTCCCCTTCCCGGTCCGGGTCGGTGGCGAGGTACAGGCGGCGGGCCCCCTTCAGCGACTTGGCGATGGCGGTGATCTGCCGGTCGCCCCGCTCATCCGCCTCCCAGTCCATGGCGAAGTCTTCCTCGGGCCGGACGCTGCCGTCCTTCGCGGGAAGGTCCCGGACATGGCCGAAGGAGGCGAGGACGGTGAAGTCGCCGCCCAGGTACTTGTTGATGGTCTTGGCCTTGGCCGGGCTTTCGACCACGACGACATCGGTCATTTCTGTCGGTTCGCCTTCGCGCGCTTCGGTAGCATCGGACGGTCAGGTCACGGACCGCACGACCCTGTTGCCGGGCAGGGTTTCCACCAGCCCCGACAACTCCAGGTCAAGCAGGATCGCCTGGACGGATGGCGCAGATAGCTGGCAGCGGCGGACCAGATCGTCAACGGCAACCGGGACCGTGCCAATCAACTCAAGCAATTGCCCTGTGGATTCGGCCGGCGGTGGCGCTTCCAGGGGGCTTTCGGCGGCATTGCGGGGCTCCGGACGCATCGAGAACAGCGGCAATTCGAGCGGCTGGGCGGGCAGGTTGGCTAGCACATCCTCCGCACCTTCGGTCAAATGCGCACCCTGTCTGATCAAATCATTGCCACCGCGGGCGCGCGGGTCCATCGGGTTGCCTGGCACCGCGAACAGCTCCCGCCCCGCCTCCAGCGCCAGGCGGGCGGTGATCAGGCTGCCGGAGCGCGGCGCCGCCTCCACCACCACCAGCCCCAGCACCAGGCCGGCGACAATGCGGTTGCGGCGCGGGAAGTGCCGCGCCATGGGCGCGGTGCCGAGCGGCGCCTCGCTGACCACGACGCCCCCTTCGGCGGCGATCCGGGCCTGCAGCGCCGCGTTCTCGGCCGGATAGGGCACATCCAGCCCGCCTGCGACCACGGCGACAGTGCGGCCCTGGGCAGCGAGCGCGCCCTGGTGCGCCGCCGTGTCGATGCCGCGGGCGAGGCCGGAGGTGACGGCGATGCCGGCCGTGCACAGCCCCGCGGCCAACTCCTCCGCCAGCCGCCGCCCGGCCGCGGAGGCTGCGCGGGCGCCGACCACGCCGACCTGGCGCCGCTTCAGTACGGTGGCATCGCCGAGCACGGCCAGCACCGGCGGCGGGTCCTCCAGCAGCGCCAGCAGCGGCGGGTACCCGGGGCTGTCGAGGAACACGAAATCGCCGCCCATGCGTGCCACCGCCGCCATCTCGCGCTCCGCCTCGGCCGGCGGTGGCGCGGTGAAGGCGCGGCCGCTGCGGGCGGCGTGGCCGGGCAGCGCGGCGAGCGCCGCGCCAGCGCTGCCATGGCGCTGGATCAGGCGGCGGAAATTGGCCGGGCCGATGCCTTCGGTGCGCGACAGGCGCAGCCGCGCCAGGGCCTCGGCGGGGGCCATCTAGGTCTTCTTGCCGATCCTGGGTTCGGTGCCGGCGATGAGCCGGCGGATATTGGCGTGGTGGCGGATGGCGATCAGCAGCGCGACGCCCAGGCAGAACCCCGCCAGCCGCCAATCCCCCGAAAGCGCCGCCACCACCGGCGCCAGGGCACAGACGGTCAGCGCGCTGGCCGAGGAAATGCGGGTCAGCACCGCCATGGCGAGCCACACGCCCAGCAGCAGCAGCCCCAGCCCCGGCTGCGCGGCCAGGATGACGCCCGCCCCGGTGGCCACGCCCTTGCCGCCCTTGAAGCCGAGCCAGATCGGGAAGGTGTGCCCCAGCAACGCGGCGAAGCCGGCGACCAGCGCCGCATCCTCGCCCCAGATCCAGCGGGCCAGCAGCAGCGCCACCGCGCCCTTGGCCGCATCCAGCACCAGCGTCGCCGCCGCCAACTTGCGGTTGCCGGTGCGAAGCACGTTGGTGGCGCCGATGCTGCCGGACCCGATGGCGCGGACATCCCCGAGGCCCGCCGCCTTCGTCAGCAGCAGCCCATAGGGCACCGAGCCGAGCAGGTAGCCCAGCATGGCCGCGAGGATCAAAGGCGTGGTCACCCGAACACCCGCTGGCCGGCCTTCCAGGTGCCGAGCACGCGGCCTTCCAGCGCACGCCCGTCGAAGGGCGTGTTCTGCGCCTTGCCCGGAAGCTTCCCCGAGATCACCTGCCAGCCACGCTCCAGGCTGAACAGCACCAGGTCGGCCGGCGCGCCCTTGCGCAGGCGGCCAGCCTCGATGCCGAGCAGCTTCGCCGGCCGGTCCGTCATCAGGCCGATGGCGGCGAGCAGCGGCAGCCGGCCGCCATGCACCTGCGCCAGGGTCACCGCCAGCAGCGTCGCCAGCCCGGCGCCGCCAGGCTCCGCCTGGGCGAAGGGCAGGCGCTTGTCATCAGCGTCGTGCGGCTGGTGGTCGGAGGCGATGGCATCGATGGTGCCGTCCGCCAGCGCCGCCACCACCGCCAGCCGGTCCTCATCCGCCCGCAGCGGCGGCGAAAGCTTGGCGTAGGTGCGGTATTCACCAATTGCCGTCTCGTTCAGGTCGAAATAGGGCGGCGCCGTGTCGCAGGTGACGCGAAGGCCCTCCGCCTTGGCGCGCCGGATCGCCTCCAGCGCCGTGCCAGTGCTGACATGGGCGAAATGGACATGACCGCCGGTCAGCCGCGCCAAGCCGATGTCGCGCTCGACCATCATGCACTCGGCGGCGGGCGGGATGCCGGGCAGGCCCATCCGCGTGGCGCGCTCGCCTTCCGTCGCGGCGCCGCCGGCGGCCAGCGAAGGCTCCTCCGGATGCTGCACGATGAAGCTGCCGAAGGCGCGCGCGTAGGACAGCGCGAGGCGCATCAGCCGTGCTGGACCGATGGCGCGACGGCCATCGGTGAAGGCGATCGCGCCCGCCTCCCGCAGCAGGCCAAATTCGGAAAGATCCTTGCCGGCACAGCTCCGCGTCGCCGCGCCATAGGGCAGGATGGTCAGGCTGCCGCCGGCCTGGCGCGCCAGGAAGGACACCAGCGCGGGGTCGTCGATGGCGGGGCTGGTATCCGGCAGCGCGCAAAGCGTGGTGATGCCGCCCGCCGCCGCGGCCTGGGCGGCAGAGGCGATGGTCTCCCGGTGCTCGCCGCCAGGCTCGCCGAGTGCGGCGCGCAGGTCGACCAGGCCGGGGGCGAGGCAGGCGCCATCCAGGTCGAGCACCTCCACCCCCTCCGGCGTGCCGAGGTTCTGGCCGTGGTCATGGATCCGGCCGTCCCGCACCAGCAGCGCGCCGGGCGCATCCAGCCCGGTCGCGGGGTCGAGCAGGCGGGCATTGAGGAGGAGGAGATCGCGCATGGTCCGCCGTTATAACGGCAAGCCCGAGTCCCGCCATGGCCTGCCGCACGGCGCCGGGCCTATGGTCGCGCCGCACCTGCCGCATGAGGCCACCATGATTTCCCGCCGCACCGCCCTCGCCATCCCCGCAACCCTGCTGCCGCTTGCGGCACGGGCCCAAGCGGAGTGGCCGACTCGGCCGGTGCGCATCGTCGTGCCCTTCGCCGCCGGCGGCAGCACCGATGTTTCGACCCGGCTGCTGGCGCCGGGTATCCAGCAGGTGCTGGGGCAGTCTGTGGTGATCGAGAATCGCGGCGGCGCCGGCGGTACCATCGGCTCGGACGCGGTGGCCCGCGCGCCGAAGGATGGCAGCGTGTTCCTGATGGGCACGATCTCGACCCATGTGCTGGCCGTCGGCCTGTACGGCGCCCGCCTGCCTTACGATCCGGAGCGTGATTTCGTCGCGGTGGCACCCACCGTGATGGTGCCGATCTGCATCACGGTGCACCCCTCCCTCGGCGTTACCGACCTGGCCGGGCTGATCGCGCTGCTGAAGGCCAGTCCCGGACGCACCGCCTACGGCACCGGCGGCGCCGGCGGGTCGGCGCATATCGGCGCGGTCGCCTTCCTCAACGCCATCGGGGCGGAGGCGACGCATGTGCCCTATCGCGGCAGCGCGCCAATGCTGACGGACATGCTGGCCGGCCAGGTCTCGCTGTGCTTCGACACGCCGGCGCTGATCGCCCCGCACCATGCTGCCGGCCGGCTGCGCTGCCTGGCGGTGGCAACCGCGGCGCGGTCCTCCCTGATGCCGGAGGTGCCGACGGCGGCGGAGGCCGGGCTGCCGGGCTACAAGGCCTATTCCTGGTTCGGCCTGTTCGCGCCGGCCGGCACCCCGGCGCCGATCGTGGCGCGGATGAACCAGGCGGTGCGGACTGCCCTGCTGGAACCGGCGACCGCGGCGCGGCTCGCCGAACTGGACCTGCCGCCGATCGCGGAGGGCAGCCCGGCGGAATTCGCCGCCTTCCTGAAGCGTGAGCTGGCGGAATGGGTGCCGCTGGTGCGGGCCAGCGGGGCCACCGCCGACTGATGGCTCTTGACCTGAGCCGCCGCCGGACTACAACGCGGCCTTCGTGCCGGGTGGTCCGCAAGGTCCGCCCGCAACCGTTTTCTGAGCTGGAACCCGCCCGATGGCCAAGGCCAATACCATCCTGATCAAGCTGGTGAGCACGGCGGAGCCGTCCACGGGCTATTTCTACGTGACGAAGAAGAACACCCGGAACGCGACCGGCAAGCTCGAGATGAAGAAGTACGACCCGGTCGCCCGGAAGCACGTGCTGTTCCGCGAGTCGAAGATCAAGTAATTCCGCTGGGGGGCACCGCCCCCCGCGCCGCGGCATGAAGGCCGCCCCGGACGATGCGTCCGGGGCGGCCTTTCGCCGTTTCAGCGGGCCACGCGCGTCGCGGCCTTGCCCTGGTCGGCGGAAGGCGGCCAGTCCGATGGCTCAGCGGCCTCCACTCGGTTGCGGCCGTTGTTCTTGCCGCGATACAGCGCCGCATCGGCCGCACTCACCACATCATCCGCCTGCGCACCGATGCCGCCGGCTGCCACGCCGATGCTCATGGTGACGTTCATGGAAACGCCCTCCGCCACCATCGGCACATTGGCGATGGCGGCCCGAAGGCGTTCCGCCACCAGCATCCCGTCCTCCGTCGCGGCGCCGGACATCACCACCAGGAATTCCTCCCCGCCGTAGCGGGCCACCACGTCGGCGGCACGCAGATGGCCCCGGACGCGCTCCGCCACCTCCCGCAGCACCAGGTCGCCGGCGGCGTGGCCATGCGTGTCGTTGACGGCCTTGAACTTGTCCACATCCATCAGCAACACCGCCGCGCCGGAATTGCGCAGCACGCCTTCCAGATGGCGACGCACATAGCGACGGTTCCGCAGCCCGGTCAGCGGGTCCGTGACCGCCATCTCCAGGCTGCGGTCGAGGTCGGCGCGCAGGCGTTCCTGGTAGCGCTTCCGGCGGATCTGGTTGCGGACACGGGCGCGCAGCTCGTTGGGGTCGACCGGGCGGATGACGTGGTCGTTGGCGCCGAGGTCGAAGCCGCGCAGCACCAGGCCCTTCTGGCCATGATCGGCGACCAGTAGCACCGGCACGTCCCGCGTCGCCGCATGGGCGCGCAGCCGCGATGCCAGGCGCAGCGCATCGCCGCCATCCAGCGAAAGGCTCAGCAGCACAACGTCGTGCAGCCCGTCCTGCAGGATGTCCCAGGATTCGGACGGGTCGGCGCAATGCGCCACCTCAATGCCGTCGGCCGCAAGCACCAGGCCGAGCGCCTCGGCCTCCGCCGCGTCCTCGTTCACGATCAGGGCGCGGGCACCGGCGACGCTGGGGGATGGTCCGGGCGGCGGCTCGAAGCCCAGGTCGCGGGCGGTCTCGGCGCGCAGCCGCCAGGCATCCAGCACCTGCTTCATCCGCAGCAGCGCCCGCAGCCGGGCAAACAGCGTCGCATCGTCCACTGGCTTCGACAGGAAGTCATCGGCCCCGGCCTCAAGCCCGCGCACGCGCTCGGCCGGGTCGGTCAGCGCCGTGATCATCACCACCGGGATATGCGCCGTGCTGTGCTGCGCCTTCAGCCGGCGGCAGACCTCGTAGCCATCCATGCCGGGCATCATGACATCGAGAAGAACGACGTCGGGCATCCAGCGTTGCACCGTCGTCAGCGCCTCCGGCCCCGAGGCGGCGATGGCCACCTCGTAGTACTCGTTCAGCAGCTTGATCTCCAGCAGCCGGAGGTTCGCTGCGATATCGTCGACGACGAGGATCCGGGCGGTCATCGCGCGCAGGATCCGGAAGCGGCCATGGCGGCGCGGCAAGCACCACCCTGGCGAGGCAGCGGCATTCCGGCTACACGCATTTCGTTGGCCTGATGCATACGGTCACAAATCTGTCAAGGAGAAATCTGTGTCAGACATCACCAGAAGCGACGCGACACCCGATGCGGTCCCAGGCGGGCATCGCCAAGTCGCCAATGCCGGGCTGTTCTTCAAGCGCTGGCTCGCCAACCCGCTGCAGATGGGGTCCATCATCCCGTCCTCCGACACCCTGTGCCGGCGCATCGCGGCCCTGGTACAGCGGAAGGAGGACGAAGTGGTGGTGGAGCTCGGCGCCGGCACCGGTGTCATCTCCCGCGCCCTGCTGGCCGCCGGCGTGCCGGCGGAGAAACTGGTGGTGGTCGAGATCGTCCGCGACATGGCCGACCACCTGCGCGCGGCGCTGCCGGGCGTGAACGTGATCTGCGGCGATGCCTTCGAACTGGCGAAGGCGCTGCCCGAGTCGATGCACGGCAAGGTCGGCACCGCGATCTGCGGCATTCCCCTGGTGATGCTGCCCCGGGCGTACCAGCGGCGATTCATCGCAGCGGTCGAGGCCGTGGCTCCCGGCAAGGGATTTCTCCTGTACACCTACTGCATTACCTCGCCGCTGCCCTATCGTGCGCTTGGCCTCAGCGCGAAGCGGGAGGTCTGGACCCCCCTCAACTTCCCACCGGCCAGCGTCTGGCGTTACCAGCCTGCCCGGTAGTTCGCCGCGCCGCAACGCCTGACGCAAGCCACGCGTCATTCGCAGACGTAAGTTTACGGTTCATGTGATGGGGGGCAGCGGATTCAACCGCTGCTGAGGGCGACCTCCGTGCCGTCCGGGCGGCTGATCCGCGCCACCAGGCGCGGGTGGCCGCTGCGGCGCAGCTTCAGCGCCTCCTCCAGCCCTCTCTGGGCGAGGGCCTGGCGGAGCTGGTCGGCATCCGGATGCTCGGCCTCCAGCGCCAGCAGCCGGCAGCCGGAATCCTTCAGGCGCGGCGCGGCGCCCTTGCCGTCCTCCCACTGGATCAGCGGCGGGATCAGGTTACGCATGTCCTGGTTCTGCGGCGGGAAGGCCATGCGCCACTTCAGGTCGCCACGCGACATGGCCCGCACCTCCCCGGCCTGGCTGGCGCCTAGCCGTGCGGCTACCGCATCCAGCGCCGGGGTCCGGGCAACCCAGGCCAGCAGATGCGGCCCGGCCTCCAGCATCATCGCCACCCCGGCATCGTCGAGGTCGAAGGGACGTGGGTGCGGCGGGGCGGGCTGCTCCGGGTCGGGTGCGATGACCTCCAGGTAGCGATCCGGGCCCAGGCCGAGCAGCATGTTGTGCGTGCCGATGCCGGGGTGGCTGCCGCCAGGCGTGGGGCGCACGCCGAGCTGCGCCTCGATGTAGTCCGCGCCTTCCTCCAGCGTACGGGCGCCAATGACGATGTGGTCGATCTCTGCCATGTCAGCGCGCCTGGAATTGGGTTTGGCCGAAAAGCACTTCACGTTCCTGGTCCGACATGCCGCCGACGCGCTGGTTTTCCGCCAGCACCGCGCAGCCGCGCTGCACGGCGGGCCGCGCGGCGATGGTGTCGTGCCAGCGCTTCAGATGGGGATAGTCCGCCAGGTCGATTTTCCGCCGCTCCGGATTGCGTATCCAGGGGAAGGTGGCGATGTCGGCGATCGAATACGCTTCCCCGGCCAGGAAGGAAACCGCGGACAGGCGCTTGTCCAGCACGCGGTGCAGGCGGCCGACCTCCTTCGCATAGCGGTCCTGGGCGTAGGGGATCTGTTCCGGGGCGTAGGTGTGGAAGTGGCCGTACTGGCCGAACATCGGGCCGACACCGCCCATCTGGAACATCAGCCATTCCAGCGCGCGATACCGCCCGGCCGGGTCCGCCGGCAGCAGCTTCCCGGTCTTTTCCGCGAGATAGATCAGGATTGCGCCGGATTCGAACAGCGTGAGGCGCTGGCCACCCGGCCCGTCCGGGTCGACGATGGCGGGAATGCGGTGGTTCGGCGTGATGGCCAGGAACTCCGGCCGGAACTGCTCCCCGGCACCGATGTTCACCGGCACCACCTTGTAGGGCAGGCCCAGTTCTTCCAGCGCGATGTGGACCTTGTGGCCATTCGGCGTCGGCCAGGTCCAGACCTCGATCGTCATGCAACACTCCGGAGATCGTTGGTGGCCAGGGTGGGCCGCGCTACCGGGGCTGGCAAGCGGCCCCCCTGCCCCTCCGTTCAGCAGAAATGCGCGCCGCGGGTTTCGACCGGCACCATGTAGATCGACTGGCTGGCGCACATGAACAGCCGGTTCCGCCTGGTGCCGCCGAAGCAGATATTGGCGCAGATCTCGGGCAGGCGGATCTGGCCGATGCGGTCGCCGTTGGGCGCGAAGACGTGCACGCCGTCATAGCCCTCCCCGACCCAGCCCATGGCGCCCCAGACATTGCCGGCCTCGTCGCAACGCAGCCCGTCCACCATGCCGGTCTTCCCGTCCAGGGTCATCTCGGCGAAGGTCCGCGGGTTGCTGAGGCGGTCCCCGTTCACGTCATAGGCCCAGATCTGGCTGCGCGTGCCCGGGTAGTGGCTGCGCCCTGTGTCGGCGACGTACAGGGTGCGGTAGTCGGGCGAGAAACACAGCCCGTTCGGCTTCACCACATCGTCCGCCACCTTCGCCACCTGGCCGGATTGCGCGTCGATCCGGTAGATCGCCTCCTTGATGAAGGGGCGCGGCGACTGCGCGGATTCGGGCACGCGGTTGCCCTCGTAGTCCATCAGCCCGCCATAGCCGGGGTCGGTGAACCACAGCGCGCCGTCCTCGGGATGCACCACGCCATCGTTCGGCGCGTTGAAGCGACCATCGGGACCGCTCGCGGCGAGCACCGTGACCTGGCCATCAGATTCGTAGCGCACCACGTCGCGGTGAAAGTGGCGGAAGGCGATCTGCCGGCCTTCACGGTCGAAGGTGTTGCCGTTGGAATAGCCGGAGGGGCTGCGGAAGCGGCGATGGGTGGTCCAGTCCTCCTCGACCATGCGCAGGCATTCGTCGTTCGGGATATCGGACCAGATCAGGAAGCGGCCGGTGGCGTGCCACGCCGGCCCCTCGGCCCAGCCCATGCCGGTGTGCAGCCGGGTGATGGCGGAATTGCCCAGCTTCGCGTTGAAGCGCTGCGGGTCGATCGCGACGATGTCCGGGTCCGGGTAGCGCTGCGGCGGGGCGCCAGGGCCGAACTGGCGCTGGGCGGTGGCGGGGCTTGCGGCGAGGGCGGCGGCCGCGCCGAGCAGGGTGCGGCGCGAGGGAACGTTTTGCATGGGCTTCCTCCGTTGGCCCGAACGGGCGGGCGGAGGATGGCACGTGGCGGCGCGCGGGATGCAACCGTCGCGTGCAAGATGGCGGAGGCGTGATGCCCCCTCACCCCGACGGCGCATTGCGCCGGCGCTCTCCCCCGAAGTGCGGGAGAGGGCTTTCCGTCAGGCGTTCCCGCCGAGGTACTCCATCGCCACCTGCACGCCGCCGGCCTGGTGCGGGATGCCGGCCGCGCGCAGCCCCATCTCCACGCCGCCGAGCGTGCCGACCAGTTGCAGCGGGCTGATGTCGCCCAGGTGGCCGATGCGGAACACCCGGTCGTTCAACTGGCCGAGCCCGTTGCCGAGCGACATGTTGAACTTCTCCAGAATCGTCGCGCGCAGCGCGTTGGCGCTGTGTCCCTCCGGCAGGCGCACCGCCGTCAGGACCGAGGAATAGTGCCGCGGGTCCTGGCACTGCACCTCCAGCCCCCAATGCCGCACGGTGCGGCGCGTCGCTTCCGCCATGCGGTCGTGCCGCGCGAAGACGTTGTCGAGCCCTTCCTCCAGCAGCATGTCAACGGCGGTATCCAGCGCATAGAGCATGTTGGTGGCCGGCGTGTAGGGAAAGTAGCCGGTGGCGTTGGAGGCCAGCATCGGCTTCCAGTCCCAGAAGCTGCGCGTCAGCTTCGCAGAATCGCTGGCCTTGATCGCCTTGGCGCTGATCGCGTTGAAGGACAGGCCGGGCGGCAGCATCAGGCCCTTCTGGCTGCCAGAAACGGTGACATCCACGCCCCACTCGTCGTGGCGGTAGTCCATGGACGCCAGGCCGGAGATGGTGTCCACCAGCAGCAGCGCCGGGTGGCCGGCGGCGTCGATGGCGCGGCGCACCTCGTCGATGCGCGATGTCGCGCCGGTGCTGGTCTCGTTGTGCACGACGCAGACCGCCTTGATGGCGTGCGACTTGTCATCCCGCAGCTTCTGCTCGATGGCCGCGACATCCGCGCCGCGGCGCCAGTCGGTCTTGACGAAGTCGGCCTGGATGCCGAGGCGTTCCGCCATCTCGTTCCACAGATGCGCGAACCAGCCGGTCTCGCACATCACCACGCGGTCGCCGGGGGACAGGGTGTTGACCAATGCCGCTTCCCAGGCGCCGGTACCGGAGGCCGGAAAGATCACCACATGGCTCTCCGTCTTGAAGACCTTCCGGACCTTCTCCAGGACCTGGGCGCCGAACCTGCCGAAATCCGGGCCGCGATGGTCCATCGTCGGGTGGTCCATGGCGCGCAGGATGCGGTCCGGCACGTTGGAGGGACCCGGGATTTGCAGGAAATGGCGGCCGGAATTGGGCTTGGACTGGAAATAGGCCATGGCGGCGATCCTCCTCGGTTGCCGCTACCTAGCCTCCACCCAGGCTGCCTGCCAATGAGTAAGCCTTGTAGGATTGATGAGCCTTATAGATCGGACATTTGCAGGCGCGCGCGCTAAGCACCCTGCAAGGATGAGGGAACCAGCATGAACGCCAGCCGCGACATCGGAACCAGCCGCCTCGCGGACCGGCTGCGGCGCGAGACCGCGGGCGAGGTGCTGTTTTCCGCCGGCGACCGCGGGCGCTACGCGACCGACGCCTCGATCTATCAGATGATGCCGGTGGGGGTGCTGGTGCCGCGGAGTACCGCGGATGTCGCGGCCGCCATGGCGATCTGCCGCGAGGAGGGCGTGCCGGTGCTGGCGCGCGGGGCCGGCACCAGCCAGTGCGGCCAGACGGTGAACAGCGGCCTGGTGATCGACTGCACTCCGCATCTGCGCCGCGTGATCTCCGTGGAGGGCGACACGGCGCGGGTCGAGCCGGGCATCACGCTCGGGGCGCTGAACGAGGCGCTGAAGAGTTCAGGAAGGTTCTTCCCGGTCGATCCCTCGACCTGGGCGCGCTGCACCATCGGCGGCATGGCGGGGAACAATTCCTGTGGCTCGAAATCCATCCGCTACGGGCTGATGGCGGACAACGTCCGCGCCATCGACGCCATCCTGGCCGACGGCACGCGCTTCAACTTTGCCGAGCTGCCGGACAACCTCGGCCCGGACGTGCCGGGCGGCGTCGCCGACCTGGTGGCGAAGCTGCGCGCGATCGGGGCGCGGGAAGCCGAGGAGATCGCGGCGCGCTTCCCGGAGCAGCTTCGCCGCGTCGGCGGCTACAACCTGGATGCGTTGACGCCGGACGGCCGCCAGCACGGTCGCGGCAGCCTGGCGCGGCTGCTGGTGGGCAGCGAGGGCACGCTGGCATTTTCGGCGGCGCTCGACCTGAAGCTGTGGCCGATCAAGCCGCGCAAGGTGCTCGGCATCTGCCAGTTCCCCTCCTTCCGCCGCGCCATGGAAGCCTCCCGCCACCTGGTGACGCTGGACCCGGAGGCGGTGGAGCTGGTGGACCGCACCATGATCGACCTCGGCCGGTCGATCCCGATCTACCGCGACACCATCGACCAGATCCTGATCGGCGAGCCCGACAGCCTGCTGATCGTGGAATTCCACGGCCACGACGACGCGGCGCTGCTGCTGCAACTCGACCGGCTGGTGGAAATGATGGGCGACCTTGGCCTGCCGGGCCAGGTCGTGCGCATCACCGACGCCGGCTTCCAGGCGCGGGTCGCGGAGGTGCGCGAGGCCGGGCTCAACATCATGATGAGCATGAAGGGCGACGGGAAGCCGGTGTCCTTCATCGAGGATTGCGCCGTCGGCCTCGACGACCTCGCCGACTACACCGAGCGCCTGAACGACGTTTTTTCGCGATATGGCACCAAGGGCACCTGGTACGCGCACGCCTCGGTAGGCTGCCTGCATGTGCGGCCGGTGCTGAACATGAAGTCGGGCGAGGACGTGACGAAGATGCGCGCCATCGCCGAGGAGTGCTTCGCCCTCGTCCGCGAATACAAGGGCAGCCATTCCGGCGAGCATGGCGACGGCATCGTGCGGTCCGAATTCAACGAGCCGATGTTCGGCGCCCGCATCGCGCGCGCCTTCGAACAGGTGAAGGACGCCTTCGACCCGGGCACCGATGAGTTGCCGCATGGGCTGCTGAATCCGAACCGCATCGTGCATCCGCCGCGCATGGATGACCGCACGCTGTTCCGCTACGGGCCGGACTACGCGGCGGACCCGAAGGTCACGCCGGCGCTGGACTGGTCCGCCTGGCCAGGCCCGCAAGGTGGCCTGCTGGGCGCGGTCGAGATGTGCAACAGCAACGGCACCTGCCGGAAATTCGACGCCGGCAGCATGTGCCCCTCCTACCGCGCCACGCGGCAGGAACAGCACCTCACGCGCGGGCGCGCCAACACGCTGCGGCTGGCGTTGACCGGGCAGTTGGGCGAGGACGGGCTGGCCTCGGACGAGGTCGCGGCGGCGCTGGAGCTGTGCGTTGGCTGCAAGGCCTGCAAGCGCGAATGCCCAACCGGCGTCGATATGGCGAAGATGAAGATCGAGGCCGCGCATGCCCGCGGCCGCGCCCGCGGCGTGGCGCTGAAGGACCGGCTGATCGCCACCATGCCGCGCTGGGCGCCGCTCGCCGCCCGCGCGCCGGCGCTGTTCAACCTGCGCGACATGATCCCGGGCGCGGCGCGTCTGACACAGGGCCTCACCGGCCTCGCCGCCGGCCGCACCCTGCCCCGCTTCCGCGGCGACGCTTTTCGGGATGCGGAGCTGCGCGCACCAGATGGAAGGGCGGGCGAGGTCATCCTGCTGCCCGACCTGTTCAACCGGTATTTCGATCCGGAGAACCTGCGCGCCGCCATCCGCGTGCTCCGCGCAGCCGGCGCCGACCCGGCGGTGGCCCGACCGCGCGCGGGGTCGCGCCCGCTCGATGAAGGCCGCACCTACCTCGCCGCCGGCATGGTCGAGGAAGCCCGTGCCGAGGCCCGCCGTACCCTGGAAGCCCTGGCGCCCTTCGAGGCCCCGGTGCTCGGCCTGGAACCCTCCTGCCTGCTGACGCTCCGCGACGAGTTCCTGTCCATGCTACCCGGCGAGGCTGCGCAAAAGCTGGCGGGGCGGGCGATGCTGGTGTCCGAGTGGCTGGCGAAGACAAAGGCACCGCTGAAGCTGAAGGAGATCGGCGCGGAGGCGCACATCCACGGCCATTGCCACCAGAAGGCGGTCGGCGACTTCCCGGCCGCGGTGGCGACGCTGACGCGCATTCCCGGCCTGAAGGTCACGCCCATCGCCTCCTCCTGCTGCGGCATGGCGGGCGCCTTCGGCTACGACGCCGAGAAGCTGCCGACCTCCATCGCCATGGCCGAACTGTCGTTGCTGCCGCACATCCGGCGCACGGCGCCCACCGCGCTGATCGTCGCCGACGGCACGTCCTGCCGCCACCAGATCGCCGACCTGGCGAAGCGGCCGGCGCTGCATTCCATCCGCATCCTGGATATGGCCCTCGCATGACCTCCCCCGACGACGTGCTGGCCTTCTGGTTCGCCGAAGGCCCCGCCACCTTCCGCAAGGCCTGGTTCACCAAGGACGATGCCTTCGACTCCAGCATCCGCGACGGCTTCGCCGGTCTGGTCGCCCCCGCGCGCGACGGTGCCCTCGATGGCTGGGCGAGGACGGCGGAGGGCGCGCTGGCGCTGCTGCTGGTGCTCGACCAGTTCCCGCGCAACCTGCACCGCGGCAGCGCCGAGGCCTTCGCCAGCGACGCACACGCCCGCGCCATCGCGCGCGACGTGGTGCTGGCGCGTGGCCTGGACCGCGGCCTGCACCCGGTGCAGCGCGTGTTCCTGTACCTGCCCTTCGAACATGGCGAGGACCTGCCGGACCAGGACCTGTCCGTCGCCCTGTTCGAGGGGTTGCGCGACACCCCGGCCATGGCCGCGCCGGATGGCGCCATCGACTATGCCTGGCGGCACCGCGTGGTGATCCGGCGCTTCGGGCGCTTCCCGCACCGCAATGCCGCGCTCGGTCGCGCCAGCACGCCGGCGGAACAGGCCTGGCTCGCGGCCGGCGGCGGGTTCTAGCCTCAACCCTCGCGGCAATTCCCTATTCCGTCCGCCTACCTGTTGCGCCATGTTACATTCCGGCATCGGAAGGGGAACGGGCGCATGCGGACAGTGAGGGCCATGCTGCTGGGCTGCACCCTGCTGGCCGGGACGGCGCAGGCGCAGGTGCCCGCCGGCTTCTACGTCTCCGCCGGGATCGGCGCGAACCAGCCGCAGCAGACCGATATCGAAACCAGCGGCAATGTCGCCAGGGCGCTCAACGGCCAGGGCAACATCCGCTTCGAGCCGCAGGCGATGGGCGTGCTGGCAGTGGGATACGGCTTCGGCAACGGCATCCGCGTCGAGCTGGAAGGCAGCCTCCGCGCCAATGCCATCGACCGCGCCAGCGGACCCGCCAGCCTGTCCCCGGTGACGCAGAGCCAGGGACAGATGTGGAACTGGGGCGTCATGGCCAATGCTTTTTTGGACATCCCGGTCGGCGTCGACTGGGTGCAGCCGTATCTCGGCGTCGGCCTCGGCTATGTGTGGTCGGAGGTCGAGGATCTCCGCGTGAACGGCAACCGCCAGCGCCTGGCGGTGGATGGTACCGACGGGTCGCTCGCCTACCAGGCCATCGCCGGCGCCGCCTTCCCGATCGGCGCGATACCGGGCCTGTCCGCGACCGCGGAATACCGCTTCATGGGTATGATGGACCCGGAATACAGCGCCACACTGTTCGCCCGGAACGGCCGCAACCAGACCGGCCGGGCCGAGATCAACCCCTACCACCATGCCGTGCTGTTCGGTGTTCGCTATGCGCTGGGCAGCACGCCGGAGCCCTTGCCCGTCACACCCTCGCTCGCCGCCCCGCCCATGGCCCCCATGGCCCAGCCGCCGGTCGCCGCGGCGCCCGCCGTGGCGCGCAGCTATATCGTGTATTTCGGGCTCAACAGCGCCTCCCTCACGGCGCGGGCGCGGGAGATCGTGGCGGAGGCGGCACAGGCCGCCCGCACCGGCACGGCGCGCATCGAGGTCAGCGGTCACACCGACACGGTCGGCACGGCCGGCGCCAACCAGCGCCTTTCCATGCGACGCGCGGAGGCCGTGGCCTCCGAACTTCGTCGCCAGGGCATCCGGGGCGAGGATATCGGCGTGTCGGCCTTCGGCGAGACGCAGCTTGCAATGGCGACGCGGGACGGGGTGCGGGAGCCGCGAAATCGTCGGGTGGAGATCGTCGTGCGCTAGAAGGCACGGCCGGATCAGGCCAGCGCCGCGGCCACCGCCGGCGCCAGCCCGGCGAATTCCGCTGCGCGCGGGCTGCGCGGCCGCCAGGCGAGCGCCAGCATGCGGGCCGGCGCCGCCGAGCCCTCCAGCCGGCGCAACTCCACCGGCGCATCGCCGACCACGCCGGCATCGATGGCCAACTGCGGCAGCAGCGTGATGCCGAGGCCGCCGGCCACCATCTGCACCAGCGTGTGCAGGCTGGTCGCGGCAAAGCCGTCCTCGCTGGCGTCGGATAGCCCGCGCGGCAGGCCGCAGGCGGCCTCGGCATGGCCACGCAGGCAGTGGCCGTCCTCCAGCAGCAGCATCCGCTCGCCCGACAGCACCGAGACTGGCACCGGGTCACGTGCCGCCAGGTGGTGGCCGCGCGGCAGGGCCAGCCGGAACGGGTCGGCGGCCAGTGGCAGGGTCTCGATGGCGCCGGCCGCCGGCAGCGCCAGGATCAGCAGGTCCAGCTTCCCGGCCTCCAGCCCCGACACCAGCCGGTCCGTCAGATCCTCCCGCAGCCAGAGCCGCAGCCGTGGATAGGCCGCGCGCAGCGCCGGCATCAGGCGCGGCAGCAGGAAGGGGCCGATGGTCGGGATCACACCAAGGCGCAGCGGGCCCGACAGCGGGTCGCGCGCCGTGGCCGCGGTCTCGGCCACCGCCTCCAGCGCCGCCAGCGCCGTGCGCGCCCGCGCCACGAGTTCCAGGCCGAGCGGCGTGAAGACCGGGCGCTTCACCACGCCGCCACGTTCCAGCAACGCCGCCGCCAATTGCCGCTCCAGCGCGATCAGCCCGGCCGAAAGCGTGGACTGCGTGACGGCACAGGCGGAAGCGGCCCGGCCGAAGTGGCCATGGTCGGCAAGCGCCACGAGGTAGCGGAGTTGCTGCGGGCTAGGGAGGAGCATGATCGACAAAACCAATCAAACGGCCGAAAACTATTCATTGGCACGTTTTGCTGCACCGCGCCATAAATGCTGCAGCGCAGCGCAGGTTGCGCAAAGCCCTCCCTCCCCAGGAGATTTCCATGCTGACCGTCGGCGACAAGTTCCCCACCTTCAAGCTCACTGCCGTCAAGGGCGGCAAGGAAGGCCTGCTCGGCCCGGGCAAATCGTTTACCGAAATTTCCGAATCGACAGATGCCGGCAAGTGGAAGGTCGTGTTCTTCTGGCCGAAGGATTTCACCTTTATCTGCCCGACCGAGATCGCCGCCTTCGGCAAGCTGAACGGCGAGTTCGCGGACCGTGACACCGTGCTGTACGGCGCCTCCACCGACAGCGAGTTCGTGCACCTGAACTGGCGCGTCTACAACGAGGACATCCGCAACCTCGAGATCCCGATGCTGGCCGACACCAAGCGCGAGCTGTCCAACGCGCTCGGCATCCTCGACAAGGCTGAGGGCGTGCCGCTCCGCGCGACCTTCATCGTCGACCCGGAGGGCACCATCCAGTGGGCCGCCGTGAACGGCCTGAATGTCGGCCGCAACCCGCAGGAAGTGCTGCGCGTGCTCGATGCGTTGCAGACGGATGAGCTGTGCCCCTGCAACTGGGAGAAGGGCAAGGATGTCCTGAAGCCGCAGGAACTGTTCGAGCAGGCCGCCTGATCTAGCGGCGCGCCCCCCTCACCAAACCCTCTCCCCCCTCGGGGGAGAGGGCTCTGCCTGTCCTGATGAGGTCATCCCAATGTCTCTCGAAGCCATTCGCGGGCGGCTGCCCGACTACGCCAAGGACCTGAAGCTCAACCTGGGCTCGCTGGCCACCGAGCCGGTGCTGAACCAGCAGCAGCGTGCCGGTACCTTCGTCGCCTCCGCGCTCGCCAGCCGCAACGCGGAGTTGACCGCGGCCCTGGTCGCCGAGTTCGGCGCGCAACTGTCGCCGGAGGCGCTGGCCGCCGCCAAGGCCGCCGCCGCCATCATGGGCATGAACAACGTCTACTACCGTTTCACCCACCTGGTGGGCGGCGACTACGCGAACATGCCGGCGAAGCTGCGCATGAACGTCATGGCCAAGCCGGGCGTCGACAAGGCGGATTTCGAGCTGTGGTCGCTCGCGGTCTCCGCCATCAACGGCTGCGGCATGTGCATGGAAAGCCACGAGAAGATCGTGCTGCACGGCGGGCTGAGCAAGGAACAGGTGCAGGCCGCGGTGCGCATCGCCGCCGTGGTGCATGCCACCGCCGCCGTGCTGGATGGCGAGGACGCGCTGGCGTCCGGCCTGCAGCGCGCGGCCTGAGAAACGTCCCGCCGCACCGGGTGGTGCGGCGGGATCGATAGTCCGCCGGCGCTACTGCGAGCCGCCGGCGCCGCCGGTACCGCCCGAGGATTGGCCGCCGCTGGAGCTGGCGCCCGCATTGGCGGCGCTTCCGGAGGAGCCGCCCGTGCCACCGGTGCCGCTGGACGACTGGCCACCGCTGGCGCTGGAAGGCGCGTTGGCGCCGGACGTGCCACTTGCCGCACTCCCGGCGGTGCTGCCGCCCGAACCCGATGAGCCGGTCTGGCTGTAGCCAGGCGCGGTGCGGGAGGCGGACGGCACGCCAGAGCCTCTGTTCGAGGCGGCGTCGCAGGCAACAAGGCCGAACGACAGCGCGGTGGCCACAAGGACGCCGCTGATCCGAAGCTGCATGGGGAAACTCCTGCTGCGCGGGGCACCTCGCCAGGCGCGGACCCCGACGGCACCCGGAATGGGGCCATGCCGCACAAACCCGCCAGGGCCGGCGAAGTTCAGTCGGCAATGGCGGCGCGGCGCAGGCTAGCCTCCGTACCCCGCCATCCGTGGCAGCCAGAGCGCAATTTCCGGAAAGGCGATCAGCATGGCGGTGCCGAAGGCCAGCATCAGCATGTAGGGCAGGATGCTGCGATTCACCTCCGCCAGCGGCGCTCCGGTGATCGCCTTGATCACCACCAAGTTCAGCGCCACCGGCGGCGAGATCAGCGCCATCTCCAGGCTCAGCGTCAGAAGGATGCCGTACCAGACCTTGTCGATGTCCAGCACGCCGAGCAGCGGCAGGATGGCCGGCATGGTCAGCAGGATGATGGAAAAGCTTTCCAGCACCAGGCCGAGCAGGAACAGCAGCACCATCATGGCGATCAGGAATTCGGTGCGCGACAGGCCGAAATCGGCCACCAGCTTCGTCAACTCCTGCGGCACCTGCAGCTTGGTCAGCATGTAGCCGTAGATGGCTGCACCCGCGATGATCATCAGCAGCATGGCGGATGTCCGCGTCGCTTCCTGCACGCCTTGCAGCATGTCGCGCCAGGTCAGCGTGCGGTAGATCAGGGCGGCGATCAGCAGGGCGTAGATCGTGCCGGTGCCGGCCGCCTCCGTCGCCGTGAAGACGCCGAGATAGATGCCGCCGAGCACGAAGATGGGCAGCGACAGCGACCAGCCGGCGCGCATCAGCGCGACCTGCACGCTGTCCGGCACCGGCTCGTCCGCCGGGACCTTGGCCTTGCCCTCGGTGATGAAGCAGTAGGCGGCGAACATCAGCGCCATCAGCAGGCCCGGCACCAGCCCGGCCAGGAACAGTGCCGCGACCGAGGTTTCCGTGACATACGCGTACAGCACCATGGGTGCGGAGGGCGGGATCAGGATGCCAAGGGTGCCGCCGCCCGCCACCACGCCGAAGGCGCCCTGGCGGGACATGCCGTAGCGCAGCATCTGCGGGATCGCGATCTTGCCGATGGTCAGCGCTGTGGCGACGGAACTGCCGCTGATCGCGGCGAAGACGGTGCAGGCCAGCACGGTCGCGATGCCGACGCCACCGCGCACGCCGCGCAGCAGGGCGAAGGCGGCGTTGTACAGGTCGTCCACCACGCGGCCGCGCACCATGATGTGCGCCATCAGCATGAACAGCGGGATCGCCACCAGCAGGTAGCCGTCGAGCTTGCCGATGACCATCTCGCCGAGCGCCGGCACCGCGCCCTCGACCCAGAACAGCACGGCGAGCGGCAGCAGGAACAGCGCCGCGAACATCGGCATGCCAAGCCACAGCAGGACGATCAGCGCGCCCAGCAGCAGGAAGAAGGTCACGCGGGCGTCACTCCGTCAGGTCATTCCGCTCGGGCGAGCGGGTCGCGCGGGACCGATTCCGAACTGTCGGGCAGGTATTCGGGCTCGCGCCCCAGCAGCAGCAGAAGGGTCTGGGCTGAGGCCACCAGCAGCAGCAGTGCCGCGCCCACCGGCAGCAGCGCCTGCACCCACCAGGCGGGGATACCCTCGAGGTCGGTCATCATGCCGACCATGCGGCTGAACGCCACCGTCTCGATCCCGGCATGCAGCAGCACGCCAGCGACGACCGCCACCGAAAGCGTGCCGATCAGGTGCGCCACCCGCACCAGGCGCGGGCCGAGGCGATCACGCGCGATATCGACGCCGATATGTTCGAAGCGGCGCTGCGCCTCGGGTGCCGCCAGCATCACAACGCCGACCACCAGCCAGCCGGCGACCTTGTCGGTCCAGGGCTCCGGCTGGCCCAACAGGTAGCGCATGCCGACGGCATAGCCGACCAGGGCGACGCAAAGCAGCGTCAGCACCGCGCCCAGCCCACCGGCGAAGCGCGCCACCAGCCCGACGGCGCGCTCCAGCCCACGCATCTCAGGCGTTCGGGATGTTGCGCAGCAATTCGATGGCGCGCGGGCCGCCCTCGGGCGCCAGGCGCAGGAAGGCGGCGATCACGGGCGGCTGCATCGCGGCCTGCCAGGTGGCCGCCTCGGACGCGGTCTGCTCATGGATGGTCATGCCGCGCTCGCGCAGCGTGGACAGCGCGGATTTGGCGGTGTCTTCGGTGATCTGCATCTGGTCCTGCTCCGCCTTGCGGGCGGCGGCCTCGATCGCAGTACGGTGCGCGGGTGCCAGCCCGTTGAACCAGCGCGGGTTCACGTAGACATGGCTGATGACGGAGAAATAGGGCGCGACGGTGCCGAACTTCTGGATCTCGTAGTAGCGGCGCGACACGGCGGCGGAGATGTCCGTCAGCCCCGCATCCAGCACGCCGGATTGCAGCGCCTGCGACACTTCCGGCCCCGGCATGGCGGATGGGGCGGCGCCGACGGCGGACAGGGCGTGGTCGGTCAGCGCGTTCAGGCCGCGGATCTTCATGCCCTGGAAATCGGCCAGGTTGACGATCGGCTTGCGGTTGCTGGTGAAGATGGATTGGCGGGTGGTGTAGAGCCACATCAGGTTCTTCACGGCCCGGCGTTCCAGCAGCCCTTCCAGGTGCTTCGCCGCCTCGCTGCCCGGGAAGCGGCTGATCCGCGCGAAATCCGTGAACAGGTAGGGGATGGTCGGCGCGTTCATCTCGGGGATCGTCGTGCCCCACTGGAAGTTCACCGCCGCCGCCGCCTCGAAGGCGCCGCGCGCCACGCCGGGGAAGTTCTCGCCGGCCTTGGCCAGCTGTTCCGCCGGGAAGACCTGCACATCCACCTGGCCCTGGCTGCGCGCCTTCACATCCTCGGCGAAGGCGGCGACGACGCGGGCATTGTGGTGGGAAGGGGGAAACTGGTGCGACAGCCGCATGGTGACGGCGGCCTGCGCCTGACCGAGGCGCGGCAGCGCGGGTGTGGCCAGGGCGGCGGCGATAAGGGTGCGGCGGCGCATGATTTCGTTCCTCCCGGGATGGTGGCGCAGATGTGCGTCAGCCCGCGCCCGCGGTCAACGCCGCGTGAGCCTGAAGGAAGGAGAAGCGCTGGATGGTGGGCGCGACAGGGATTGAACCTGTGACCCCCGCCGTGTCAAGGCGATGCTCTCCCGCTGAGCTACGCGCCCATCCAGCGAAGCGCTGAGATAGCCAAGCACGGAGGGCAACGCAAGCCCAGGCGGCCGGCTGATCGGACAGCGGGGGATGACAAGCGGCCCCTCGCTGTGGCTTGATCGTGACACCGATGGACCTGCCTCTGCCCGCCGCCCTGACCACCAGTTTGGTCCCCGACCTGCCGCCGCTGCACGTGGCGCGGCCGGAGCGCCAGACCGTGCCCCTGGTCTTCGCCTCCCCACACAGCGGGGCGCACTACACCGCCGATTTCCTGGCCGATTCCCGTCTGGACCCCACGGCGCTGCGCCGTAGCGAGGACAGTTTCGTGGACGAGCTGTTCGCCGCCGCCCCCGGCTTCGGCGCACCACTGCTGACGGCGACCTTCCCGCGCGTGTTCTGCGACGTGAACCGGGAGCCTTGGGAGCTCGACCCAGGGATGTTCGACGGTCCGCTTCCCGCCTGGGTGAACAGCGCCAGCCCCCGCGTCGGCGCCGGGCTCGGCACCATCGCTCGCATCGTCGCCTCCGGCGAGCCGGTCTATCGCAACAAGCTGGCCTTCGCCGATGCGGAGGCGCGCATCCGCCAGTTCTGGCAGCCCTACCACGCGGCCCTGGCCGCGCTGATCGCGGAAACCCATGCCAGCTTCGGCTACTGCCTGCTGATCGATTGCCATTCCATGCCGGCGCATCCGGGCCATGGGGTCAGCCCGGCGGATTTCGTGCTGGGCGACGCGCATGGCACCGCCTGCGCGCCGCGGGCGACGCGGCTGGTCGAGGAGACGCTGGGCGGCCTGGGCTACCGGGTGCGCCGCAATGATCCCTATGCCGGCGGCTACGTCACCCGCCACTACGGACGACCGCGGGAGGGCGTGCACGCGCTGCAGATCGAGATCGCGCGCAGCCTGTACATGAACGAGGCGCGGGTGGAACGGGCGCCGGGGATGCAGGCCCTGACGCGCGACCTGACGCGGCTGGTCGCGACCCTGGCAAAGGCGGATTGGTCCGTCCTGCGCTGACCCTGTTCGGCTGGGCGGGCACTGGACAAAAAAAGGGCGGTCCCTTGCGGGACCGCCGAGTTTAGGGAGGAAACGTCCAAGAAAGACAGACAACCCGGCAACGCCGTGTTGCTGCGATGCACAATCTATAGCGGAGGTGCCGGCCCCACAAGGGTCTTTTTGCGGTGCAGCATAAAAATCTTGCTGCATTGCACCCACGCACCGAGCGCATGCCCGTATGGGCGTCCGCATCTTTCTGCAGGGCAGAACGGTCTCAGCCTCCGCCGAACTCCGCCCGGATCGCCGGACCATGCTCGCCCAGTGCCGGCACCTTCCCGTACTGCCGCGCCTCGCCCGCCAGCCGTGCCGCCGGTGCCGCCACCTGCACCGGCCCGCCCGGCGTCTCCACACGCAGGCGGCGCAGCGCCGGATGAGTGGCAAGCTCGGCCACGCCGTTGACGAAGCCATAAGCGATGCCGGCCGCGTTCAACCGCGCCGCGGCGGCATCGCGCGTCAGGCCGGCAAAGACGGTGCCGATATGCGCATCCACCGCCGGGCGGTTCGCGACACGTTCGTTGTTGCTGCGCCAGCCTGGCTGCACGGGCAGGCCCGGCTCCGCCAGGAAGCCGCCGCAGAAGGCGGCCCATTCGCGCTCGTTCTGGATCGAGATCAGCACCAGCGCGCCATCCGCCGTGGCGAAGGCGCCGTAGGGGCAGATGGAGGGATGCGCCAGGCCGACACGCGCCGGCGCGCGGCCGGTGCCCTCGTAGTACAGCAGCGGCACGTTCATCCAATCCGCCATGCCGTCGAACAGCGACACGGCGATGCCGGTGCCCTGCCCGGTGATGCCGCGGGCGATCAAGGCCTCCAGCACCGCCGCATGGGCGTTCATGCCGCAGGCGATATCGACCACGGAGACGCCGACGCGGCCCGGCCCGGCCGGATGGCCGGTGATGGCGGCGAGGCCGGACTCCGCCTGCACCAGCAGGTCGTAGGCCTTCATCGCGGCGTAATCGCCTTCCTCGCCGTAACCGGAGATGTCGACGGTGATCAGGCGCGGGTGCTTCACACGAAGCTCTGCGCTGCCGAAGCCGGCGCGCGCCATGGCGCCGGGGGCGAGGTTCTGGATGAACACATCTGCCTTCGCCAGGATGCGCCCGAGCAGCGCCTTGTCCCCGGCGTTCTTGATGTCGAGGACGAGCGATTCCTTGCCGCGGTTCAGCCAGACGAAATAGCTGGATTGCCCGGCGGCGGCGGTGTCGTAGCCGCGCGCGAAATCGCCCTCGGCACGCTCGATCTTGATGACCCGGGCGCCGGCATCGGCGAGCTTCACCGAACAGGTCGGCGCGGCGACGGCCTGTTCCATGGCGACGACGAGGAGGCCTTCCAGCGGTCGCATCAATAGCTCCGCGGCATGCCCAGCACGTGTTCGCCGATGTAGCTCAAAATCAGGTTCGTGCTGATCGGCGCCACCTGGTACAGCCGCGTCTCGCGGAACTTACGCTCGATGTCGTATTCCTCGGCGAAGCCGAAGCCGCCATGGGTGTTGATGCAGGCCTCGCCAGCGGCCCAGGAGGCCTCGGCGGCGAGCATCTTGCCCATGTTGGCCTCCTCGCCGCAGTTCTCGCCGCGCTCGAATTTCGCCAGGCCCTTCTGCACGATGGCCTCCGCCGCGCGCATCTGGGCGTAGGCCTTGGCGATCGGGAACTGCACGCCCTGGTTCTGGCCGATCGGGCGGCCGAACAGCACGCGTTCACGGGCATAGGCGGCCGACCGCGCGGTGAACCACTTGGCGTCGCCGATGCACTCGGCCGCGATCAGCAGGCGCTCGGCGTTCATCCCGTCCAGGATGTAGCGGAAGCCGCGACCTTCCTGCCCAAGCAGGTTCTCCGCCGGCACCTCCATGTTGTCGAAGAACACCTCGCAGGAATTGTGGTTCATCATGGTGCGGATCGGGCGGATGGTGAGGCCCTTCGCGGTGCGCATGTCCACGATGAAGGTGGACAGCCCTTCGGTCTTCTTCGCCACCTGGTCACGTGGCGTGGTGCGGGCCAGCAGCAGCATCAGGTCGGAATGCTCGGCGCGGCTGGTCCAGATCTTCTGGCCGTTGACGATGTATTTGTCGCCCTCGCGGCGCGCAGTGGTGCGCAACGCTGTGGTGTCGGTGCCGCTGGTGGGCTCCGTCACGCCGAAAGCCTGCAGGCGCAGCTTGCCCGCCGCGATGTCGGGCAGGTACTGCGCCTTCTGGGCTTCGCTGCCGTGCCGCAGGATGGTGCCCATGATGTACATCTGGGCGTGGCAGGCAGCGCCGTTGCAGCCGCTGGCCTGGATTTCCTCCAGGATCGCGGCCGCACCCGACAGCGGCAGGCCGGCGCCGCCGAATTCTTCCGGGATCAGCGCGGCGAGGTAGCCGCTTTCGGTCAGCGCCTCGACGAATTCTGTCGGATAGCCGCGGCGGCTGTCCAGCTCGCGCCAGTATTCGCCGGGGAAACGGGCGCAGAGCTTGCGGACTTCCTCGCGGATCTCGGCATGCGGATCGGCGGCGGGCTGGTGCATGTCCATCTGGTGTCGTCTCCCGGGCTTGCCGCCCGGATTACGGCGCAGGGCCGCGCGAGTCTACCGGAGCATGGGCACCAGGCTCGCCACCAGCAGCACCGCCATGGTGACGTTGAAGGCGCGCAGGCGCCCTGGGCTGTGCAGCAGCCGCCCGGCGGAAACGCCAATGCCGGCCCAGACCAGCAGGCAAGGCAGGGTGATCAGCAGGAAGACCAGGGAGATGGCCAGGATCTGCGGCAGCATCGGCTCGCCCGGACGGGTGAAGGCGGGCACCACGGCAGCGGCGATCATCCAGGCCTTGGGGTTGACCCATTGGAACAGCGCCCCACCGACAAAGCCCAGCGGCGGCTTGTCCGCGCCGGCCGCCTCCCCCACCGCGCGGGCCTGCGGTGGCGGAGCGGTGGCAATCCTCAAGGCCAGCACCAGAAGCCAGGCCGCACCCGCCCAGCGCAGCACCTCGTGCAGGATACGGCTGGCCAGCAGCGGCCCGGCCAGACCCAGCCCGACCAGCAGGATCATGCCGCCGAAGCCGAAGGTGATGCCCAGCATGTGCGGCATCACCCGCCGCAGCCCGTGGCTCGCGGCGGCGGCGGCGACCATCAGGACATTGGGGCCCGGCGTCACCGAGGAAGCGATCGCGAAACCGAGGAGCGGCAGCCAGTCCATGCCTGGATCGTGACAGCAACACTGACCTGATGAAAGCTCAGCTTCGCGACAGAGCCATGCGCACCGCGATGGCCCGCACCACCAGCCCGTCATGGCCGAGTTCCACCAACGCGGTCAGCACCTCGCTGTCGCCGCGACGGGCGCGGAAGCGGCAGGTTTCAATTTCACCGGCCGCCGTGACGCCGCGGCATTCGAAGCCCATGCGCTGCAACTGGGCGTAGAGCGGCCCGACGCTGCTGCCGGGGCCGTGCGCCTCCAGCAGGTCGCGCTCCAACCGCTCGGCCCCGGCGCGTGGCCCGGCCTTGATGTAGCTGGCCATCTCGAACGGCACGACCCAGCCGCCGCTAAACATCTGCGCGCCGAGCACCAGCGCGCCGAGCACCAGCAGCCCCGCGATCATCGCATTGCGCGCGGTGCGCGTGATCGGATCGCGGCGCTCGGTCGGCGCCACGTCGTTGGCCGGCGGCGCCTGGTACCAGGCGCGGGGTCGTGTCGGTTCAGGCGCGATGGCGCGTCACCAGGCGGCCAGGCCGTTCGCCCGTCGCCCCACCCTTGTCGCCGTAGCCGGCGCGGAAGGTGGGCACGCCATTGGCCCAGACCTCCTCGATGCCGAGGCTCGGCAGGGTCGGCGTCTCGAAGGTGGCGGCGTCGATGACCGTGGCCGGATCGAACAGCACGAGGTCGGCATAGGCGCCCTCCGCCAGCACGCCACGGTCCACGATGCCATAGGCCTCCGCGCAGCGGCCGGTCATCTTGTGGATGGCGGTCTCCATGCTGAACAGGCCGAGGCCGCGCGCGTAGTGCCCGAGGACGCGCGGAAAGGTGCCCCACAGGCGCGGATGCGGGTGGGCGTCGTGCGGGATGCCGTCGGAGCCGATCATGGACAGCGGATGCGCCATGATCCGGCGCACATCTTCCTCGTCCATCTGGAAGCTGATCTGGCCGGCGGGCGTCAGGCGTTCCGCCGCCGCCTTGATGTCGCTGTTCCAGCCGCGGGCGATCTCGTGCAGGTAGCGGCCGGCCATCTCCGGGTGCGGCACGGACCAGGTGATCATCACCTTCACGTCGTCCCGCAGCCGGTCCGGCATCAGCACGGTGGACCCGGCCGGATAGGGATAGACGTCGTAGGCGACTTCCTGCGTGCGGGCATATTCCGCGATCAGCGGCAGGGTCTGGGTGGAACGGCCGAAATTCTCCGGCAGCGAGCATTTGTGGTGGCTGATCTGCACCGCGACGCCGGCCCGCTTGCCGATCTTCATGGTCTCCTCGATCGAGCCCAGGACCTTGTCGGCCTCGTCGCGCATATGGGTGGAATACAGGCCGCCGGTGGTCTTCAGCGCCTCCGCCACCGCGATGACCTCCTCCGTCGTCGCATGCATGTTGGGGCCGTAGTACAGGCCGGTGGAGAAGCCGGAGGCGCCTTCCGCCAGCGCCTGCTTCAGCCGCTGGTGCATGTGGTGGATTTCCCGGTCATTGGCCGGGCGATACACGTCCCCGTCCATCGCCTCCACGCGCATGGTCTGGTGGCCGGCCAGGGCATAGGTGTTGACCTCGCTGCCCTGCTTCGCCAGCGCATGCGCGTAGTCGCCGAAATCGGCGAAGCGCCACCAGCCCTCGGCGCCGATCAGGTCCAGCGGCGGCGGCGGCATGCGCTTGAACCGCGCCGGGGAGAGCGAGACGCCGCAGCAGCCGACCACCACGGTGGTGACGCCCTGGCTGGTCTTGCAGGTGGTGCATTGCGGGCCGCAGAGCACGGCGCGGTCGTCATGCGTGTGCGCATCGATGAAGCCGGGCGCCACGGCGCGGCCGGTGGCGATCACCTCCCGGTCCGCCGTTGCGCCGCCGAGGTCGCCGATGGCGGCAATGCGGTCGCCCTTGACCCCGACATCGCCGAGGCGGCGCGGTGCCCCGGTGCCGTCGAACAAGGTTGCGTCACGGATGATGAGGTCGCAGCGGAGCGCCATCTGGCCGGGTTCCCTATCGCTTTGCGCGATCATGCCAAGCCGGGCGTCATCGCGCCAGGGAGCCTCGGGCGCCGTTCGGCGTTGCCACCGGACCAGCCCAGGAGCAAGCCATGGCCAAGCCGACCGCGCCGACCGGCGCCAGCGAGCGGATGAACAGCGCCGACCCAACCAGCAAGGACACCGCAGCGAAGGTGCAGCAGGGCTCCACCACCCGGAACCCGGAGGCCAAGGTCCCGTCCGACCTCTACCCGGACCCGCCCGGCGTCACCGACCGGACGAAGGGCGCGCCGGACGACTAGGCACCTTCCAGGAACGCCGGCAGGATCGATTCGGTCAGCAGCGCGTGTCGGGTCTGCACCTGGCCGCGCACCCGCGGCACGTCCGGGTCGGAGGTCATCACCACGGTGAGCCCCAGCCCCGGCAGCAGGTACAGCATCTGCCCGCCATAGCCCCAGGCATAGTACACCGGTTGCCCACGCGCCTCGGCGATCCACCAGCCGAGGCCGTACATCTGCCCGCTCCAGGCCGAGCGCGCCTGCGGCTGCCAGGCCTGGCGCAGGAAATCGGCCGGGATCACCCGGCGGCCCTCATGCACCCCGCCCTTGCGGCAGCACTCGCCGAAGGCCAGCAGGGCGCGCGGCGACAGCGCCATCTCGTTGCCGCCGAAATGCAGCCCTTGCGGGTCCCGCGTCCAGCCCGGCACGGTGAAGCCCAGCGGCGTGCCGAGCCAGGCTGTTGCCAGTTCGTGGACACTGCGACGGCTGGCGCGGGCCAGGATCGCAGCCAGGATATGGGAGGTGCCGGTGGAGTACAGCATCCGCCCGCCCGGCTCATCCACCATCGGCCGTGACAGGGCGTAGGCCAGCCAGTCCCGGCTGGCGACCCAGGCGCCGTAATTGGCGCCGGAGGTCGGCTCCAGCCCCGCCCGCATGGACAGCAGATGGCGAAGCGTGATGTCGCGGACCTCCGGCGGCGCGTCGCGCGGAATGCGGCTACCGAGGATGGGGGCGATGCGCTGGTCCAGCCCGGTCAGCACGCCGCGCTCGATGGCGATGCCGGCCAGCATGGCAAGAAGGGTCTTGGACGCTGACTTGATGTTCGTCGGCCGGTCCAGCCCGCCGCCGCGGAACACGCGCTCCGCAACCGGGATGCCGTTCTGGGCCACGATCAGCGCGCGCAGGCCGGGCGTGTCGGCGAACCGTTCGAGTTGCAGTGGCGGGCGTTGCGGCTGCGCCTGGAGGAGGGCAGGGTTCGCAATGCTGGCGAGGCTCATCCCCAGCAAGGCGCGACGACCGGTGCAGGACTTCATGGCCTGCATCTGCTGCGCCGACGCCGCCGCGCAAGATGGAGGCGAGGCGCGCCCTTGCCATGGAAACGGCTGAAAGCGCGCCGGCTCAGTTCGGGCCGAGCATGAAGAGCGGCCCGTACTCCGCCTTGCCGAAGGTCTGTGTCTTGGCGTTGAGCGGCCCCTTGCAGGCCAGCGTGGCGCGGGACATGACGACGTCAGCGAAGTTGATCAGCGGCGGGCGGAAGGTCGCGTCATGCTCGCTCATTTTCTCCTCCGACCCGAAGACATTGGCAAAGACGCAGATTGTCGCGTCGAACCCCATCACGATGACGCGGGGCCGGCTGCGCAGGAAGGCCAGCATGGCAGGCTGGTTGGTCGCCGTGTGGAACGCAGGCTCGTGGATCACCAGCCGGCGGGTCTTCGGAACCTGCATGAACTCGGTCAGCAGAACCGGACACAGGTGCTCCTCGCCCGCCTTGGCCATCGACAGGGCGGTGATGGGGCAGCCCAGCATCCGGGCCACGCGCAGCACCGAGGTCATGTATTGCAGCGAGGTTCGCCCATTGAAGCTCTCATCCAGCCCGGCAGAATCGGCGCTTCCCAGGTGGATCATCAGCAGTCCGGCATCCGCCGGGTTGGCCAGCAGGTATTTGACGATGGAACGACCCATGGAAGTCGAGGGCGGCTTCACGAAGATGCCCTGCCCCCGGCGGTTGTCCGGGTTGAAATCGGCTGGCGTGATAGACTTGGTGTAGAGTGCCGCCTGGACCTGCGGAATCGGCTGGCTGCGCAGATCGTCGAGTTGGATACCGGTACCGCTCAGGCCGGGAAAACTGCGCAGCAGAAAGGACAAGCCGTCGCGGTACTTGTCCACGCTCGCCGGCTCCAGCGCCGCGATCGCCCGGTAGATTCCAAGCGGCGTGCAACCTGTCGTCTTCAGCAGCGCCACCAGTGGCTGCAGTGAGCTCTTGCCGAAGACCGAGGCGCTCAGGCCGCGGTCGAGCGTCGCGTTCACCGCGCGGAGCCGTAGAAGGAACTCGTCCATGGTCGCCTTTGGACAGACCGGCATCGACGGCACTTCCTTCCCGCGCCAGCATCATCGAGCCATGGCGCAATGATGTGCTTTAGCAGCAATCCGCGACCGGAGAAGGCCTATCCTGCGCGGTAGAGCGCCTTCGCCTGCTCCGGGCTGACCAGCCCATCCGCCACGTCGCGCGCGACCAGCGCCGGGTCGCGCGCCGCCGCATCGCCCATGCCGCCACCGCCCGGCAGCTTCAGCAGCAGCCGCTTGCCCTTCGGGATCACCTGGAAACCCTTGGTGCGGATGGTGGTGCCATCGGTGTGGCCGACCCAGCCGGGCGCCCCCTCCCCGCCGCCGTCGCGGCCCTTCGGCGCGTTGGCGACGCGGTCGAAGATGGCGTTGACGGCGAATTCTGCCTCGCCCTTGGTGCCGATTTCCATGACCTTGCCGAAGCCGCCGCGGGTGCGGCCGGCGCCGGCCGAATCCGGGCGGAGCTGGTTCTGCCAGAAGATCACCGGCGCGACATTCTCCGTCGCCTCCACCGGCATGGTCCGCACGCCGGAGGGAAACGCGGTGCCGTCCAGGCCATCCTTGGTGGGACGCGCGCCGGTGCCGCCGGAGTTGAAGGTGATGATCTCGAAATCCGGCAGTTCCGCAGCCGCGCCGGAGACCTGCGCGCCGCCGCGCAGCGGCGGGTTCCATAAGGCCGAGGAGCCTTCCGCATTCACCCGGTCCGGCACCGCCTGGTGCAGGCAGCCCATCATCAGGTCCGGCAGCAACTGTCCCACCACATGCCGCACCGAGACCGGATAGGGCCGCGGTGCGTTCAGGATGCAGCCCTCGGGAATCTCCATGTGGAAAGGCGCCAGCGAGGCCCAGTTGTTCGGGATCTCCGGCGCCACGACGCATTTGATGCCGAAGCAGGCATAGGCGCGGCAATAGGCCGCCGGCACGTTGATGCCGCGCCCGGACAGGCCGGAGGTGCCGGAATAGTCCACCACGATGCGATCAGCCTGCACCGTCATCGCGGCCTTCAGCGTGACCGGTGCCTCGTAGCCATCGGAGGTGATCTGGCTGCGGTAGATCCCCTTGGGCAGGTTTGCGATTTCCTCCAGCGTCGCCTTCAGCGAGCTGTCGAAGATGTAGGTGGCCAGGGGGTCCAGGCTGTCCATGCCGAATTCGGCCAGCATCTCCGCCAGGCGCTTGGCGCCGGCATCGTTGCAGGCGCACAGCGAATAGACATCGCCCTCCAGCTCCACCGGCGTACGCGATCCCATGCGCAGGAAGTCGAAAAAGGTCTCGTTCGGCGCGCCCTGGTCGAAACACTTCACGATGGGGATATAGAGCCCCTCCTCAAAGACGCTGCGCCCTTCGGGCCCCATGCCGAGGCCGCCGACATCAATGACATGCGCCGTGTTGGCGAACAGGCCGACGATCTTCCCGCCGCTGAAGGCGGGCGTCACCACCGTCAAATCGTGCAGGTGGCCGGTGCCGAGCCAGGGGTCGTTGGTGATGTAGTGGTCGCCCGGCTTCATCGTCTCGGCCGGGAATTTTGCCAGGAAGTGGCCGACTGATTCCATCATGGAATTCACATGGCCCGGCGTGCCCGTCACCGCCTGCGCCAGCATCCGGCCATGCAGGTCGAAAACGCCGGCGGACAGGTCGCCAGCTTCCCGCACCGTGGTGGAGAAGGCGGTGCGGATCATGATCTGAGCTTGTTCCTCCACCACCGCGATCAGGCGGTTCCACTGGATCTGCTGCTGGATCTTCTCCAGCGCGCTGGCGGCTTGCGTGCTCATGCGATCCCCATCTAGGCTTGATATTCAGAGACTTGCGGTGCGTAGGAATGGCCCGGACCAAAGTCAGCGCGGCAACACGGCGGAAAAGCCAGGAGAAGTGGGATGCCCGCTACCTCGACCTGGCGAAGCTGGTCGGCGAATGGTCCAAGGACCCGCGCGCCAAGGTCGGCGCCGCCATCGTCAATCCCAAGCTCGGCCGGCTGATCGCCGTCGGCTTCAATGGCTTCCCCTCCAACGTCGAGGATGACGTGCGGCGGCTGGAGGACCAGAAGCTCAAGCTGACCATGACCATCCACGCCGAGCAGAACGCGCTGATCTTCGCGGGGAAGGAGGCGCGGGACTGCGACGCCTATGTGGTCGGCAAGCCGGTCTGCAGCATGTGCGCGACGCTGCTGATCCAGGCCGGCGTCAAGCGCGTGATCGCCGCCGAACCCCGCCTCGGCACCGCATCGAAGTGGGACAAGGCCGGGCTGCTGTCGATCGAGATCTTCCGCGAGGCCGGCGTCGAGTTCCGCCGCCTGACGGAGGCCGAGATGACGCGGCTGGGGCTGGATACCGACAGCGCCACGCGATCCCTGCCGCCATCCGGCACCATCTTCGTCGAGGGTGACGAGGTGGAGCTGTAGTTCAGCCACCGCGAGTCAGTTCCAGATAGCGCAGCCCGTCCACCCGGCAGGACCAGCCCGGCCCGACCAGCGTGCTGGTCTCCGCCTCCGCCACGATGCAGGGACCGGGCACGGCGGACCCGGCGGGCATTTGGGCACGGTCATAGACCTGCCAATCCGCCACCTGCCCGGTCGCCGTGTCGCGCACGCGCTGCATGCGGATCGGCGCGGGGGCCGGCGTGTCGGCCACGGGCGCCACGGGTTCGACCGGTTCCGCGATGGTCGCGACGGTGACGGCGAAGGACAGGATTTCAACGTCGCTGCCGGGCACGGGGCGGTCATAGAAGCGGGTGTATTCGGCGTCGTAGGCAGAGCGGATTTCGGGAATGTCGGCCTCGGTCAGCGCCCGCGCGGGCAGCGCCACGTTGATCTCGTGGCCCTGGCCGACGTAGCGCATGAAGGCCAGGCGGTGTTCCTGCGTCGGCGCGCCGAAGGCGCCTTCGGCGACAACGCGGGACGCCTCGGCCGACATCTCCGCCAGCAGCGCATTGACAGCCGCCACGTCGAAGGTGCGAAAACGCTGGTACAGCGACTTCACCACCTCATACCCCACCGGCGCGCGCAGGAAGCCGATGGCGGAGCCGACGCCGGCGCCGCTCGGCACCAGCACACGATCGACACCGATCTTCTCGGCGACGCGATAGCCATGCACCGGCCCGCCGCCGCCAAACGCGATGATGCCGCGGCCGCCATAGCCCTTGCCGGATTCGATGGCATGCACGCGCGCGGCGTTCGCCATGTTCTCGTCCACCATCTCCACCACGCCGAGCCCCGCCATCTCCGGCGCCAGCCCCAGCTTGCGGCCGACATGCGCATCCAGCGCATCCAGCGCCGGCTGCACATGCAGCTTCAAGGCGCCGCCGGCGAACAGGTCCGGCTCATAGCGGCCAAGCGCCAAATTCGCATCAGTCACCGCCGGCTTGTCGCCGCCGCGGCCGTAGCAGACCGGTCCCGGGTCCGCGCCGGCGCTTTCCGGCCCGACCTGGATGCGGCCCAGCGCATCGAGATGGGCGATGGAGCCGCCGCCGGCGCCGATCTCCACCATCTCGATCACGGGGATGCGCAGCGGCAGGCCAGAGCCCTTCTTGAAGCGGCCGACGCGGGCCACCTCGAAGGTGCGGCTGGCCTGCGGCGCGAAATCGTCGATCAGGCAGACCTTCGCCGTGGTGCCGCCCATGTCGAAGGACAGCACCTTCGACCAGCCGCGCTGCTTCGCGACATGCGCCGAGAAGATCGCGCCGCCGGCGGGGCCGGATTCCACCAGGCGGATCGGGAAGCGCGCGGCGGTGTCGAGCGTGGTCAGGCCGCCGCCGGACAGCATCATGAACAGCGGGCAGGTGAAGCCGGCCTCCTTCAACCCGGCTTCCAGGCGCCGCAGGTAGCTCGCCATCAGCGGCTGGACATAGGCGTTGGCGGCGGTGGTGGAAAACCGCTCCCACTCCCGCATCTCAGGCGACACCTCGGAGGACAGCGAGATGGGAAGGTCCGGCCACATCTCGTGCACGATGGCCGCGGCGCGGCGTTCATGCGCCGGGTTCACGAAGGCATGCAGGAAGCCGATGGCGAGGCTTTCGATGCCCTCGGCACGCAGGGTCTCGACCTGGGCGCGCACCGCCGCTTCGTCGAGCGCCAGCAGCACATGGCCCTCATTGTCCAGCCGCTCCGGCACCGTCAGCCGCCAGCGGCGCGGGATCAGCGGCTGGGCGAGATCGATGTTCAGGTCGTACTGGTCGTAGCGGGACTCGTTCCCCAGCGCGAGCACGTCCCGGAAGCCGTCCGTCGTCAGCAGCGCGGTGCGGGCGCCCTTGCGCTCGATGATGGCGTTGGTGGCCAGCGTGGTGCCGTGGATGACCAACTCGATATCGGCGGGCGTCAGCGCGGCACGTTCCAGCACCACGCGCACGCCCTCCAGCACGCCGAGTTCCGGCGCGTGCGGCGTCGTGAGAACCTTGCCGGTCCAGCGCTCGGTACCGTCCTCGCCGGCACGCTCGACGGCCACATCGGTGAAGGTGCCGCCGATATCGACGGCGAGGCGGGCTGCTTTGCTCAATTCAGACATGTTGCTGGTTAATGCCTCCATTGAAAGGCGTTCAAATTGCCCCCGACTTCAAGGCAGGCAATTTTCATTTCACCCAGGCCACTTTGATGAGTCGGGGTAAAGGCACAGCGGATCGGACTGCGGCTGAGTAAAAGTCTCTCGAATTCTGGAATGCGCGATCCCGACCTGAGTTCAGATTCAACCCACGACGGGTATCCAACGGCCAATACGAAGTCAGCAAAGAACCCCAGCCCGGGCGGGATGTCGATTGCCGAACCACGCGGTAAATGTGCCCAATCGAGCGGGGCAGGGTCCGTTGCCAGCCGTTCTAGCGGCGCGTCTCCAGCGTCGGCAAAATCAGTCATAAACACGCGGACACCGCGAGAGACGCTTCGCCCTCGGTTGACGACACGAACTCGTAGCCACACGCCCGGTCGCTGAGATTTTGGCATGGTGCCTCCATCAACGTTGACCAAACGCTCGACACGAAAACCGCCGTTCTGCGAAACCTCAACAACCAGGACTGGCCGCAGCCAAATGTTCAGCGCAGCCTGAAGCAGGTAGAACGCCGCCGCGCCAGCAAATGAACTAACTAGTGATATCCAGACCAACTCGCTCATTGTGACGAGGACATGCTCGCCCAACGCGTCACCACCGCACAGGCCTCGGCAAAATCTTCCATCCGCATCGCTTCCTTCGGATTGTGGCTGCCATTCTGGTTGCGGACGAAGATCATCCCGGCCGGGATGCCCGCCATGGCGAAGGCCGCCGCGTCATGCCCCGCGCCGCTTGCCATCGACAGGTGGCGGATGCCCAGCGCATCGGCGGCGTTCGCCAGCCCCGCCTGGATGCCGGCATCCATCGGCGCGGCGCGGCTGGTGGTCTCCGCGCCCAGTTCGAAGCGCACGCCGCGGCGCGCCTCGATCTCGGGCACCGCCTCGTACAGCGTCTCCATCAGCAGGTCGCAACTGCGCGGGTTCACGCTGCGGACGTCGAGCTGGAAGCGCGCCTCGCCGGCGATCTTGGTGAAGCCGGCGTCTTCCGTCGTGCCCATGACGCAGAAGGTGACGACCAGCACGTGGCCGCGCGCCTCCAGCTCCACCCAGCGGTCATCGACGCGATGCGCCAGCTCCGCCAGCGCGATCGCCGCGTCGCGCCGGTACTTGCGGGGCGTGGCGCCGGAATGGTTGTACTCGCCCAGCACGCGCGCGCCGCGCAGCCGGCGGCTGCCCGGAATGCCGGTGACGATGCCGACAGGCGCCCCCTGCCCTTCCAGCACCGGCCCCTGCTCAATGTGCAATTCGAGGAACGCCGCCGTGTCGTCCTTGGAGAAGGTGCGCCCGCCACGTTCCACGAAGCCGGGGTCGAACCCCTCCTCCCGCATGTGGTCGGCCAGCGAGCGGCCGTTGTCCTGGCGCTTTACCCCAAGCTCCTCGGGCTTCAGCAGGCCGAGTGCGCCGCGCGAGCCGGGGTAGGAGATGGGGAACCAGCTTCCGGCCTCCTCCGCCCGCACCGCCACCACCGTCACATCCCGCCCCGGCACGAAGCCGGCGCGCTTCATGCCGGACAGGGCAGCGAGGCCCACCAGCACGCCGGCGGCGCCATCGAAGTTGCCGCCCTCCGCGACGCTGTCGAGGTGACTGCCGAGCAGCACGCGCTTCTGCGCGCGGTCGCTGCCCGGCAGGGTCATCAGCAGGTTGCCAATGGGGTCCACCTGGCAGTCCAGCCCGATGCCCTCCGCCGCCGCGCGCACGATCTCATGCGCGCGTCGCTCGCCCGCGCCATAGGCATCGCGGGTGATGCCGACGCCGTCGAAGCTTGCCACGCGCAACTCGTCGAACAGCCTCTCGGCGAGCGCCACATCCGGCGTCAGGTTCGGCAGCATCGGTGTGTTTCCCTCAGAGCATGCTGCGGACGCGGCCGCCATCGACGCGGATCATGGAGCCGGTGATGTAGGCGGCGCGGTCGCTGGCAAGGAAGGCGCCCATCGGGCCGAACTCCTCCGTCGTGCCGATGCGCCCGGCCGGAATTTCGTCCGACATGCGCGCCATCTCATCCTCCGGCGTGGTGCCGGCCTTGGCGGCGCGGGAAGCCGCGTTCTGCACGATGCGGTCGGTCATGATGCTGCCGGGGGCCAGCACGTTCATGGTCACGCCGTCCTTCGCCGCCTCCCCCGCATAGGTCTTGAGCCAGCCCCAGATCGCGGCGCGCAGGGTGTTGGACAGAGCGAGGTTCGGGATCGGATGCTGCATGCCGGTGCTGCCGACCACGATGACGCGCCCGAAACCCTGCTTGCGCATCGCCGGGATCAGCCGGTTGGCGATGCGGATGGGGGAGGCCACGATCTGCTCGAACCAGGTGTGCAGCGAAGCGTCCGTGATCTCGGAGGCGATGCAGGGCGGCGGGCCGCCGTGGTTCAGCACCAGGATGTCGACGCCGCCCATCGCCGCGATCGCGGCATCGGCCAGGCGGTCCATCTGCTCGCCCTGCGCGACATCGGCCACCAGGCCGGTGGCCGCCGCCGCACCGGCCGCCCGCAGTTCCGCCGCCGCCTTGTCGAGGCTCGCCTGGTCGCGGCCGCTGATGGCAAGGGTCGCGCCCTCGGCCGCCAGCGCATCGGCGATCGACCGGCCGAGGCCCTTGGAGGCGCCCATCACCAGGGCGCGGCGGCCCTTGAGACCCAGATCCATGTTTTCATTCCTTGCGGCAATCCGGCGGGGAACCTGCAACCGAGCGGCCCGGCTGGCAAGCCGGGCGCTTCCTGCTACCAAAGCCCGAACGACGCCCGGGAAGACAAAGCCATGCCGAAACCCGTCCTGCTGCTGACCCGCCGCCTGCCGGATGCCATCGAGGCCCGCGCCGCGCGCGACTACGATGCCCGCCTGAACAGCGCCGACGAGCCCTGGTACCGCGAGGGCACCGAGATTGCGCGCCGGGCGGCGGAGGCTGGTGCCGCCGGCATCCTGTGCGCCGCAGGCGACCCGATGAACGCCGGCACCATTGGCGCCTTGCCGGACAGCGTGAAGATCATCGCCACCTTCTCCGTCGGCACCGACCATATCGACGTTCCCGCGGCCAAGGCGCGCGGCATCACCGTGGCGAACACCCCGGAGGTGCTGTCCTTCGCGACCGCCGAATGCGCCTTCACCCTGATGCTGATGGCCGCCCGCCGCGCCGGAGAGGGCGAGCGCATGGTCCGCGCCGGCAAATGGGACGGCTGGGCGCCCACGCAGTTGATGGGGGTGACGCTGGAGGGCAAGCGCCTCGGCATCGCCGGCTTCGGGCGCATCGGGCGGGAGCTGGCCGCCATGGCGCGCGGCTTCCGCATGGAAATCCACTACCGCGACCTGAACCGCGTGCCGCCGGACCTGGAACAGGGCGCGATCTTCCATGCGGAGGAGCGCGACTTCCTGTCCTCCATCGATATCCTGTCCATGCACATGCCGGGCGGCGAGGCGACGCGGCGCTGGCTGAATGCCGAACGCCTCTCCTGGATGCGGCCGGGCTCGATCGTCATCAACACCGGTCGCGGCGGCTCGGTGGATGATGCGGCGCTGGTCGCGGCGCTGAGCTCCGACCACATCCGCGCCGCCGGCCTCGATGTCTATGATGGCGAACCAAAGCTGTTTCCGGGCTATCTGGGCCTCGCGAATGTGGCGTTGCTGCCGCATCTGGGCAGCGCAACGCTTGAGACCCGGGACGCCATGGGCCAGCGCGCCCTGAGCAATGTCGATGCGGTGCTTCTGCACGGGAAGAAGGCGCCGGATGCCGTGGGCTGACCCCTCACGGGATTCGTTTGCTTAATGGTTCAATCCTGGGTAGTTTCGTAACGAAATAGTTATCTTCGGTGACCGGCCGCCTCATGGCGGGGCCGAAGCGCCCAGGGCGCCAGCAGGCAGGAACCAAAATGAGCGAGGTCGCACGGATCACCCTGTTCATCCATGACCGCAGGGGCCGGCTCGAAACCATCCCGGACCAGGACCTGCTGGCTGCGCTGCTGCGGGAGACCCCACTGATCACGCAGCATGACGACGGCAGCCGCACTTTCGTGTTCGACCTGCTGGACCCGGACGGGGAGAGGCCAGGCGGCGAGCCGCGCCGGGCCGATACGTCGCTGGAGACGTTGCGCACCTGCGGCGCCCGGCTGGGACAGGTCGCGCGGCACCTCGGCCTGCCACTGACCGCCGCACTCGCCGAATCGGCGGAGTTGGTGGCGGAGGGCGAGCTTCGATCGATGCAGGTGCCGAAGGGGCGGCAATGCTGAGAGGCCCAGCCCTCGACAGGGGCGGCCGCCGGCGGCACTAAGCGCGGCGACCCGCGGAGACTGCCGATGCTGTTCGACCTCGATGCCCTGCCGGCGTCCAGCCGCTACAAGTTGCTGGTCTCCACCGTCGTGCCGCGGCCAATCGCCTGGGTGGTGACCCAGGATGCGGCGGGCGTGCTGAACGCCGCGCCCTATTCCTTCTTCAACGTCTTCGGCTCGGACCCGCCGGTCGTTGCGCTCGGCGTCGGCAACCGGCCAACCGGTGCGGCCAAGGACACCCTGGCCAACATCGCGGCCACCGGCGAATTCACCGTCTGCCTGGTGCCGGAGACGGCGCTGGATGCGATGAACGTCACCGCCGCCGACTTCCCGCCCGGCGAGGACGAGGTGGCGCAGGCCGGGCTGACCACCCTCCCCTCCACCAAGGTGCGGCCGCCCCGCCTGGCGGAAAGCCCGGTGGCGATGGAGTGCACGCTGTTCCAGACGCTGCCGATCGGCGCCCACAGCATGGTCATCGGCCAGGTGCGGGCCATGCACATCGCCGATGCCGCGGTGATGGACCCGGTGAAATGCTACATCGACAGCCCGGCGCTCGGGCTTGTGGGTCGCCTGCATGGTGCCGGCTGGTACACGCGGACCAGCGACCGGATGGAGGTGAAGCGGGTCTCCGCCGCCGATTGGATGGCGCGCAAGGACTGACACGCGATGTCCACCGCCGGCTTTCCGGCCGACCGCCTGCGCCCCGGCCCGCCGCGGCGCAGCCGGGTGGCGCCGGCCTGGGCCTGGGTCTCGCTGCTGGCGGCGGGCCTGATCGCGGCGCCGCTGGCCTCCGTGCTGGTGACGGCGGCGACGCCCGCTGGCTTGGGATCGGGCGGCACCGAGTGGGCCTACATCCTGCGCACCCTGCTGCCCGAATTGCTGGTGAACTCACTGCTGCTCGCGGTGCTGGTCGGCGTGCTGGCGGCGACGATGGGCGCGATCACCGCCTGGCTGGTGGCAAGCTGCGCCTTCCGCGGCCGCTGGCTGCTGGAAGTCGCCCTGCTGCTGCCGATGGCGATGCCGGCCTATGTCTGCGGCTACACCTATGTCTGGCTGCTGGACGTGGCGGGGCCGGTGCAGACCCTGCTGCGGGACGCCACCGGCCTGCGCTGGGGCGATTACTGGTTCCCCGAGATCCGCAGCCTGCCGGGTGCCGCGCTGATGCTTGCCGCGGTGCTATATCCGTACGTCTACCTGCTGTGTCGCAGCGCCTTCCTGCAACAGAGCGTGTGCCTGCTGGAAGCCAGCCGCACCCTCGGCCACGGCCTGCCGCGTACCTTCCTGCATGTGGCGCTGCCCATGGCGCGCCCGGCGCTGGCCGGTGGCGTGGCGCTGGTGCTGATGGAGACGTTGGCGGATTTCGGCACGGTGCAGCATTTTGCCGTGCGTACCTTCACCACCGGCATCTACGACGCCTGGTTCGGCCTAGCCGACCGCACTGCGGCGGCGCAACTCGCGACCGCGCTGATGGGTCTGGTCGCGACCCTGCTGCTGCTGGAACGGATGAGTCGCGGCGGCCGGCGCTACCACCCCACCACCACCCGCAACCCGCCACTGCGGCCGGTGGTGCTGCGCGGCTGGAAGGAAGCGGCGGCGATCCTCGTGTGTTCGCTGCCGGTACTGCTCGGCTTCGTCATCCCGGCGGGCGCGCTGCTGATGCTGATGCTGGAGGCGGGCGACCCGCTCGACCCGCGCCGCACCGTGCCCTACGCGCTGAACAGCGTGACGCTCGCCGGGCTGACGGCCGCCCTCGCCGTGCTGCTGGCGGCGCTGCTGGCCTGGGCGCAGCGGCTGCATCCCTCCCGCGTGCGCGCCTCGGCCAACCGGGTTGCGGCGCTGGGCTACGCGCTGCCGGGCTCGGTCATCGCGGTGGGCGCGCTGGTGCCCTTCGCGCTGTTCGACAACACCCTGGATGCCTGGATGCGCGCGCGATTCGGGATCTCCACGGGCCTGCTGCTGTCGGGCAGCATCGCGGCGCTGGTCTTCGCCTACCTGGTGCGCTTCCTCGGCGTGGCGCTGTCGGCGGTGGAATCGGGCCTGGCCCGCATCCGGCCAAGCCTGTTCGGCGCCGCCCGCGTGCTCGGCCGCACGCCGGGGCAGGCGGTGCGCTCGGTCGAACTGCCGCTGGCGCGCGGTGCGCTGCTGACGGCGGGCGTGCTGGTCTTCGTGGACACGATGAAGGAACTGCCGGCGACGCTGATCGTGCGGCCCTTCGACTTCGACACGCTGGCGGTCCGCGTGCACAATCTGGCCTCGGATGAAAGGCTGGCCGAAGCGTCCACCGCCGCGCTGCTGATCGTCCTGGTCGGGCTGCTGCCGGTGGCGGCCCTGGTGCGGGGGATGCGACGGTGATCACCAGGACCGAGCCGCTGCTGCGCGCCATCCGCCTGGCGCTCGATGGGGATTGGGAGGGGGCGCACCAGATCGCCCAGGCCGATCCGGGCGCGGACGCCGCCTGGATCCATGCCTGGCTGCACCGGATCGAGGGTGACGACGCCAATGCCGAGTATTGGTACCGCCGCGCCGGCCGAAGCCCAGCCGAGGGCAGTACGGCGGAGGAAGCCGCCACGATCGCCGCCAGCCTGAGCGGCAACATAGCCGGACCTGGCTGAAGATCAGCCACCCGGCGCCGGCCAACAGGCCATCGCGGTATCCACGATCCGCAGCAGCTTGCCCCGGTCGGCGCCATCCTTGGCAAGCGTCGACATGCCCTGAATCACGGCGAGCGTGTGGCCGGCCAGCGCCACGGGATCGCAGCCAGGGGGCAGCCGGCCCTCCGCCAAATCCTGCGCGATCCGCGACCGCAGGCGCGCCTCGATATCGCGGCGGATGGCGGCCAACTCCTCCCGCAGCTCGGCCTCCTCGGGCGAGCCACTGACCAGGGCGCTGGCCAGCAGGCAACCCGGCGGAGTCGCCTCGCCGGTATTGCCGGTTGCCGCAGTGACCAGCAGGTCACGTGCCGCGTCCCACGCGTTCGCGGCTTCGCCGATGATCTGCTCCACGGTCCGCGCGCCCGTCATGTAGCGTTGGACCGCGGCGCGGAAGAGGCGGCGCTTGTCGCCGAAGGCGGCGTAGAGGCTGGGCGGCGTGATGCCCATCGCCTGGGTGAGCTGAGCCACCGAGGTCGCCTCGTAGCCGTGCCGCCAGAACAGCAGCATGGCGGCTCCGAGCGCCGCCTCGCGGTCGAAGGACAGCGGGCGGCCATGTCGGCGACGCGGCGCGGCATGTTCCATAGCAATCATTATGAAATTCTTGACCACCGCCGACAAGTGGCGCATCACGTTCCATAGCAATCGCTATGGAATCCTCGCATGGCCCTCACGGACTACCGCACCCTCGGCCGCTCCGGCCTTGCCGTCAGCCCCCTTGCCTTGGGGACGATGACGTTCGGCGTCTCTCGGTGGGGCATGAACCGGCCGGAGGCCGAGGCGGTGTTCGACGCCTATGTCGAGGCCGGGGGCAACCTCGTCGACACGGCGGACGTCTATGCCGGCGGGCAGGGGGAGGAGATGCTGGGTGCGATCATCGCCGAGCGCGGGCTGCGGGACAGCATCGTGCTGGCGACGAAATCCGGCTTCTCCGGTGGCCAGGGGCCACATGCCGGCGGCAACGGGGCCAAGCACGTCCATGCGGCGCTGGAGGCCTCGCTGCGCCGGCTGCGCACCGACCATATCGACCTGTACTGGGTTCATGTCTGGGATTCCGTGACGCCGGCCGAGGAGTTGCTGGAGACGATGGCGGCGCTGATCCGCGCCGGCCGCATCCGCTACTGGGGCATCTCCAACGCACCCGCCTGGTACGTCGCGCGCATCGCCACCTTGGCAGCGCTGCGCGGGCAGCCGGGGCCGATCGCGATGCAGTACTTCCATTCGCTGGTCAGCCGGGAGTTGGAGGCGGAACACCTGCCGCTGGCGCGCGACCTAGGCATCGGCTTCATGCCATGGAGCCCGCTCGCCTATGGCCTGCTGACCGGCAAATACGACCGCGCGACGGTCGAGGCGGGCCCCTCGCGTGCCGGCGGCCTGCCGAACGAAGCCGGCGCCACGGCGCGTCCGTCGGATGACAAGCGGCTGGACGGGGCCAACCCCTTCGGCGACACGCTGTTCACCGAGCGCAACTGGCGGATCGTCGCCGCATTGCGGGAGGTGGCGGAGGGGATGGGGCAGCCGATGGCCCGGGTCGCGCTGGCGTGGGTCCTGGGCCGGCCCGGGGTGACCACCGCGCTGATGGGCGTCAGCCGCATGGCGCAGCTTTGGGACAACATCGCGGCCACGGATCTCCGGTTGCCGGAGGACCGGCGCGCCGCGCTGGACGCCGCCAGCGCGCCGGACCTGCCGATGCTGTATGGCTTGTTCACGCCGGCGCTGCGCCGCCAGGTGGTCTTCGGCGGCAGCAGCATCACGGCGGAGCGCGACTAATCCTGATCGGGCGCCGCGTCGCTGTTCAGCAGGATGTAGCGCTCGATGCCGATCTGGCGGATCAGGTCGAACTGGCGGTCGAGGAAATCCTCGTGCTCCTCCTCATTCGCCAGGATCTTCAGCATGAGGTCGCGCGAGACGTAGTCGCGCACGGATTCGGAGTGCGCGATACCGTCGCGCAGATCGACCAGCGCCTTCTCCTCCAGCTTCAGATCGCATTCCAGGATCTCCTGGACGTTCTGGCCGATCAGCACCTGGTTCAGCCGCTGCACGTTGGGCAGGCCGCCGAGGAACAGGATGCGCTCGATCAGCCAGTCGGCGTGCTTCATCTCCTCGATCGATTCCTCGTATTCCTTGCGCGCCAGCTTGCTGACGCCCCAGTGGCGCAGCGTGCGGGAATGCAGGAAGTACTGGTTGATCGCGGTCAGCTCGTTGGTGAGCTGGAGGTTGAGGTATTCGATGACCTTGGCGTCGCGCACGTCCGCATCCTTCTGCAACCGGGTGACCGGCCCCGGGGCTGCGGCCGGCTACTTGCCGGCAGTGCAGGTCCCCGCGCGCACCATCGCCAGGATGGTCGCCGTGCAGCCGCCGCACTGGGCGCGGCAGCCGCAGGCCGCGTAGACATCATGCGGACGGTCGGCTCCCGCGGCCACCGCGGCCGAGATCTGCTTGTCCGTCAGCGCATTGCAATTGCAGATATACATGCAGCCTCGCCCTTCCGCAGCGGCTTTTGCAGCAATTCAGCGACAGGCGGGCCGCTGACGCCAAGGCGTCAGAAGGCCGCCCGGAGAGTCAGCGCCAGCCCGCGCGCTGCATGATGCGCAGCGCCTCGGCGGCGTTGGCGCCGTAGGTGCCGGCGTTGAGCTGGTCCTCGCGGAACTCGCCGAAGGCGGCCAGCACCGGGTGCACCGGCGCATCGGCCACGACCGGATATTCCATGTTGCCCACCGCGAAGATCTCCTGCGCCCGCGGGCTGGTCAGGTATTCGATGAAGCGCTGCGCGGCGGCGGCATTGGGCGCGGTGCGAACAACGCCGGCGCCGGAGATGTTCACATGCGCGCCGCGGTCACCGGCACCCTGGTTCGGGAAGAGCACGCCGATGCGCTCGGCGATCGCGCGGTCCTCGGCGCGCTGGGATGTCATCATGTTGCCGAGGTAGTAGGTATTGGAAATCGCCAGCTTGCACTGGCCGGAGGGGATCGCGCGGAATTGGTCGCGGTCGCCGCCCTGCGGCGGGCGCGCCATGTTGGCGGCGACGCCACGCGCCCAGGCTTCCGTCGCTTCCGCGCCGTTGGCGGCCAGCACCGAGCCGGTGAGCGAGGTGTTGTAGGGGTGCGACGCCGAACGGACGCAGATCTGGCCGCGGAAGCGCGGATCGGCGAGGTCCTCGAAGCGGCTCAGGCCCTCGGGCAGGCCGGCCTGGCGGTCGTACATGATGACCCGGGCGCGCTTGGAGACGCCGAACCAGTAGCCCTCGGCATCGCGCAGGTTGGCCGGGATGCGGCTGTTCAGCACCTGGCTCTGGATCGGCTGCAGGATGCCGGCCTCCTTCGCGCGGGCCAGGCGGGCGGCGTCCACCGTGATCAGCACGTCGGCGGGGCTGTTCGCGCCCTCGGTGCGGATGCGCTGGATCAGCTGGTCGGCGTCGCCCTCGATCAGGCGGACGCGAATTCCGGTCTCGCGCGTGAACGCGTCATACAGCTCCCGGTCCGTGTCGTAGTGGCGGGAGGAGTAGAGGTTCAGCTCCGGCCCTTGGGCGAGCGCCGGAAACGCGAATGCCGCAAGGCCGAGGGCCGGAAGCAGCGAGAGCAGGGGGCGACGGCGCATGGGGGGTGTCCTCTGGCGGTGTTGCGAGCGAGATATCGCAATTGCGAGGCGTTCGCAAGATTACTTGCGAGTCATCCACAGGAATGGCACCCGGCGCTCAAGCGCGCCGCAGCCAGGTGCGCAGCCGGTCGGCGAAGGCAACCACCACCGCGGCCGCAACCACCAGCACGCCGCCCGCCAGGCTCGGCAGGCCTGGGATCAGGCCGAAGATCACCAGGTCGAACAGCACCGCCCACAACAGCGCGGTGTATTCGAAGGGGGCGAGGAGGCTGATCGGCGCGCGGGCCACCGCCTCCGTCATGCAGATATGCGCGAGGCCCCCGGCGATGCCGGCGCCGACCAGCCAGACCAGGCCGGTGCCGCCGATATCGGCCCAGCCGAGGGGCAGCGTCGCCAGCCCACCGGCGGCGCAGAGCAGCGAGAAATACAGGGCGATCGTGCCCGGCAGTTCGGTCGCCGTCAGGCGCTTCACCTCGACGCGGGCGAACAGCGTCGTCGCCGCCGTCAGCAGGCCGGCGCCGACGCCGATCAGCGTGTCCTGGTCCAGCGCCGGGCCGGTGAAGGCGGGCGCCAGCATCAGCAGCACGCCGGCGAAGCCGCCGATGGCCGCGCCGCCGACCAGCCAGCCGGGCCGTTCCCGCAGCACCAGGATGCCGACCGGCACGGCGAGCAGCGGCGCCAGGAAGGACAATGCGGTGGCCAGCGCCAACGGCAGGGTGGCCAGCGACAGGAAGGAGAAAAACATGGAGGCACAGCCGAACAGGTTGCGCCGCAGATGGCCCATCGGGTGCCGCGTGGTGAACCCGCGCGGCAACTGCCGCCGCCAGGCCAGGTAGGCCAGGATCGGCAGCAGCGCCCAGAAGCTGCGATGGAACACGATCTGCCCGACCGGCGCCTGCGCCGAGGCCAACCGGACGAACAGCGACATCACGGCGAACAGCAGCGTCGCCGACAGCCGCAGCGCGATGCCGACCGCCGGCCTCTCGGCGCGAGGGGTCAAGCCCGTTTCGGCGCCAGCCCGCGCAGGAAGCCGGCACGCTGGGTGGCGCCGGCCATCAGGAAGGCGTGGTCGGAGCCGCCCAGGATGAAGCGCGCGCCGAGCGCGATGTAGTCCGGCGCGACCTTCTCGTCATACACGCCACCCATGCCCATCACCTTGCCATGCGCGGCGCAGGCGGCGCCCACCGTGGCGTAGGCGGCGCGGACATCCGGGTGGCCGATCTGGCCGGGGATGCCCATGGTGGCGGTGAGGTCGGAGGTGCCGAACATCAGCACGTCGACGCCCGGCACGGCGGCGATGGCCTCCGCATTCGCCACCGCCTGCGGCGTCTCGATCATGCAGACCACCAGAATATCCGCGTTGAGTTCGGCCTGCGCCTGCGCCGCATTTACCGGCGCCATGCCATAGGCGAAGGGCGGCGCGCCCCAGCTGCGGTCGCCGGTGGGCGGGAAGCGATAGGCGCGCACCACCGCCTCGGCCTCCTCGGCCGTGTCGACATGCGGCACGACGATGCCCATGGCACCGTTGTCGAGGCAGCGCGTGCCCTCGAACAGCGCATCCTTGCAGACCCGGACGATGGGCGTGATGCCCTGGCCGAGCGCTGCGATGGCGATGCGGCTAGCATCGTCGACGCTCATCGCGCCGTGCTCCATGTCGATGAACAGCCAGTCGAAGCCAGCGGCCTGGCCGATCATGCCGACCGCGCTGCCGCGCAGGTGATGCACGCCGAAGCCGAGCGCGAGTCCGCCCTCGGCGAGGCGCTGACGGCATAGATTCGGAACCAGTTTCATCGACGTCACCCCACGTGCTGCGCCGGCAAGGCAGCACGCGGGTTGGGGGTGGTCAATCAGGGGCGCGCGGCGATCGCGGCGATCTCCACCTTCACGTCGCGCGGCAGCCGGGCGGCCTGCACCGTGGCGCGGGCCGGCGGGTTGGAAGGGAAGTAGGTGGCATAGACCGTGTTCATGCGGCCGAACTCATTCAGGTCCGCCATGAAGACGGTGGTGGAGACGATGTCGGACATGCGGAAGCCCGCCGCTTCGACCACCGCCTTCAGGTTGTCCAGCACGCGGCGCGTCTCGGCCTCGATGGTCCGATCGGCGATCATCTGGTTGGTGGCGGGGTCGAGCGCGATCTGCCCGGCAAGGTACAGCGTGTTGCCGACGCGGATGGCCTGGCTGTAGGGGCCGATCGCCTCCGGCGCCTCGCGCGTGGCAACAACGGTCTGGGCGTGAGCCAATCCCGCCAACGGCAGCAGGACCATCGCCAGGCGGCAAGCGGATTTCAGCATCGTCATTCATCTCCGCCGGCCCGCCCGATGCGGGCCGGGACGGGCAGGCTAGCCAGACTCGTCAATCCTCCGCCACACCGACGATCAGCGCCTCCAGCGTCGCCAACTGGTCCGCCTCCTCCGCCGGCTTGTCGGTACGCAGCCGCAGGATGCGGGGGAAGCGCAACGCGACGCCGGATTTATGGCGGGTGCTGCGCTGCGCGGCGTCGAAGATCACCTCGATCACCAGGGACTTCTCCACCTCCCGCACCGGGCCGAAGCGGGCCGTGGTGTGGTTGCGGATCCAGCGGTCGATCCACAGCAATTCCTGGTCGGTGTAGCCGGAATAGGCCTTGCCGACCGGCACCAGTTCCTGCCCCCCCTGCCCGTCCGGCCGCCACAGGCCGAAGGTGAAGTCGGAATAGAAGCTGCTGCGCTTGCCGTGGCCGCGCTGGGCGTACATCAGCACCGCATCCACGCCGAGCGGCGCGCGTTTCCACTTCCACCACAGCCCCTTCTGCCGCCCGGCGAGGTAGGGGCTGTCGGCGCGCTTCAGCATCAGCCCCTCGATCGCCGCGGCGCGCGCGCCCGCGCGGATCGCTTCCAACTCGGCCATGGAGCCGAAGCGGATCATCTCCGACAGGTCCATGCGCCGCGGCTGCACCCGCGCGAACCAGGCCTCCAGCCGCGCGCGGCGCTGGTCGAAGGGCAGCGGGCGCAGATCCTCCGCGCCATCGAACAGAATGTCGTACAGCCGCACGGCGACGGGATGCGACGCCTGCATCTTCGCGCTGACCACCTTGCGGTTCAGCCGCTGCTGGAGGTCCGCGAAGGGCGCGACTTCCTTGTCCCGCATCACCAGCAACTCGCCGTCCAGCACGGCGTGGAAATCCATCGCCTCCAGGATCTCGGGGAACCCGCCGGAAATCTCCTCCGCCCCGCGCGACCACAGCGCGGCACCGCCCGGCGTCGCCGAAAGCTGCACGCGGATCCCGTCCCACTTCCACTCGGCGCGATGCGTCTCCGGGCCGATCGTGGCGAAATCCGGCTCCTCCAGCGGATGCGCCAGCATCAAGGGCCGAAACACCGGCAGGTTCTCGGAACTCGGCCGCGGCCCCTGCTCGGTCAGCCAGGCGAACAGGTTGAGGTAGGGCGGCGCCAGGCCGTGCCAGACCTCCTCGATCTCCGCCACATCCTCCCCGGCCCATTCAGCCAGTGCGGTCTTGGCAAGCCGGGCGGAAACGCCGACGCGCAGCCCGCCGGTGACCAGCTTGATCAGCGCCAGCCGGCCATTGGCATCCAGCGCATCCAGCCAACCGGCGATCAGCTCCGGCAGCGCCGATTTCGGCGTCGCCTCCATCGCCTCCACCACCTCGGCGAGGCCGGGCGGCGGGGTGTTGACGCCGGCGCGCGGCGGCCAGATCAGCGCAACGGTTTCGGCGAGGTCGCCGACATAATCGTAGGACAGGTCGAACAGCACCGGGTCGCTGCGCCCCGCCACCAGTTCCCGCACCATGGCCGGCTTGGCGGAGCGGAACACCAGCTCCCCGGTCAGGGCGGCGAGGCCGATGCCGCGATCGGGGTCGGGCTGCGTCTCGAACCAGTGCCGCAGCAGCGCCAGCTTGGCGAGGCGGCCGGGGGTGAAGGCAAGCCGTTCGAGCAGTCCGGCGAAGGCTGGAAGACTCATTCCGCCGGCGCTTCCGCGGCCACCGGCGCCGGGTCCTCATCTTCCTCCCCGCGGCCCAGCAGGTGCAGCGCCCGGCCGCGCACGCCGCGCTGCGCCATAGCGTGGCAAAGCGCGTCGTCGCGGCCATGGGTGACCCAGACATCCGGGGCCTGCACCTGCTCGATGGTCATCAGCAACTCATCCCAGTCGGCGTGGTCGGAGATGATCAGCGGCAGTTCGACGCCCTTCGCCTTGGCGCGCTGCCGCACCCGCATCCAGCCGGAGGCGGCACAGATCACCGGCTCGGCCAGGCGGCGCACCCAGGCGGTGGCCTCGGCACTCGGTGGCGCCAGCACCACCTCGCCGGCCAGCAGGCCGCCACCACCGCGCTTGGCCGGCACCGGCACCGGCTCCAGCGGGCCAAGCTTCACGCCCAGGCTTTCGTACAATTCGCACAGGCCGATCAGCGCGCCGTGCAGGTAGATCGGCCGGTCCCAGCCGGCCTGCCGCAGCAGCGCGATCAGCCGCTGCGCCTTGCCCAGCGCATAGGCACCGACGAGATGTGCCCGTTCCGGAAACAGCCGCAGGCTTTCCAGCAGCCGCGCCACCTCCACCGCCGCATCCGGATGGCGGAAGACCGGCAGGCCGAAGGTCGCCTCGGTGACGAAGACGTCGCAGGTGACGGGCTCGAAGGGCGCGCAGGTCGGGTCGGCGCGTCGCTTGTAGTCGCCGGAGACGACGATGCGGCTGCCCTGCCAGTCCAGCACCACCTGGCAGGACCCGAGCACATGGCCAGCCGGGACCAGGCGGATCTCGACGCCGTTGTGACGCACCACCTCCCCGGGCGCGATCGGCTGCTGCCGCAGACCGGCACGGCCTTCGCCCATGCGGGCGCGCATGACCGCCAGCGTCTCCGGGCTGGCCAGCACCGCCGCGTGGTCGGGGCGGGCATGGTCCGAGTGGCCATGCGTCACCACCGCCAGTGGCACCGGCCGCGCCGGGTCGATGAAGAAGCCGCCGGGTTCGCAGTACAGCCCCTCGGGCGTCACGCGCATCCAGCTTCGGGGGTGGGGAGCCGCCATGGCCCACAATGTGGGCGCGGCCGGTTGAGGCGGCAATGCGACCGGCCCGGGGGCGGCTGCCGCAACCCTTTCATGGCGGGAAGGCGGCTGGTAACTTGTACGCAACTCGGAGCGGCGCCGGATGAAGAAGCAGACCTATGGTCAGCTGTGGGACGTCTATGTGGCGGAGGCGTTTCCCAGGCTCCAGCAGGCCGATGCGCGTCTGGTCTACCCGGGGCAGGAATGGGGCAACGAGAAAAGCTGGCAGCGCATCTTCGACAAGCTCTTCGTCCCGGCCGGCGTCGCACAGTGGGGCGTGGCAGTCGAGATCGGCGGCGGCGGCGGCAAGTACACGGAACGCGTGCTGCACGCCGGCGAAGGGGTCCGGCTGTTCGGTTTCGACGTCAGCCGCAACTTCCTCGACGCCACGGCGGCACGTCTGGGCAGTTTCGTCGAATCCGGCCGGCTGTCCCTGCACGAGATCGACCCGGTGCACCCGGATGCGATGTTCACCATGCTGTCCGCGCAGGGTCTGGCGCGCAAGGTCGATGCGGTGTTCAGCATCGACGCCATGGTCCATGTGGACCTCACCTACCTCACCACCTACTGGATGAACGCGGCGCTGCTGCTGAAGCCGGGCGGGCGGGTGCTGATGACGCTGGCCGACCCCACCACCGTCGGCGGCTTCCAGAAGATCCTGCGCGACATCCGCAAGTTCTACAGGTTCCAGGGCCGCATCTGCCCGAAATTCGAATACCTCTCGGCCGAGATCGCCAGCTTCGTCCTGCGCCGGCTGGGCTTCGAGATCGAGTTGCTGGAGCCCTGGTCGAACCATGAGGGACGGCCACCGCGGGACCTGTACCTGATCGCCCGCCTCGATCGCCCTGAACAGGCGGAGGCCTTCCGCGATGCGCTGCGCGCCGACCCCGATGCGGTGCCGGCCAGCCTCGCCCGGCCGGAATCCTACGCCGACCTGTGGACGCGGGAGGCCCCGCGCGCCATCGCCGGCGGCCCCGACCGGCCTCCGGCCATGGCCGTGCTGCGCCGGATCTTCGGCATGGCGGATTCGGCCGGCTGGCGGCGCGCCATCGAGATCGGCACCGGCGACGGGCGCTACGCGGAGGCGCTGCTGCGCGCCAATCCGGCGGTGAAGCTGACCGTCTTCGACGTCAGCGACCGGGTGATGAAGGCCGCGGCAGCGAAGCTTGCGGACCATGTCGACGCCGGCCGGCTCGGCTTCCTGCCGGTCGACCCGTTGCACCCGGACGGAGTGCTGGGCGCCTTCGGGCGGGAGGAATTGAAGCGCGATGTCGATGCGGTGTTCAGCATCGACGCCATGGTGCAGGTCGACCTGCAGTACCAGCTCGCCTACTGGCTGAATGCCGCGCTGCTGCTGCGGCCCGGCGGGTGGCTGGTGTTCAACGTCGCCGATGCGACGACGGAGGCCGGCTTCGCCAAGCTGGTGGGCGACATCCGCCGCTACTTCCCCTGGCAGGGCCAGGCCTGCACGCGCTTCGAATACCAGAGCTTCACCCTGGTGCGCCCGCTGCTGGAGCGCCTGGGCTTCGACATCGCCTATGCCGGGCACTGGGACCCCCATGCCGGTCCCGGGGACGCCAGCGAAGCGGGCCGGGACCTGTTTGTCGTGGCGCAGCTGGCGCGGCCGGAGGCGGCGGAAGCACTGCGGGCGCATGTCGGCATTGGCCTGCCGGTGCCCAGTTTCGCCGCCGCGGCGGAGGAGGCGCCGGCGGAGCAGGCGCAGGAGCCGGTGGCCGAGGACGCCGAACTGGCACGACTCGTCGGGCAGGTGCTGTGGCGGCAGCTGCACCTGCAGGCCCATCCCGGCCTGAGCCGGGAGAAGCTGCGCGAGGCGATGCGCGAGCAGTGGGCCGGCAACCGGCGCGAATACACCCGCCTCGGCAGCCTGGTGCTGCGTGACCTGGCCGAGGCCGGCCTGACCCTGGAACAGGCCGGACCAAGGCGCCTCGGCCGCACATCCGACGCCGAGTGACCGTCGCGGACGACGCCTCCGTCCCGCCGACCCTGGCCGCATCGCGGCTGCGGGAAGCGGGCGACCTGCCGGGCGCGATCGCCCTGCTGCGGCAGGCCGGAGATGCGCCTGATGTCGCGCATATGCGGCTGCGGCTCCTGTTCGAAATCCAGGACTACGCCGCCCTGCAACAGGCGACGCGCGAGGCGATCCGCAGGCTGGACCCGGCCACCGTGGTGCCGGCGCACCACTACCCTGCCACCCTGCTGCACTTCGCTGAGTTGTGCTGCCTGCCGTTGGAGGAGATCGAGGCGGTCATCCTCGCCCTCGGCGCCGCGTCGCGGCAGCACGCACCGCTGCGACAGGCCTGGTACGCGGTGCGGCACCGACAGCGCTTCCGGACATGGCTGCGGGACCGGTTCGAGGGTGGCGCCTCGTTCATCTCGCTCGGGCTCAACTGCCTGCCCTGGCACCTGCCCTGCCGTTGGGGCCTGCGGCGGGAGGAGGATTTCGTCGCCCTGTTCGTTCCCTTCGCGCTGGCAGGCCACACCGTTCCTGGAGTGCTGGCCGCGCTGGAGGATGACTTCGCCGGCTATTGCGACCCAGGCGCCATCCGCATCGTCCGGACCCGTCGCGGCCACTCAATGGCGGTCCGCGCCGACCGCACCGCGCACTGGAACCACCATCGCGGGCCCTACTGGCTGCAGCGGGATGCGGCACCGATGCGCGACAATCTTGCCGCGAAGGCCGCGCTGTTCCGCGACGCCTGCCGCCGGCCGGATGCGGTGTTCCTGCTGGCCGCCTGCCCGGTGCAGTACCCGGAGGAGAAGCTGGATTTCCTGGCCCACCTGGACGCCGCGCTGGCCCGCTTCACAGGCCGTGCCGGCAACCGCATCCTGATCACCAACAATGCGGCGCGGCAGCGGCCGGCGGAGCTGCACGTGGTGGATGCCGGAACCTGCTTCGCCTACTGTCCCTATCCTGCCGCGGATTATGTCTGGCATGAGGACGCGCATGCGGACACGCCGGCCGGCCTGGCCTTCGAACGCACCTACGCCGACCAGGTGACGCGGGCCCTGACGAAGTGGGGGCTGATGCGCCGGAAGCCCGGCGCGGCAGCGTGACGGACGCGCTGCTTCCGCCGGGGCTGCTGGATCGCCCGGTGCTGCGGCACTGGCGCCAGGGTGAGCGCCACGACATGACGGGGCGTGCGCTGTGGCAGCGCGCCACCGCGCTGGCGGCCTGGATTGAAGCGCGCGCGCCGCCCGGCGGGCTGGTGCTGGTTGTCGGAGCTTCCGGGCCGCAGGTCATGGCGGTTTTCCTTGGCATCGTGGCGGCGGGGCGGGTCGCGAGTTGCTTTCCACCGGCCTCGCCACGCCAGGACCCCGCGCATTTCTTCGCCCAGCAGCGCAGCGCGCTGCGCGCCGTCGATCCGGCCGCCATCTGCGTCCTGGATGCGGCGTCGGCGGAGATGGTGCGGTCTCTCGATCCGGCATTGGCGGCGCGGGTGCTGGTGGTTCCGGCCGATGCGCGGGCCGACGGGACCGGGGCGCTGGAGGTGCTTCGAGCCCGGCTGGAATCGGACGCGCCGCTGTTCGTGCAGCACAGCTCCGGCACCACCGGGCTCCGGAAGGCGGTGCCGGTCAGCGGGCGGATGCTGGCCGGCCAGTTCGTCGCCTATTGGCCGGGGCTGCGGGCCGAGGTGGGGGTCGCGCGGCTCTCCGTTGCGAGCTGGCTGCCGCTGTACCACGACATGGGGCTGCTGGCCGGCTTCCTGCTGCCGGTGCTGGGGGGCGACTGCGTCTCGGTGCTCGATCCGTTTGAATGGGTCGGTGCGCCGGGGCGGTTCCTCGAGCTGATCGCGGCGGATGGCTGCGACATCTGCTGGATGCCGAATTTCGCCTTCCGCCACTTCATCCGGCTGCGCCGCGCGCTGCGGCCGCCGCGGCTGGATGCGATGCGGCTCTGGGTGGATTGCTCGGAGCCCTGCCGCCTGGCCGATGCCCAGGGGTTCGAGCAGGCCTTCGCCGATTGCGGGGTGCGGCAGGGTTCGGTGGTAGGCTGCTACGCGATGGCGGAAACGGTGTTCGCCGCCAGCCAGGGCCGGGCCGAGAAGCGCCTGGGATTGGCGGTGCCGCCGGGGTTGGCGGTCGGTGAGGACCTTGCCGGCGCGTCGCTGGCGCCGGAGGGAGAAGGGCTGGTGCTGTCCTCCGGCCGGCCCCTGCCGGGTGTGGACATCGCGGTATTCGACGGCGACCGCGCCCTGGCGCCCGGGCATTACGGCGAGATCGGCCTGCGCGCCGGCTTCCTGTTTGCGGGCTATCGCGGCAGGTCGGCGCCGGATTCGGGCATCGGCGCGGATGGCTGGTTCCGCACCGGCGACCTCGGGGCCGTGCTGCAGGACCAGCTCTTCGTCTTCGGCCGGATCAAGGAGATCGTCATCGTCAACGGCCGCAACATCTTCGTCCACGACGTGGAGGCGACCCTGGCGGAGGTTCCTGGCCTGAAGGCAGGGCGGATCGTCGCCTTCGGCCTGGACAGCGACCAGACAGGGTCGGAGGAGCTGGTCGTGGTGGCGGAGCATGACCCGGCCGCCGGCGTCGCCTTGGCCGCCTGCCGCGCCGCCGCCAGCCGCCACCTGGCCGACACGCTTCTGGTCACGCCGCGTGACGTGCGCATCGTCGAGGGCAGCTGGCTGGTGAAGGCCGGCAGCGGCAAGATCAGCCGGGACGAGAACCGCCGCCGATACGTCGCCCAGTTTCGCCAAGACCAGGTTCGCCAGCCGGAGTGACGCCCATGCCCGCCTTCAACCTCGCCGACCTGCAGGCCATTGCGCGGGAGGTGATCGGGGACCGCGATATCGTGCTGACTCCCGACATGGCGGCCGGCGACGTGCCGGGCTGGGACAGCCTGAACCACACGCTGATCAGCCTGGAGGTGGAGGCGCGCAGCGGCGTGGCGGTGGAGGCCGAGGAGCTGGGCGAGTGCAAGGATTTCGGCGCCCTGGTGGCGCTGGTGGTGGCGCGCCAGGCCGCCTGAGCGGCTGCACCTCGACAGCCGCCTGCATCGTCCCAACTTGCCGCCCGTCAACCCAAGGAGGGCTTGCATGCAAAGGCACACCCACGGACGGCGCGCAGCGCTGGGCTTCCTCGCCGCTACCGTCACCGCCGGCGGCGCCGCGGCGCATCACGGCTGGTCCTGGGCGGAGGGCGACCAGGGCGAGTTGACCGGCACGATCCGCGAAATCTACATCGGCGCGCCGCACCCGACCCTGCGCGTCGAAGCGAATGGCCAGCTCTGGATCGTTGAGCTGGGCAATCCGCGCCAGACCGCCGCCGCCGGCTTCAACGCCGAGTCCGCCCGTGCAGGCGACGAGGTGCGGGCGCTCGGCAACAGTTCGCGCAGCAGCGATGAGCGGCGGATGAAGGCGGTGCGGGTGACGGTGCGGGAACGCACCTACGACATCTACCCCGAGCGGATCCGCAGCTGAGCCTGGAGGCAATGGCCGCCTGGCGCGGGGCGGCGCTGCTGCGGGACTGGCAGACCGCCTACCTGCTGGTGAATGCGGCACATATCCTGGGCATCGGCCTGCTGTTCGGCGCCATCGCGACGCTGGACCTGCGCCTGCTCGGCGCCTTCCGGGCCGTGCCGCTGGCGCTGTTCGGGCCGCCGCTGTGGCGCGTCGCGGCGATGGGGCTTGGGCTCGCGGCTGTGACCGGGTTCTGGCTGTTCACCACGCGGCCCGGCGCCTACCTGGAGAACCCGGCCTTCCTGGCGAAGCTGGGCCTGATCGGGGCCGGGCTGCTGAACCTTGCGGTGCTGCATCTGCGTGCGCCGTGGCGGCAGGCGCTGGCGGGGGCGCCCGTCGCGGCCTCGGTGCGGGCGGCGGCGCTGGTTTCGCTGCTGGCCTGGATCGGCACGGTGGTCGCGGGGCGCTGGATCGGCTTTCTTCAGTGAGGATCGAATCGGGACGACACCATGCCGGCTGAAGTGATCGCGGTGGCTGCGGCGGCCGGACATGCCTTTTCCAAGCCAGTGCTGCCGGACATCACGCTGCTGGCGGGGCTGGGGGTGGCGGGCGATGCGCATTGCGGCGTGACGGTGAAGCACCGGTCCCGCGTCAAGGCGAACCCGGACCAGCCCAACCTGCGCCAGGTGCATCTGGTCGACGCCGGGTTGCTGGAGGAACTGCGCGGCCAGGGCTTCGATGTCAGCCCCGGCGCGATCGGGGAGAATGTGACGGTGGCGGGCCTCGACCTGCTGGCGCTGCCGCAGGGCACGCTGCTGCACCTGGGCGATGCGGCGGTGGTGGAGGTGACCGGGCTGCGCAACCCCTGCTACCAGCTCGACCACTTCCAGCCGGGGCTGATGCGCGCCACGCTCGGCCGCACGCCGGAGGGCGCGCTGATCCTGAAGGCGGGCATCATGGCCATCGTGCGCCAGGGCGGCGTGGTGCGGCCGGGCGATGCCGTGCGGGCCGAAATGCCAGCGCTGCCGCACCGGGCGCTGGAAAAGGTCTGACCGCCCTTTCCCTTCCTCGCCAGCATCGCCATAGTCCCCGGCAGATGGGAACATTGCCGGAACTGTTCAGCCAGTGGTTCGCCGCGCGCGGCTGGTCGCCGCGGCCGCACCAGATGGCGCTGCTGGCGGCTGTGCAAGGAGGGCAGAGCGCGCTGCTGGTGGCGCCGACCGGCGGCGGCAAGACCCTGGCCGGCTTCCTGCCCAGCCTGGTCGATCTGCACGAGCATCCGCGCGAGGGTCTGCACACACTGTACATCTCGCCGCTGAAGGCCCTGGCGGTGGACATCGCGCGCAACCTGACCGCGCCCGTCGAGGCGATGGGCCTGCCGATCCGCATCGAAACCCGCACCGGCGATACCCCTGCCAACCGCCGCGCCCGCCAGCGCGCGGCACCGCCGCACCTGCTGCTGACCACGCCCGAGAGCCTGGCGCTGCTGCTGACCCTGCCGGATGCTGGCGAGATGTTCGCCGGGCTGCACGCCATCGTGGTGGACGAGATCCACGCCCTGGCCGGCAGCAAGCGCGGCGACCAGTTGGCGCTCGGGCTGGCCCGGCTTTCGACGCTGGCGCCAGCGGCGCGGCGCATTGGCCTGTCTGCGACGGTCGCGCATCCGACGTCGCTTCGCGCCTACCTTTCGCCCACCGCGCGGGCCCAGGATGTGGCGCTGGTGCAGGGCGCTCCGGGGGCGGCGCCACACCTCGACATGCTGCTGCCCGAGGGCCGCCTGCCCTGGGGCGGCCATATGGGCCTGGCCTCGATGCCGGAGGTCTATCGCCGCATCCGCGGCGCCGGCGTCACCATCGTCTTCGTCAACACCCGCGCGCAGTCGGAGCTGTGCTTCCAGGCGCTGTGGCGGCTGAACGATGACAACCTGCCCATCGGCCTGCACCACGGCAGCCTGACCGTGGAACAGCGCCGCAAGGTTGAGGCCGCGATGGCGGAGGGAAAGCTGCGCGCCGTCGTGGCGACCGCCTCGCTCGACCTCGGCATCGACTGGGGCGCGGTCGACCAGGTGGTGCAGGTCGGCGCGCCGAAGGGCGTTTCGCGACTGCTGCAACGCATCGGCCGCGCCAATCACCGGATGGACGAGGCGAGCCAGGCGGTGCTGGTGCCGGCGAACCGCTTCGAGGTCATCGAATGCGTCGCCGCCCGCCAGGCCATCGCGGCGGAAGAGTTGGATGGCGATCCGCCCCGGGAGGGCGGCCTCGACGTGCTGGCGCAGCACATTTTGGCTGTTGCGGTGGCGGGGCCGTTCCACCCGGATGACCTGTATGCGGAGGTGATCCGTGCCGCGCCCTATGCCGCGCTGACGCGGCGGGATTTCGACGATGCGCTGGGCTTCGTGGAAAACGGCGGCTACGCCCTGCAATCCTACGACCGCTTCCGCCGGCTGTTCCGCGATTCTGAAGGCATGGTGCATATCCGCGGTCCCGCCGCCGCGCGGCAGTTGCGCATGAACCTCGGCACCATCGTCGAGACGCCGCTCGTAAAAGTCCGCCTGCGCGGCGGTCCGGTGCTCGGCGAGGTCGAGGAGTGGTTCGTCTCCACGCTCACCGCCGGCGACTGCTTCATCTTCGCCGGCCAACTCCTGAAGTTTGAGGGGCTGGACGCGCTGGCCTGCATGGTCTCCCGAGGCGGAGAGGGCGAGCCGCGCGTGCCGGCCTATGCCGGCAGCCGCATGCCGCTGACCACGCATCTCGCGGCCCGCGTGCGCGGCATCCTGCACGACCCGTCCTCCTGGCCCGCCCTGCCCGAATCCGTGCGCGAGTGGCTACGGCTGCAGCAGCACCAATCCATCATGCCGCCGCGCGACGGGCTGCTGGTGGAGACCTTCCTGCGCGGCGACCGCTGGTTCCTGGTGGCCTATTGCTTCGAGGGGCGCCTCGCGCACCAGACGCTGGGCATGCTGGTGACCAAGCGGATGGAACGTCTCGGCATGGGACCGCTCGGATACCTGGCGACGGACTACGTGCTGGCCGCCTGGTCGGCCTTCGAACTCACCGGCATCGAGCGGCTGTTCGAGGAGGACATCCTGGGCGAGGAGCTGGAGGCCTGGATGGCCGAGAGCAGCATGCTCCGCCGCACCTTCCGGAACATCGCCACCATCGCGGGGCTGATCGAGAAGAACCATCCGGGGACGGAGAAGCGACCGCGGCAGATGACGATGAACTCCGACCTGATCTACGACGTGCTGCGGAAGCATGAGCCGGACCACATCCTGCTGCGCGCGACGCGGCGCGAAGCCGCCGCAGGGCTGACCGACGTGGCGCGGATCGGGCTGCTGCTGGCGCGCGCGAAGGCCGGCGGCATCCGCCACATGCGCCTCGAGCGTGCCTCGCCGCTGGCCGTGCCGGCGCTGATCGAGGAGGGCCGCGAATGGGTCGCCGGTGGCGCGCAGGATGCGCTGCTGGCGGAGGCAGCGGACCTCGTCGCAGACGCGACCGATGGGGCCGACGTGTTTTCCGAGATCCTCGCCAACGTCACCGAGACCATCCCGCCGCGCGGCGACCGCGACCGCGCGCGACGCCCGCGCGACCCCAAGCGCTACAACCGCTTCGTGCGCAACGCGCCGAAGAACTACGGAGCCCCCTCTTGAACGCAGCACCGCTTCACATGGCCGGCCAGCGCCTGATGCTGGACCCGGCCGGGCTGCTCGCCTGGCCTTCGGAACAACTTCTGGTCGTGGCCGACCTGCACCTGGAAAAGGGCAGCAGCTTCGCCGCCGCCGGCCGCTTCCTGCCGCCCTACGACACGCGGGAGACGCTGGAGCGCCTGGCGCTGGCGCTGCGGCGCTGGAAGCCGGCACGCCTGGTGCTGCTGGGGGACAGCTTCCACGACCGCCATGGCTGCGCCCGACTGCAGGCCGCGGATTGCGCCGCCTTGCAGCGCATGCTGGCGGGGCTGGAGGTGGTGTGGGTGCTGGGCAACCACGACCCGGAACCGCCGGTCGGCCTGCCCGGCATTGCCGTGGCGGAATGGCGGCGCGGGCCGCTGATGTTCCGCCACATCGCCGAACACGGCGCCAATTTCGAGGTCTCGGGCCACTACCACCCGAAGGCAGCCATGCCGACCCGCGCGGGGACCGTGACGCGCCCCTGCTTCCTGACCGATGCGCGGCGCCTGCTGCTGCCGGCCTTCGGCGCCTATACCGGCGGGCTGGAGGTGCGTGACCCCGCCATCGCCGCCCTGTTCCCGCGGGGCGGCCGCGCCTTCCTGCTCGGCCAGGACCGGCTGTTCAGCTTCCCGACCGGCCCCTTGCGCGGCACCAGGCCGCCAGGAACGGAAAACGCGCCGTCCTTGCCGGACGGCGCGCCTGTCCTCACGCAAATCGGCGGGGACTAGACCTGCCACATCTTCCGAGTCGCGAGGCGTCTCCGCCTGGCTTGAAAATGCTCCGGGCCCCGCCGCGTCACCTCACGGCCAGATGACCTGGTCGATCGCGTGGATCACGCCGTTGCTGGCCACGATATCGGCCTGCACCACCCGCGCCGGGCGGGAGGAGACGTTGGCACCGGCCGCGCCGAAGCCGCCCATCTGCATCGCCGGGGCCGGGTTCTGCAACATCAGGCCCTCGGTCGTGCCGGTCAGGGCAATGTCGGCGCCATTGCGCGTGCGAAGGCGGCGATCGCTGCCCATCAGCTCGGAGGCGCGGAAAGCGCCAGGCAGGATGTGGTAGTTGATCAGCGCGCCGAGGCGCTGGCGGTCCACGCTCTCCTGGCTGCCGCCGGAGCTGTTGGTGCCGACGAGCTGCTGCAGCAGGTTGGCAGGGGCGCCGAAGAAGGCGGCGTCGGTCGGGGCGAAGACGGTCATCGGCTCGGCGCTGCGGAAGTCCTCAACCATGCCGCCACGGCTGATCAGGTCCAAGAAGCGGGCGAAGCGGCTGTCGCCGGCCATGGTGTCGGCGAGGGTGCGGGTCGGCGGCACGGTCTGGGCACGCAGGATGGCGGGGGCGGCGAGCGAGCCGGCGGCGGCCATCGTGCCCAGGGTCAGGAAGCGACGGCGCAGGAGGGTCGTCTGGATCATGCGGGGGTATCCTCTGTTGTGGCCCGCGCTGCCCGTGCACGTCAGGGCAAACCAGGGCGGCAGGCGTTGCGGTCGGGTCAAGAACGCGTTCGATCCGCAATGGTTCGCTCCCGCTGCTCCCTAATCGGTCGTTTCATCCTACATGGCAGGGATGACCGAGCCCCGCCTGCTGTGGTTCCGCCACGACCTTCGCCTCTCCGACCATCCCGCCCTGCTCGCCGCCCTGGAAGGCGGCCGCCCGGTCCTGCCGGTCTTCGTGCTGGACGATGACGCCGCGGACGCACACCGCGCCGGCGCCGCTTCGCGTTGGTGGCTGCATCGCAGCCTGGCATCCTTGCAGGCCGATCTCGCGGCGCGGGGCGCGACGCTGCTGCTGGCGCGCGGGCGGGCGGAGATGGTGCTGCCGGCCCTGGCTGAGGCTGTCGGCGCCCGGGCCGTCCATGCCGGCCGCGGCTACGAGCCCTGGGCCCGCGAGCAGTCGCGCCGTGTGCACGAGGCGCTGGCCGATTCCGGCCGCGCGCTGCACCTGCACACCACGACGCTGCTGCGCGAACCGCACGGCTTCGGCGCCGCGAGCGGCAAGCCCTACGCGGTCTATTCGCCCTTTGCAAAGACCCTGCTGGCGGCCGGCGACCCGCCGGCGCCGCGCGCCGCGCCCGAGTGCATCCCCGGCGTCACGCCGCCCGAGGGGGGCGAGACGCTGGAATCGCTCGGCCTGTATCCGGTGCCGGGCGAGCCGGACTGGGCGGCGGGCTTTCCCGAAACCTGGCAACCGGGCGAGGCCGGCGCCCAGGCGCGGCTGGCGCGCTTCGTGGACCGGGCGCTGGGCAAGTACGATATGCAGCGCAACCTGCCGGGCATCGAGGGTTCCTCCGGCCTGTCGCCGCATCTGCGCTGGGGAGAGGTTTCGCCGGGCCAGGTCTGGCATGCGGTCCGCGCCGCGCAGGCGGACGCGACTGCCAGCGAGACCTTCCTGAAGGAGATCCTCTGGCGCGAATTCGCCTATCACCTGCTATGGCACCGGCCGGAGATGCCGGAGGCGCCGCTGCGGGCGGAGTTCGCCAGCTTCCCATGGCAGCCCGACGCGAAGCTGCTGCATGCCTGGCAACGCGGCCTTACCGGCTATCCGGTGGTGGATGCGGGCATGCGGCAGTTGTGGCAGACCGGCTGGATGCACAACCGGGTCCGGATGATCGCAGCCAGCCTGCTGGTGAAGCACCTGATGCAGTCCTGGCAGGAGGGTGCCGCCTGGTTCTGGGACACGCTGGTGGATGCCGACCTCGCCTCCAACAGCGCCTCCTGGCAGTGGGTGGCGGGCTGCGGCACGGATGCGGCGCCGTATTTCCGGGTGTTCAACCCGATCCTGCAGGGCGAGAAGTTCGACCCGGAGGGCGCCTATGTCCGCCGGTGGGTGCCGGAGCTGGCGGCGATGCCGAACGCCTTCATCCACAAGCCGTGGGAGGCGCCCAAGGCCATCGCCCGCAACGGCTACCCCTCCCCAGTGGTGGATCATGCGACGGGCCGCGCCCGGGCGTTGGCCGGCTTCGCGGCGCTGCGCAAGTGAGGGGTCCGGCCTGATGACCCCGCCTGAAAACCTGTGGCGCGGCTTCGCCGGGCTGCGCGTGGTAGCCGATGTGCATGGCGATGCGCAGGCCTTCTCCCATGCCGTCGATGGCGCCCTGGCGGCCGACATGTTCGTGCTGCAGCTCGGCGACCTGACCGACCACGGGCCGGACAGCCCGGAGGTGCTGCGCCGCATGTTCGCGCTGATCGACGCACGACAGGGGCTGTTCCTGCTCGGCAACCACGACCACAAGCTGCGCCGCGCCCTGACCGGCACGCCGCTGCGCATCCAGGCGGAGGGGCTGGGGCGGACCCTGGCGCAGCTCGACGCGGCCCCGGATGGGGCGGCGCTGAAGGCGCGCGCGATCGAGGAGATTGCCCGTGCCCCGGCCTGGATCCGCGATGGCGGCCGTGTGTTCGTGCATGGCGGCTACCACCCCGGCATGCTGCACGCGGCGCCGCCGCCGGATGCCGGCACGCAGAAGGCGCAGGGCCTGGTGACGCGGGCGCTGTTCGGCCAGGTGACCGGGCGGATGCGCCAGGATGGCTTCCCCGACAGGGTGCATGACTGGGTGGACAAGATTCCGGCCGATGTCACCGTGGTCTGCGGCCATGACCGCCGCAGCATGGACGGCCGGCCCTTCGTGGCGGAGGGGGCGCTGGGCGGGCGCTGCATCTTCCTGGACTGCGGCGCCGGAAAGGGGGGGCACCTGGCCTGGATCGATTTGCCCAGCTGGGCCTGAAAAGGCCCAGAAGGGCTATGTTTTCCTGACCTCAAGCGGCGGGCGCCCTGCACTGTTTCGAACTTTCGCGCGGTCGGCCTGGGCGCGGCGACCGTTCGGCCGCTCGGCGCAGCGCGCCGGCACCCTTGGGGTCAGGGTTCCGCATCGGGCAGGTGGGGGTGTAGCCTGCACGGCGAGGAGAACGCGCCATGTCCGACCTGCCGTCATCCGTCGAGATCCGCGAGGAAGGTCCCCGCGAGGGCTTCCAGATCGAGCCCGGCCCGATCCCGACCGCCCGCAAGGTGGCGCTGGTGGATGCGTTGTCCGCCACCGGGCTGCACCACATCCAGGTCTGCTCCTTCGTCTCGCCCAAGCTGGTGCCGGGCTGGGCGGATGCGGAGGCGGTGGTGGCGGGCTTCGCGCCGCGCGCGGGCGTGACCTACACGGCGCTGTGGTTCAACGCCGCCGGGCTTGCGCGCGCGCTCGCCTTCCGCGACCGGCTGAAGGTGGAGGGCGCCGTCACCGTCGTGGCGTCCGAGGCCTTCTCCCTGAAGAACCTGAACCGCGACCGGGCGAAGAACCTGGCGGCGCAACGCAGCAACGTCGCGGCGCATCTGGAGGCCGGGGTGCTGGTGCCGCGGATCAGCGTGCAGGCCGCCTTCGGCTGCAACTATTCAGGCGACGTGCCGCCGGCCAAGGTGATCGAAGCGCTGGTGGACGCGTTCGAGATCGGCGCCGAGCACGGCCTGACGCTGCGCGAGGCGACGCTGGCGGATACCATGGGGTGGGCGACGCCGGCACGGATCGAGCGCGTGGTGGGCGAGGTGCGGGCGCGCTGGCCGGAGCTGTCGCTCATCCTGCACCTGCATGACACGCGTGGGCTCGGCATCGCCAACGCCCATGCCGGGCTGCGGCTCGGGATTTCCCGCTTCGACACCACGGTGGGCGGGCTGGGCGGCTGCCCCTTCGCCGGCCAACCGGGCGCGCCGGGCAACATCGCGACCGAGGAACTGGTGCTGCTGTGCGAGGAGATGGGCCTCGCCACCGGCATCGACCTGGATGCGCTGGTCGAGGCCGGGCGGCTGGCGGAGGAGGTGGTGGGGCGGCCCCTGCCCTCTACCCTGCTGCGGTCCGGTGGGCTGGCGCGGTTTCGTCAGGCGGCCTGAAGGGCGGGAATCGCCTGGCTGAGCCGGCCGCCCATGCGAACAGGCTCGATGCGGGTGGCGAGGCCGGTGGCGTCGTCGGTTTCCAGGAAGACGCCGCAGACCGTGGCCTCGCCCTCGGCAGGGGCCAGCTTCTCGCCGGGCACCTTCTTCCAGAAGCGCAGCGCGGCGCCGCCCTTCTGCATGCCGATGACGCTGTCGTAGTCGCCGCACATGCCGGCATCCGTCATGTAGCCGGTGCCGCCCACCAGGATCTGGTGATCGGCGGAGGGCGTGTGGGTATGGGTGCCCACCACCAGGGATACCTTGCCGTCGAAGCTGTGACCCATGGCGAGCTTTTCCGAACTCGCCTCGGCATGGAAGTCGACGAGGATCGCCTGGACGGAGCCGCCGGCGCCCATGCGGTGCCCGGCGATGGCCGCCTGCACGCCGCGGAAAGGGTCGTCCAGCGCATCCATGAACAGCCGGCCCATCGCCTGCACCACCAGCGCCTTGCGGCCATCGTCCAGCGCCACGACGAAGGCACCCTTGCCGGGGGTGCCGGGCGGGTAGTTCAGCGGCCGGATGAGGCGCGGCTCGGTCTCGATGTAGGCGAAGATTTCCTTGCGGTCCCAGGCGTGGTTGCCGAGCGTCAGGACATCCGCCCCGGCCAGGAACAGCGCGCGTGCCATCTCCGGCGCCAAGCCGAAGCCGTGGCTGGCATTCTCCGCATTGACCACCACCAGGTCGAGCGCCAGGCGTTGCCGCAGGCCGGGGATGGCGGCGGCGGCGGCCTCCCGGCCGGAGCGGCCGACGAGGTCGCCGAGGAACAGTATTCTCAAACCGGGGAGGCTCCGCAGAAGATCAGGCCGCGCTCCGTCGCGACGGCAGACAGGGGTGCGTCGTCCACGCCCGCGGGCACTTCGTCAACCTCCTGGCATGCATAGGCAACCCCGATGGCGGTGGCGCCGGGCAGGCTGGCCAGGGTGCGGTCGTAATAGCCGCCGCCATAGCCGAGGCGGCGCCCGGCACGGTCGAAGGCCAGCAGCGGGACCAGCAGCCAATCGGGTGTGAGGTCCGGCGCCTCTGGACCTGGTTGGCTGGTGCCGAGCGGGCCGCGCGCCAGCGTGTCGCCGGGCTGCCACTGGCGAAAGCGCAGCGGGTTGCCGCGCTTCGGCGTGACCGGCAGCGCGATACGGTGGCCGCACGCGTGCAGGGCCAGCAGCAGCGGGCGGATGTCGATCTCCGGGCCCATCGGCCAGAAGCCGGCAACGGTGGCGCCGGGTGGCGGCGGCGCGTCGCGCAGGACGTGGTGGGCCAGACGTGCCCCAAGGGCAGGATCGCAGGCGGCGCGACGGGCCAGCGCGGCCTTGCGCGCCTCCGCCTTCATGCCAGCGAGGAGTTCGGGACAGAGCATCATGGGGCGGTGTCGCGCCGGTCCTGTGCGCCCCCCTCGCCCCAACCCTCTCCTCCCTGCGGGGGAGAGGGAGCAAAGCCAAGGTGGCGGATGCCGCCGCCCGGCGCTTGAGGAATGGCAGAGCGCCGGCGGCGCCGCAGCGCGCCGAGGCCGCGAAGGCGGACTTTGCCCAGATTACCCTCGCCCAGATTACCCTCACCCAGACCAACCGTGCGAGGCGCGTAGGCAGGCGGCCGGAGGCCGCGCCTGTTACGCCTTTGGCGTGCCTGCGGCACGTCAGAGGATATGTAAAGCTGCGGAGCCACCATGGCCGTGGGCGTTATAACCCTCCTGAGACCTGCTTTTGCAGGTGGGAACCAGGTACCCAGGCCAAGACCTGAGCAGCGCCAGCCCCCGGAGGATGCTTATTGGCCCCGGGGGTTCATGTGCCTCACCAACCGGGCAGCCCCGCATATCCTAGTTAGGGACGGTCGAGGGTCTGGGCAATGCCCTCGATGCGGTCGGCGATGCGCGCCAGGCGTTCCGCCAGCTTCGGGTCGGGCTGCGGGGCGGCCATGTTCTGGCCGGCGCGGGCCTGGGACAGCGCGACCTTCAGGTCGTGCACCTCGTCGGCCAGCAGCAGCGCGCCGAGCAGCAGCAGGCGGCTTTCGCCGAACTGGCCGCCCATCGCCTTGATGGAATTGACCCGCTTGTCGACCTCCCCGGCCAAAGAGACCAGGTGGGCTTCCTGGCCATCCTCGCAGGAAACCGGGTGGCTGTAGCCGCCGACGCGGACGGTGACCTGACCCATCTACTGATCCTCTCCGAGCGCCGCGCGCAGGCGCGCAATCGTCTCGTCCAGCCGGTCCGCGATGGCGGCGACGGCGGCCTTCGGGATGCCTTCACCCGGCGCGGCAACGGCGCGGGGCTGGGCGGCTGCCTCGGCCAGTCTCTCGACGGCCTGTTCCAGCCGCGCCAGGGCGCGGCTGGTCGGGTCGCCGGTTTCCGCACGCATGCCTGACACCAGAAACCCCCGCCCCGTTGCGCGCCCAAACGCAGCGACTGCGCCGCCTGCGCCTTGTCGCCACCGGTTCCGGCATGCTGCAACGCTTTGCATGCACGGCGCGGCGGGTCAACGGTGAGCAAGGGTTCGGTCCGGCTTCCGCCGGCTGTTCTGGTGCGGTCGGCGGCGGAAGGCCGCGCGGCGCTGGAGGTCGCGGGGCCGGGTGGCGTGCTGCTCCTATCGGCGCCGGGCGCTGCCGGGTTCCTCGGCCCGGGCGCTTGGCGCGCGCTGGTCGCGGCGGCCGGCGCTACGTCCGGCGTGCAGGACCGCGGCGATGCGCCCAACGCCCTGTGCTGCGGCGATGCGGCCGGCGATGCGCTGGCGGGCCTTCGCGCCGGCTGCCGCATCCTGGTGCTGCATGGCGCGCTTCCGGCCTTCGCCACCGTGTCCGGAGCGGCGGCAGAGGTTGGCGCGCTGCTGCTGCCCTCGCGCCCGCCGGCTCTGGACCTGCGCGAACTTGATCTCCGCCGCCCTGCCGCGCGCGCCAAACTGGCGGATTGGCTGGCCCGGACGCATGACACCGGGGCCATGCTGCGCTAGACCCCGGACATCGTTTGCCGACATCCGAGAGGACTCCCGAGAATGCGTCTGACGCCAAAAGTCCAGGAAATCCTGTCCTGGTATGAGAGCGACAATCCCGGGACCAAGGCGAACCTCGCCCGCATCCTGATGGCCGGCAAGCTCGGCGGCACCGGGCGGATGGTGATCCTGCCGGTCGACCAGGGCTTCGAGCATGGCCCGGCCCGCAGCTTCGCGCCGAACCCCGCGGCCTACGACCCGCGCTACCTGTTCGAGCTGGCGCTTGAGGCCGGGCTGAACGCCTATGCCGCGCCGCTCGGCATGATCGAGGCGGGTGCCGCGACCTATGCCGGCACCATCCCGACCATCCTGAAGATGAACAGCAGCAACAGCCTGTCCACCACCAAGGACCAGGGCGTGACGGCCAGCGTCGGCGACGCGCTGCGCCTGGGCTGCTCGGCCATCGGCTTCACCATCTACCCCGGCTCCGAATATCAGTTCGAGATGATCGAGGAGCTGCGCGAGCTGGCGGAGGAGGCCAAGTCCGTCGGCCTTGCCGTGGTGGTGTGGAGCTATCCGCGCGGCCCGATGCTGGACAAGGTCGGCGAGACGGCGCTCGACATCTGCGCCTATGCCGCGCACATGGCGGCGCTGGTCGGCGCGCACATCATCAAGGTGAAGCCGCCGACTTCCGCCATCAGCCTGGATGCAGCGAAGAAGACCTACCAGGCGAGCCCGGTGGAGGACGACGCCACCAAGCGCTTCGCCCACATCGTGCAGGCCTGCTTCGGCGGCCGGCGCCTGGTGGTGTTCTCCGGCGGCGAGGCCAAGGGTACGGAGGCGATCCTGGACGAGGTCCGCGCCATCCACGCCGCCGGCGGCAACGGCTCCATCATGGGCCGCAACGCCTTCCAGCGCTCCAAGGCCGATGCGCTGGCGCTGCTCGCCGCGATCATCAACGTCTACAAGCACTGAGACCACGATGGGGAGGCCACACGGCCTCCCCCTCTCGCGTAACACCCGTCGGCCCGTCCGACGCGCGGGCCGGCTGACCGGCGCCGGACGCTGCGGCCGGCAGCGAAGCATCGATTTCGGATCCCAGGCAGGCTGGCCGCATGGAACACCTGCCTCTCGCCGTCTTCGCCGGCCTCGTCTTCCTGCTCGCCGGGATGGTCAAGGGCCTGATCGGCCTCGGCCTTCCGACCATCGCCATCGGCGTCCTGGCGCTGGTGATGCCGCCGGCGGAGGCCGCGGCGCTGCTGGTTCTGCCGTCTCTCGCCACCAACGTGATGCAGGCCAGTGGACCGGCGCTGCGGCCGCTGCTGCGGCGGCTGTGGCCGATGCTGCTGATGCTGGTGCCGGGCACGCTGGCCGGGATCGGGCTGCTGACGGGTGGCGGGCCGGCAGCGCTCGGGCTGCTCGGGCTGGCTCTTGCGATCTATGGTGGCTGGGGGCTGGCGGCGCCGCCGTTTCACCTGTCGCCACGGGCGGAACGTATCAGCGCGGTGCCCACCGGCCTGCTTGGCGGGCTGGTGACGGGGGCGACGGGCGTCTTCGTCATGCCGGTGGTGCCCTGGCTCGGCGCGCTGGGGCTTTCGCGCGATGCGCTGGTACAGGCACTCGGCCTTGCCTTCCTGGTGGCGACGGTAGCGTTGGGCCTCGCCCTGGCCCTGGCCGGCAGCTTCACGCCGATGGCCGCCGGCGGATCGCTGCTGGCGCTGCCGCCGGCGCTCGGCGGCATGGCGCTGGGCGGCTGGCTGCGGGCGAAGATCCCGCCGGCGCTGTTCCGGCGCATCTTCTTCGCCAGCCTGCTGGCACTCGGCGCGCACCTGGCCTGGCGCGGATTGGCGTGACCCCTTCCCAAAGCGCCGCCGGCGGGCGACACGCTGGGCCATGCCCGATTGCCGCCTCTACCTCATCACCCCGCCCGCCATCCCGGACCTGCCCGGCTTCACCGAGGCGCTGAAACGCGCCCTCGGCGCCGGCGACGTCGCCGCGCTGCAACTGCGGCTGAAGGACCTGCCGGAGGATGCCATCCTGCGCGCGGCGGAAGCCCTGCTGCCGGTGGCGCAGGCGCATGACGTCGCCGTGCTAATGAACGACCGCATGGACCTGGCGAAGCGCGCCGGCTGCGACGGGGTGCATCTCGGCCAGGGCGATGGCGACCCCATCGCGGCGCGCAAACTTCTGGGGGCGGAGGCAATGATCGGCGTCACCTGCCACGCCTCCCGCCATCTGGCGATGGAGGCGGGGGAAGCGGGCGCGGACTACGTCGCCTTCGGCGCCTTCTTCCCGACTGGCACGAAGCGGACCGAGCATGTGGCGGAGACCGACCTGCTGGAGTGGTGGTCCGAGATGTTCGAGATCCCCTGCGTCGCCATCGGCGGCATTTCCGCCGCCAACTGCGCGCCCCTGGTCCAGGCCGGGGCGGATTTCCTGGCGGTCGTCGGCGCAGTCTGGAACCATCCCGACGGGCCGGATGCCGGCGTGCGGGCGATGAACGCGGCGATTGCCGCCGCAGGGGGCTGAGGGTCTGCTCCTTTCGGATAGCCTGCCGGAAGACGCTTGCCTGACGCCGCCAACCCGTCCGACAAGATCATCATGAGCCTGATGTTCGAAACCTGCGACGTCTTCACCACCATCCGCCATGGCGGCAATCCGCTGGCCGTGGTCTACGGCGCCGCAGATCTGGATGGCGCCGTGATGCAGGCCATCGCGCGCGAGTTCAACCTGAGCGAGACGGTGTTCGTCACCGCCGCCGAACCGTCCCGCGCCCGCATCCGCATCTTCACCCCAGGCCGCGAACTGCCCTTCGCCGGCCACCCCAATGTCGGCGCCGCCGTTCTGCTGGCGCGGCACCTGGAACTCGCCGGCGATACGCTGCTGCTGGAACAGGCGGCTGGCGCGGTGGAGGCGCGGCTGCTGCGCGATGCGGCAGGGGAGGTCACGGCCGCCCACATCTCCGCGCCGCAGCCCTTTACCCTGGTCGAGACGCTGCATGCCGAGGCCATTGCCGCCTGCGCCGGCCTGCCGGCGCTGGTGGGGGAGGCGGTTATCGCCTCCTGCGGCACGCCCTTTGCCATCGCCGAGGTCGCGGATGCGGAGACACTGGCCGCCGCCGCCCCGGATGTCGCCGCCTTCCGCGCCAACCTGCCGGCGGATCGCGCCATTGGCCTGCTGCTCTACACCCGCCTGCACCCCGGCCGGCTGCGGGCGCGCATGTTCGCGCCGCTGTCAGGCCTGGTGGAGGACCCGGCGACAGGCAGTGCCAATGTGGCGCTAGCCGGACTGCTGATGCAGAGGCTGGGTGCCGATGCGCTGGAGATCGAGGTGGAGCAGGGCATCGAGATGGGCCGGCCGAGCCTCCTCGCGCTCGCCGCCCAGACGATGCCGCATTTCGGCATCCGGGTCAGCGTCGGCGGCGGCGTGGTGCCGGTGAGTGCGGGGCGCCTGATCATCTGAGCGATCCGCCTCACGGGGAGCGGAACCGGGCGCCATCGGCGCGGAGGAACACCTGCAGCGGCGTGGTGCCGGCGCCCTGCCCGTCCTGGCCGCGCCAGCGGCCGTCGCGGCACAGGATGCCTCCCGGGATCGGCACGGCCTCCCACTCCACGACGTTGGCGACACGCTCCCCGCCCGGGCCGAGCGCCAGGAAGTTCGTGCGGCAGCGGCCCTCGGCCAGCACCGGGTCATAGCCGTCGATCATCCAGCCGCCCCCGCCGGTGCTCTCGAAGCGGCGCTCCAGCGGGAGCCAGGATGAGGGATCGGGAGATTGGGCGACGGCAGGATGGGCAAAGCCCAATGCTACGGCGAGCCAGACCAGGGGGCGGGACATCGGGTTTCCGTTTCGAATTGTTGCGGCAACGCCGTCGCGGGCTTTTCAACCGCGACGGAAGCGTTACGGTCGGCGCGAGCCGTTGGATGCAGCGGCTCCACGAAAAGGGAAATGTTCATTCGAGCGGCCGCATCCTGCGCCGCCACTGCTGGAGATCGACCATGCTGTCCCGACACATCGCCGCCCTGCTGGCCCTGGCCGCGGTGCCGACTCTGGCCCTGGCGCAGGACTACAACCGGCAGCCCTCCTTCGGCACGGTGAACCTCCGCGCCAATTTCGCGCCCGATCCTTACGTCGTGAACGTCACGGCAGGTGGCGGACTGCCGGCGGAGCGGCTCGGGGGGCGGGAGTGCCTGGGCTCCATCGCCAACGCGCCCGATGTGCGGCTGAACTACAGCGCCGGCCAGGGGCTGCCGCTGTATCTTTCGGCGGTGTCGCGGGCCGACGTCACGCTGGTGGTCAACCTGCCGAACGGCCGCTGGGCCTGCAACGACGACTTCCAGGGCACCAACCCCGGCCTGATTTTCCGCAACCCGCAATCCGGCCAGTACGACATCTGGATCGGCAGCTACGACCGCGGCTCCCGCATCCCGACGCAGCTGCGGATTTCGGAAGTCCCGCCGAACTGAAGCGCCCGCCCCTGGCGTTCCGCGCGCCGATGCCACATGCCGGGCTCAGGAATGGGAGCCCGGCAGGCACATGGACGAGTTGAGCTTCCACCAGCGGCTGCACCGCCCTGGCACCATCCTGGATGTGGGCGCGCATGACGGGCTCCTGACCCTGCCCTTCTCCCGCCTGCCCGGCGCCCAGGTCCTTGCATTTGAACCGCTGCCGAGCGCCTTCGCCCGGCTGCGCGAAGCGGTGCTGGCGGAATACGGCGCCATCCCGACGCATCTGGAGTTGCGGACGGAGGCGCTGGGGGCTGTTGCCGGAAGCCTTACCCTGTCCGTGCCGATCCTGGACGGCGTGGCGCAGGAGCAGTGGGCGAGCACGGCCAAATCCTACGACGCCTTCGCCTCGGTCACCGTGGCGCGGCATGTGGTGCCGGTTACGACCATCGATGCGCTAGGGCTGGACGACCTGGAACACGTCAAGCTGGACGCGGAGGGCTTCGAGCAGGAGGTGCTGGAGGGCGCCGCCGCGACGCTGCGCCGCTGCCGCCCGGTGCTGTCGCTGGAGGTCGAGGAACGCCACCGTGCCGGCAGCACGCGGGACGTGCCGGCGCTGCTGGCCGGCTTCGGCTACGAAAGCTGGTTCGTGCTGGACCGCGCCTGGCATCCGCATGCGGCGTTCGACGCGGCGACGATGCAGGTGGCCTCGCCGGACCCGGCGGTCTTTGCGGCCTCCGACCCCTATGTCTTCACCTTCTTCGCCTGGCCGGCCGAGCGCAGCGCCGAAATTCTTGCGGCTCTGAGGGACTAGCCAGGCCGACTAGCCAGGCCCCGCAAGCAGCTTCGGCGGCGCGGCCAGGGCCGGCTGCGGCGTGCGCGGGATGGCGGGCAGCCACAGCACGTCCTCGATCTCCGCGGCGCCGCTGGCCAGCATCGCCAGCCGGTCGAAGCCGAGCGCGATGCCGGAAGATGGCGGCATGCCGTAGTCCAGCGCCGCCAGGAAATCCTCATCCACGTCCCAGCCGGCCTCGCCGCTTTCGGCCCGGCGCGCGGCAACGTCGCGTTCGAAGCGGCTGCGCTGTTCCACCGGGTCGGTCAGTTCCTCAAAGGCGTTGGCCAGTTCCAGCCCTGCGGCGAATAGCTCGAACCGCAGGGCGACGCGGCCATCCTGCGGGTCGCGCCGGGCCAGCGCGGCCTGGGGGGTGGGCCAGTGGGTCAGGAAGGTGGCCTGGCCGCGGCCGAGCTTCGGCTCGACGTAGCGCAGCATCAGGCGGAAGAAGCCGTCCTCCCAGCTATCCGTCTCCGACACATGCAGGCCGCTGCGGGCGGCGGCGGCGCGCAACCTCGTGGCGCTGCCCTCCCCGGTCGCGACATCGACGGTTCCCAGGATGTCGAGGCCTCGGCAATACCGGCTGAAGGCTTCAGCCATGGTCATGCGGACGAAGGGGCGGGAAAGATCCGCCGTGACCTCCCCCTGTCCCACAACACCGGGGCAGACGGAGCGGAGAAGCAACTCCGCCTCATCCATCAGCCCGGCCATGCCGAGGCCCGGCGCGTACCACTCCAGCATGGTGAATTCGGGCGCGTGGTTCGGGCTCGCCTCGCCGTTGCGCCAGACCCGGGCGAATTCGAAGATCGGCCCGGCCCCGCCGGCCAGCAGGCGCTTCAGCGCCAGTTCGGGCGAGGTCCGCAGCCACAGCAGCGTCTCCTCGCCGATGCCGAGATGCGGGCGGTATTCCGTGGCGAAGCCGCGCAGATGCACCTCCATGCCGGGCGCAGGGACCAGACAGGGCGTCTCCACCTCCAGGTAGCCGCGGGATTGGAAGAAGGCGCGGGTGGCGGCGGTGAGTGCGGCGCGGCGGCGCAGGAAGGGCAGCCGCGCGGCGAGCCGGTCGCGCGTCCAGGCTTGCCGGCCATGTGGCGATGCGGCCTTGGGCATGGACGCGCCTCCGGTGTTGGGGTTTACCGGCGCGGATCATGCCCGATACCAACCCGCCCCGAAACCTGTTGCCGAAGCGGACGATCCGCGATGCCGCCGGCCTGGCCGCCGCCGGGCTGCTGCCACATGGCGCCGATGCGGCGGGGCTGGAGGCGGTGGCGGAGCGCTACGCCATCGCGGTGACGCCGGCGATGGCGGCGCTGATCCGGCCGGAGGATGCGGCGGACCCGATCGCGGCGCAGTACGTCCCGCACGTGGCGGAGCTGGAGACGGCGCCACACGAGGTCGCCGACCCCACCGCCGACGCACCCTTCACCCCGGTGCCCGGCGTGGTGCACCGCTACCCGGACCGCGCCCTGCTGAAGCCGCTGCTGGCCTGCCCCGTCTATTGCCGCTTCTGCTTCCGGCGGGAGGTGGTGGGGCCCGGCGGCGGGCTGCTGGACACGGCGCAGCTCGAAGCCGCGATCGCCTGGTTCGCGGCGACGCCGCAGGTGCGGGAGGTGATCCTGACCGGCGGAGATCCCCTCATGCTCTCACCACGGCGGCTCGGCTGGCTGCTGGAACGGCTGGCAGCGATCCCGCATATCGAGATCCTTCGGGTTCATACTCGGGTTCCGGTGGCTGATCCGGCGCGGGTTACGGCGGAACTGGCGGCGGCGATGGACCTGGAAAAGCCGCTGTATCTCTGCCTGCATGCCAACCACGCCCGCGAATTCACCGCCGAGGCTGCCACCGCGCTGCGCCGCCTGACCGGCGCCGGCGTGGTGCTGCTGGGGCAGAGCGTGCTGCTGCGCGGTGTCAGCGACAGTGCGGCGGCGCTGGAGGAATTGTTCCGCGCCATGCTGCGCCACCGGGTGAAGCCGTACTACCTGCACCAGCTCGATGCCGCGCCGGGCACCTCTCGCTTCGAGGTGCCCGCCGAGGAAGGCCGCGCCATCCTCGCCGCGCTGCGCTTCAAGGTGACGGGCCTGGCCTGGCCGACCTACGTCCAGGAACGCCCGGAGGGCGGCGGCAAGGCGCCGATTGGGCCACGCTGGGACGACAACGCCCTGTCGTGATGCAGCGGCCGCGCCTGCGCGATTGACACAGTCTACAAAGTTCTTTTGCCTCCGGGGTCGTCCTGGAGTTCCTCCGCATGCAGACCCGTCGCACGATCCTGGCTGCCACGAGTGCCCTGCTGGCCGCACCGCGGGTCGTCGGTGCGCAGCCCGCCGCGGCGCGCACCCTACGCTTCGTGCCGCAGACCGACCTGACGGTCCTCGACCCGGTCTTCAACACGGCGACGGTGACGCTGACCCATGGCGGCATGGTGTTCGACACGCTGTATGGGATGGACGCCGACTACAACCTGCAGCCACAGATGGTCGCCGGCCATGTGGTGGAGAATGACGGGCTGCAATGGACGCTGACCCTGCGGGACGGGCTGCGCTTCCATGACGGCGAGCCTGTGCGCGGCCGCGACTGCGTCGCCAGCATCCGCCGCTGGGGCGCCCGCGACATGTTCGGGCAGGAACTGCTCGCCGCCATCGACGAACTCAGCGCGCCGGACGACCGGACCATCAGGTTCCGGCTGAAGCGCCCCTTCCCGCTGCTGGCCCGCGCGCTGGGCAAGGTGACGGCGCCGATGCCGGCGATGATGCCGGAGCGCCTGGCGCTGACCGACCCATCGCGCCCCGTGCCGGAGATCATCGGCAGCGGACCCTTCCGCTTCAACACGGCGGAACGCGTCTCCGGCGTGCGCGTGGTGTATGACCGCTTCGAGCGCTATGTGCCCCGGCCCGAGGGCACGCCCAGCCGCACCGCCGGGCCCAAGGTCGCGCATTTCGACCGCGTCGAGTGGCACGTCCTGCCCGACTACGCGACCGCCGCGGCAGCACTCCAGCAGAACGAGGTGGATTGGGTGGAATTCGCGCCCAACGACCTGCTGCCGATCCTGCGCCGCGCCCGCAACGTGGCCGTGAAGGTGACGGAGGACAGCAGCGTCAGCATCCTCCGCCTCAACCACCTGCATCCGCCTTTCGACAATCCCGCGATCCGCCGGGCGCTGCTCGGCGCTCTGGACCAGGCCGCCTACATGACGGCGACCTTTGGCGACGATCGCAACCTGTGGCGCAGCGGCGTCGGCGTATTCGTGCCGAATACGCCGATGGCCAATGATGCAGGCCTCGCCGTGCTGGAGGGCCCGCGCGACTACGAGAAGGCGCGCCAGGATATCTTCGCCGCCGGCTACAAGGGTGAGAAGGTGGTGGTCCTGCAGCCGATGGACCTGCCCACGCTGAAGGCGATGAGCGAGGTGGCCGTGGACATGCTGCGGCGTGTCGGGATGAATGTGGAGCCCTTCGCCGCGGATTGGGGCAGCGTCGTGCAGCGGCGCGGTTCGCGGGAGCCGGTGGAGCGCGGCGGCTGGAGCGTCTTCCCCTCCAGCTTCAGCGCCGCCGGGCTGCTCGACCCGGTGGCCAATCTTGGCCTGCGGGCGAATGGCGCGCGGGCCTGGTTCGGCTGGCCGGACAGCCCGGATCTGGAAAGGTTGCGGCAGGAATGGATGGCGGCACCGGATGTCGCCGCGCAGCAGGCCAAGGCGCGGGAGATCCAGACGCAGTTCTTCCAGGACCTGCCGTACTACCCGATCGGCGAGTTCTTCCGTGTCACCGCGCATCAGCGCAACCTGGTGGACATGCCAGTCGGGCTGACCACCTTCACCGGCATCCGCCGCACCTGACGCGGGTCAGCGTCGTATCAGCCCATAGGCGATGCCGAAGGCGGCGAGGCCCAGGACCAGCGACGCCGCGACGTAGGCCGCCGCCAGCCACCAGGCACGCTCGAACAGCAGGCCGGTCTCCAGGCTGAAGGCGGAGAAGGTGGTGAAGCCGCCGAGCAGGCCGGTGACCAGCAGCAACCGCGCCTCGCCCTGCACCCCGAGCCCCGCCGCGATGCCGATGCCGGCGCTGCCGAGCACGTTCACCGCCAGGGTGCCCCAGGGAAAGCCGGCACCGAGCTGGCCGATCGCCAGCTGGGAGAGGCCGTGTCGCAGCAGGGATCCCACGGCGCCGCCCGCGGCGACCAGCAGCCAGTTCATCGCCGGCGCTTCCGCAGCGCATCCCATTCCGCCAGCCGCGCCGCCACTGCCGCCTCCGCGCCGCGCTGCGTCGGGCTGTAGAAGCGCTGGCGCTCCATGCCCGGGGGCCAATAGTCGGCGCCCGAAAAGCCCTCCTCGGCGTCGTGGTCGTATTCGTAGCCCTCGCCGTAGCCGAGTTGCTTCATCAGCTTCGTCGGCGCATTGAGGATATTGGGTGGCGGCATCAGGCTGCCGGTCTGCTTCGCCGCGCGCATCGCCGCCCCGAAGCCGGCATACAGCGCATTGGATTTCGGTGCGGTGCCAAGATGCACCACCACCTGTGCCAGCGCCAGCTCGCCCTCCGGCGAGCCGAGCCGCTCATACGCCTCCCACCCCGCCAGCGCGATCTGCAACGCCCGGGGGTCGGCCATGCCGACATCCTCGGAGGCGAAGCGCAGGAGGCGGCGGGCGATGTAGCGGGGGTCCTCGCCGCCGGTCAGCATCCGCGCGAACCAGTAAAGCGCCGCGTCAGGGTCGGAGCCGCGCAGGGATTTGTGCAGGGCGGAGATGAGGTTGAAGTGCTCCTCCCGGTCCTTGTCATAGAGGGCGGCGCGCTTTGCCAGCAGCGCGACGAGGCCGTCCGGATCCAGCGGATCGCCGCCCGGCGGCAGGGACAGGAGTTGTTCCACCATGTTGAGCAGGTAGCGGCCATCGCCATCGGCCATGCCGGCCAGGCTGTTCCGCGCCTCTGCCGTCAGCGGCAGGGTCCGCGCCTCCTCGGCCTCGGCGCGCGCCATCAGGTCGGCCAGTGCGGCTTCGTCCAGCCGTTGCAGCACCAGCACCTGGCAGCGCGACAGCAGCGCGCCGTTCAGGGCGAAGGAGGGATTTTCCGTGGTGGCGCCGACCAGCGTCACGGTGCCGTCCTCGACCACCGGCAGGAAGCCGTCCTGCTGCGCGCGGTTGAACCGGTGGATCTCGTCCACGAACAGCAGCGTGCCGCGGCCGTTGCGACGGCGCATGCGCGCTTCGTCGAAGGCGCGCTTGAGATCGGAGACGCCGGAGAACACCGCGGACAGCGCGACGAAGGAAAGCCCGGCGGCCTCCGCCAGCAGCCGCGCGATGGTGGTCTTGCCGACGCCGGGCGGGCCCCAGAGGATCACGGAGGAAAGACTGCCGCGCGCCAGCATGCCGGTGATGCTGCCCTCCGGCCCGACCAGCTGCGGCTGGCCTACCACCTCATCAAGGCTGCGCGGCCGCAAGCGGTCGGCCAACGGGCGGGGGCCGGGCGGTGGTGCGGGTGCCTCGGCTTCCGGGGCGCCGAACAGATCGGGTGGGCGTGTCATGCCCCGCAGTCTAGCCGCATGCCGGCCCGCAGGGCATGGTGCGGCCAACAAAAGCGGAGGATCGCGCCATGACCACCCTCACCCGCCGCGCGCTGGCTGGCGCCCTTCTGGCGACACCCTTCCTGGGGCGTGGCGCCTTGGCACAGTGGGCGCCGACACGGCCGATCCGCATGCTGGCGCCCTACCCGCCGGGCGGTGGCGTCGACACCACCTCCCGCCTGCTGGCCACGCCGATGGGCGCGTTTCTCGGCCAGCCGGTGGTGGTGGAAAACCGTGCCGGCGCCGGCGGCTCCATCGCCGCGGCGGATCTGGCGCGCAGCGCGCCGGACGGCCACACCATCATGATCGACGCGCTGGCGCATACGGTGAACCCGTCCCTGCTGCGCAACCTGTCCTTTGACTACGCCACCGCCTTCACCCCCATCAGCCAGGTGGTGGTGCTGCCGCAATTGCTGGTGGTGAACAAGAACGTGCCGGTGAACAGCCTGGCCGAGTTCGTCACATGGGCGAAGGCGCGTCAGGGCACGCTGTCCTATGGCTCCTCCGGCAATGCCACGGCGGCGCACCTGGCCTCCGCGCTGTTCCTCAGCCGGGCCGGGCTCGACATCCAGCACGTGCCCTATCGCGGCGGCACGCCGGCATTGCAGGACCTGCTGGGCGGCAACATCACCTTCGTCTTCGGCACCGTCTCCTCCTCCCTGCAACTGGCCCGCGACGGCGCGATCAAGCCGCTGGCCGTCAGCACGACGCAGCGGCTGGCGGCGCTGCCGGACGTGCCGACCGTCGCCGAGCAGGGTTTTCCGGGCTACGAGCTGAACGAGTGGAACGGGCTGTATGCCCCTGCCGGGCTGACGCCGGCGATCACCGAACGGCTCCATGCGGCGGCGCTGCACGCCCTCGCGGATGCCACGGTAAGGGCGCGGCTGGATACGCTGGGCGCGCTGCCCGTCGGCACATCGCCGGCCGAATTCGCGAAGTATGTGGCGGACCAGCGGGCCTTGATGGGGCAGCTGGTGCGCGACGCGAAGATCGAGGTGGGTTGACCCGGCGCGTCGCCGCCGCAATCTCCCGCACCGACCCGACCGGAGGAAGAACGATGCCCGCCACCCGCCGCGCCATCCTGGCCAGTGCCGCCACCCTCGCGCTCGCGTCCAGGTCACACGCACAGGCGGCCTGGCCGTCGCGGCCCATCCGGCTGGTGGTGCCTTTCTCTGCCGGCGGCGCGGCGGACAGCGCCGCACGGGTTACGACGCCCCATATGGGCGCGAAGCTCGGCCAGAACTTTCTGGTGGAAAACCGTACCGGCGCCAGCGGCAGCCTGGGCGGCAACGAGGTGGCGCGGGCGACGGACGGCCACACCTTCCTCTGGGATGCCTCCTCCCACATCGTTAATCCGGCGCTGCTGCCGCGCCTGCCCTTCGACTACGCGACCGCCTTCACGCCGATCAGCCTCGTGGTGCAGTTCCCCTCCGCCATCGCGGTGAAGAACGATTTTCCGGCGCGCTCCCTGGCGGAATTCGTGGCGGCGGCAAAGGCACGTCCGGGCACGATCACCGTGGGCACGCAGGGCAATGCGACGGCGGGGCATCTGGGGTTGGTGGCCTTCGCCCGACGCGCGGGCATCGAGGTGATCCACGTGCCGTACAGGGGCGGTGCGGCCGCGGCGCAGGACCTGGCGGGCGGCGCCATCGATGCCGTCTTCACCACGCTGGTCTCAGCCGGCCCGGTGGTGGATGGCGGCCGGGCGCGCTTCCTGGCGGTCGGCACTCGGACGCGGGTGGAAAGCCGGCCGGACGTGCCGACGATCCATGAGAGCGGCTTCGAGGGCTTCGAATCCAATGAATGGGCCGGCCTTTTCGGCCCCGCCGCGACGCCGCCCGCCGTGGTCCAGGCGATGTCCGATGCGCTGGTCGAGGCGGTGGCGGAACCGGCGATCCGCCAGCGCCTGGTGCAGATCGGCTGTGTGCCCGTGGCCAGCCGCCCGGATGATTTCGCCCGCTTCGTGCGCGACGGGAGGGCGGAGATGGCGGCCCTGGTGCGGGACGCGAATATCCGCGCCGAGTGACCCCACCCTCCAACCGCAACCTCGCCGGCATCCTGCTGATGTCGGTGGCGGTGCTTGGCTTTTCGCTGAACGACGTGCTGGGGAAGTGGCTGCTCGGCAGCTACACCGTCGCGCAGGTGCTGGTCCTGCGCAGCATCGCGGCCCTGCTGATCCTGGCGCCGCTGCTGGTGCGGGAGGGTGTGCTGCCCCTGCTGCAACCGCGCCGCCCGAGGCTGCAATTGCTGCGGGTGGCCTGCGGCACACTGGAGGTCGCGGCCTTCTACTGGGCCGTGTCGCAGATGCCGCTGGCGGACACCATGGCGTTCTGGATGGCGACGCCGATCTTCGTGGCGCTGGCTTCTGCCGTGCTGCTGAAGGAAAGCCTCGACCGGCCGCGCTTCATCGCGGTGGTGCTGGGCTTCCTGGGCGTGGTGCTGACGCTCGGTGCCGGGCTGGACCACGGGCTTCTGCCGACCCTGACGGCGATGGCAGGTGTCGTGCTGTACAGCGGCTACCTGCTGAGCACGCGTGCGCTGCGCGGCACCTCTGCTCCGGTGCTCGCCGTGTACCAGATGCTGGGGGCGCTGACCTTCGGCCTGTTCCTGGCGCCCTTTGGCTGGGTGCCGGTGGGATGGGTGGATACGGGCCTGCTGATGTTGCTGGGCGTGGTGGGGGTGGCGGCGCATCTGGCCGTCACGCGATCGCTCGCCCTGGCGCCGGCGCCGGTGGTCGTTCCGTGGCAATATGCGATGATCCTGTGGGGGATCCTGTTCGGCTGGATCTTCTTCGACGAGGTGCCGGAGGTCTCCATGTTGGCCGGTGTCGCGGTGATCGTCGGGGCCGGCTTCTGGCTGACGCGGCTGGAGTTGCGCGACGCGCGGCGCGGGTCAGTCCCGGCAGGCGAAGGGTAGGAAGCTGCCGGTGGCGCCGCCGTTCATCGCGGCGATCGACAGCGCATCGGCCAGGTTCAGTTCCGCCGGCGACCGTGGGCAGACATCGCGCGGACCGCTGCACCCCGAAGCAAGGAAGGCGGCGTGCCGGTCGAGAAACTCCTGGCTGACACCCTGGCGCCCGAAATGCGCCAGCGCCGCTGCCGTCGCTTCGCCGTAGCGCGTGCATTTGACCTCGGGCCAGCTGGCCTGCGCCTGGGCCGGCTGCACCGCGAGTAGTCCCAGCAGAATGACGCTGCGGATCATCTAACGGAAAAGGGCGCCATGCGGCGCCCCCCCTTCACGAAGCCTGGGGCTGAGAGGCTTACGCCTCGTCCGCCTCGCTCGGCACAGCCTCAGGACGCGGGCCGCTGTCGAGGCCCTTGGCCGCGACGTCACGCTCGATCAGCTCGATCACCGCCATGTCGGCCGCGTCGCCGTAGCGGACGCCGGCCTTCAGCACGCGGGTGTAGCCGCCGGCGCGGGTCTTGTAGCGATCCGCGATGGTGGAGAACAGCTTGTCCACCACCTTCGGATCGCGAATCTGCGCATAGGCCTGGCGCCGCGCATGCAGGTCGCCGCGCTTGCCGAGGGTGATGATGCGCTCGACATAGGGGCGCAGCTCCTTCGCCTTCGGCAGCGTGGTGCTGATCTGCTCGTGCTTGATCAGCGCGGTCGCCATGCTGCGCAGCATGGCGAGGCGGTGGCTGGTGGTGACGCCGAGCTTACGGCCGGCAACGCCGTGACGCATGGTCCTGTTTCCTTAGATACCCAGGCCAGCCGCATCTGCGTCGGCCGACCCGTTAAGTCCGTTGCAGAGCCGTCTCACCCGAATGGGTGACTGCCCCTCCGCCAAGAGCCCTCAGAAGGGCTCCTCGAGTTTCTTCGCCAGGTCCTCGATGTTCTCCGGCGGCCAGCCCGGCACGGTGATGCCGAGGCCGAGGCCCATGGAGGCGAGGACTTCCTTGATCTCGTTCAGCGACTTGCGGCCGAAATTCGGCGTGCGGAGCATTTCCTGCTCGGTCTTCTGAACCAGGTCGCCAATGTAGACAATGTTGTCGTTCTTCAAGCAGTTCGCCGAGCGGACCGAAAGCTCCAGCTCGTCGACCTTGCGCAGCAGGTTGCGGTTGAAGGGCAGATCGTCGCGGATCTCCTCCACCACACGCTGGCGCGGCTCCTCGAAATTGATGAAGAGCTGCAGCTGTTCCTGCAGGATGCGCGCGGCGATGCCGACAGCATCCTCCGGCGTCACCGTACCGTCGGTCTCGACGGTCAGGACCAGCTTGTCGTAGTCCGTCTTCTGGCCGACGCGGGTCGGCTGCACCTGGTAGGCGACGCGGCGGACCGGCGAGTAGATGGCATCGATCGGGATCAGGCCGATCGGCGCATCCTCCGGCCGGTTCTCGCTGGCCGGGACATAGCCCTTGCCGGTGTCGACCGTCAGTTCCATCGACAACTTGGCGCCGTCGTCGAGCGAGCAGATGACCAAGTCCGGGTTCGAGATCTCGATGTCGCCGGTGGTCTGGATCTGGCCGGCGGTGACTTCGCCCGGGCCGGTCGCCGTCAGTTGCAGGCGCTTCGGGCCATCGCCCTGCATGCGCACGGCAAGCTGCTTCACGTTCAGGACGATGTCCGTGACGTCTTCCCGCACGCCCTGGAGGCTGCTGAACTCATGCAGCGCGCCGTCGATACGCACGGCCGTCACGGCGGCGCCCTGCAACGAAGACAGCAGGATGCGGCGCAGCGCATTGCCGAGCGTCATGCCGAAGCCACGCTCCAGCGGCTCCGCGATCAGGGTCGCAAGCCGCGTCGGATCGGCGCCGAGTTCGACGTCCTTCTTGGTCTCGATCAGCGAACGCCAATTCTTCTCGATCACGGTCTATTCCCCTGCCCAGCCCTGGTAAGCGTCGCGCGTCAAACTAGACGCGGCGGCGCTTGCGCGGGCGGCAGCCATTGTGCGGGATGGGAGTCACGTCGCGGATGGCGGTGACGTAGAAGCCGACGGCCTGGAGGGCACGCAGCGCCGACTCGCGACCCGAACCTGGACCGGAGACCTGGATCTCCAGGGTCTCCATGCCGTGCTCGCGGGCCTTCTTGCCGGCATCCTCTGCGGCCACCTGGGCGGCGTAGGGCGTGGACTTCCGGCTACCCTTGAAGCCCTGGCTACCAGCCGAGGACCAGGCAATCGCGTTGCCCTGGGCGTCGGTGATGGTCACCACGGTGTTGTTGAAGGAGGCGAGCACATGCGCCACGCCAGAGGAGATGTTCTTCCTCTCCTTCTTGCGGGGACGGGCGCCGGCGCGGGGTTCGCGAGCCATCTTACTTCGTCACCTTCTTCTTGCCGGCGATCGCCACGGCCTTGCCCTTGCGGGTGCGGGCATTGGTGTGGGTGCGCTGGCCGCGGACCGGCAGGCCCTTGCGGTGACGCAGGCCGCGGTAGCAGGCCATGTCCATCAGCCGCTTCTTGTTCATCGCCTCTTCACGCCGCAGGTCGCCCTCGACGCGGTATTCCCGGTCGATCAGCTCACGGACGCGGATGACCTCGTCATCGGTCATCTGGTTCACCCGGCGATCCTCGGGAATGCCGAGCTGCTCGCAGATCACCTTCGCGTTCTGCGGACCGATGCCATAGATGTAGCGGAGCGAGATGAGCACCCGCTTGTTGGTTGGGATGTTCACGCCGGCGATGCGCGCCACGGTGCCTCTCTCCTCATCAGGCCTGGGGCCTGCCTCAAAAAAACCGGGCCGAGGCCCGCATCAGTTCAACCAGACCCGGACCTTCGTGGCTCCCACGAAACTGGCCCGAATCAGGCATGCAACGGCGAAGGGCGGCCGGAGGAACCTCCGGACCGCAGGGGCCGGGTGCTACACCGGCCCCAAGGGGGGAGTCAAGGCGGAGGCCACGGCCTCAGCCCGTACCCAGCGGACGACCGGACACGATGGCCGCGATCTGCCGCGTCACCTCGTCCATGTCGGCCATGCCATCGACCTGCTTGAGCTTTCCCTGCCCGGCATAGTGCGGCAGCAAGGGTGATGTCTGGCGGTGGTACGTCTCGAGCCGCGCCGCCACCGTCTCCGCCCTGTCATCGGCGCGACGAACGAATTCGGTGCTGCCACAGACGTCGCAGACGCCCGCCTGGGCGGGCACCTTGAAGCGGTCGTGGTAGCCCTCCCCGCACTTCGCGCAGGTGTAGCGCCCGGCAATCCGCTCCACGAGCGCGGCGTCATCCACCTTCAGCTCGATCACGTGGTCCAGCGGCAGCGCCTGGTCGGACAGCATTCCATCCAGCGCCTGCGCCTGTGGCACGGTGCGGGGGAAGCCATCCAGGATGAAGCCCCGCGCCACGTCCGGCGCCTGCACACGGGCCGCCAGCATCCCGATCAGGATGCTGTCCGGCACCAGTTCACCCCGCTCCATGATGGCCTTCGCCTCGCGGCCGATCGGAGAGCCCGACTTCACCTCGGCCCGCAGCATGTCGCCGGTGGCGATCTGCACGACGCCGTAGCGCTCCTCCAGCCGCTTCGCCTGGGTGCCCTTTCCGGCCCCGGGCGGACCCAGAAGGATCAGCCGCACGTATCTGTCCTCATCGACCGCGTCCCCCCGGTTGCGTGCCGCGGCCACCCAGCCGAGCCTTCTTGATCAGCCCCTCGTACTGATGGGCGAACAGATGTGACTGCACCTGTGCCACCGTGTCCATCGTTACCGACACGATGATGAGCAGCGACGTGCCGCCGAAGTAGAACGGCACGCCGTAGTTTGAGATCAGCAGCTCCGGCAGGATGCAGACGATGGACAGGTAGATGGCGCCCACCGCCGTCAGCCGCGTCAGAACCCGGTCGAAATACTGCGCGGTGGGCAGGCCAGGCCGAATGCCGGGCACGAAGCCGCCATACTTGCGCAGGTTGTCAGCCGTCTCCTGCGGATTGAACACGACCGCCGTGTAGAAGAAGGCGAAGAACACGATCAGCGCCAGGTACAGCGCCATGTACAGCGGCTGGCCATGCGCCAGCAGGTTGGTCACGCTGGTCAGCCAACTGTCGCTGTTCGGGTCCTGCCGGAACGCCGCGAAGGTCGCGGGCAGCAGTAGCAGGGAGGACGCGAAGATCGGCGGCATGACGCCGGCCGTGTTCAGCTTCAACGGCAGGTGAGTGTTCTCGCCGCCGAACATCCGGTTGCCGACCTGGCGTTTCGGGTACTGCACCGGGATGCGCCGCTGGGCGCGCTCGATGAATACCACGAAGGCGATAACCAGCAGGGCGATAGCCAGGAACGCCATGATGAAGAAGGTGGACAGCGCCCCGGTGCGGCCGAGTTCCAGGGTCGCCGCGAGCGCGGAGGGCAGGTTCGCCACGATGCCGGCGAAAATGATCAGGCTGATGCCGTTGCCGATGCCGCGCGCCGTGATCTGCTCGCCCAGCCACATCAGGAACATGGTGCCGCCGACCAGCGTGATGACGCAGGAGATTCGGAAGAACCAGCCTGGATCATGCACCGCCGCCCCGAAGCTGCCGCGCAGGCTCTCGAGCCCCACGGCGATGCCGTAGGCCTGGAAGATCGCGATGAACAGGCAGAGGTAGCGGGTGTACTGGTTGAGCTTCTTTCGCCCGGACTCACCTTCCTTCTTCAAGGCTTCCCAGGACGGGATGGCGGCCGTCATCAGCTGCACGATGATGCTGGCGGAAATGTAGGGCATGATGTTCAGCGCGAAGATCGTCATGCGCCCCAGCGACCCGCCGGTGAACATGTCGAACATGCCGAGGATGCCGCCGCCCATCTGCTGCAGCAGTTCGGCCATCACGCCGGCATCGATGCCCGGCACCGGCACGTAGGAGCCGATGCGGTAGACGATCAGCGCGCCCAGGGTGAACCACAGCCGATTCTTGAGCTCGGTGGCCTTGGCCAGCACCCCGAGGTTCAGATTGGCCGCAAGCTGTTCGGCGGCGGACGCCATGTGCGATCCCTCCTCGCGAAAGCGGCGCCCCCAAGCCACGCCGAAAGGCGGACCCGGGACGCCGCGTCGCAGCTACCCTAAATTGCCGCCCGCACCCAAAGGGTGCAAGGGCGGCGCGCTCAAATCAGCCTTGGACCGGCCTAGGCTTCAACCGGAGCCTCTGCCTTGACCACCAGCAGCGTCAGCGTGCCACCGGCCGCCGCGATCGCCGCGGCCGCAGTGGCGGAGGCACCGGACACCGTCAGTGTCACAGCGCGGGTGATCTCACCCACGCCAAGCAGCCGCACGCCGGCGTACTTCGGAGAGTTGCGGACCACACCGGCCGCCTGCAGCATGGCCTCGTCGATCGCCTGGCCTTCCGGCAGACGACCATCGGCAATGGCCTTGTCCAGCGCACCGAGGTTCAGCGGCGCGTAGTTCTTGCGGAACGGATTCACGAAGCCACGCTTCGGCATGCGCCGATAGATCGGGAGCTGACCGCCCTCGAACCCATTCAGCGACACGCCGGTGCGCGCCTTCTGACCCTTGACGCCGCGGCCGGAAGTCTTGCCCTTGCCGGACCCGATGCCACGGCCGATGCGCTTGAACTTCGGCCGGGCGCCGTCGTTGTCGCGGATTTCGTTGAGCTTCATGTTATTCACCGTCCACCTTGATCAGATGGGCGACCTTCCGGATCATGCCACGCACGGCCGGAGTATCCTCCAGCTCGCTCGTGCGACGGATCTTGTTCAGGCCCAACCCGATCAGCGTCTCGCGCTGACCCGGCTTGCGGCCGATCGGCGACCCGGTCTGGGTCACCTTCACGGTCTTCTTGCTCGCCTCAGACATTCGTCGCCTCCGGCGCCGCGCCCTCGGCCACGGCGTCCTTGCGCGGACCCATCAGGTCCGACACCTTCTTGCCGCGACGCGCCGCCACAGCCCGCGGGCTGGTGCAACGGCCGAGCGCCGCGAAGGTCGCCTTCACCATGTTATGCGGGTTCGTCGTGCCGGTGCACTTGGCGACGACGTCGCCCATGCCAAGCGTCTCGAACACCGCGCGCATCGGACCACCGGCGATGATGCCGGTACCGGCCGGCGCGGCCCGCAGAATCACGCGGCCCGCACCGAACTCGCCGACCTGGTCGTGGTGCAGGGTGCGACCCTCGCGCATCGGCACGCGGATCATCGTGCGCTTGGCACGCTCCGTCGCCTTGCGGATTGCCTCCGGAACCTCGCGCGCCTTGCCGGCGCCCCAGCCAACGCGCCCCTTCTGGTCGCCAACCACGACCAGCGCGGCGAAGCTGAAGCGACGACCGCCCTTCACCACCTTGGCCACACGGTTGATGGTGACCAGCTTGTCCTTCAGCTCATCGCCGTCGGACCGATCCTGCCGGTTCTCGTTGCGGTCGCGACCGCGGCCACGACGGCGATCGCCGCCCTCGCCACCGCCACCGCCGCCCTCGCCGCTCCTGGGTTCACGTGCCATTCCCGAACTCCTCAGAAGGAGAGGCCGCCCTCGCGGGCTGCCTCCGCGAGTGCCTTGATGCGGCCGTGATAGAGGTACGGCCCGCGATCGAACACCACTTCCACGACACCGGCGGCGAGCGCGCGCTCCGCCACCAGCTTGCCGACTGCTGCCGCCGCGCCCTTGTCGGCGCCGGTCTTCAGCTCATCACGCATCGGCTTCTCGATGGACGAGGCGGCGGCCACGGTACGGCCGGCCTTGTCGTCGATGACCTGGGCGTAGATGTGCTTGCCCGAGCGGAAGACCGAGAGCCGCACGCGGCCACCCGACTTCATCTTGATCTGGTAGCGCGCGCGCGAACGGCGACGCTCCATCAATGCGAGCTTGTTGGCCATTACTTCTTCTTACCCTCCTTCCGGAGGATCACCTCGTTGTCGTAGCGCACGCCCTTGCCCTTGTAGGGCTCCGGGCCGCGATACGCGCGGATCTCAGAGGCCACCTGGCCGACCTGGCGCTTGTCGGCGCCTTCCACTTTGATGGAGGTCGGCTTCTCACAGGTGATCTTGATGCCCGCCGGGATCGGATAGCGGATGTCGTGGCTGTAGCCGAGGTTGAGCACGAGCTCCTTCCCCTGCACTGCCGCACGATAGCCGGTGCCGGTGATTTCCATGTTGCGGGTGAAGCCGGTTGAAACGCCGGTCACCATGCTCTGGATCAGGCTGCGCGTGGTGCCCCACATGGTGCGGGACTTGCGGTCCCCCCCACGCGGCGCCACCGCAACCTCGCCACCCTCGATGGTGACATCCACTTCTTCCGTCAGGTCGAGCGAAAGCTCGCCATTCTTGCCCTTGGCCACGACCTTGCGGCCCTGCAGCGCCACCTGGACGCCTGCCGGAACCGGGACCGGGTATTTGCCGACGCGAGACATAATCTATCCTCCCGTCAGAACACGCGGCAGAGGACTTCGCCGCCAACATTGGCAGCGCGGGCCTCATTGTCGCTCATCACGCCCTTCGGCGTGGACAGGATCGAAATACCGAGGCCGGAGTAAAACTTCGGCAACTCCGCGATCTTGGAATAGACGCGGCGGCCCGGCTTGGACACGCGCGCGATTTCCTTGATGGCGGGCTCGCCTTCGGAATACTTCAGCTCGATGCTGATCACCTTGATGCCAGGGCGAAGCTGCTCGGTGGCGAAGGCGCGGATGTAGCCCTCGCGCTTCAACACATCGAGCACATTCTCCCGCAGGCGGGATGCCGGGGCCACACAACGGCTCTGCCGTGCGCGCTGGGCATTGCGGATACGGGTGAGCATGTCACCCAGCGGATCGGACAGCGACATACGCGGCCCTCCTTACCAGCTCGCCTTGACCAGGCCCGGAATCTGACCCTGATTGGCCAGATCGCGGAGCTGGTTGCGGCTCAGCTTGAATTTGCGGTAGTTGCCGCGGGGACGACCGGTCAGCTCGCAGCGCAGGCGGACGCGGTTCTGCGCGCCATTGCGCGGCAACTGCGCCAGCTTCAGCGTCGCCTCGAAGCGCTCCTCGACCGGCAACTCGCGATCCATCACCACCGCCTTGAGGGCGGCGCGCTTGGGCGCATGCAGCTTCGCGAGCCGTTCACGACGCTTGTTCTTCATGACAGACGAGGTCTTGGCCATGCCGTCTAAAATCCTCCGGAACCTGCCTGACGTCTGTCAGGCGGTTTTCCAAATCAGTTTGCGAAAGGAAGGTCGAACGCCTTGAGCAGCGCCTTGGCTTCCTTGTCGGTCTTCGCCGTCGTCACGAACTGGATGTCCATGCCGCGCACCACGTCGACCTTATCGTAGTTGATCTCGGGGAACACGATCTGCTCCTTGAGACCCATGGCGTAGTTGCCACGGCCGTCGAAGCCACGGTTCCCGGGGATGCCCCGGAAGTCCCGCACCCGCGGCAACGCAATGGTCACCAGGCGGTCGAGGAACTCGAACATCCGCGCCTTGCGCAGCGTGACCTTGCAGCCAATCGCCTGACCTTCGCGGATCTTGAAGCCCGCGATCGCCTTGCGCGCCTTGGTCTTCACCGGCTTCTGGCCGCTGATCGCCATCAGGTCGGCCACCGCCGCATCCAGCTTCTTCTGGTCGCCGGCGGCCTCGCCCACGCCCATGTTGATGACGATCTTCTCCAGCTTCGGCACCTGCATCGGGTTCTTGTAGCCGAACTCGGCAGACAGGGCCTTGCGGATCTCGTCCTCATAGCGGCGCCGCATGCGCGGCTGCTCGGCCGGCGAAGCCTTCGCCTCGCCGGGGTTCGCGACAGCGGCCGGAGAGGCCGGCGCAACGCGCTGCTCGCCACCCTTGGCGGCGGCCGGCGCGTTGGACTTCTTCGGCGGCGTGGACTTGCCACCCTTCGTGCCGGGCTTGTTGCCCTTCTTCGAGTCGCTCATCGGTCAATCACCTCGCCCGAGGGCTTGGCCACACGGACCTTGCGGCCGTCTTCCAGCACCTTGAAGCCAACCCGCGTCGCCTTGCCGGAGACGGGATCGAGCAGCGCCAAGTTGGAGAGATGGATCGGCCCCTCCTTCTCGACGATGCCACCCGGCTTGCCCATGCCCTGCGGCTTGGTGTGGCGCTTCACCATGTTCACGCCCTGCACGAAGGCGCGGCTTTCCTCGGGCACGACGCGAATGACGTCGCCCTTCTTGCCCTTGTCGCGACCGGTCAAAACCTCGACCTTGTCGCCCTTCTTGATCTTCGCGGCCATGGCCTTACAGGACCTCCGGCGCCAGCGAGATGATCTTCATGAACTTCTTCCCACGCAGCTCGCGCACGACCGGTCCGAAGATACGGGTTCCAATCGGCTCGCCCTGCTTGTTGATCAGCACCGCGGCGTTGCCGTCGAAGCGGATGGCCGTGCCGTCGATACGCCGCACGGGATAGGCCGTGCGGACGATGACGGCGCGATGCACCTCGCCCTTCTTCACCTTGGCGCGGGGAATCGCCTCCTTGACGGAAACGACGATGATGTCACCGACCGACGCGGTCCGGCGCTTCGAGCCACCCAGCACCTTGATGCACTGGACGCGACGCGCACCGGAGTTGTCGGCGACTTCGAGATTGGATTCGACCTGGATCATGGTGGGTCCGCCTCAGCCTGCCGAAGCCGGCGCGTCGGCAGACGGTGCGGTGGCGGCGACCGGGGCGGCAAAGCCCTCCGGACGCTCAACCGCATCGCCGTTGCGCGCAATCACCAGCCAGGACTTGTTCTTGCTGATCGGGCGGCATTCCTCGATCGACACCAGGTCGCCTTCCTTGCAGAGGTTCGCCGCGTCATGCGCTGCGTACTTCTTGGAACGACGGATGAACTTCTTGTAGAGCGGGTGCATCACGCGACGCTCGACCAAGACGGTGATCGTCTTGTCGGTCTTGTCGCTGACCACCCGGCCCGTGAGGACGCGCCTCGGCATCGCCCGAACCCCTTACGCTTGCTTGCCGGCGCGCGTGCGCTCGGCCATGATCGTCTTCGCCCGGGCGATGTCGCGCCGGACCTGCTTGATGCGACCTGTCGCCTCAAGCTGGCCAGTGGCCCGCTGGAAGCGCAGGTTGAACTGCTCCTTCCGCAGGTTCACCAGCATCTCCTGCAGCTCATCCGGGGACTTCGCCCGGACGTCCGCAATCTTTGTCTGCGCCATCTCAGGCCTCCGCCGTGGCGCCGAGGCGCGTCACGATCTTCGTCTTGATCGGCAGCTTCGCCGCCCCGAGCTCGAGCGCCTCGCGCGCGATCTCGCCGGAGACCCCGTCCAGCTCGAACATGATGCGGCCCGGCTTCACCCGCGCCACCCAGTATTCCGGCGCACCCTTGCCCGAGCCCATGCGGACTTCGGCCGGCTTCGTCGAGACGGGCACATCCGGGAAGATGCGGATCCACACCCGACCCTGGCGCTTCATGGCGCGCGTGATGGCGCGCCGTGCCGCCTCGATCTGCCGCGCCGTCACCCGCTCGGGCTCCAGCGCCTTCAGGCCGAAGCCGCCGAAGGTCAGAGTGAATCCACCACGGGCGATGCCCTTGATGCGGCCCTTGTGGGCCTTGCGGAACGTCGTGCGCTTAGGCTGAAGCATGATACTTTACTCTCAGCGCTGCGGCGCTTGTTCCGCGGCGCGCTTGTCCTGCGCCATCGGATCATGGGCCATGACTTCGCCCTTGAAGATCCAAACCTTGACACCGCAGGTGCCGTAGGTGGTCTTCGCCGTGGCGACGCCGAAATCGATGTCCGCGCGCAGCGTGTGCAGCGGCACACGGCCTTCACGGTACCATTCCATCCGCGCGATCTCCGCCCCGCCAAGACGGCCGGAGCAGTTGATGCGGATGCCGCCAGCGCCGAGGCGCATGGCCGACTGCACGGCGCGCTTCATGGCGCGGCGGAACGCCACGCGGCGCTCCAGCTGCTGCGCGATGCTCTCCGCGACCAGCGTGCTGTCGATCTCCGGCTTGCGGATCTCGACGATGTTCAGGGATACTTCGGCCCCCGCCATCTTCGCCAGGTCCTTGCGCAGGTTCTCGATGTCCGCACCCTTCTTGCCGATGACCACGCCAGGCCGGGCGGCATGGATGGTCACGCGCGGCTTCTTGCCCGGACGCTCGATCACAACGCGCGACACGCCGGCGCCCTTCAAGCGCTCACGCAGCGTCCGGCGCAGCTTCAGGTCCTCATGCAGCATCCGCGCATAGTCGGCTTCCGCGAACCAGCGGCTGTCCCAGGTGCGGTTGATGCCGAGCCGGAGCCCGATCGGATTGACTTTGTGACCCATGTTACGCGGCCTCCTGCTGTGCCGCCGGCGGGGCGATCGTCTGCTCCGCCACCACGATCTTGAGATGGCTGAACCACTTCTCGATCTGCGAGGAGCGGCCGCGACCACGCGCGTGGAAGCGCTTCATCACCACCGCGCGGCCAACCTCGGCCTTGGTGACGACCAGGCGGTCGACATCGAGGGAGTGGTTGTTCTCGGCGTTGGCGATCGCGCTCTCGAGCGTCTTCTTCACCGTCTGCGCGATGCGGCGCTTGGAGAAGGTCAGCGTCGCGACGGCGTCCTGCGCCGTGCGGCCACGGATCAACCCCGCCACCAGGTTCAGCTTCCGCGGGCTGACACGAATGTTCTTCGTGACGGCCTGCGCTTCGGTTTCTTCGAGCCCGCGCTCGTGCTTCGGCTTGCTCATGGCGTTAGCCCCGCTTCGCCTTCTTGTCGGACGAGTGCCCGGTGAAGGTACGCGTCGGCGAGAACTCCCCGAACTTGTGCCCAACCATGTTCTCGTTCACCTGCACCGGGATGAACTTCTTCCCGTTGTACACGCCGAACACCAAACCCACGAACTGCGGCAGGATCGTGCTGCGGCGGGACCAGATCTTGATGACCTCGTTCCGGCCGGAGGCACGAGCCGCCTCTGCCTTGTTGAGCAGGTAGCCGTCGACGAACGGCCCCTTCCAGACGCTGCGCGACATTGCCGTCAGCCCTTCGTCGCGTTGCGGCGCCGGACGATGAGCCGGTCCGTACGCTTGTTGTTACGGGTCTTGGCACCCTTGGTGGGCTTGCCCCACGGGGTAACCGGATGGCGACCGCCGGAAGTCCGACCCTCGCCACCACCATGCGGGTGGTCGACCGGGTTCATGACCACGCCGCGGACATGCGGACGGAAGCCCATCCAGCGGGTCCGGCCAGCCTTGCCGATCTGCTGGTTGCTGTTATCCGGGTTGGACACGGCGCCGATGGCGGCCATGCACTCGGCCCGCACCAGGCGGACCTCACCGGACATCAACTTCACCTGCGCGTAGCCGGCATCCTTGCCGACCAGCTGGCAGAAGGTGCCAGCCGAGCGTGCGATCTTGGCACCAGCGCCCGGCTTCATCTCCAGGCAATGGATGATGGTGCCGACCGGGATGTTGGCCAGCGGCATCGCATTGCCCGGCTTGATGTCGACCTTCTCGCCCGACACCACGCTGTCGCCGGCCTTCAGGCGCTGCGGCGCGATGATGTAGGCCAGTTCACCGTCCGCGTACTTCAGCAGCGCGATCCAGGCAGAGCGGTTCGGGTCGTATTCCAGACGCTCGACAACCGCGGCAACATCATACTTGCGGCGCTTGAAGTCGACGATGCGGTAGGACTGCTTGTGTCCGCCGCCCCGGAACCGAACCGTCGTGCGGCCATGGTTATTGCGACCGCCGGAGTGCGACTTGCCCTCCGTCAGCCCCTTGACCGGCTTGCCCTTCCACAGGTCGGACCGGTCCACCAGGACCGTGCCGCGCAGCGAAGGCGTAACAGGGTTGAAATTCTTCAATGCCATGGCGTCACGCAAGCCCCGTCGTGAGGTCGATGGTCTGTCCGGCCTGCAGCCGAACCACCGCCTTCTTCCAATCGGACCGCTGGCCCTTGCGACCGCGAAACCGCTTGGTCTTGCCCTTCATCACGAGCGTGTTGACCGCCTCGACCTTGACGGAGAACAGCTTCTCGACGGCCTGCCGGATTTCCGGCTTGGTCGCGTCATTGGTCACGCGAAAGGTGACTTGGCTGCTCTCGTTGAGCCGGGTCGCCTTCTCCGTCACCACCGGCGCCAGGATCACCTGGTACAGGCGTTCCGCGGACAGGACCTTGCCGCGCGGCTTGGGTGCCGTCTCGCTCATGCCTCAGCTTCCTTCTTCGCGCCGCTGAGCCGCACGGCCAGAGCCTCAAGACCAGCCCGCGTCACCGCAAGCACATCGTGGTTGAGGATGTCGTACACATTGGCGCCGATCGTCGGCAGCACGTCGATCTTCGGGATGTTGCGCGTGACGCGGGCGAAGCCCGCATCCACCGTCGCATCGATGACCAGCGCGCTGTCCCAGCCCAGCTTCTTCAGCTGCGCGACCATCGCCGAGGTCTTCGCATCCTCACCAGCGGCAGCTGCATCCAGCACGATGAGCTTGCCGGCCGCGACCTTGGCGGACAGCGCGCAGATCAGGCCGAGACGACGGACCTTCTTGTTCAAATTGTATTCGTGGCTGCGCACGACCGGGCCGTGAACGATGCCACCCTTACGGTACTGCGGTGCCCGAAGCGAGCCCTGGCGCGCGTTGCCGGTGCCCTTCTGCCGGTACGGCTTCTTGGTCGTACCGGAGACCTCGCCCATGCCCTTGACCTTGTGGGTCCCGGCGCGGCGCTTGGCCAATTGCCAATGGACGACACGCGCCATGATGTCGGCCCGCGGCGCGGCGCCGAACAGCGCCTCCGAAAGCTCGATCTCGCCGGCAGGCGTGTTGTCGAGAGTGATGACAGGAAGCTGGATCGCCATGATTGTTACCCTTGCGCCCCAGCTTCGCCGGCCGCGACCACGCCCGCGGGATACGGAGCATCGGCATGACGCGCACGCTTCACAGCGTCGCGCACCAGCACGTAGCCACCCTTCGAGCCCGGGATCGCACCCTTTACCAGCAGCAGGCCGCGCTCCGCGTCATGCCCGGCGATCACCAGGTTCTGGGTGGTCACGCGCTCGACGCCGAGGTGACCAGCCATCTTCTTGTTCTTGAAGGTCTTGCCCGGATCCTGGCGGTTGCCGGTCGAACCATGCGAACGGTGGCTGACCGACACGCCGTGCGACGCCTCGAGGCCCGAGAAGTTCCAGCGCTTCATGGCGCCGGCAAAGCCCTTGCCCTGCGTCACGCCGGTCACGTCGATCTTCTGGCCAACAACGAAATGCCCGATGTCGAGCTTCGTGCCAGGCGCAAGCGTCGCGTCTTCCGCCACGCGGAACTCCACGGTCTTGCGCGGCGCATCGACGCCGGCCTTCGCAAAGTGACCCTTCTGCGGCTTGGTGACGTTCTTCGGCTTCGCGTGGCCGATGCCGATCTGGACGGCAACATAGCCATCCTTCTCCATCGTGCGCTGCGCAACAACCCGCACGTCGTCGACATGCAGAACGGTGACCGGAACGGTGGAACCGTCCTCGTTGAAAAGCCGGGTCATCCCCAGCTTCCGGGCGATCAGCCCGGAACGGCCCGTAACCTGACGGCCTGTGATGGACATAATGTCGGTCCTTATACCGTCGATCAGATCTTGATCTCGACGTCCACGCCGGAGGCCAGGTCGAGCTTCATCAGCGCGTCCACGGTCTGCGGGGTGGGATCGACGATATCAAGCAGGCGACGATGCGTACGAATCTCAAACTGCTCGCGCGACTTCTTATCGACGTGCGGCGAACGGTTAACGGTGAAACGCTCGATCTGCGTCGGCAGCGGGATGGGCCCGCGCACCCGCGCACCCGTCCGCTTGGCCGTGTTGACGATCTCCCGCGTGCTGCCATCCAGCACGCGGTGATCGAACGCCTTCAGGCGAATGCGGATGTTCTGGCTGTCCATGGCGCTCTGGCCCGTATCCCTTCTGTCGTCGCTTACTTGACGATCTTGGCGACGACGCCGGCGCCGACGGTGCGGCCGCCCTCGCGGATGGCGAAGCGCAGGCCCTCATCCATCGCGATCGGCGCGATCAGCTCCACGTCCATCGTCACGTTGTCGCCCGGCATCACCATCTCGACGCCTTCCGGCAGCTTCACGATCCCGGTCACGTCCGTGGTCCGGAAGTAGAACTGCGGCCGGTAGTTCGTGAAGAACGGCGTGTGACGCCCGCCTTCCTCCTTCGTCAGGATGTACGCCTCGGCCGAAAAGCCGGTGTGCGGCGTGATCGAGCCCGGCGCCGCCAGCACCTGCCCGCGCTCCACATCCTCGCGCTTGATGCCGCGCAGCAGCGCGCCGATGTTGTCGCCCGCCTGCCCGCTGTCCAGCAGCTTGCGGAACATCTCGACGCCGGTCACCACCGACTTCACCGTGTTCTTCAGACCGACGATCTCGATCTCCTCGCCCACCTTGACGATGCCGCGCTCGACCCGCCCGGTCACCACCGTGCCGCGGCCGGAAATGCTGAACACGTCCTCCACCGGCATCAGGAACGGCCGGTCCAGCGCACGCGCCGGCTGCGGAATGTAGGCGTCCACCGCCTCCATCAGCTTCAGCACCGCCTGCTCGCCGATCTCCGGCTGCTTGTCCTCCAGCGCCATCAGCGCCGAGCCGTGGATGATCGGAATGTCGTCGCCCGGGAACTGGTAGGACGACAGCAATTCCCGAACTTCCATCTCGACCAGTTCGAGAAGATCCGGGTCCGCCATGTCCACCTTGTTCAGGAACACCACCAGCGCCGGAACGCCGACCTGGCGCGCCAGCAGGATATGCTCGCGGGTCTGCGGCATCGGACCATCCGCCGCCGAGACGACCAGAATGGCGCCGTCCATCTGCGCCGCGCCGGTGATCATGTTCTTCACGTAGTCGGCGTGGCCCGGGCAATCCACATGCGCGTAGTGCCGGTTCGCCGTCTCGTACTCCACATGCGCCGTCGAGATCGTGATCCCGCGCGCACGCTCCTCCGGCGCCTTGTCAATCTGGTCGTACGCCGTGAACGTCGCACCGCCCGTCTTCGCCAGGATCTTCGTGATCGCCGCCGTCAACGACGTCTTGCCGTGGTCCACGTGCCCGATCGTGCCGATGTTGCAGTGCGGCTTGTTCCGCTCGAATTTCGCCTTGGCCATGATGTCAAATCCTCAGATCGGATCGCGTTACCAGCGGTGCGCGTTGAAGCGCAGATTTACCAACGATAGTGGCTGAAGGCCTTGTTGGCTTCGGCCATACGGTGCGTGTCTTCGCGCTTCTTGACGGCAGAACCACGGTTGTTCGCGGCATCCATCAACTCTGCGGACAGGCGGTCTTCCATCGTGTGCTCACCACGCTTGCGGGCGCTGTCGATGAGCCAGCGGATCGCAAGCGCTTGGCGCCGCTCCGGCCGAACCTCGACAGGCACCTGGTAGGTGGCCCCGCCGACACGGCGCGAGCGCACCTCAACGGCAGGCTTCACGTTGTCCATCGCCTGGTGGAACACGCCCAGCGGATCGGCATTGGCGCCGCCACGACGCTTCAGCGTGTCCATGGCAGCGTAGACGATGCCCTCGGCGGTGCTCTTCTTACCGTCGTACATCAGCACGTTCATGAAACGGCTCAGCACGAGGTCGCCGAACTTCGGGTCCGGCAGGACTTCGCGCTTGGTGGCGCTATGGCGGCGCGACATGTCTCAGTTCCTCACTTCGGCCGCTTGGCGCCGTACAGCGACCGGCGCTGGCGACGCTTGGCAATGCCCTGCGTGTCGAGCACGCCGCGCAGAATGTGGTAGCGAACGCCCGGAAGGTCCTTCACGCGCCCGCCGCGGATCAGCACCACGGAGTGCTCCTGCAGGTTGTGACCCTCACCCGGAATGTAGCTCACGACCTCGTAGCCGTTCGTCAGGCGCACCTTCGCGACCTTGCGAAGCGCCGAGTTCGGCTTCTTCGGCGTGGTCGTGTAGACGCGCGTGCAGACGCCCCGCTTCTGCGGGCTGCCCTGCAGGGCCGGAACCTTGTTCCGCTTCGCGATAGGCTCACGCCCGTGGGCGATGAGCTGGTTGATCGTCGGCATGACGCCCCTTCGTGCTCGTCTCGTCTGTCCCGGCACCGCAAACAGAGCGGCCCGCGTGGAAGGCCAAGTGGCACTTCCCTGCGGGCACCTGTCCGACCCCCGGCCTAGGCTCCTGTAGGAGCGGTTCCGGAAGCGCGTCGCTGGAGACCAATATCAGCCCGGCCGTACCGGCGCAGGCTGCGCCACATCCGACCAAGGTCGCGCCTATTATCCGGCGCGCCTGGTTGAGTCAAGCGAAGTGGCGCCCCTGGGGAGTTCCCTGGACGCCACCCGCATAGCTACTCCGCGGCCCGCGCGGGGCCCGCCAACGGCTCCGGAGAGGTCGGCAGACGCCCCCGGTCCCGCTGCGCAGCAACGGCCCGCAGCTTGTTCATGACGGACCCCGTGCCCGCCGGGATCAGGCGCCCGACGATGACGTTCTCCTTCAGGCCCATCAGGTTATCCACCTTGCCCGCGGTAGCGGCCTCGGTCAGCACCCGGGTCGTCTCCTGGAACGAAGCGGCCGAGATGAACGAGGTGGTCTGCAGCGACGCCTTGGTGATGCCCTGCAGAACCGGCTCGGCACGTGCCGGGCGTTCCTTGGCGAAGATGCGCTTCTCGTTCTCGATCTCGAACTCGATCCGCTCCACCGTCTCGCCCACCAGGTAGGTCGTGTCACCCGGATCCAGGATCTCGACCTTCTGCAGCATCTGCCGGACGATGACCTCGATGTGCTTGTCGTTGATCTTCACACCCTGCAGTCGATAGACGTCCTGCACCTCGTTCACCAGGTAGTTGGCCAAGGCCTCCACGCCCAGCACCCGCAGGATGTCGTGCGGCACGCGCGGACCGTCGACCAGCGGGTCGCCGGCCTTCACGTAGTCGCCTTCCTGGACGGAGACGTGCTTGCCCTTCGGCACCAGGTACTCCCGGGGCGTGGAGGGCTCGTCGCCCACCTGCTCCGGAACCACCAGGATGCGCCGCTTGGCCTTGTAGTCCTTGCCGAACTCCACGCGCCCATCGACGTCGGCGATGATCGCCGCGTCCTTCGGACGCCGCGCCTCGAACAGCTCCGCCACCCGCGGCAGACCGCCGGTGATGTCGCGCGTCTTCGACGATTCGCGCGGCATCCGCGCGATCACGTCGCCGATCCGGACTTCGCTGCCATGCTCGACCGAAAGGATCGAGCCAGGAGGCAGCACCGTGATGGCCTCCGCGCCGTTGTCGCGCTTCACCACATTACCGCCGGCATCGCGCAGGATCAGCCGCGGACGAAGATCGGCGCTGCGGCCCGTCGACTTGTACTCGACCACCTCCTTGAAGCTCAGGCCCGTCACCTCGTCCATGCGGTCCATGAGGGTGACGTTCTCGAGCAGGTCGCCGAACTCGACCTTGCCGTTCTTCTCGGTGATGATCGGCAGGGTGAAGGGGTCCCACTCGGCTACCTTCTGGCCGCGCGTGACGGCCTCGCCCTCCTCCACCAGCAGCTTGGCGCCGTAGGGCACCCGATTGCGCCCGCGTTCCCGGCCATTCGCATCGTGCAGCACGGCTTCGCAGTTGCGGGCCATGACGATGGTTGCGCCCTGGCTGGTGGTAACGACCTGGCGGTTCAGGAACTTCACCGTGCCGTCCGCGATCGCCTCGACGGCCGATGTCTCCGCGCCACGCTGCGCCGCTCCACCGATGTGGAAGGTGCGCATCGTCAGCTGCGTGCCCGGCTCGCCAATCGACTGCGCCGCGATGACGCCGACAGCCTCGCCGGTGTTTACCGGCGTACCGCGGGCGAGGTCTCGCCCGTAGCACATGGCGCAGACGCCAACGCGCGCGTCGCAGGTCAGCACGGAGCGGATCTTCACCCCCTCCACGCCGGCCTTCTCGATCAGCTCGGCCTCCGGCTCCTCGACCAGCGTGCCGATCTTGACCAGCACCGATCCGTCAGCCGGGTCGATGACGTTCTCCTGCGTCGTTCGGCCCAGGATGCGCTCCGAGAGCGAGGACACGGTCTCGCCGCCATCCATCACGGCGCGCACGGTAATGCCACGCTCCGTACCGCAATCGTCCTCGACGATGATGCAGTCCTGCGCCACGTCGACCAGGCGCCGCGTCAGGTAGCCCGAGTTCGCCGTCTTCAACGCGGTGTCCGCGAGGCCCTTCCGGGCGCCATGGGTCGAGTTGAAGTACTCCAGGACGGTCAGGCCTTCCTTGAAGTTTGAGATGATCGGCTGCTCGATGATCTCGCCCGAGGGCTTGGCCATCAGGCCACGCATGCCGGCGAGCTGGCGCATCTGCGCCGGCGAACCACGCGCGCCGGAGTGCGACATCATCCAGACGGAGTTGGCGGGCTTGCCGATCTCCTCCTTCTGGATCTCCTTCATCATCGCCTGCGCGACTTCCTCGGTGCAGCGCGACCAGGCGTCGACCACCTTGTTGTAGCGCTCGCCCGCGGTGATCAGGCCGTCGAGGTACTGCTGCTCGAACTCCTTCACCTGGTCCTTGGTGTTGCCGATCATCGCATTCTTCGTGTCGGGGATGACCATGTCATCCTTGCCGAAGGAGATGCCGGCCTTGGCCGCGTGCCGGAAGCCGAGGCCCATCAGGCGGTCAGCGAAGATCACCGACTCCTTCTGGCCGCAGTGACGGTACACTGCGTCCATGACGTCAGAGATCGACTTCTTGGTCAGCTGCCGGTTGATCAGGGAGAATGGCACCGCCGGATGCAGCGGCAGCAGCGCGCCCATGAACATGCGGCCAGCCGTCGTCACCGCGCGCTCGGTGACGATGTTGCCGTCCTTGTCGGCGGCCTTGCGGCGCGCGCGGATCTTGCTGTGCAGGTTGATCACGCCAGCGGCCAGCGCCTGCTCGATCTCGCCGATCGAGGCGTAGGCCGGCGCCTTCTGCTCCTCCGCCACCTTGAACTCGGGCGTCTCGAGCGAGAGGTAGTACAGGCCAAGCACGATGTCCTGCGACGGCACGATGATCGGCTTGCCGTTGGCCGGGCTGAGGATGTTGTTGGTGGACATCATCAACACGCGCGCTTCCAGCTGCGCTTCCAGCGACAGCGGGACGTGCACGGCCATCTGGTCGCCGTCGAAGTCCGCGTTGAACGCCGTGCAGACCAGCGGATGCAGCTGGATCGCCTTGCCCTCGACCAGCACCGGCTCAAAGGCCTGGATGCCCAGACGGTGCAGCGTCGGCGCGCGGTTCAGCAGGACGGGGTGCTCGCGGATGACCTCCTCGAGGATGTCCCACACCTCCGGCCGCTCCTTCTCCACCATCCGCTTGGCGGCCTTGATGGTGGTCGCGTGGCCGTATTTTTCGAGCTTTGAATAGATGAACGGCTTGAACAGCTCCAAGGCCATCTTCTTGGGGAGCCCGCATTGATGGAGCTTGAGCTCCGGACCCACCACGATGACCGAACGACCCGAATAGTCGACGCGCTTGCCGAGCAGGTTCTGCCGGAAGCGGCCCTGCTTGCCCTTCAGCATGTCGGACAGCGACTTCAGCGGTCGCTTGTTCGCCCCCGTGATGGCGCGGCCACGACGGCCGTTGTCGAACAGCGCATCCACGGCCTCCTGCAGCATGCGCTTCTCGTTGCGCACGATGATGTCCGGCGCGCGCAGCTCGATCAGCCGCTTCAGGCGGTTGTTGCGGTTGATGACGCGGCGATACAGGTCGTTCAGGTCAGAGGTCGCAAAGCGGCCACCGTCAAGCGGCACCAGCGGGCGCAGCTCGGGCGGGATCACCGGCACGACGTCGAGGATCATCCACTCCGGACGGGCACCGCCCTCCCCGAAGCTCTCGAGCATCTTCAGGCGCTTCACCAGCTTCTTGCGCTTGGCCTCGGAAGTGGTCTCCTTAAGGTCGGCGCGCAGCTGCGCGGCTTCCTTCTGCAGGTCGATGGCCGCCAGCATCTGCTTCACCGCTTCCGCGCCGATGCCAACGCTGAAGGCGTCCTCGCCGAACTCGTCCTGCTTGTTCTGGAACTGGTCCTCGGTCAGCAGCTGGTGCAGCTTGAGGTCGGTCAGGCCCGGCTCCAGAACCACGTAGGATTCGAAGTACAGGACCTTCTCCAGCTCCTTCAGCGACATGTCGACCATCAGGCCGACGCGCGAGGGCAGTGACTTCATGAACCAGATATGCGCGACCGGGGACGCCAGCTCGATATGGCCCATGCGCTCACGGCGCACCTTGGCCAGCGTCACCTCCACGCCGCACTTCTCGCAGATGATGCCGCGGAACTTCATGCGCTTGTACTTGCCGCACAGGCACTCGTAGTCCTTGATCGGCCCAAAGATGCGGGCACAGAACAGCCCGTCCCGCTCCGGCTTGAAGGTGCGGTAGTTGATCGTCTCCGGCTTCTTGATCTCGCCATAGGACCAGGAGCGGATCTGCTCCGGCGAGGCGATCGAGATGCGGATCTGATCGAAGGTCATCTGCTGGCCGGTCTGGCCCAGAATCTTCATCAGCTCATTCATGCGGTCCACTCCGTCCGGCGCGCCAGCGTGCCCGCCTCGCGCCACGAAAAGGGAGAGAGCCGCGCCACCTTCCGGCAGCGCGGGGAAGCACGCCGCCCGATCAGGTCGGGCGGTTTTCCAGGTCGACGTTCAGGCCCAGCGACTTCAGTTCCTTCACCAGCACGTTGAAGGATTCCGGCACGCCGGCCTCGAAGTTGTCCTGGTCGCGGACGATGGCCTCGTACACCTTGGTGCGGCCGGACACGTCGTCCGACTTCACCGTCAGCATTTCCTGCAAGGTGTAGGCGGCGCCGTAGGCTTCCAGCGCCCAGACCTCCATCTCGCCGAAGCGCTGTCCGCCAAACTGCGCCTTTCCGCCCAGCGGCTGCTGGGTCACCAGGCTGTACGGCCCGATGGACCGCGCGTGGATCTTGTCGTCCACCAGGTGGTGCAGCTTCAGCATGTAGATGTAGCCGACCGTGACCTTGCGCTCGAACTTCTCGCCCGAGCGGCCATCGTGCAGCCAGACCTGGCCGGACTTGTCGAGGCCGGCCTTGGTCAGCATGCCCTCGATATCCGCCATGCGGGCGCCGTCGAAGACTGGCGTCGCGATGGCCACGCCCTTCTTCAGGTTCTCGCACAGCTCGATCAGCTGGTCGTCGTCCATGGGCTCGATCTCGCGAACCACGGTCTCCTCGTCATAGGCCTCGCGCAGCTTGGCCATGAGCTCCTCGCGCATGGCACCGCCACGGCGATACTCCTCGACCATCTCGCCGATCTGCCGGCCCATGTTGGCGCAGGCCCAGCCCAGGTGCGTCTCCAGGATCTGCCCGACATTCATGCGCGACGGCACGCCGAGCGGGTTCAGCACCAGATCCACCGGCTTGCCGTCCTCAAGGAACGGCATGTCCTCGATCGGAACCACGCGGGAGACGACGCCCTTGTTGCCGTGGCGGCCGGCCATCTTGTCGCCCGGCTGCAGCTTGCGCTTCACCGCGACGAAGACCTTGACCATCTTCATCACGCCGGGCGGCAGCTCGTCGCCACGCTGCAGCTTCTCGACCTTGCTCTCGAAGCGCTTCTGCAGACGCTCGACGGCGGCGTCGAACTCCCGCTTCAGCGACTCGATCTCGGCCATCGCCGCATCGTCCTGCACGCCGATCTGGCGCCAGGTCTGCTTGGCGAACTGGTCCAGCACCTCGTCATTGATCTCGGTGCCGGCCTTCACGCCACGGAAGCCACCGCTGGCCTTGCGGTTCAGCAGGCGCTCGCGCAGGCGCGAGTGGAACGAACGCTCCTGGATCGCCTTCTCGTCGTCGCGATCCTTGGCCAGACGCTCGATCTCCGCGCGCTCGATCGCCATGGCGCGCTCGTCCTTGTCGACGCCGCGGCGGCTGAACACGCGCACATCGACGATGGTGCCCGCCACGCCCGGCGGCAGCCGCAGGGAGGTGTCGCGCACGTCGGAGGCCTTCTCGCCGAAGATGGCGCGGAGGAGCTTTTCTTCCGGCGTCATCGGGCTCTCGCCCTTCGGCGTCACCTTGCCCACCAGGATATCGCCCGGCTGCACTTCCGCACCGATATAGACGATGCCGGCCTCGTCGAGGTTGCGCAGCGCTTCCTCACCCACGTTCGGAATGTCGCGGGTGATTTCCTCCTGGCCCAGCTTGGTATCGCGGGCGTTCACCTCGAACTCGTCGATGTGAATCGAGGTGAAGACGTCGTCGCGCGCGATCCGCTCGCTGATGAGGATGCTGTCCTCGAAGTTGTAGCCGTTCCACGGCATGAAGGCGCAGAGCGCGTTGCGCCCGAGCGCCAGCTCGCCGAACTCGGTGGACGGACCGTCGGCGATGATGCCGCCGGCCGCCACCCGGTCGCCTACCTTCACCAGCGGGCGCTGGTTGATGCAGGTGGACTGGTTGGAGCGCATGAACTTGCGCAAGCGGTAGATGTCGACGCCGCGCGTGGTGCCGTCGTCGCCCGTCGCCCGCACCACGATGCGCGCACCGTCGATGCTGTCCACCACGCCGTCGCGCTTCGCCACGATGGTGGCGCCGCTGTCGCGTGCCACCGCCGCTTCCATGCCGGTGCCGACCAGCGGGGCGTCCGCCTGGATCAGCGGCACCGCCTGACGCATCATGTTGGAGCCCATCAGCGCGCGGTTGGCGTCGTCGTTCTCCAGGAACGGGATCAGCGCCGCAGCAACGGAAACCAGCTGCTTCGGCGAGACGTCGATCGCCGTCACTTCCTCCGGCTTCACCAGCCGGAAGTCGCCGCCATCGCGCACGCTGACCAGCTCGCCGGTCAGCTTGTCATCGCCGTCCAGCCCGGCATCGGCCTGCGCCACGACGAGGCGCTCCTCCTCCATGGCGGAGAGGTAGCGCGGCGCGCCGACCACCTGGCCATTCTTCACCAGGCGGTACGGTGTCTCGATGAAGCCGTACTTGTTCACCTTGGCGAAGGTGGCCAGGCTGTTGATCAGGCCGATATTCGGGCCTTCCGGCGTCTCGATTGGGCAGATGCGGCCGTAATGCGTCGGGTGCACGTCGCGCACCTCGAAGCCGGCGCGCTCGCGGGTCAGGCCTCCCGGGCCAAGCGCCGAGAGGCGGCGCTTGTGCGTCACCTCGGACAGCGGGTTGGTCTGGTCCATGAACTGCGACAGCTGGCTGCTGCCGAAGAACTCGCGCACCGCGGCCGCGGCCGGCTTCGCGTTGATCAGATCGTGCGGCATGACGGTGTCGATATCGACGGACCCCATGCGCTCCTTGATCGCACGCTCCATGCGCAGCAGGCCGACGCGGTACTGGTTCTCCATCAGCTCGCCGACCGAACGCACCCTGCGGTTGCCGAGGTTGTCGATGTCGTCGATGGAGCCGTTGCCGTCCTTCAGCTGCAGCAGGACGCGCATCGTGGCGACGATGTCTTCCTTGCGGAGCGTGCGCTGGGTGTCCGGCACCTCCTCGGCGGAGAAGCCGAGGCGCATATTCATCTTCACCCGGCCGACGGCCGACAGGTCGTAGCGCTCGCTGTCGAAGAACAGGCCGCGGAACAGCGTCTCCGCGGTGTCCGCCGTCGGCGGCTCGCCCGGGCGCATCACCCGGTAGATGTCCATCAGCGCTTCTTCGCGGTTGCCGTTCTTGTCGACGGCCAGCGTGTTGCGCATCCAGGGGCCGGCGGACTGGTCGATGGCCAGCGTCGCAAGACGGTCCAGCCCGGCTTCCTCAATGGCGGCGAGCTTCGGCTCAGTCAGCTCCTCGCCGGCCTCGGCCCAGATCTCGCCCGTCTCCATGTTGACCATGTCCTCGGCGACGAACCGGCCGAGCAGGTCGGCCCGGCCGACCAGCACCTCGGTCGTGCCACCCTCGGCGATCTTGCGGGCGGCGCGGGGCGTCATCTTGACGTCCTTGTCGGCCACGACCTCGCCGGTGCGCGCGTCGATCAGCGGCTCCTGCAGCTTGATGCCGCGGAAGGCGTCCGGATCGAACGGGCGCGACCAGCCCTTCGGGCCGCGCGCGAAGACCACCTGGCCGTAGAAGACGTTCAGGATTTCCTCGGCATCCATGCCGCGGATCTCGTTGATCTCGAGCGGCGGCAGGCCGGCGGCGGCGCGTTCGGCGCGCTGCTGCTGGGTCCAGGCGCTGTCCAGCGCATACAGCAGCGTCGTTGCCGGCAGCTTGCGCTTGCGGTCGATGCGGACGTAGCAGATGTCCTTGGCGTCAAACTCGAAATCGAGCCAGCTGCCGCGATAGGGGATGACGCGCGCGGCAAACAGGTACTTGCCGCTGCTGTGCGTCTTGCCCTTGTCGTGGTCGAAGAACACGCCCGGCGAACGGTGCATCTGCGAGACGATGACGCGCTCGGTGCCGTTGACGATGAAGGTGCCGTTATCCGTCATGAGCGGCATGTCGCCCATGTAGACATCCTGCTCCTTGATGTCGCGCACGGAACGAGAGCCCGTATCCTCGTCCACGTCCCAGACGATCAGGCGCAGGCGCACCTTGAGCGGGGCGGCGAAGGTCAGGCCGCGCTGGATGCATTCCTCGACGTCGTATTTCGGCTCCTCGAGCTCGTACTGGACGAATTCCAGCCGGCCCCGGCCACCGAAATCGTCGATCGGAAAGACCGACTTGAAGACTTCCTGCAGCCCGGCGTGCAGGCGCACATCCGGGTCAACGCCCATCTGCAGGAAGGCCTCGTAGGAGGCGCGCTGCACGTCGATGAGGTTGGGCATCGGGGCGACTTCGGGCAGGCGCCCGAAAGACCGCCGGATGCGCTTCTGCGCGGTGAACGTCTTCGCGATAGCGTTCATGCCTGTCCCGCTTCCCGTACCTGCCGGAGACGCACCGCGCCCGGAGGATTCCTGCCAATTCGCCTCGCCTGGAGCGGCGGAGCGCCATCGTCAAACGCGGTCGCGGGCGGGATTCCCGATTGGGAGTCCCGCCCGTTCCCGCAGATATGTCGCCCGGCGGCAAGCCAAAGGCCCGCCGACCGGATTTCGCGCACCCGCCCCCGCCCAGAGGGGTGAGGTTGGATGCGCAGCGGCCTCAGCTGATCTCGACCACGGCGCCGTTCTCTTCCAGCACCTTCTTGATCTTGGCCGCTTCGTCCTTGTTCACCGAGTCCTTCACGACCTTCGGCGCACCCTCGACCAGATCCTTGGCTTCCTTCAGCCCCAGACCCGTGATGGTACGGATTTCCTTGATCACGTTGATCTTCTTGTCGCCGGCGGCCTTCAGGGTAACGGTGAATTCCGTCTTCTCCTCGACCGGGGCGGCCGCGGCTGCAGCCGCGGGTGCCGCTGCCGCTGCGGCCGGAGCCGCGGCGGAAACGCCCCACTTCTCTTCCAGCATCTTGGAGAGCTCAGCAGCTTCCAGAACGGTCAGGCTGGAGAGCTCTTCGACGAGCTTTGCGAGTTCGGCCATGTCAATGTCCTTCGATCTAATAGCTTGGCTTGGTATTTGCAAGACCGAAGCGGGAACCCTTCCCGCCTGGTCCGATCATGAGGGTGGGAAGGGGCTTACGCCGCCTCCGCCTCCGCCTCGTCCTTCTTGGCATACGCGGCGAATACCCGCGCGAGCTGCGAGCCAGGAGCCTGCAGAATGCCCGCGATCCGCGTCGCCGGCGTCTGGATCAGGCCCAGAAGCTGCGCGCGCAGGGTCTCGAGCGACGGCAGGGCTGCCAGCGCCTTGACGCCCTCGGCGTCCAGCGTCTGGGTCCCGAGCGCCCCGCCAAGGATAACGAACTTGTCGTTCACCTTGGCGAAGTCCACGGCGGTCTTCGCCACGGCCACCGGGTCCCGCGACCACGCAAGCGCGGTCGGGCCCTTCAGCAGCGGCGAGATGCCCTGGAAGCTGGTGCCATCGAGGGCGAGCGCGGCCAGCCGGTTCTTCGCAACCTTGTAGGTTGCCCCGGCTTCCCGCATCCGCCGCCGCAGCGTCGTCGCATCCGCCACCGTCAGGCCCTTGTTCTGGCTGACGAGGACGAAGGACGTCTCCGCGAACACCGTTTGCAGGCCCTGCACGAAGGCCTGCTTTTCCGTACGGTCCACGTCCGTCTCCGAATTTGGCCGCGCCTTTTGGAAGGGCTACGGCCGGTTCAAGCGCGGGGTGGGAACCACCCCGAAAGGCCTGCTGGAACGGGACCTACCAAGCCAAGCCGTGCGGGGTGCCATGGGCACCCGGTCCGGCGGAACTTCTCGGCACCCCATCTCTCACCTGCGCGGCTGGCGCCGCTTCAAGGCGGACCGGCCGGGGCCGGGTCGCGCCACAGGAGGTCTCCGACAGGTTCGGACAGGGACCATGGCCCCTGCCCTGCCCGGCATCCCGAGGGATGCCGAATGGCGTCGCGGCGCAATGTGCGCCGCGAGAAAACTCAGCCCCCGGTCAGGGTGGCGATGTCGACCTTGAGGCCCGGGCCCATCGAGGAGCTGAGCGACACCTTCTTGACGTAGGTGCCCTTGGCGCCGGTCGGGCGGGCCTTCTGGATCGCGTCGATGAAGGCGCGTGCATTGGCCAGCAGGCTGTCGGCCTCGAAGCTCGCCTTGCCAATGCCGGCATGCACGATACCGGCCTTCTCGGCGCGGAACTCCACCTGGCCGGCCTTGGCGGCCTGCACGGCGCCCTTGACGTCCATGGTCACGGTGCCGAGGCGCGGGTTCGGCATCAGGCCACGCGGGCCGAGCACCTTACCCAGGCGACCCACCAGGGCCATCATGTCCGGCGTCGCGATGCAGCGGTCGAAGTCGATCTTGCCTTCCTGCACGGCGGCGGCCAGGTCGTCCGCGCCGACCACGTCGGCACCGGCGGCCAGCGCCTCCTCGGCCTTGGCGCCGCGGGCGAAGACGCCGACACGCACGGTCTTGCCGGTGCCGTTCGGCAGGCCGACCACGCCGCGCACCATCTGGTCCGCATGGCGAGGATCGATGCCGAGGTTCATCGAGATCTCGATAGTCTCGTCGAACTTCGCCTTGGCGTTCGACTTGGCCAGCTTGATGGCCTCATCCAGCGCGTAGTTCTTGTTCTGGTCGAGGTTGGAGACGATCGCCTTGAGGCGCTTGCCCTGCTTTGCCATGGCTCAGCCCTCCACCACGGTCATGCCCATGGAACGGGCGGAACCTGCCAGCATGCGCACGGCGCTCTCGACGTCGGTGCAGTTCATGTCCTTCATCTTCACCGCGGCGATCTCGCGCAGCTGGGTCTTGGTGACCCGGCCCACGGTGGCGCCCTTGCCCGGCGTCAGGCTGCCCTTCTCGATCTTGGCCGCCTTCATCAGGAAGTAGGTGTTCGGCGGCGTCTTCATGATGAAGGAGAAGGTGCGGTCGGAGAACGCGGTGATCACGACCGGAGTGGGCGTGCCCGGCTCCAGCTGCTGCGTCGCCGCGTTGAATTCCTTCACGAACTGCATGATGTTCAGGCCGCGCTGACCCAGCGCCGGGCCGATCGGCGGGGACGGATTCGCCTTGCCCGCCGGCACCTGCAGCTTGATGTAGCCTACGATCTTCTTCGCCACTGTGAGCGGTATCCTCTATTGGAGGACCGCGGTCCCTGCGACGCCCACCGGGGCGTCTCCCGCGTTCCAGACAGCCGAAAGGCCCGGAAAACGCCCGGGCCGGTCAGCGGAGGCGGGCGTATAGCCCTGCGCGGATGGCGAGTCCAGCCCCTTCCGGGGCCGCTCTCAGACCTTCTCGACCTGCCCGTATTCCAGCTCGACCGGCGTGGAGCGGCCGAAGATGGAGACGGAAACCTTCACGCGGCCGCGTTCCTCATCCACTTCCTCGACCGTGCCGTTGAAGCTGGTGAAGGGGCCATCGGCCACGCGCACCTGCTCGCCGACCTCGAAGATGATGGAGGGGCGCTTCGGCTTGTCGGCCCCGTCCTGCACCTGCTTCAGCATCCGCTGCGCTTCGGATTCGCGGATCGGCGTGGGGCGGTTTTTCTCGCCCAGGAAGCCGGTGACCTTCGGCGTGTTCTTGACGAGGTGCCAAGCGTCATCGGTCATTTCCATCTTCACCAGCACATAGCCGGGGAAGAACTTCCGCTCCTGGTTGGTCTTCTGGCCGCGGCGGACTTCCACCACCTCCTCGGCAGGGACCAGGATTTCCTCGAAGGCATCGGCCAAGCCCTTCTGGGCCGCCTGCTCACGCAGCTGCTGGCTGATCTTCTTCTCGAAGCCCGAATAGACGTGGACCACGTACCACTTCTTGTCCGCCATCACCCACCCACCCCGAAGAGCATCCGCATCGCGTAGGCGATGATCTGGTCCACAACCAGGAAGAACACCGCGGCCAACGCCGAGAGCGCCAGCACCAGGCCGGTCGTGATCAGCGTCTCCTTGCGCGACGGCCAGGTGACGCGCGCCACTTCCTGGCGCACCTCGCGGACATACTGCGCGGGATCGAGCTTGGCCAAGACGGCCCCTTTCACGGACGAGACACCGAAAACGATAGCATTTCGTGGCCTGCGCGGCCGGTGGCGTCCCGTTCCGGGGACGCCTTCGGCCACGTTGCCCGCGCGGCCGCTTGGCAGGGGCGGAGGGTCTCGAACCCCCAACCTCCGGTTTTGGAGACCGGCGCTCTAGCCAATTGAGCTACGCCCCTAAGGGTCCGCGCGAGGGCGGTCCTCTATATCAGCGCGCGGAGCCTGTCGAGGGGCGCGCGACCGTCACGACGAGGGTCCGGCCCAGCTTGTCGTGCCAGGTCTGCCGGCGCGGGTCCCACAGCATCCAGAAATAGCCCAGGCAAAGCGGGATGGCGGACAGCAGGTAGCCGAGGTAGCGCAATACCAGGCGGCGGAAGGGCGGCTGCCCGCCGGTCTCGGCATCGACGATCCGCAGGCCAAGCGCCAGCTTTCCGGGCGTCGCGCCTCGATCCGCCCAGAAGGTCAGCACCACCAGCGCGCCGATGATATTGGCCATCGCCTCCCCGGCGCCGGACATCTCGCCGCCATTGGCCAGCGCACCGAGGGTGCCGAGCACCAGCGACAGCGGCAGCAGCCACAGGAGGTCGATCAACTGCGCGCCGAGGCGGGGGCCGAAGCCTGCCAGTTCCATCCCGTGTGCCGACATGCCCCGCTCCGCCTCCCTCAAGTGAAACGGGGCGGGTCGCTCGCACGACCCGCCCCGCCCCTGCCCCGATCCGGGGCCGCCCTACTTGACGATCTTGGCGACGACGCCGGCGCCGACGGTGCGGCCGCCTTCGCGGATGGCGAAGCGCAGGCCCTCATCCATCGCGATCGGCGCGATCAGCTCCACGTCCATCGTCACGTTGTCGCCCGGCATCACCATCTCGACGCCTTCCGGCAGCTTCACGATCCCGGTCACGTCCGTGGTCCGGAAGTAGAACTGCGGCCGGTAGTTCGTGAAGAACGGCGTGTGACGCCCGCCTTCCTCCTTCGTCAGGATGTACGCCTCGGCCGAAAAGCCGGTGTGCGGCGTGATCGAGCCCGGCGCCGCCAGCACCTGCCCGCGCTCCACATCCTCGCGCTTGATGCCGCGCAGCAGCGCGCCGATGTTGTCGCCCGCCTGCCCGCTGTCCAGCAGCTTGCGGAACATCTCGACGCCGGTCACCACCGACTTCACCGTGTTCTTCAGACCGACGATCTCGATCTCCTCGCCCACCTTGACAATGCCGCGCTCGACCCGCCCGGTCACCACCGTGCCGCGGCCGGAAATGCTGAACACGTCCTCCACCGGCATCAGGAACGGCCGGTCCAGCGCACGCGCCGGCTGCGGAATGTAGGCGTCCACCGCCTCCATCAGCCTCAGCACCGCCTGCTCGCCGATCTCCGGCTGCTTGTCCTCCAGCGCCATCAGCGCCGAGCCGTGGATGATCGGAATGTCGTCGCCCGGGAACTGGTAGGACGACAGCAATTCCCGAACTTCCATCTCGACCAGTTCGAGAAGATCCGGGTCCGCCATGTCCACCTTGTTCAGGAACACCACCAGCGCCGGAACGCCGACCTGGCGCGCCAGCAGGATGTGCTCGCGGGTCTGCGGCATCGGACCATCCGCCGCCGAGACGACCAGAATGGCGCCGTCCATCTGCGCCGCGCCGGTGATCATGTTCTTCACGTAGTCGGCGTGGCCCGGGCAATCCACATGCGCGTAGTGCCGGTTCGCCGTCTCGTACTCCACATGCGCCGTCGAGATCGTGATCCCGCGCGCACGCTCCTCCGGCGCCTTGTCAATCTGGTCGTACGCCGTGAACGTCGCACCGCCCGTCTTCGCCAGGATCTTCGTGATCGCCGCCGTCAACGACGTCTTGCCGTGGTCCACGTGCCCGATCGTGCCGATGTTGCAGTGCGGCTTGTTCCGCTCGAATTTCGCCTTGGCCATCTGCCTGTTCCCGCTATCCAGACCATGTCTGCCGCGCGCCACTGTGCCGCCGGCCCGCGCGCGCGTGGAGCGGGTGACGGGAATCGAACCCGCATAGCCAGCTTGGAAGGCTGGAGCTCTACCATTGAGCTACACCCGCGACGCGGGACCGGAGCGGGAGGCCTGACGACCCGTAGGAAACAACCGGGGAAGGTATGGAGGGGGTTGGATTCGAACCAACGTAGGCTGAGCCAGCGGATTTACAGTCCGCCCCCTTTAGCCACTCGGGCACCCCTCCGCAGCCTTCGACAGGCCTGCCGCGCTCCAGGCTCATCACCCGGAGCGGGCCGGGACTTGCCCCTTTGCGCGGCCGCTGTCAACGGCTTCCGGGCAGCGGGCTGGCACGGGCAGCGCGCGCTTGGACAGGGCGCGCGCGGCGGCGCAGAATGGCACCATGTCCAAGCCCCCGCCTCGTCGCCCCTCCTCCGCCTCCGGCGGCCCCGCCGGGCGCCCGCCCGGCCGCGGCCCCGCAGGGGGCCCGCCCAGTCGTGGCCCCGCAGGGGGCCCGCCCAGCCGTGGTCCCGCCGGCAAGCCGTCGCGCGGCGGCGCCACGGCAGGCCCGAAGCCAGCCGGCAGCCGCCCACCCGGCGCGCCGCCTGAGCGGCCCGGCCGCCCCGCCGCCGAGCGGCCCACCCGCGACACGGAGGACCGGCCGTTCCGCCCGCTTGGCGAACGTCCGCCGCGCAGCGTCGGCGGTGCGGCCGCGCGCGGTACCGCAGGCCAGCGCAGCTTCCAGAAGCCCAGAGGGGCTCCCAGCGGCAAGCCGGGGCGCAAGCCGAACGGAAAGCCGGGTGGCTTCACCCGCAACCCGACGGACCGCGCGCCCCGCCCCTTGGCGCCGCGTGAGACCGCGCCCGGCCGCACGCCCTTCGCGCCCGCACCCAACGCGCCGGAGCCCGAGGCGCCGGTTCGCGGCCGCGACCGGCGCGGCAGCGGCGAGACGCGGCTACCGCGTGTGCAGCCCGCCGCCGCCCCGGTGCGGGAACCGCGCCCCTCCCAGGCCGCCATCGCGCGGGATGCGGCGCCGGGCGGCACGCTGTGGCTGTATGGCATCCACGCCGTGGCCGCCGCGCTCGCCAATCCACGCCGCCGCCTGAAGCGCCTGCTGCTGACGGTGGATGCGGAAGCCGCGCTGGCCGAGGCGCTGCCGCGCCCCTGGCGGGTGCCGGCGGAACGCGTCGAACGCAACCGCTTCCAGACCTTCCTGCTTGAAGATTCCATCCACCAGGGCGCCGCGCTGCTGGCCGAGCCGCTGCAGCCCATCCCGCTCGATGTCGCCATCGCCCAGCGGCCCGGCCCGGTGCTGGTGCTGGACCGGGTGACGGACCCGCGCAATGTCGGCGCCATCCTGCGCTCCGCCGCCGCCTTCGGCGCCGCCTGCGTGGTGATGCAGGACCGCCACGCGCCGCCGGAAACCGGCGCCCTGGCCCGCGCGGCCTCCGGCGCGCTGGAGCTGGTGCCGATCTCGCGGGAGGTGAACCTGTCCCGCGCCATCGTCGCGCTGCAGCGCGCCGGCTTCTGGGTGCTGGGCCTGGCCGGCGAAGGCAAGCGGACCCTGGGCGAGGCGGTGCCGCGGGACCGGCGGAGCGTGCTGGTGCTGGGTGCCGAGGATGCCGGGCTGCGGCGCCTGCAACGCGAGACCTGCGACGAGCTGGTGCGGCTGCCGATGGTGCCGGAGGTGGAAAGCCTGAACGTCGCCGCCGCCGCCGCCGTCGGGCTCTACGAGATCGCCCGCGACGGCAGGATGCCGGATGACGAGGCGCCCGATCCGCAGGATGCGGACGAGCTGGATGATCCGCAGGACCCGGAAGACCAGGACGATACGCTGGAGGAGGACGAACAGGCATGACCAGCCCCGCCGCCACCGCCATCCTCGCCGCCCGCCGGGCCCGGTTGAACCTGGCTCCGCTTGGTACCCATGCCCCGCATGACGCGGCCGGCGGCTACGCCGTGCAGCGGGAGGTGGCGCAGGCCATGGGCGCCATTCCGCCCGCCGGCTTCAAGATCGGCGCCACGACGAAGCAGATGCAGGCCTATCTCGGGCTTGCGGGGCCGGCGGCCGGCTTCGTCCCCGCCTCCGGTCTGCACACGACCCCGGCGCAGGTGCGGTTCGCGGATTTCGTGGCGCCCGGCGTCGAATGCGAGGTCGGGCTGCGGCTCGGCGCCGACCTGCCGCCCGGCCCCTGCACGCAGGACCAGGCGCGCGATGCGGTGGCGGAGGTTTTCGCGGCCATTGAGATCGTGGAGAAGCGCTACGACGACCTGGCGGCGCTTGGCACCCCGACCCTGATCGCGGACCAGGTGTTCCACGCCGCCGGCGTGCTCGGCGTGCCGGCGGTGAACTGGCGTGACCTGGACCTCGGGGCGACGCGCGGGCGGATGCACGTGGGTGGCGCATTGCGCGGCGAAGGTGTCGGCGCCGATCTGCTCGGGCACCCCTTCGCGGCGCTGGCCTGGCTTGCGGCGTCCCCGGCCGCCGCCGTCTTCGGCGGGCTGCGCGCCGGGCAGGTGGTGTTCCTGGGTTCCGTCACGCCGCCGATCTGGATCGCGGGGCCGACCGAGGTGGAGGTGGAGTTCGACACGCTGGGCCGCGTCTCGCTGCACTTCGTTTGAACAACGGCCTGCCGTTCACGCTTCGGCAATGCGGGCGTGACAGGATGACCTTGCCGCAGCCTGTCGCGCGGCCTTTCGCCAGGATGGCGCCCTGCCCTGGGACCGCCATGCGAATAGCCGACTGGAATACCCTCCCTGAGGATCTGCAGCTGGTCCTGTCGCGGGAGGCGCTGCGCCGCGCCGCCGAGACGCTTGCCGAGCACGCGGAGCTGCTGGCCGAGGAGATGGAGGGTGGCACGCTCTCCGACCGCGGTGGGCCTGATGCCCTGCGGCTATTCGCCGCGGTGGTGCGCGCGACCAATGACGACGCCTTCGGGCAGGTCGGCCATGCTTGAGCGGCGTATCGCGGCAGGCTAAAGCATCCGGGTCCGCCCGATCCTGGCGCGCCGGGTTAGCACAGCGGTAGTGCAGCGGTTTTGTAAACCGAAGGTCGGGGGTTCGATCCCCTCACCCGGCATTTCCGCCCCCTTCAGCATCCTGGCAGTTTGCACCCGGCGTGATGGCGCTTCGCCGGATTGCGCTGAAGCGCGATTTTGCACCTCTGAGTCAATCAAGCTCACACTTCATGTAGCTTTCGGTACGAATATCGGGTAAATCATCGGCCATGAGGAACGTTGCGGCGGATGGTTTGCATCAAACGCAATAATCGGGATTTCGCGTCTCATTCTTGACAGTTGTTTGACCGGTCAATCTGCATCACATTGATGCGAGCAATACGGCAGGACCCAGAATGTCCACGACAACCGCCCCGACCACCGCTTCGAACACGGCGACGATTGCCAAGGTTGCCGCCATGCCGGAACGCCTCAGCGTCCGCACCGCGCTCCTCGTCATCGTAGGCGCCAGCATCCTCCTGTGGGTCGGCCTCGGGCTCGTGGCACAGAGCCTGTTCGGCTGACCGGGCCCAGGAGCCACAAAATGGCTCCGAGAGCGCCAGCCTCCGCCTGAACGGCAATCACGCGACAGGTTCTGAGACCCGTGCTGGCACCGGTCTCGCCAGTTCCATAAGCCTCGCCAGACCAGCCGGATCCGCCAGCAGGGCCGCCTTTTCGGCCCGCGCCAGCCCGGACAGGGCCTCTCCCAAGTCGCGCGACTCGTTCACCTTCACCATCCCGACCGCCAGTGGCACATCGACCGGGTCCAGCCTCGGCCGGCGTGGCGCCGGCAGCATGCTGGTGTGAGCCTCCAGCAGCGTCGGTTCTGCGGCAAGCCGCGCCACCGCCTCCTGCTCCACAGGGCGCAACGTCGCGCGCAGGGCATTGGCGCGGGCCAGAACCGGCGGCGGCGTGGCTTCCTCCGGGATCGCCAGCAGGCCCATACGGCGCAGTCCGACTGCGGAGCCTGCGGTCCAGGATGCCAGTGGCACCGCGAGCGCAAGGCCCAGGGTCACCGGCAGCATCCAGAGCGCCAAGCTCGGCGAGACCAGCCAGGAAGCAACGCCGAACAGCAGCCCGGCCACGGTATGCCGCCAGTACAGCCGCACCACCGCCCGCCATTCCAGCCGCCCATCGTCGCGCTGCTGCGGCTGCCACCCCGAGTCGCGGCCGAGCAGGATCGAGACCACATCGACGCTCTGCGTCAGCATCGTCACCGGCGCCAGCAGGCCGGCGACCACCGTTTCGAGCAGCATGCTGAGGAAAGACCGCACCGGCCCGCCGATGCCGCGCCGGTCCGCCGGCTTCAGGAGCAGCAGGATCCAGGCAAGGACCTTGGGCACCAGCAGCAGCGACATGGTGCCGATGAACAGCCACATGGCCCGCACCGGGTCCACCACCGGCCAGTCCGGGAACAGCGACGGGCCGGAGGGGAAGTAATTCGGCCGGATGAACCGCACCTCCAGCGCACCGAAGATGCCGACCACCAGGAACAGCAGCCAGAGCGGCGCCGTGATGTAGGAGCCAATACCTGTCAGCAGGTGCAGCCGGCTGATCGGGTGCAGCCCGCGCGCCCCGAGCACCGCAGCGTGCTGCAGATTGCCTTGGCACCAGCGACGGTCGCGGATCGCCAGTTCCGTCAGCGCCGGCGGGCTTTCCTCGTAGCTGCCGCGCAGCGCGGGCACCATGTGGATGGCCCAGCCCGCCCGGCGCAACAGTGCAGCCTCGACAAAATCATGGCTGAGGATATGGCCGCCGAACGGCTTCGGGCCGCCCAGCGTCGGCAGCCCGGCGTGCTCGGCGAAGGCGCGGGTGCGGATGATCGCGTTGTGGCCCCAGTAGTTGCCCTCCGCCCCATGCCACCAGGCGATGCCGGCGGCGATCATCGGACCGTACACGCGGCCGGCGAACTGCTGCATCCGGGCGAAGAAGGAGTTCCCGTTGACGATGACGGGCAGGGTCTGGATCAGGCCGACGTCCGGGTGAGCCTCCATCGCCCCGGCCAGGCGCACCAGCGCATCGCCCTCCATCACGCTGTCGGCGTCCAGCACCAGCATCTGCGGATAGCCAGCGCCGAAGCGCTGCACCCATTCGGCGATATTGCCGGCCTTGCGCTCGATGTTCTTGGGGCGACGGCGGTAGAAGATATGGTCGTGGTCGCCGGTGCGTTCGCGGAGCGCCAGGAAGGCCGCCTCCTCTGCCACCCAGGCATCCGGGTCGGTCGTATCGCTGAGGATGAAGATGTCGAAATGCGCCGACTGCCCGGTGGCGGCGAGGCTCTCGTGGATTGCCTGCAAGCCCGCCATCACCCGCTCGGGCGGCTCGTTGTAGACCGGCATCAGCAGCGCGGTACGGCTTTGCAGCACCGGCAGCGGCGCCGCGGGATCGATCCCGAGCCGCCTGCCGCCGCCGGCCAACAGGCTGGCGAAGCCGCAGAGTGCGCTGACGAAGGACAGCGCGATCCAGGCGAACAGCGCGACGAACAGGACCAGCAGGATGATCTGCAGGCCGGTCGGCCGCGCGATATCCAGCGCCAAGCCCATCTCATGCGTGGCGAAGATGGTCAGCAGCGTCGCGCCGCCGAGCACCAGGATGCGCCGCCAGGCCATGCCGGGCGGCGAGGAAGGCCGCGTGGCCGGGCCCGCCGGCGGCAGTTGCCGCAGCGATTGCACCGGCATGTCCAGCGGGGCCGGGTCCGGCAGGGCCCGCCAGCCGGTGCGGCCAGTCTGGTTGTTCAGGCCGTCCATCGGTAGAGCCAGGTTTCGCTGATCGGCCGCTCGCCGAGCTTCAGGACCGCGCGTAGTTCCACCAGCCGAGCCGAACCCGGCACAAGCTGGAAGTGGACGCGCCAGCCACCGGTCTGCGGGTTGCGCTGCACCACTGGGTGACGGATCTCACCGGCATGGGCTGAGAGGTCGAGCACCGGCAGCGTGCCCTCGGGCACCTCCGTCTTTCCGCCGACCACGTCCAGGACGAACAGGCGCGCATTGCCGGGCGCGGCGCCGCTGCGAGTATCGACGAATTGCGCCAGATCCGGGTTGCCTTGCACCACCGGCAGCCAGTGCAGTCGATAGACGAAGTTGTACTCCTCGCCGGGGCGCATGGGCTGCTGCGGGCGCCAGAAGGCCACGATGTTGTCGTGAATCTCGTCGTTGGTGGGAATCTCGATCAACTGGACGGTGCCTGGCCCCCAATCCGCGATCGGTTCCACCCACAGGCTTGGGCGTTGCTCATAGGCAGCTTCCAGATCGTTGTAGTCGCCCGGCGCACGGCGGCGCTGCATCAGGCCGAAGCCGCGCGGGTTCACCTCCGCGAACTGACTGACCTGGAGGTCGCGCGGGTTGTGCAGGGGCCGCCAGATCTGTTCGCCGCGGGAAGTCGCCAGCATCAGCCCGTCCGAATCGTGGACGGCGCCGCGGTGGTCGTCGATGCCGGCGCGGTCGTTCGGCGCGAAATAGTACATGCTGGTCAGCGGCGCGATCCCGGCCGCGGTCACCTCGACCCGCGGGCAGACGGTGGCCTGCACGTCGAAGATGGTGTTCTCGCCGGGGCGGATCGTGAAGCGGAAGGACGCCGTGGCGCTGGGGCTGTCCAGCAAGGCGTGCACGACGACCGAATTGGCGCCGGCATGCGGGCGTTCCAGCCAGAAGGCGCGGAACAGGGGAAACTCCTCCCCCGCCGCATCGGCGGTCTTGATGGCGAGGCCGCGCGCGGACAGGCCGTAGTTCAGCCCCTTGCCGACTGCCCGGAAGTAGGAGGCGCCGAGGAAGCTTGCCACCTCGTCCAGCACGCCCTGCGTGTTCAGCGGAAAATGGATGCGGAACCCGGCATGGCCGAAATCGGCGGGCGGCGGCGGCCGGTCACCCAGCGTGAAGGCAGTGGGATCATAGGGCACCGGCCGCGCCTCGCGATCCACCACCTCATACAGTTCGACCCGTGGCGCGTAGAGGAAGCCGCGGTGGAACAGCTGCACCTGGAAGCCAAGATTATCCCCGCGCCAGAGCCCGCGTTGCGGATCGAAGCGAAGCGTGCGGTAGGCGTCGTAGTCGAGATCCGCGAAGCCGCGCGGCAGGCGCGACTCCGGGGCGCGGTAGGGGGACTTCGCCAGCTCGCGTGCCAAGTCGCGCACGGTCCCTTCGGTGAAGGGCCGCGCAGATGGACGCTGCTGCGCGAAGCCCACGCCCGTCGCGCTGGCGGAAAGGGCGGCGAAGGCGGCAAGGGCGGTTCTGCGTTGCAAGGCGGGACCCGATCAGCACAAGGAAAGCCGGCCAGAAGATGCCGGCCAAGGCGCCGACGTAACGACGATGCCCGCCCAAGGTTCCTCGCGTGACGCAACTCTTCTGGTGCCACCTCAGCCGGGGAGCGCGAATTCCAGCATCTGCGTGCGGGCTGGATTCGGCTTCGGGAAGCTCAGGCGCCAGCTTATCCCCGCGGGTTCGAAGCGCGACTCGGCATGGCCACGCAGGTCGTGCTGGACGCAGCGCTCGATCAGCCGGCCGCCGAAGCCGCGCCGCCCGGACTCAACCACCGGGGTACCGGAGCATTCGGCCCAGACCAGTTCCACCTGCTCCTCGCCTGAAGCCGGGTCCTGGCGCACCGCCCAGGTGACGGCGATGTGGCCGCCCGCAGCCGGACGCAGCGCGCCGTGCTTGGCGGCATTGGTCGCCATCTCGTGCAGCACCATGGCGAGCGACAGGGTGTGCTTTGCCGGCAGCGCCACTGCCGGGCCCTCCGCGCGCGCCGCCGCACCGAACGGCGCGAGGGTGATCCCCACCAGCGCATCCAGTTGCACGCAGCCATCCTCGGAGGCGAACAGCGCGTCCTGCGCCTTGGCCAGCAGGCTGAGGCGTGCAGTGAAGCTACGGCGGAATTCGTCCAGGCTGGTGCTCTGCGCGAGGGTCTGCGCCACCATGGATTGCACGACGGCCAGGGCGTTCTTGACCCGGTGTCGCAGCTCCGCCGTCAGCAATTCGCGCTGGCGTTCGGCATGGCGCCGCGCGCCGACATCCAGGAACGCGGCCACAGCCAGCCGCTCGCCACCGGCGGCCCGCACTGGCGCGGCGCTCACCGAAAGGATCGTCTCGGTGCCATCGGTGCGGCGCAGCGGCAGTTCCAGGTCCTCGGTCGACCGGCCTTCGGCGATGGCCCGCCGCAGCGGCTCGGCCAGTGGGTCCGACGCATCGCGGCCCGCTTCGCCATCCGGCAGCAGCGCCACGGCGCGCGCATTGCGGAACACGACGCGGCCGGAGGGGATTTCGGCAAGCACCACGGCCACCGGCATCTGGCCCAGCACGTCCCGCAGCCGCGCCTCGCCCTCGCGCAGGTGCTGCTCGCGCATCGCCACGGCGTCGGCCATGGCGTTGAAGCCGGCGGCGAGGCGGCCGATCTCCCAGCGATCGGTGATGTCGCTGCGCGCACCGTGGTCCCCGGCCGCCCAGCGGCGCATGACATCGAGCAGCCGGTCCACCGGATCGCGCAGCGATAGCCGGCCGAAGAGCCAGGCGGCGGCGAGCGCGGACAGCAGGCCTACCAGCACCAGCAGCACCGCGCGTTGCGTCGCCTCGTCGGCTGCCGCCAGGGCCGGGGCCGTCGCAAAGCCGGCACTGACGTAGAGGCCACTGGATGCGGCGCCGATGGGGACGTAGCCAAGGACACGCGCCGTGCCATCCTGGCTGACCACGTCCAGCACGCCCGGCGGGCCCGCCCGCATCAGGTCGGCATAGGCCTCCGGGATGCGGGTACCGACAAAGCTTTCCGGCTGGGGAAAGCGGGCGACGATGGTGCCGTGCCGGTCCGCCACCGTCACCGATCCACCCTCCGGCAGCGCACCGGAGGCGACCAGGTTGGCGGACAGCCAATCGGTATCGAAGCTGGTGATGGCGACGCCGGCGAAGCGGCCTTCGGACTGAAACGGCAATGCCACCGGCAGGATCCGACGCGCGGCGGTGCCGTTGGCCGCCGGGATTGCCATCGGCGCGCCGACCTCGAATGCCAAGCTGGCGCGGGCTGCCTGGAAATAGGGCCTGGCACTGATCGAGCCCGGCCCGGCGCCGCCGGCAGAACTGCAGATCACCTGCCCTTCCGCATTGCTGACGCCGATGGAGGCGTACCGCGGCATGCGCGCGGTCAGGGCCGCCAAGCCCTCCCCGCATCCGGGAAAGGTTCCGCCGCGCAGATGCGCCTCCCCCACCGCTGCCAGCATGTTGCGGGCGCCTTCGATCACCCGGTTGACCTCGGATGCGGATTGCAGCGCGAAGCGCCGGGCTTCGGCCCGGACATCCTCGAGCTTCGCCTGCCGAAGCCTCACTTCATGCCAGGCCTGGATACCGAGTGACGGCAGTACGGCCGCAGCGCAGAGCAACGTGATACGCGTCGAAAGCCGCATGCGGGGCAGATCGCTCCCTTGGCGACGACCCGCTGCGGGCCGCCGGTTCAGGATCATGTTATCGCAGAGCGCGCCTGCATGGAAACGTCAGGTCAAGCCAAGAGCATCTTCACACAACAAAACTACCCCCGGACCGACCGGTCCGGGGGCGTGCAGCATGGGATCGGCGCGCCTCAGGCGACGTCGCCGGGCCGGCGACGCGTCGGGTCGTTGGCGCCCGCGACCGGCGTCGTGGCCGCGGGAGTCCCCGCAAGCGGCGGGCTGGAGATCGGCATGCCAGCCCCCGCCGCGCCCGCGCCGGGCACGCCGGTGTGGGTGGTGCCGATGCCACGATTGACCGGGTCCGGGTTCCGCATGGGCTCGTGCGCCGGCTGCCAGCCGCCGCTGCGCCATTCCTGCTGGCGCTCGTCCATGTTGATCGGGCCATGGCTTTCCAGAATGCGCTCGGCCTCCGCCGCGCGAGCGTCGTCGGTCCGGACCGCGACGAGGTGGCCGCCCCGGCGTACGCCCTCGGAGTAAGTTTCGGCGTGCTCCTCGCTGACGCCGGCCGAGGTCAGCGCGCCGAGCAGCCCGCCGGCCGCGGCGCCGACTCCGGCACCTGTGAGCGTCGCGATCAGCCAGCCAGCCGCGACCAGCGGGCCGACGCCTGGAATGGCCAGCGCGCCGATGCCAGCGAGAAGGCCGGCGCCGCCACCGACCACGGTGCCGAGCGACGCGCCGGTGGCGGCGCCGGTCTCGGTGTGGGTGGTGCCATGGGTCCCGGTGTGGCCGGCCTCGCCTTCCGTGGCGCTGCCCATGTAGGTGATGTCGTCGTGCCGGAAGCCGGCGCCCTCCAGGCTGCGGACGGCGGCGTGGGCCGTCGCGGAGTTCTCGAAGAGCCGGGCGATTGTGCGATGGGTCATGGAGATGTTCCTGTTGCTGTGAGGCTTACTGGTCGGCGACGACGTTGCCCTGGTAGTCCATGGCGACGCCGACCTGCTGGCCGTTGCGCATGCCGCGGCCACGCCAGACGCCACGATCGTCGAGGCGCAGATCCTGGACATCGGCGAAGCCTGCATCCGAGATGCGCGAACGGGCCTGGCCCTCGGTGAACGAATTGGCGCCCTCCAGTGGCGCCCCCGCGGTCGGCGTCCTGCGGGCACCGCCGCTTTCGGCCGGTGCGGCCGGAGTGAGGGCGCCTGTCGCGGCGTCGCCGCGCGGGGTTGTCGCGGCATCGCCGCGCGGGGTTGTCGTAGCCGTGCCGTTTGGCATCGGGCGCTCCGCGGTCGTGCCAGGGCGCGCGGCGCCCGGATCCGCCGACTGCGTGGCGCCGGGCGGCCGAGTCGAGCCGGGCAGCGGGCCCGCCGCCTGGCCGGGCGGCGCGGTGGCCGGCGCGGTGCCGGGGCTCACCTGCGTATCAGGTGCACCGGTGCCCTGCGCCTGCGCCGGCCCGCGCTGGGATGCGGCACCGCCCATGCCGGGCGCTTCTCCGGCGCGGCTGCCAGGCGCCATCGGCGTCGGGTTTTCGCGCGACTGCGCCTGCTGCCCGGCTGTGCCGGCGCCCATGCCGGGTGCCTCGTTGGCGCGGCTGCCCGGGGTCATCGGGCTCGGGTTGACGGCCTGCGCGCCACCGCGCGCCGGCGCTTCCGTCACCGGGCGGCCGGTGGCATCCAGATTGGGCGCGTTGGAGCCGGGGGAGACGCTCTGCGCCAGCCCTGCACCGGAAAGTCCCAGTGTCGCCGCAACAGCGCCAGCCAGCGCCATGTGCCGAGATCGCATGATGGTGTTCCTCCGTTGTCCGTTCGGGTGCGCAGCACCCCTGCGAACCCAGAACGCCGAAGCACCGATTCTGTTCGTCACGGGACCGACACGGTGGCGCACAGCGGCGCGAGGATGTTCGGCTACAGCATGGCGAGCGCCTGCCGCGCGCCGGGGAGTCCGCCTTGGTCCGCCTTCATGTCACGCCTCAGTTTCGGCCGCATCCATGCCTCAGCGCGAAGCTGGACCGCCGCTCAGGGATTGGCCTTGGCCAGCGCCGCATTCGCGTAGCGCGGATCGCCGGTAACTTCCCGGCCCAGCCAATCCGGCAGGGCCGGCACCGCCTCGGCATGCGGCAGTTCGACCTCCGCCAGGACCAGCCCGGCAAGCCGGGCGGGTGCTTCGAAGACATCCACGGTCCAGAGATGGCCTTCATGCGGCACCGGCCAGCGGGTTTTCGCCAAAGGCACCTCCGCGCAAAGGGTCAGCATGTCCTCCGCGTCCTGCGGCGGGATCTCATATTCGAATTCCGCCCGGACCAGGCCACCCGGTCCCTTGATCGTCAGGAAGGCGCACGGCCCGGCACGGCGCACGCGCACCACGGCGGTGGCGTTGGTCGAGAGGTACCCCTGGCGGATTGGCATGCCGGGGCCACTGGCGGCCTGCCGCCAGCCATCGCCGGCGACCAGGAACTTCCGCTCGATCTCGATGCCCATGGCGTCACTCCGCTACAGAAGAAGGCTACCGCGACGGCGCGGGAGTGCCCACATTGCCGGGGCCATGAACATCGTCACCCCCGTCGTGCAGTTCTACCCGCAGAAGCGCCCGCCGCCGGAAGGCGGGCCGCCGCTGCGTGTGGTCTCCCCCTACGAGCCGAACGGCGACCAGCCGAAGGCAATCGCGACGCTGCTGGAGGGGCTGGCGAAGCAGGAACGCGACCAGGTGCTGCTCGGCGTCACCGGGTCCGGCAAGACCTTCACCATGGCCAAGGTGATCGAGGCGGTGCAGCGGCCGACGCTGATCCTGGCACCGAACAAGACGCTGGCGGCGCAGCTTTACGGGGAGATGAAATCCTTCTTTCCCGACAACGCGGTGGAGTACTTCGTCAGCTACTACGACTACTACCAGCCGGAAGCCTACGTCCCGCGCACCGACACGTATATCGAGAAGGACGCGCAGATCAACGAACAGATCGACCGGATGCGGCATTCCGCCACGCAGTCGCTGCTGGAACGGTCGGACGTGGTGATCGTCGCGTCGGTGTCCTGCATCTACGGCATCGGCTCGGTCGAAACCTACTCGCGCATGGTGGTGAAGCTGGAGCGTGGGGGGAAGATCGACCGCGACGTGCTGATCAAGGGGCTGGTCGAGCAGCAGTACCGCCGCAACGACACTGCCTTCCAGCGCGGCACCTTCCGCATCCGCGGGGAGACCGTGGATATCTGGCCGTCGCAGTTGGAGGACCGCGCCTGGCGCGTGAACCTGTTCGGCGACGAGATCGACGGACTGCGGGAATTCGACCCGCTGACCGGGGAGCTGACGGGCGATCTGGACCGGGTCTCGATCTACGCCAACAGCCACTACGTCACGCCGCGGCCGACGATGCAGCAGGCCATCCTGTCGATCAAGGCGGAGCTGAAGGAACGGCTGGCGGAGCTGACGGCGCAAGGCCGGCTGCTGGAAGCCCAGCGCCTGGACCAGCGCACCACCTTCGATATCGAGATGCTGGAGACCACCGGCGTCTGCAAGGGCATTGAGAACTACTCCCGGTATCTCACCGGCCGTAAGCCGGGCGAGCCGCCGCCCACCCTGTTCGAATACCTGCCGGAGAACGCGCTGCTGATCGTGGACGAAAGCCACGTCACGGTGCCGCAGATCGGCGGCATGTACCGGGGCGACTTCGCGCGCAAGTCGGTGCTGGATGAATTTGGCTTCCGCCTGCCCTCCTGCAAGGACAACCGCCCGCTGAAGTTCGAGGAGTGGGACGCATACCGCCCGACCACCCTGTTCGTGAGCGCGACGCCCGGGCCCTGGGAGATGGAGCGCACCGGCGGCACATTCGCCGAACAGGTGATCCGGCCGACCGGGCTGGTCGATCCGGTCACGGAGATCCGGCCCGTCGAAGGCCAGGTGGACGACCTGCTGGCGGAATGCCGCAAGGTGGCGGGGGAAGGCGGCCGCGTGCTGGTCACCACGCTGACCAAGCGCATGGCGGAAGACCTCACCGAATACATGACGGAAACCGGCATCCGCTGCCGCTACCTGCATTCGGACGTGGATACACTCGAGCGCATCGAGATCATCCGCGACCTGCGCCGCGGCGTCTTCGACGTGCTGATCGGCATCAACCTGCTGCGCGAGGGGCTGGATATTCCCGAATGCTCGCTGGTGGCGATCCTGGACGCCGACAAGGAAGGCTTCCTGCGCTCCACCACCGCGTTGATCCAGACCATCGGCCGCGCCGCGCGCAACGTGGAAGGCCGCGTGGTGCTGTATGCCGATGTGATGACCGAGAGCCTGAAGAAGGCTCTTGGCGAGACGGCGCGGCGCCGGCAGCGGCAGCAGGACTGGAACGCTGCGCACGGCATCACGCCTACCAGCATCCGCCGCGACATCTCCGACGTACTGCAATCCGTCTACGAGCAGGATTACGTGACGGTGGATGCGGTCGAGGGCGACAGCACCGCACAGTTCATCGGCAAGGATCTCGGCGCCAGCATCGCCGAACTGGAGAAGCGCATGCGCGCCGCCGCCGCTGACCTGGAATTCGAGGAGGCCGGGCGGCTGCGCGACGAGATCAAGCGGCTGGAGGCGCTGGAGCTGGGGCTGGAGCCGAACCTGGCCGGACGTTCGCTCCGCGACAGCGCCCCCATCCAGGGCCGGGCGAAGCAGGACTGGAAGCCGAAGCCGCTGGGGCCGGGCGGCGGCGGCTACGATCCGAACAAGCCGAAGGGGCGCGGGCGCCGGCGCTGAGGCATCACCGCGTCAGGCCGATGCCGCATTCCGACAGCAGCGCGGCAGCGTTGCCGCGTGCCGACTGTGCCGCCTGGGCGACCCGCAGGGAATCCTGCGCCGGCAGCGATTGCACGAGGCAGCTTGTCAGTGCCGCCGCAGCCATGCCGCCCGACATCGCACAGCGCCCGGCTGCGCTGGCCACGCGCTGGCAGAACTCGCGTTTCTGCTGCGGCGTCTCGGGTTGCGCCGTGAGGCCGGGGATCGAGGGCAGGCTGCGGCCGAGGCCAGGGACAGCCTGGCCCAGGCCCTGGCCCATTGCAGGCCCGGCCGCCAGCAACGCCAGCACCCCCAAAGCCGCGCGCATGTCCATCATCCCAGCCGTTCAACCCAGGGAAGGCGCACTGGCGGTGATGGTCAACCCTTGGCGCAGGCGCCATGTGCAGGCTATGGCCCGCCGCGCATGAACATCCCCACCAGCATCCCCCGCACCGCCCTGGTCACCGGCGGCGGTAAGCGGCTGGGCCGGGCCATGGCACTGGCCCTGGCCGAGGCCGGCTTCGACGTCGCGATCCACTACGGCACCAGCACCGCCGAGGCCGCCGCGACGGTCGCAGCGATCGAAGCGACAGGCCGCCGCTCCATCGCCCTGCAGGCCGACCTGGCGCAGGAGGCGCAGGTGGCGCCGCTGGTCGGCCTGGCGAGCGACTCGCTTGGCCCCATCGGCGTGCTGGTGAACAACGCCTCCGCCTTCGAGCGTGACGAATGGGACGATGCCAGCCGGGCAAGCTGGGATCGGCACATGGAGGCGAACCTCCGCGCGCCCTTCGTGCTGGCGCAGGCCATGGCCGGCGGGCTGCCGGCGGGGGCGGAGGGTGTCATCGTCAACCTGCTGGACCAGCGGGTCTGGTCGCTGACGCCGCATTTCATATCCTACACCGTCTCCAAGGCGGCACTGTGGACGCTGACGCAGACCCTGGCGCTGGCGCTGGCGCCGCGCATCCGTGTGAACGGCATCGGCCCGGGCCCTGCCCTGCCCTCCCCCCGCCAGAGCCGGGAACAGTTCGACCGGCAGTGCGCTTCCGTTCCGCTGCGACACGGGACCGGGCCGGACGAAGTGGCGCGGGCGCTGCTCGCCATCCTGTCCCTGCCGGCCATGACCGGGCAGATGATCGCCCTCGATGGCGGGCAGCATCTGCAATGGGCACCGGCGGCCGGGGCCGCGGAGGTCGCCGAATGATCCATGCCCCCCTCTACGCACCGGATGCCGAGCGTGGCTATCGGGTGGTGTTCCTGCGCGGGTTGGAACTCATGGCCCGGCTCGGCATACACGCGCATGAGAAGGCCGGCCCGCAGCGCGTGGTGCTGAGCGTCGAGCTGGTGGTGCGGGATGAAGCGGCGCCGGCATCGGTCGGGCCGGATGATTTTCGCCGGGTGGTGGATTATGAACGCCTGGTGGACATCGCCCGCGCCACCGTCGCCGAAGGCCATGTGCTGCTTGTGGAAACCCTGGCGGAGAAGGTGGCGCTCGCCGCCCTGGCCGATGCGCGGGTGGAACGGGCGCGGGTCACTGTCGAAAAGCCGGATGCCTTCCCGGACGTTGCGACGGTCGGCGTGGTGGTGGAGCGGACGCGCGCATCCGGCTGAAACGATGTGCATTCCGGCTCACGCGATCGGCAGTTTTCCACCGGGTTGCGCGGAAGGCGGCAGAAGATCGCTTGTCAACCTAGAAGTTACACTTGACGCCAACGAAGCAGGGGTCAAAAACACAATTCACAACAAAATCAGATGCTTGCCGAAACTGCCTAGAAATCGCGCAATGATGTGTGACTGGCGGATGACGGCCATTTCCGGCGCTTCCACCACAGTTGCCCCACAGACTTATCCCCAGCTTCGGTGGAAAAACCGCAGGGCCCTGGATTTGCTCAAGGGAGCCTCCCAATTCGTCCAGGTAGCACGCGATGACCGCTGATACGCCCGAACCCCCGTTCCCTGGCGGCACAGCCGGAGCCGTCGGCCCGAGCGGCCTTGCCGTGATCGAGACGGCGCTGGCGACCCTGCCGCTGGCACCGGGCGTCTACCGAATGCTCGATGCGAAGGGGGACGCGCTGTATGTCGGCAAGGCGCGCAGCCTGAAGAAGCGCGTACACGCCTACACCCAGCTGGCTCGCCTGCCGGAACGCCTGCGCCGCATGGTGTTCGAGACCCGTAGCCTGGAGGTCGTGACCACCGGCAGCGAGGCCGAGGCGCTGCTGCTGGAAGCCAACCTGATCAAGAAGCTGCGGCCGCGGTTCAACATCGTCCTGCGCGACGACAAGTCCTATCCCTGGCTGGTGCTGACCGAGGACCACCCCTGGCCGCAGATCACCAAGCATCGCGGGGAGCGCCGCAAGGGCGCCAGCTACTGGGGCCCCTTCGCCTCCGCCTGGGCGGTGAACCAGACGCTGACGGCGTTGCAGCGGGTGTTCCTGCTGCGCACCTGCCGGGACACGGTGTTCGACACCCGCACCCGTCCCTGCCTGCTGCACCAGATCAAGCGCTGCTCCGCGCCCTGCGTCGAGCGGATCTCGAAGGACGATTATTCCGCGCTCGTGCGGGAGGCGAAGGATTTTCTCGGCGGTGGCATCCCCTCGCTCCAGAAGAAGCTGGCGGCGGAGATGGAGGAGGCCTCGGCCCGCCTGGAGTTTGAGCGCGCGGCCAGCCTTCGGGACCGCATCCGCGGCCTGACCCATGTTCAGGGCAGCGACCGCATCAACCTGGAGGGCGTGAACGACGCCGACGTGGTGGCGCTGCACCAGATGGCGGGCCAGTCCTGCGTCCAGGTCTTCTTCTTCCGCGGCGGCCGCAACAACGGCAACCGGCCGTTCTTCCTCACCCACGCGAAGTCGGAACAGTCGCCGGAGGAAGTGCTGGGCGCCTTCCTCGGCCAGCTCTACGACGACCTGCCGCCACCGCCTCTGGTGCTGGTGAGCCACGACCCGCAGGACTCGTCGCTGTTGGCCGAAGCCTTGAGCCTCAAGGCCGGGCGGCGCGTGGAAATCCACCGCCCACAGCGGGGCGAGAAGCGCGGCGCCGTGGAACATGCGACCACCAATGCGCGGGAGGCGATCGAGCGCCGTATGGCGGAGGGCGCGGCGCAGACGGAACTGCTGGCCGGCGTCGCCCGCATCTTCGACCTGCCATCGGCGCCGGAGCGGGTGGAGGTCTATGACAACAGCCACATCATGGGCACCAACGCGTATGGCGTGATGATTGCCGCCGGTCCTGCCGGCTTCCTGAAGAACGCCTACCGGAAATACGGCATCAAGGCCGCCCCGGGCGGCGCCGCACCCCGTGGCGGAGACGATTTCGCCATGATGCGCGAAGTGTTCGAGCGCCGCTTCGGCCGCGCCCTGAAGGAGGATCCGGGCCGGGAGGGCGAGTCCTGGCCCGACCTGGTGCTGATCGATGGCGGCCAGGGCCAGCTCACCGCAGCGCGGGAAATCCTGGCCGAGCTCGGGGTGGACGACATTCCGCTGGTCGCCATGTCCAAGGGGCCGGACCGCGATGCCGGGCGCGAGTGGTTCCACCAGTTCGGCCGCGACCCGATCCAGCTGCCACCCCGCGATGCCGTGCTGTATTATCTGCAGCGGCTGCGGGACGAGGCGCACCGCTTCGCCATCGCCACCCATCGCACCGGCCGGTCCAAGTCGATGGTGCGGTCGGAGCTGGACGAGGTGCCGGGTGTGGGCGCCGCGTTGAAACGAAAGCTTCTCAATCACTTCGGCTCGGCCCGCGGCGTGCGCAACGCGGCGCTCACGGACCTGGAAAACGCGCCCGGCATCGGCCCCACCGTGGCGCGCCGCATCCATGGGCATTTCCACCCTGGCGCCGGGACGGGTAGAGTGGGGGAGGGCTGAGCCCGATGAACCACCGGATGCCATTGTGCCGACAGACCTGCCCAATATCCTGACGCTTTCGCGCATCGCCGCGATCCCGCTGCTGGTGGTCCTGGCCTCGCTGCGCGAGCCCTGGAGCGACCTGGCGGCCTGTGCCGTGTTCTCCGCCGCCGCGATCACCGATTATTTCGACGGCAAGCTCGCGCGTTCGCGCCAGCAGATCAGCGATTTTGGGCGGATGCTCGACCCGATCGCGGACAAGCTGCTGGTCGGCGCGGCGCTGATGCTGGTGGCCGGCACCGGCCGGCTGAGCGATTTCGGCCTGTATCCCGCCATCGTGATCCTGCTGCGGGAGATCCTGGTCTCCGGCCTCCGGGAATACCTGGCAGGGCTGAAGGTCGGGCTGCCGGTGACGAAACTGGCCAAGTGGAAGACGGGCTTCCAGATGGGCGCGCTCGGCACCCTGCTGGCCGGCGACAGCGGGGCTACGATTCTGTACCTGGACTTCCTGCCGGTCTCCTTGATCGGGGAGGTGATGCTGCTCGCCGCCGCGATTCTGACCCTGGTGACGGGGTGGGACTACCTCCAGGCCGGTCTCCGTCATGTTCGCCGCACCGCATCTCCGCCGCCGGCGCAGGACCCACCGGTGCGGACTCCGCTTCGGCCTTGAGACATGCCATCCTGTGTCGCATCTTCTGCCCGACCCATCCGATGACGGGAGCCGACATGGCCGCCGACCAACCCAACCCCAGCCCGCTTCGCCTGCCGGTGCGCATGCGCCTGCCGGCGCTGGGCGTCGCCCTCCTGCTGGCCGGGTGTTCCGGCGGCGGGCTCGGCGCCAGCCCCTGGTCGCCCTTCATGGGTCCGACGAGCGTCGTAGATGCGGACAGCCTGACGGTGCAGCGCGTGCGCGGCACCAACCCGCCGGTGGAACCGCTGGTGCCGGAGACCGGCGACGTTTGGCCGGCGCAGGAAGCGCCCCGGGGCGATCTCAGCAACCCGGACGAGGCGATGCGGAACATCCCCTCCTACCGTCCTTCGCTGATCGACGGCGCACCCGCCGCATCATCGCCCGTGGCGACGCCGGGGGACCGGCCGCTGCGGCGTGGCTCCTCCACCCCGCCCGGCAATCTCGGGCCGCCGGACGCCTTTCTGACCACGCCGGGACCGACCCCGGCGCCGCGCTCGGCACCCGCCTCGCCGCGGCTCGAGGGCCGGGCCTTGACCACGCCTTCCGGCCAGAGCGTCACCGGGACTGGCGGCACGCCGCGGGTGCAGGGCTTTACCGGCCCGAGTGGCGGCGGCGCCGTGATCCGCGATGGCAATGTCGAGACCTGGATCGGCCCGGACGGGCAGCCCAGCACGCGCGTGGTGCCGAACTGAGGGAGCTTCGGCCCCGTGAAGATCCTGTATTTCGCCTGGGTGCGACAGAAGGTGGGCGTGGCCGAGGAAAGCGTCTCGCCACCCGCGGAGGTAGGAGACGTCGCCGGATTGATTGCATGGCTCGCCACGCGCGGGCCTGGCCATGCGGCGGCCTTCGCCGATCCGAAGCAGATCCGCGCCGCGGTGAACCAGGATTTCGCGACGCCGGACCAGAAGGTGGCGGCGAGCGATGAGGTCGCGTTCTTCCCGCCGGTGACGGGCGGCTGACCATGCCCCGCATCCTGGTGCAGGACGCGCCCTTCGACCTCGCCGCCGAATCCGCGCGGCTGACCTCCGGCCGCACCGATGTGGGCGGGTTGGCCAGCTTCGTCGGGTTGTGCCGGGCGGATGACGGGCTCTCGGCGCTGGTGCTGGAGCATTATCCCGGCATGACGGAACGTGCTTTGGCCAGGATCGCGGAGCAGGCCTGGTCGCGCTGGAGCCTGACCGGCTGCACCATCATCCACCGTGTCGGGCGGTTGCTGCCGGGTGATCCCATCGTTCTCGTGCTGACCGCGTCCCCGCACCGGGCCGCGGCGCTGGAATCCTGCGCCTTTCTGATCGACTGGCTGAAGACCGGCGCGCCATTCTGGAAGCGGGAGGAGTTCGCGGATGGCGCCGCCCGCTGGGTCGAGGCCAAGGCAAGCGATGATGCGGCGGCGTCCCGCTGGGCCGACGGCGCTTGATCCTCCGGCTGGTGGCTGGGTTGGCGGGCGCGCTGCTGCTGGCCTGGCCGGCCTTCCTGAACGGCTACCCGTTGCTGTTCAGCGACACTGGCGCCTTCCTGCACCAGACCGCCCCGGCACCCAGTGGCCCGCTGGTGATCTGGGACAAGCCGCACATCTACGGCCCGCTGCTGCATCTATTCCACTGGCGCGTCTCGCTGTGGGGGCCAATGCTGGCGCAAGCGCTGGCGCTGTCGCACCTGCTGTGGCTGGCGCAGCGCGGCCTGCGCGGCGTGGCGACGCCGGGTACGCACCTCCTGGCCTGCGCCGGCGCGGCGCTGCTGACCACGGCACCCTTTACCATCGCCCTGCTGATGCCGGATGTCTTCGCGCCGATCGTGCTGCTGGCGCTGCTGCTGCTGGGCTTTGTGCCGCTGTCCCGGATGGAGACCGCCTGGCTGGTGCTGTTGGCGGCGGTGGGCATCGCCGCGCATCTGTCGCACCTGCCGCTGGCGCTGGCGGTGGTGGTGTTCGTGGTGATGGTCGCGCGGCGGATCGGGCCAGTGCTGCGGGCGGCGGCGCCGATGGCCCTGGCCGTGCTGCTGCTTCTCGGTACCAATCTGTGGGGACATGGCAGGGCGACGCTCTCGCCGCATGGCGCCACCTTCGCGCTGGCCCGGTTGCAGGCGGATGGGCCGGCGGCGGCGCTGGTCCGGGCGCGCTGCCCGGAGGCCGGCTGGTACCTGTGTGCCTTCGCCGACCGGTTGCCGATGGACAGCGATGCTTTCCTGTGGGAGCCGGACAGTCCGGTGAACCGGGCGCCGGATGGTGCCCCCCGCTTCCTCGGCGGCGCGCTGCTGTCGGAAGAAGCACGGGTGATCGTGGCGGAGACGCTGCGCGCCTATCCGCTGGAGGTGGCCAGGACGACGGTTCTGAACGCGCTGCGCCAGGTGGTGCTGGCGACGGCGGGTGACACGCTGGTGGACACGCACCTGGCCACCGCCGTCCGCCCTCGCATCGCGGAGGGTTTCCCGGCCGGCGAACTGGCGGCCTACGACGGCGCGCTGCAACCGCGTGGCCTGCTGCCGACCGCTACCGCGCCATTCCTGTGGCCGCACGCGCCGGTGCTGCTGGTGGGCGCGGTGCTGGCGCTGTACGCATGGTGGCGGCTGCGCGGCGATGTGCGGCGGATCGGGCTGGTGGTGGGCGTGCTGGTCGGCGTTTCCGCCAATGCGCTGGCGACCGGCGGCCTGTCCAAGCCGCATCTGCGCTACGAGGCACGCATCCTGTGGCTGATGCCGGTCATCGCCGGGCTGGCATTGCTGCCGCGATCCCGCCCGGTGCAAAGCGGAGCCTATCGCGCAGGCGTCATGTGACGGACGCGACACAACCCTGGATGTTGGTGGCCGATGCCCGCCGAGTCGTACCGCCCCTTCGCCCGGAAGCTGCTCGGCTTCCTGGCCAGTGTCCTGGGCGCGCCGCTGCTGGTCTGGCCGGCCTGGCTGAACGGCTACCCGCTGGTCTTCATCGACACCGTCTCCTACCTGCTGCACACGACGGTGCCGGAGGTGCCCTGGGACAAGACCCAGGCCTATGGTCCCTTCCTGCACGCCTTCCACTGGCAGCGCTCGCTCTGGGCGCCGATGCTGGTGCAGGGGCTGATCGCCTCCCACCTGATCTGGCTGATGCAGGCGGCGGTGCGGGGGCGGGCCGGGATCGGCTGGCATCTGGTGGTCTGCGCCGGCCTCGCGGTGCTGACCTCGGCGCCCTGGTTCCTGGCGACGCTGATGCCGGATGCGCTGACCGGGCTGCTGCCGCTGTGCATCTTCCTGCTCGCCTTCGGCGCGCTGACCATGGGGCAGGCCCTATGGGTCGCCGGGCTGACAGTGCTCGCGGTCGCCTCTCATCTCTCGCATCTGCCGGTGGCGCTGGCCTTGCTTGGGCTGGTTCTGCTGCTGACCTGGCGCCTGGCACCGGTGCTGCGCGCCGGGCTGCCGGTGGCGCTGGCGGTGCTGCTGCTGTGCCTGGCCAATCTGCAGGCCTTCGATCGCTTCACCCCCTCCCCGCACGGGGCGGCCTTCCTGCTCGCGCGCCTGCAGGCGGATGGGCCGGCGGCGGCGCTGCTGCGGGACCGGTGCCCGGAGGCCGGCTGGCATCTCTGTGCCTTCACAGACCAGCTGCCGATGGACAGCGATGAGTTCCTCTGGGACGAGACCAGCCCACTGAACCGGGAGGCGAATGGAACGCTGCGTCGGATGGGCGCGATGCGCGGCGCGGCCGAGGCGCGGGTGATCATCGGCGAGACGATCGCCGCCTATCCGCTTCGCGTCATCCTTGCCGGCATCGGCAACGCACTGGCGCAATCCGCGAAGCTCATGGTGGGGGATACGCTGGTGGCGGACCACCTGGCGCTGTCCGCGCGCCGGGCCATCGCGGAGTTCTTCCCGGCGGAGGAACTCGCGCATTTCGATGCCGGCGCGCAGATGCAGGGCGAACTGCCGCGGCTGGCCGAGCCCTGGCTACGGCCACATGTGCCGGTTGTCCTGGTGGCGCTGCTGGCCGCGCCGTGGATGGCGTGGCGCGCCGCCAAGGCACGCGACGGACCCAGGCTGGCGCTGCTGTCGCTCGCCCTGGGCGCGCTGCTGGTCAACGCCGCGGCGGCGGGCGCGCTGTCGAAGCCGCACCATCGCTACCAGGCGCGCATCGTCTGGCTGCTGCCGCTGGCCGTTGCCCTGGCGGCGCTCCCGCGGCGGCCCGAAGTGGTGCGGCCCCAATGAAGCATCAGTAGAAGAAGCGTTCCTCCACAACCTTGCCATTTGCCACGGTGTAGAGGCCAATCTCGGCCATCTGGATGCGCTGGCCGGTCTGCTTCGCCGTCACGTCCATGGCGAAGCGCAGGGCGAACTGGTCGCCGTGGATGAAGGGCCCCTCGGTCTCGACCGAATGGACTTCGTGGTTGTCGTACCACCAGTCGCCCTTCGCCTTGACCGCCGCCTTGCCACGCACCTCCGCCATCGGGCCTTCCATCGCCTCCCGGCTCACCACATCCTCAGCCCAGAACCGCGCGCCGGCGGCCTCGTGATCGCCGGACTTGCAGAGCTCGGCGAAAGCCTTCGCGACCTCGGCGGTGGTCATGGCACGTATCCCTTTTGTTCCTGGCCGGAGGCTAGGCCAGGACCGGGCCGGGTCGCAAGCGCCTTATCGCGCGCAGGCGCCGACCAGCGCCGCGAGGTCCGGCCAGTGCATGCGGCGCTCAGACACCGGCTGCCCGAAGGCCTCCCGCATCACCGGCGGGCCAAGCTGCCCGCCCAGCCGGCGGTAGAAGCGGATGGCGCCCTCATTGGCGGTGAAGACCCAAAGCTCCGCACTGAGCGCCCCCTGCTGGCGCAGCCGGTGCGCCAGCGTGCCCAGCAATTGGCGGCCGATTCCGCCGCCGCGCATTTCCGGCCGCACATGCAGGCTGCCCACCTGACAGCACGTTCCTTCCAGCATCGCAGCGGCAAAGCCGTTCACCTGGTGGCCGGTCACCGCCATCACCACCTGGCCAGGGCGCCGGCGGCCGCGCAGCAGATCCTGCCAATGCGCGGCCAGCGCATCCTCCAGGTCGTTCTCGAGGAAGTCGCGGTCGAGCATGCCGGCGTAGGCGCTGCGGCAGGACATGGCGTGCAGCGCGCAGATGCCGCCGGCATCGGCGGCGCGGGCGGATCGCAGCGAGAGTGGCATCAGGCCGCCCGTACCGCGACACCCTCGGGTGGCATGCGCACCAGCGCCTCGTAATCCTTCAGCAGCGTCTCCGTGATCGCGGCCGGGGTGAAGTGCAAGTCGGCCACCTGGCGCACCGGCGTGACCTCGGCGGCGGTGCCGACGAGGAAAACCTCGCTCGCCCTGGCGAGGTCGGCTTGCGGGATGGTGCGCTCCACCACCTTGATCTGGCGGGTGCGGGCCAGCGCCATCACAGTGCGGCGGGTGATGCCGTCCAGGAAGTTCACCGGCGTCGGCGTGTGCAATTCGCCATCGATCACCAGGAAGACGTTGGCGCCTGTGGCCTCGCTGATGTCGCCCTTCCAGTCGAGCATCAGGGCGTCGTCGAACCCCTCCGCCTCCGCATGGTGCTTCGACAGCGTCCCGATCATGTAGAGGCCCGCGGCCTTGGAGGCGGTCGGCGCCGTCTCGGGATGCGGCCGCTTCCACTTCGCCCAGGCCAGGCGCACGCCCTTCATCCGGTCCGCGCCGAACAGGTTCGGCCAAGCCCAGGTGGCGATTGCCAGGTGGATCTTCGTCTGCTGCGCGGAGACGGACAACTGCTCGGCGCCGCGCCAGGCGAGCGGGCGGACATAGGCATCGGTCAGGCCGTTGCGGGCCAGCGTCTCGCGGCAGGCGGCGTCGATCTCCTCCGCCGTCCAGGGGATTTCGAAGCCCAGGATGCGGCCGGATTCAATCAGGCGCTCGGTATGGGCGCGCAGCTTGAAGATGTGGCCGGAATAGGCGCGCTCACCCTCGAATACGCCGGACGCGTAGTGCAGCCCATGGCTCAGCACATGCAACTGCGCGTCGCGCCAGGGCACGAAGGCGCCATCCAGCCAGATCCAGCCATCACGGTCATCGAAGGGGACGAGAGCCATGTTGTTCTTCCTCCCGACACTGGGTCGCCACTGGTTCGCTACTCGTTTCCGCGCCGGTGCCCTATATCGGCAGGGGACGCCGCGCGCGACAGGGGAAGGTTGCGATGGCCGGGAAGAAATGTCAATGAACCTGACCCATATGGGCGAGCTGCCTCGGCTCATCGAAGGACGGAGCCGGCATGCCCCTGAAGCCTGACTTGGCGGCGCGCCCGCAGACGGAGGATCGCGGAAGCCCGGCTGCCGGCCGCAACCTGCTGTTCCTGCGGGAGGAGGAACTGCGGCTCGCGCAGGACCTGCTGTTCTTCGGCTACCGCGACTTCACCGCCGGCGCCGATGCCATTCTGGCCGGACTGGACATGGGGCGGGCGCATCATCGCGTGCTGCATTTCGTCGGCCGCCGGCCGGGCATCACGGTGGGCGACCTGCTGGGCATCCTCGGCATCACGAAGCAATCGCTTGGCCGGGTGCTGACCCCGCTGGTCGAGGATGGCTTCGTGACACAAAGCCCCGGCCGCAACGACCGCCGCCAGCGGCTGCTGAGCCTGACGGAGAAGGGCGCCGCGCTGGAGCGCAGCCTGTTTGAACGCCAGCGCGACACCGTGATGCGCGCCTACCGGGAGGCAGGGCCGCAGGCCGTCGAGGGGTTCCGGCGCGTGATGCGCGGGCTGATGGGGCCGGAGGCGCGGGCGGCGCTGGATCGGCTGGAGGCGGGCTCGCCGGAGCCATCGCGATGACGCTGAGCGCCGATGCGCCGCACCTGCTGGTGGTCGATGACGACGCCCGGCTGCGCGCGCTTCTGCAGCGCTTCCTGGCCGAGCAGGGTTTCCGGATCACCGCCGCCGCAGATGCGGCCGCGGCCCGGCACGCGCTGGCCTCCGTCAGCTTCGACCTGATGGTGCTGGACGTGATGATGCCGGGCGAGAGCGGCCTGGAGCTGACCGAGAGCCTTCGGCGGGAGGGTCTGGACGTGCCGATCCTGATGCTGACCGCGCGCGGTGCCCCGGATGACCGCGTCACCGGCTTCGAGCATGGCGTGGACGATTACCTCGCCAAGCCCTTCGACCCGCGCGAACTGGCCCTGCGCATCCGCACCATCCTGCGCCGCGCCGCGCCGCCGCCGGTGCTGGAAGCCTCCACCGCCCCGGTGCAGCTCGGCATCCGCTGGTTCGACCCGCAACGGGCCGAGCTGCGCGGGCCGGAGGGGGTGGTGCGACTGACCGGCGGCGAACAGGCCCTGCTGATGGCCCTGGCGCAGCGGCCGAACGAGGTGCTGAGCCGCGAGGATATCGGCGTCGCCCTCGGCACGCCGGAGGCCGGGGAACGCGCCATCGACGTGCAGGTCACGCGCCTGCGCCGGAAGGTGGAGCCCGACCCGCGGGAGCCGCGCTTCGTGCAGACGGTGCGCCACCGCGGCTATGTGCTGAGGCCCGGGCCATGATCCAGCCCGGGACCTCCCGCGCATGATCGGGCAAGTCGCCCACCACTTTCGGGGACTGGTCCCACGCGGGCTGCTCGGCCGGTCGCTGCTCATCATCCTGCTGCCGCTGCTGATCCTGCAGGGGATCGCGCTGCAGCTGTTCTATGGCGGGCACCTTGATGTGATCTCGCGCCGCCTCGCCGGCGGCGTCGCGGGCGAGATCGGCATGGTGATCGAGGTAATGCAGCGGCTGCCGGAGCCGGCGGACCGCGCCTGGCTGTTCCGCGAAAGCGCCTGGCGGCTGGACCTCGCCCTGGCCTTCGAAGCCGGCGCCAACCTGGGCGAGACGCCCGACCGCGCCGCCTCCCTGCCCCTGCTGCCGCTGGAGGGCGACCTGGCGCATGCGATGGGTGAACGGGTGCGGCGGCCCTTCGACGCCGATTGGCAGTCCGACCGCCGCAGCGTGATCATCCGCGTGCAGCTGCCGGATGGCGTGCTGCATGTGGAGGCGCCGCGCAAGCGGCTGTTCACAGGCACGCTGTACCTGTTCTTCATCTGGCTTGTGGGGTCGTCCCTGCTGCTGTTCGGCGTCGCGGCGCTGTTCATGAAGAACCAGGTGCGCGCCATCCGCCGCCTGGCGGGCGCGGCGGAGGCCTTTGGCCTGGGTCGCGACATCGGGCTGATGAAGCCGGAAGGCGCCGCGGAGGTGCGGCAGGCGGCGAGCGCCTTCAACCGGATGCAGGACCGCATCCGCCGCTTCGTCGGGCAGCGCACGGACATGCTGGCCGGGATCAGCCACGACCTGCGTACGCCGCTGACCCGGATGCGCCTCGCGCTCGCGATGTTGCCGCGGGCACCGGAGGCGGAGGAGGACATCGCGGCGCTGGTCGAGGATGTCGAGGAGATGGAGCGCATGGTCGCCTCCTATCTCGCCTTCGCCCGGGGCGAGGCGCAGGAGCAGACCCAGCCGACCGACCTCAGCGGCATCGTGCGGGACGTGGCGCAGCGGGCGCGGCGGGATGGCGCGGAAGTGGCGGTGGAGGCGCCGGCAGCACTGGTGCTGCCGCTGCGGCCGGACGCGCTGCGGCGCTGCCTGGCGAACCTGCTGGACAACGCCCGCAAGCATGCACGGCGGATCGCCGTGGCCGTCGCCGAGATTCCGCGGGGCGAGACCGCGGGAGCCTGGGCGCAGGTGACGGTGGATGATGACGGGCCGGGCATCCCGGAGGCGCAGCGGGAGGAGGCCTTCCGGCCTTTCGCTACGCTGACGGCCGGCGGCACCGGCCTGGGGCTTGCCATCGCCCGGGACATTGCCCGGGCGCATGGCGGCGACATCGTGCTGGAGGAGAGCCCGCTCGGGGGGTTGCGGGCTCGGGTCCGCCTGCCGGTCTAGGTGGCGCGCCCGGGGACGCGCCGGCCGGTTCAGCCCTGCTGCTTGGCGACCAGGGTCTTCACCTCGTCCATGGCTTCCGTGAAGCGCTTGTTCAGCACGGACAGCGCCTCGGAGTTGGAGTTCTGGATGAGGTCGGCGACCTCCTTCATGTTGGCGACGGCCCGCTCATAGGCGGACTTCAGCAACTCCGCCTGCTTGGCGGCGCGGGCCTGCGGGCTTTCCGTGCCGGACATCATGCGGATGGCGTCGCTCATCTCCGTCATCGAGGCCTGCAGGATCTCCATGTGACGGCGGCCAACGGCCTGCGCGCCTTCCAGCGCCACGCGGTTGGCGTTGGAAAGGGCCTCCAGGTTGCGGCGCTGCGCATCGGCGAGGCCGCTCATGTCCGGCATCGCGGGCATGCGGAACTCGGACAGCATGCGCATCATTTCGTCGGGCTTCATGCCAAAACGGTCGGACATCTTCAGGTGTTCCTTCGGCAGCTGCTTGGGGTCGGCGTGGCGACCCTATAGCGAAGTGGTGATATCCGCAGAAGAGGTTTCATGCTGCACCGCACCATTTTTTTGTGATGGGTGCCGTCAGTCCACCGAGACAGGCGGCGCCCGGTCGCCTGGGTCCAGTCGAAGGCTGCGCGCCGTCTGTTCCGCCCGGTCGAGCGCCCGATCCAGGGCCGCCATGGTCGAGCCCAGATCCGCCGTCTCGTCCTTCTCCCAGGCCCGCACCGTCATGATCCAGACGCCGACGAGGCCGGCGGCGCGCAGCTTGCCCTGCAGGCCTGTCGAATCGAGCTCCGCCGCATCCAGCATGCGCTCCATGCTGCGCTGGAGGATGGGCGCCAGCGCACCGGCAAGGACCGGGTCGCGCCACATGTCGGAGGCGAGCCGCAGCATGCCGGCCCGATGCGGCAGCAGCGCATCGATGCCGCGCATCAGCACGTCGAACACCCGGTCCCGTGGCGTGCCGCCCTGGCCGGGCACGGTGCCGGCGGCCACCTGGTCGGCGACGCTGTCGGCATGCAGGCGCAACAGGTCGAGGCGCGAAGGGAAGCGGCGAACCAGCTCCCCGGCCGGAATGCCGGAGGCGGCGGAAAGCCGGCCGACGGTGACGCCGCGCCAGCCATGCTGCGCGATCACGTTGAACAGCGCATCGAGCAGCGGGGAATCGGTATTGTCCATGGCCATAAGCTTGGGGTCGGACCCGCCTGTCGCCAATGGGGCGCTCATCCCGCCAACTCGCGCGACCGCGCCGTGGCGGCGGCGATGGCGCGGGAGATGTGGCTGGGCCAGGCTGCCTGGTCCATGAGCACCGCCAGCGCGCGTTCGGTGGTGCCCTTGGGGCTGGTGACGTTCTTCCGAAGCTGCGCCGAATCCTCGGTGCTCGCGGCCAGCAGGGCGCCGGAGCCGGCGACGGTGGCGCGCGCCATGCGGCGGGCGAGGTCCGACGGGATACCTTGTTCCACCGCTGCGGCCTCCAGCAATTCGGCCAGCAGGAAGACATAGGCGGGGCCGCCGCCGGAGACGGCGGTCACCGGGTCCAGCAGCCCTTCCGCCTCCACCCAGGCGACCTCCCCGGTGGCGGCCAGCAGCGTATCCGCCAGGTCGCGCTGGGCGGCGGAGACGCCTGGGCCGGCGAAGGCGACGGTGAAGCCCTGGCGCACGGCGGCCGGCGTGTTCGGCATGGCGCGGACCACGGCGCTGCCGTCGCCGAGCAGGCCCTGCATGAAGGCCACCGTCCTGCCGGCCATGATGGAGACGAAGACGCCGCTCCCGGCGAAGCGCGCATAGGCGGGCAGGCTCGCCGGGGCCTCCTGCGGCTTGGTCGCGATGATGATGGCGGCGGGCGCGAAGCCGGCGGGGATCTCGGCCGGATCGCGCAGCAGGGTGGCACCCGGAATTGGCGCGGCGGCGAAGGGGTCCACCACGAGGGTCTCGCCGAGGCCACGTTCGCGCCAGCCGGCCAGCATGGCGCCGCCCATCTTGCCGCAGCCGATGAGAAGCAGGGGGGGGAGCGTGTCGGTCATGCCGGCGAGACTTGCCGCCCGGCCCCTGCTTGGCAAGCGGTTCCCCGGCTCAGGCCTCGCCGACGCAGTCCAGCATCGCGGCCTGCAACGCCTCGGCCGGCGGCTTGCCGCCCCACAGCACGAACTGGAAGGCGGGGAAGAAGCGCTCGCACTCTGTGATGGCGATATCCACCATGTCCTCCAGGCTCTCGGCCGAGGCGCCCGGCGCCCCGCGCAGCAGCACGGCATGGCGGAACACCGGCACGCCATCGTCGCTGTCCAGGCCGAAATGGCCGATCCACAGCTTCTCGTTGGCCAGGGCCAGCAGCTCGAACAGCCGGTCGCGCTTGCCGGGTGGCACCTTCAGGTCGAAGGTGCAGGAGAAGTGCATGGCGCTGATCTCGTGCGACCAGGAGAAGTACAGGCCGTAGTCGCACCACTTTCCGGGTGCCTCGGCCGCCATCTCGCTGTCCGAGCGGCGGTCGAAGGCCCATTCATTGGCCGTCACGATCTGTTCCAGCACGTCGAGGGGGTTCGCGGACCGGTCGCGTTCCTCGTATCCGACATATGCGGACATCGCGGCACCTCCTTCGCCCGTCCGGGGGCGCCAACCCCCCTGGGTTGGGGAGGGGCCACCCGAATCGCCACAAGGGCTAGACTACGCAGGTGCAAAACGCGCCCGCAAGCATCGCTTCTGTAACGCAGCTCAACGGCTTGGCGCGCGAACCGGCAACAGCGCCTTCAGCCGGCGTCGGCCGAAAGTCCCGGATCTGCCTCGGGCGCCGCCTTCGGCTCGGCCAGCTTCGCTTCCAGTGCGGCGACGCGGAGTTCCAGCGCCTCCGCCTGCTCCCGCGCCCGGCGGGCGACCTCGAGCGCGGCATCCAGGTCCTCGCGCCGCACCAGGTCCAGGCGCTGGACCATGGCCTCCACCTGGGCGCGACCCATCGCCTCGGCCTCGGCGCGCGCGCCGGCCAGGACGGAGAAGGCGCCGCCGGCCATGCCGGCCAGGTCGTCGAAGATCGACTTGCGGCCGCCGGGGCCGCTGCCCATGCCCGACCCGCTGGTGCCGGCCCCGCTGGTGCCGCCCGGGTTGCTGCCGCCGGTGCCGGTTTCGCTGCTCATCAAGACCTCCTGCCACATGACCTGTAACCCTGGCCGCACCCCGCCCGCGCCTTGTCCGGCTGCGGGACCGCGGCCTATACCCCGCCGGCGGCTGGATGGGCACCGCGAGGGGATCAACCGACGATGTATGTCGCGCGATGTATGTCGTAACTGGGGGCGCCGGTTTCATCGGGTCGAACCTGGTTGCCGCACTCTGTGACCGCGGGGCCGAGGTCCTGGTGGTGGACCGGCTGCGGGACGGGCCGAAATGGCGGAACCTGGCGAAGCACGGCATCGCCGGCATCCTGGCGCCGGAGGCATTGCCCGGCTTCTGGGCCGGCAATCCGCGGGTCGAGGCGGTGCTGCACATGGGCGCGATCAGCGCAACCACCGCCACGGATGGCGACTTGGTGGCGGCCACCAACCTGACGCTGCCGCTTGAACTCTGGGGGGAATGCGCCCGGCGCGGCGTGCCGTTCATCTACGCCTCCTCGGCGGCGACCTATGGTGACGGGGCCTTGGGCTTCGAGGATGACGAGGCGCCGGCGGCACTGGCGGCGCTGCGGCCGCTGAACCTGTATGGCTGGTCCAAGCTGGCCTTCGATCGCCGGGTGGCGGACATGCTGGCCCGTGGCCATCCGGCGCCACCGCAATGGGCCGGGCTGCGCTTCTTCAACGTCTATGGCCCGAACGAGGCCCACAAGGGCCGCATGGCCAGCGTCGTCTTCCATAAATTCCACGAGGTGGCGCGGGGCGAGCCGGCCCGGCTGTTCCGGTCGGACCGCCCCGGCGTGGCCGATGGCGCGCAGATGCGCGACTTCGTCCATGTGGATGATTGCGTGGCCGCAATCCTGTGGTTGCTGGAAAATCCTGGCGTCAGCGGGCTGTTCAACATCGGCTCCGGCCAGGCGCGCAGCTTCGTCGACCTGGTGCGGGCGATGTTCGCCGGACTGGGCCAGAACGACCGCATCGAATTCATCGACATGCCGCCGGACCTGCGGGGGAAATACCAGTACTTCACCGAGGCCCCGATGCGGAAGCTGCGCGACGCAGGCTATGCGAGGCCGGCAACGACGCTGGAAGATGGCGTCGGCCGCTACGTGCGGGATTTCCTGCTGAACCCTGACCCGCATCGGTAACCCGCAGAGATGTTCGTGATCGCCTTCCCCGTCATCGACCCGGTGCTGATCGAAATCGGCCCCTTCGCGCTGCGCTGGTATGCGCTGGCGTACATCGGTGGAATTGTCCTGGGCTGGATGCTGGCGCGGCGGCTGGTGGCGCTGGCGCCGGTGGCGGCCAGCCGGGAACAGGTGGATGACTTCGTCACCTGGGCGACGCTCGGCATCATCCTGGGCGGGCGGCTCGGTTACGTGCTGTTCTACCGGCCGGACCACTACGTCACGGCGCCGTGGGAGGCGCTGTATGTCTGGCAGGGCGGCATGTCCTTCCATGGCGGCATGCTCGGCGTGGTGGTCGCCGCGCTATGGTTTTGCCGGCGCCAGGGACTGCGGGCGCTGCGTTTCGGCGACCGCGTCGCGCCGGTGGTCCCGATCGGCCTTGGTCTGGGGCGCATCGCCAACTTCGTGAACGGCGAGTTGTGGGGCCGGGTCACCGATGTGCCCTGGGCCATGGTGTTCCCGACCGGCGGCCCGGAGCCGCGGCACCCGAGCCAGCTTTACCAGGCGGCGATGGAGGGCGTGCTGCTGTTTGTCCTGCTCAACATCCTGGTGCGCATCCCGGGGCTGCGGGCGCGGGAGGGCTTCGTCACCGGCGCCTTCCTGGCCGGTTACGGGCTGGCGCGGCTGGTGGGTGAGTTCTTCCGGCAGCCAGATGCGCATCTCGGCTTCCTGTTCGCCGGCGCCACCATGGGGCAGTTGCTGTCGCTGCCGATGATCCTGGTGGGTGGGTGGCTGATGGTCCGGGCGCGCCGCGCGGCGTGATGGCCCGATGATGGAGCGTCTGGACCATTTCATGGGCCGGGCCATCGCGGCCTACTACGCGCGTGAGGCGACGCCTTTCGGCCGGGCCGGCGATTTTACCACGGCGCCAGAGATCTCCCAGGCCTTCGGAGAAGTACTCGGCCTTTGGGCCGCCATCGCCTGGGACCAGATGGGCGGGCCGGACCCCGTCCTGCTGGTGGAATGCGGCCCGGGGCGCGGCACCCTGATGGCCGATGCGCTGCGCGCGGTGGGCGAGGTAGCGGCACCCTTCCGGCAGGCGGCGCAGGTGCATCTGGTTGAGACCTCCCCGAGCCTGCGGGCCGCGCAACAGCGGATGCTCGGCGATGCGGTGGCCGGGTGGCATGATGACCTTTCCACTGTGCCGGATGGCCCCATGCTGCTGCTGGCCAATGAATTCCTGGACGCCCTGCCGATCCGGCAGTTCATCCGGCGCGGGGAATGCTGGCTGGAGCGGTACGTCGCGGAGGGCGCCTTTGTCGAACGGGTGGCGCAAACCCCTCCCCCGTTGCCGCCCACCGCCCCCGAAGGCGCGGTGCAGGAGGTGGGCGAGGTGGCTCAGGGCTGGATCGCGGCCCTGGCGCGGCGGCTGGCGACGCAGGGCGGCGCGGCACTGATGCTGGACTACGGCCCCGCCGCCTCGGCCTTCGGCGAGAGCCTGCAGGCGGTGCGCGGGCAGGCGACGGGGCTTGATCCTCTGGTCGATCCGGGCAGCACGGACCTGACGGCGCATGTCGATTTCGCGGCGCTGGCGCGGGTGGCACAGGGCCAGGGCGCTGCGGTCGGTGGTCCGTTGCCGCAGGGGCTGTTCCTGCAACGCCTGGGCCTGATGAGCCGCGCCGCCACCCTCGCCCAGGCGCGTCCCCGACTCGCCGGCGAGATCCTGTCTGGCGCGGAGCGCCTGGTGGCGGCGGAGGGCATGGGCCGGCTGTTCAAGGCACTGGCCGTCTGCGAGCCTGCCCTGCCCACCCTGCCTGGATTCGAACCCGCATGACCCCCGGCTTCCTGACTGCCGGACTGGCCCTCCCGCATGGCTTCTTCACCCGCGAGGGTGGCGTCTCCACCGGGCCCTACTCCGCGCTGAACTGTTCGCTGTCCGGGCAGGATGACCCGGATGCGGTGCGCCGCAACCGTGCCGCCTGCGCCGGGGCATTGGGCGTCGCGCCGGACGCGCTGCTCGGGCTGGTGCAGGTGCATGGGGTGACGGTGGCGGATGCCCGCACGCCCTGGCCCGAGGCGGCCCGCCCGGCCGCGGATGCGTTGGTGACGGACCGGCTGGGCCAGGCGATCGGCGTGCTGACGGCGGATTGTGCGCCGGTGCTGTTCGCGGATACGCGGGCCGGCGTGGTCGGCGCCGCCCATGCCGGCTGGCGCGGCGCGGTCGCCGGCGTGCTGGAGGCGACTCTGGCGGCGATGGAAGCTCTCGGCGCAAGGCGGGCGGACATCTCCGCCGTCGTCGGCCCCTGCATCGGGCAGGCCAGCTATGAGGTCGGGCCGGATCTGCGGGACGCGGTGCTGGCGCACCAGGATGCCGATGCGCGCTACTTCGCGGCGGGCCAGCGGGAGGATCGTTGGCAGTTCGACCTGGCCGGCTACTGCCTGGCCCGGCTGGAGGCGGCCGGCACCGGCCAGGCCTCCGCCCTGTGGCAGGACACGCTGACGGCGGAGGACCGTTTTTTCAGCCACCGGCGGCGGACCCTGGCGGCCAAGGGCGGTGCCGCCGGGCCGATCGGGCACCAGCTTTCCGCCATCGCTATCGCCGGATGAGCCAATGCCCTACGTCGTCATGTTCATGGTCCTGATGGTGCTCACCCTGCTGGCCTCCTGTGTCCTCATCTAATCCCTCCCGCCGCCTTCTGCTGCGCCTGGGCGCCTTCGCGCCGCTGGTGCTGGCCGGCTGCACCGGTTTGCCGCAACCTTTCCGCGGGCGACCCGGGGAGCTGGCGCGACGGTTGCGCCAGCCGCCCGGCTACCGCATCGCGGTCCCGGCCTCTTCCATGCTGCTGCTGACGGACGAGGACAGCGCCAGCCTGTCGCGCGCCTTCGCGCAGGCGCTGGTGGCCAGCGAGGTGCCGGCCGTCCCCGGGCCTGGCCTGCCGCTCGACTGGCAATTGGTGGCGGCGGCGGAACGCCAATCGGACCAGGTCGTGCCGCGCTACGCGCTGCGTGATGCCGATGGACAGGCGCTCGGCATGCTGATCGGCCAGCCGGTGCCGGCGCGGGAATGGGTGGAGGGCGGCGCGCCCCTGCACGCACGCCTGGCTGCGGAAACCGCGCCGCGGCTGGCGACGCTGGTGGGCCGGATCGACGCGCAGCGCCGCACCGGCGATGAGCGCGCGGTAGGCAGTGGCCCGCCGGTGCTGCGCCTGCTGCCGGTGCGCGGTGCGCCTGGCGATGGCAACAGCAGCCTGACGGCGCGCATGCGCGAAAGGCTCGCGACATTGGGCTTCCAGGTGCAGGAGGAAGCGCAGGGCGCGCAATTCGCGGTGCAGGGCGAGGTTTCTGTGGTGCCATCCCGGCCGGGACAGCAACGCGTCGAGATCGTCTGGATCGTCTCCCGCCGCGACGGCGAGGATCTGGGGCGTGTCCTGCAACTGAACGAGGTGCCGACCGGGACGCTGCGGGGTCTCTGGGGCGACGTCGCATACGTGGTCGCACAGGAAGCCTCGGGCGGCATCCGCGACGTTGTATTCAATGCGGGCGGCTTTCCTGCGCCGGCCGAGGCGGCACGGCCGCCGGCCTGAAATGGCTGCCCATCATCGGCGCGTGATGGACACCATACCGTCACGTTGCTACCAAGCCGCCCGTCGGTGCGGGATTTCTCCGCCGCGACGCCCGCCGGTTTCCTGCTCCTCCCCCCGGGGTTCCGCTGCCCATGAAGATCATCGCCTGCAACAGCAACCGCCCGCTGGCCGAGGCGGTGGCCGCGGCGCTCGGCATCGCGTTGACCCAGGCCTCCGTGCGCCGCTTCGCCGACATGGAGATCTTCTGCGAGATCCATGAGAACGTCCGCGGCCAGGACGTCTTCGTGGTGCAATCCACCAGCTACCCGGCCAACGACAACCTGATGGAACTGCTGATCATGCTGGACGCGCTGCGGCGCGCCAGCGCGCGGCGCATCACCGCGGTGATCCCGTATTTCGGCTATGCACGGCAGGACCGGAAATCCGGCAGCCGCACGCCGATCTCGGCCAAGCTGGTGGCGAACCTGATCGTGGAGGCCGGCGCGCACCGCGTGCTGACGATGGATCTTCATGCCGGGCAGATCCAGGGCTTCTTCGACGTGCCGGTGGACAACCTGTTCGCCGCCCCGCTGTTCGCCCGCGATATCCAGCAGCGCTTCGCCGGCCGCGACCTGATGGTGGTGTCACCGGATGTCGGCGGCGTGGTGCGCGCGCGGGCGATCGCGGCGCGGCTGAACACCGACCTCGCCATCATCGACAAGCGCCGCCCGCGCGCCGGCGTGTCCGAGGTGATGAACGTGATCGGCGAGGTCGAGGGGCGTGACTGCATCCTGGTGGATGACATCGTCGATTCGGGCGGAACGCTGGTGAACGCGGCCGAGGCGCTGCTGAAGAACGGCGCCAAGTCGGCCAGCGTCTATGTGACGCATGGCGTGTTCTCGGGCGGCGCGGTGGCCCGCGTCGGCGCCGCCAAGATCGAGCACATGGTCGTGACCGACAGCATCCTGGCGACGGAGGCGGTGCGCGTGTCGCACAACATCAAGCAGCTGACGATCGCGCAGTTGCTGGCCGAGGCGATGAAGCGGATCAGCGAGGAATCCTCGGTCAGCTCCCTGTTCAACTGAGACAGGGGCAAGGTTCACGTTTCCCGGCGCGCGAATTCGCCAGGTTTTGGACACCTTTGCCGGTTCATCTGTCCGCCTGTTCAGGAGGACAGCCAAATGGAGCGTCGTGGTTTTCTGCTTGCCGGTTTCGCGGCCGCCATCGGCACGGCGCTGGCCCCGGCGGTTGCCTCCGCCAGTGGCGTTGGCGCCTCGGCCGCTCGTGTGCCCCAGGCCTCGGCGCAGGGCGGCGAGAACCTTGCGGAGGCTGACCTGCTGGTCCCGGCGCAGTGGGGACCGCCGCCCGGCCGCGGTCGTGGCCGCCGCCGTCGGCGCTGCCGCCTGGTGCAGCGCCGGGTTGCCTATCGCGACCGCTTCGGCCGTACCCGCTATCGCATGGTGACGCGTGAAATCTGCAACTGAGGGTGACGTGCCGATCCCCTCTCGCTGGGGCCGGCCTCAGGTCACGGGCTTCTGGTTGGACTGGAGGATGCGTCGCAGCGCGTCTGTCAGGTCCTGGCGCTGGAACGGCTTGTGCAGGACCAGCGTGCCGGCCGGCAGGTGGTCGGTGTAGCGCAGGTCGGCGAAGCCGGTGATCAGCAGCGCCCGCATGCCGGGCAACAGCAGGCGGGCCTCCGCGATCAGGTCGGCGCCGTTCAGGCCGGCCATGGCGTAGTCCGTGATCAGCACGTCGAAGGCAACGCCCTGATTCAGTGATGCGAGGGCGCGGTCGCCGCTTTCGGCCCGTGTCACCTGGAAGCCCGCGCGTTCCAGGAAGCTGCCGGTGGTCAGCAGCACATCGGCCGAATCATCCACCAGCAGGACGCGGCCATGAATCTGCTGCGCCACCACCTCCGCGGGCCGCGGCGGAGGGGCGGCTGCAACGATCGGCAGCCACAGCTCTGCCGTCGTGCCCTGGCCCAGCAGGCTGTGCAGGTGCAGGCGGCCTCCGGATTGCTCGGCAAAGCCCTGCACCATGGACAGGCCGAGGCCGGTGCCGTCCAGGCCCTTGGTGGTGAAGAAGGGATCGACCGCCTGCGCCAATGTCGCGGCATCCATGCCGGTTCCGGTATCGGCGACGGTGACGCAGGCCCAGCCCAGCCCTCCTGACGATCGACGCTGTGCCTCGATCGCCAGGGTGCCGCCATGCGGCATGGCGTGGGCGGCGTTGATCGCCAGGTTCAGCAGTGCCGTCTGCAGCTGGCCCGGGTCCGCCAGGGTGCAGAGTGCCTTGGCGTTCCTGACCGTCACGGTGATATGCGGGCCGAGGGTGCGGACCAGCAGCTTCTGCATGTCGGCCAGGAAGGGCTCCAGCGCGATGTGCCGCGGCCGGAGGATCTGCTTGCGCGCATAGGACAGCATGTGGTGGGTCAGCGAGGATCCTCGCTCCGCCGCATCCAGCGCCACGCCGGCATATTCGTGGCCGCGGCTGCCAGCCGGCTGTTCGTCCAGCACCATCTCCAGCGCGCCGACCACGCTCTGCAGGATGTTGTTGAAATCATGCGCGACGCCGGCGGCGAGGCGCCCGATCGCCTCCATCTTCTGCGCCTGGCGCAGCTTCTCCTCGCTGGTGCGCAGCGCCGATTCGGCGTGCTTGCGGGCCGTTATGTCGACCAGCACGCAGGACAAGTTCGCATCCGCACCGCGATGTTCCAGCCTGGCGGTGACCAGGGCATCGATGACGCGGCCATCCGCGTGCAGGAATTGCTGTTCCGATTCACAGGCCTCGCCCGCCTCAAGCAGGGCACGCTGCCGCAGGGTCCAGGGCGGGACGCAGGGCGGCTGGAGGTCAGCCAGCGGGCGCCCCACCACCTCCGCATGCGCGTATCCGAGCAGCGCCAGCCAGGAATTGGAGACATCCGTCAGCGTGCCGTCGAAGGTCTGGGTGAACAGTGGCACCGGGGAGTGTTCGAAGCTGGCGCGGCGCCGCGATTCGGCCAGCGCCTGATCCGCCGCTCGCAGCCGTGCCGGTGACGGCAGGGCGAGCAGGTGCGGCAGCAGCCACCACAGCGCCACCGCCGTTGTCGCGGAAACCAGCGCGGCGGCGACCGTCACCCAGGCCTGGATGCCGTGCACCGGTACCCACAGCGACAGGACCTTCAACCAATGGCCAATGCCGCACAGCAGGATGAAGGTGGCGAACAGCCAGACCACCGGGCGATACGCCAGGTCCGGCCGCTGCCGGGCGAAGACTGCCAACGCAACGGGGATGGTCGCGTAGGACAGGCCGATGAAGAAATCGGCCAAAGCGAGAGTCCAGATCAGGCCAGGCTCCCAGATCAGGCATCAGCCATGCGGGGTTGGGCCGGCAGCGTCGAACTGCCGGCGCGACAGGTTGGCCGCCGGGGTTCGAGAGCATCTGCAAGGTCAGGGCAATCCCCCGGACCCGCCACAGAAGGGCGCCCGATACCAACAACCTTCCCAAGCCTGCACGCCCAGCTATGAACGTACGTTTAACAGGAAAGCCAATCTGTCAGATCAGCCCGACGAATCCTTTCGCATACGAAAATTCTGCCCTGCCGCGACGCCCTTTCCCGACAGCCTGCCTGTACAGCCGCGCCGGATCCGTCAGGCCGGCGCGAACATCGGCACCGGCGCGCCCGGCGTGCCGTCCGCAGCCTGGCTCGGCTTGAAGGCGACACGCACCTTCATGCCGATGCGAAGCTCGGCGAAATCACAGTCGACGATGTTGGTGAAGATGCGCGGGCCTTCCTCCAGCTCGACATAGGCGCAGGCATAGGGCTGTGCCACGCGCATCACGGTGTAGCTGTAGATCGTGCCGCGGCCGCTCGCCTGCACCAGGTCCACGTTGGGCGACAGGGTGAAGGGCGAGGCACCGCGCGGGTACCAGAAGTGCCGGCCGGTGTCGCGGCACAGGCCGACCAGCAGGCGGCCTTCGGAGGCAGCGTCCCACACGGCCTTGGTGGAGGGATCGACGACGGGGGCGGCGATGATGCGCTCGGACATCGGGGTCACTCCCGTTCCATGATGAGGGTGGCGCTGCCGTGGCGGTGGCCGAGCAGGCCGCCGGTGCCATGTGCGAGCGCCAGGCTGCAATCGGCGACCTGCACCGACGGGTGGGCCTCGCCGCGCAACTGGCGGACGGCCTCGATCACCTTGGTCATGCCGCCACGGTTGGCCGGGTGGTTGTTGCAGAGGCCGCCGCCATCGGTGTTGAAGGGCAGCTTGCCAACACCCGATATCAGGTTGCCGTCGCGCACGAACCTGCCGCCCTCGCCTTTGGCGCAGAAGCCGAGGTCCTCCAGCTGGATCAGCACGGTGATGGTGAAGCTGTCGTAGATGCTGGCGTAGCGCATGTCGGCAGGCTTCAGGCCGGCTTCCTCGAAGGCGCGGGCGCCGGAGTACCGGGCGCCGGAAAAGGTCAGGTCGGGATAGCCGCCGAACTGGCCTTTCATCGACTCGCCGGTGCCGCGCACCACGACGACAGGACGCTTCAGGCTGCGGGCGATCTCGGGCCGCGCAACCACCAGGGCGCCGCCGCCATCGCTGATGACGCAGCAATCCAAGCGGTGCAGCGGGTCCGCCACCAAGGGGGAATTGACCACCTCCTCCACGGTCACCGGCTTCTTCAGCATGGCGTGCGGGTTGTGCTGCGCGTGCTGGCTGGCGGCGACCTTGATCCAGGCGAGATCTTCGCTGGTGGTGCCGAATTCGTGCATGTGGAGCATGGCGCACAGCGCGTAGCTGCCGGCGACGGTGCGGCCCATCGGGATCTCGAAGGGATCGTCCGGTACGCTGGCATTCTGGGCGCGGGCGGCGGTGCCGGTGGCCATTCCCTCGGAGCGCGGGCGTCCGGCCAAGGTGATCAGCGCCACGTTGCAGCGGCCGAGCGCGATAGCCGCCGCGGCATGGGCAACATGGGCCAGGTAGGAGGACCCTCCGATATCGGTCGAATCGACATGGCTCAGACGGTCCAGGCCCAGGTAGTCGGCCATCGCCAGGGGACCCATACCGGGCGCGTCGCCGGCGCAGAAATAGCCATCGACGTCGTCCTTCGTCAGGCCAGCATCGGCCAGCGCGCCGTAGGCGACCTCTGCATGCAGTTGCGCCACGGATTTGTCTTCAGCCTTGCGGGTCGGATGTTCGAAGGCTCCAACGATGCAGGCGCGGCCGCGAAGGCTCATATCTGGACGTGTCCCAGCAGGTTCGGGGCGGAGGGTGCCGCCAAGGGCCGCGCGCGTCCAGCATCCCCCTTCTGCACGGATGCGCTATGCTGGAGGGATCGAGGAGGCGTTCCATGGACATCACCCCGCAACAGAGCTTCGTGACGGCAGCCAATGCCGGCTACATGTCCGGCTTCGGCAACGGCTTTGAGACGGAGGCGCTGCCCGGCGCCCTGCCCGTCGGCCGCAATTCGCCGCAGCGCTGTGCCTATGGGCTGTATGCCGAGCAGCTTTCGGGCAGCCCCTTCACGGCGCCGCGCGCCAGCAATGCGCGGTCCTGGCTGTACCGTATCCGCCCGACCGTCTCCCATATCGGCCGCTTCGCGCCGCGCGATCCCGGCCTGTGGCGCAGCGCGCCCTGCGCCGAGGAGTCCGGCCTGCCGATCCAGCCGCTGCGCTGGGACCCGCTGCCAATCCCGGATTCGGGCGAGACCTTCCTGACCGGCATGCGCACCATCACCACCTGCGGCGACGTCTCCGCCCAGACCGGCATGGCGGCCAGCATCGCGCTGGTGACGCGCAGCATGGTGGATGAGACCTTCTGGAATTCCGACGCCGAGATGATGGTGGTGCCGCAGCAGGGCCGCCTGCGTTTCCGGACCGAGTTCGGCGTGGTCGACGTAGCGCCGGGCGAGATCGCGGTGATGCCGCGTGGGGTGAAGTTCCGGGTCGAGCTGTTCGATGAGACACCGGCCCGCGCCTATGTCTGCGAGAACTACGGCGGCGCCTTCACCCTGCCGGAACGTGGCCCGATCGGCGCCAACTGCCTGGCGAACCAGCGCGACTTCCTCTCCCCCACCGCAGCCTATGAGGATGTGGAGCGGCCGCAGCTTGTCGTGGTGAAGTGGGGCGGGCAGCTCTGGCAGGCGGAAATCGGGCATTCGCCGCTGGACGTGGTCGCCTGGCATGGCAACTACGCGCCCTACAAATACGACCTCTCCCGGTTTTCCCCGGTCGGGCCGCTGCTGTTCGACCATGCGGACCCGTCGATCTTCACCACGCTGACGGCGCCCTCCGAGACGCCAGGCACGGCCAATATCGACTTCGTGCTGTTCCCGGAGCGCTGGATGGTGGCGGAGAACACCTTCCGGCCACCCTGGTACCACATGAACCTGATGAGCGAGTTCATGGGGCTGATCCTGGGACAGTACGACGCCAAGCCGCAGGGCTTCGTGCCGGGCGGTTTCTCCCTGCACAACTGCATGCTGCCGCACGGGCCGGATGCGGAGGCCTTCCAGAAGGCCAGTACCGTGGAGCTGGCGCCGCACAAGCTGACCAACACCATGGCCTTCATGCTGGAGACCCGGCTGCCGCAGCGCGTCACCGCCTATGCGGCCGGGCTGCCGCAGCGGCAGCAGGATTACGAGGCCTGCTGGTCCGGCCTGCGGAAGACTTTTGATCCGGCGCGGCGGGGCTGAGGGTGTTGGACCACACACATGATGCGGGGCGGCGGAGCTTCGTCGCATCGGCCAACGGGCATGCCGATTTCCCGATCCAGAACCTGCCGCTGGGCATCTTCTCGACCGCCGGCGGGGCGCGTCGGGCCGGGATCGCGATTGGCGACATGATCCTGGACCTGGCCGCGGCGCTTGAGGCAGGACTGCTGGCCGGGGTGGCGGCGGAGGCGGTGGCGGCGACGAGGGACGGCACGCTGAACGGGCTGTTCGCGCTCGGCGCCGCGCCGCGGCACGCGCTGCGGGCCCAGCTTTCGGACATGCTGGTCGAGGGCGCCGACGGGAAGGTTCCGGTTCTGCACGACCCGAAGGACTGCACGCTGCATCTACCGGCGCGGATCGGCGACTACACGGATTTCTACGCCGGCATCCAGCACGCCACCAATGTCGGCGCGCTGTTCCGGCCGGACAATCCGCTGCTGCCGAACTACAAGCACGTACCCATCGGCTACCACGGCCGCGCCAGCTCCATCGTGCCATCCGGCACGGCGCTGCGACGGCCGAACGGGCAGCGCAAGCCGGCGGCGGAGGCGGAGCCGAGCTTTGGGCCGAGCCGGAACCTGGATTATGAATTGGAACTCGGCATCTGGATCGGCCCGGGCAACGCGCTGGGCGAGCCGATCCCGATCGCGCAGGCCGGCGGCCACATTGCCGGCTACGGGCTGCTGAACGACTGGTCGGCGCGCGACATCCAGGGTTGGGAATACCAGCCGCTCGGGCCGTTCCTGGCCAAGAACTTCTGCTCGACGATCAGCCCCTGGGTGATCACGCCGGAGGCGCTGGCGCCCTTCATGGTGGCGCAGCCGGCGCGGCCGGAAGGCGATCCGAAGCCGATGGACTATCTTTGGGACGCGGCGGACCAGCAAGGTGGCGCGCTCGGGCTGGAGCTGGAGGTCTGGCTGACCGTGCCGGGCGCGGAGCCCTTCCGCCTCTCGCACGGCGACGCGCAGGGGCTGTACTGGACGCCGGCGCAGATGGTGGCACACCACACCTGCGGCGGCTGCAACCTGCAACCTGGCGACCTGTTCGGCACCGGCACCATCTCCACCGCCACCGGCTATGGATCGCTGCTGGAAATCACGCAGGGCGGGCGGAAGCCGCTGACGCTGCCATCCGGCGCCACGCGGCGTTTCCTGGAAGATGGCGACAGCATCACGCTACGGGCACGGGCACGGCGCGAAGGCTTCGCCGGAATCGGCTTCGGCGACTGCACCGGCACCATCCTGTCAAAGACTTGAGAGACGGCGCCTGAGAGGAGACCACTGCATGTCCGACCTGCCGAAACGGGTTGAGTTCCGCGAGGAAGGCCCGCGCGAGGGCTTCCAGATCGAGAAGACCATCTTCCCGCTGGCCGATCGCGTGAAGCTGGTGGAGGCGCTGGCCGAAACAGGGTTGCACCATATCCAGGTGGCCAGCTTCGTCAGCCCGAAGCACGTCCCGCAGATGGCCGACAGCGAGGCCTTCTTCGCCGCAATCCGCCGCAGGCCGGACGTGCACTATGCCGGCCTGTGGCTGAACGAGCAGGGTTTTCGACGCGCGCTTGCGACCCCGGGCGTCGATCTCGCCGGGAAAATTTCCCTCTATGCCTCGGACGAATTCGCCCGGAAGAACAATGGCTGTTCGGCGGAGGAGATGGCGAACCGGCAGAAGCGCTGGCTCGAATTCTACGCCGAGGCCGGGCTGAAGCCGGACTTCGCCATCATCATGGCCGCCTTCGGCTGCAACTACGAGGGCGATATCCCGCCTGAGCGCGTGGTCGCCTTGGCTCGCTACGCCCGCGACATCTGTTCAGAACGTGGCGAGAAACTCCCGAAGATCTTCCTCGCCGACACCATGGGCTGGGGTAATCCGGAGCAGACCCGCAGATTGGTCGGGATGGTGCGGGAGGCGCTGCCGGAGGTGCGGCTCGGCCTGCACCTGCACGATACGCGCGGCCTCGGCACCGCCAATGTCATGGCGGCGCTGGAGATGGGGGTGGATCTGTTCGACAGCAGCGTCGCCGGCCTCGGCGGCTGTCCCTTCGCCGCGCATGGCGATGCCGGAGCGGCAGGCAATGTGTGCACCGAGGACCTTGTGTTCCTGTGCCACGAGCTGGGCATCGAGACCGGCATCGACCTGGAGGCGTTGGTGGAGTGCGCCCGCATGGCGGAGCGCATCATCGGCCGCCGGCTGAACGGCCGGGTGATGCACGCCGGGTCACTGGCGAAGTACCGCGCGAAGCAGGGCCTGGCGGCGTGAGGCCGCTGGAGGGCATCAAGGTCGTCGAAGTTGGCCAGGTCTTCGCCGGCCCCTTTGCCGGCGCGATCCTGGCCGACCTTGGCGCCGACGTGATCAAGGTGGAGAAGCCCGAGGGCGGTGACGATGCTCGCCAGATGGGGCGTGCCTTCCGGCACGGCGACGCGCTGGTCTTCCACGAATTCAACCGCGGCAAGCGCAGTATCGCGCTCGACCTGAAGGCGCCGGAGGGCGTGGCATCGCTGCATGGGCTGCTCGAGCAGGCGGATATCCTGGTGCACAACATGCGGCCGGGGGTGCCGGACTCGCTCGGCCTCGGGGCGGCGGAGACCACGGCGCGGCATCCGCGGTTGATCTATTGCGAGATGGGCGCCTTCGGCCATCTCGGCCCGATGCGCGACCAGCCGGGCTACGAGCCGCTGCTGCAGGCCTTCGGCGGGCTGTCCTCCATCACCGGTGAGCCGGGGGGGCCGCCGGTGCGGATGGGCGCCAGCGTGGTGGACCAGGGCACCGGCATGTGGACGGTGATCGGCGCGCTGGCTGCCCTGCAACAGCGGGCCCGGACCGGGCGCGGCTGCGTCATCAACACATCCCTGTTCGAGACCGCCTTCACCTGGGCGAACCAGAAGGTTTCCGCCTATGTGAACCAGGGAGAGGAGCCGGTGCGCCACGCCTCCGGCCATCCTGGCTTCGTGCCCTACGAGGCGTTCGACGCCGCAGATGCGCCGCTGCTGGTCTGCTGCGGCAATGACCGGCTGTTCGCGAAATTCGCCCGGGTTTTGGGACATGGCGAATGGCCTGCCGATGCGCGCTTTGCCACCAACCGGGACCGGCTGGCGCACAAGGACGACCTGCTGCCGCTGATCCGCGATATCCTGCGCGTCCGGCGGCGCGCCGAATGGCTTGGCCTGCTGGTGGAGGCTGGCGTGCCCTGCGCCCCGATCAACACCATCCCGGAAATGCTGGCGGAGCCGCAGGCCGCGGCAATGGACATGCTGGTGACACCGCCAGGCGAGGATTTTCAGGTCGTCGCCTTGCCGATCAGTTTTGACGGCAGCCGCCCTGCCCCGGGAGCTGGTGCGCCGCGACTGGACCAGCACCGGGGTGCAGAATTCAGAGCAACGCCTTCGGGGCGCTGACGGTCGCGCGCAGGCGCGCATAGTCGTGCAACCAATGGGCAATTTCGGCGTGGCTGGCCGCGCCCGGGTCGTGCAGACCGTCCCGGATTTCCTCGGACAGGCATTGCAGCAGCCGGGAATCCGGCGCGGCAACCAGCCCGCGGAGGCGCTGTTGCAGGGCCTGCTGCCATTCCTGTCCAGCCGTCGCCTCCCGCAATGCCAGGCCGATGGCGGCGGCGACCATGCGCGCGGCGATGGACTTCTCCGGCGGCAGGGCCGGCAAGATGTCTTCCATCAGCAGGCTTCGCGCCGTGGCCAGAAGGTTGGCGGCATCGGGTTTCTCCAGCATCAGAGCCTCCCTGGCATCCGGTCGACCTGCGCCAGGATATCCCACTCCAACTCCGGCACGATATGCCCGGTCAGCGCCAGTTCCAGGCTGCGTTCCTGACCCGAGAGATGCCGTGCCGCCTGGTCCGCGGCGATGACGGCCCAGCGGATGGTGGCCAGCAACTCCCACCACGGCAGCCGCGACGCATCGATCCGGCTGCCCGATTCATCCTCGTAGGCGGCATGAAGGGCGGCGCGGCGGCCGATGCCGCCGGCTTCCTGCGCGACATTCCCGAAGCGCCAGCACTTCGCGCAGAACCAACCCAGATCGGCATGCGGATCGCCCCAGCCGGCGAATTCCCAATCCAGCACGGCGGCGACTCCGGACTCCGTCAGCATGACGTTGCCGGTGCGGAAATCATTGTGGCACAGCACGGCGGGCAGCGGCGGTGGCGCATTGCGCTCCAGCGCGCGAAGTCCCCATTCCAGCACCGGCCGCGGCGTGCCGGCGGCGTCCAGCCGTTCGCGCAGGGCGGCAATGGCGGCAAGGGCCGGGTCCGCCGGCGGGGCGCCCAGGAAGGCGAGACCCGCATGGGGCGGATGGATGGTGTGGATGCGCGCAAGCTCGCGCCCGAGCGCCGCCACCAGCATGTCGCGTCCCGCCCGGTCGGCAAACTCCCGCACGACGCGGTGTGGCGTGGCCAGTCCCTCGATCCGCGCCATGATGAAGAAGGGCCGACCGATGACGGCAATGTCGTTGCAGAGGTAGATCGGCTTCGGCACCGTGACGCCGGCCGCGCGTGCGGCCCGCAGCAGGGCGAATTCCTGCGCGCGGGAATGGCTGACCGCAAGCACCGCCGGGGCATCCGTGCGCAGCACCCAGGCCTGAGGCTCGCCACGCAGCAGGACGTCGAGCGACCAGTTCTGCTGGATGGCTCCACCTGACAGGCGCTTCAGCCCGGTGATCTGGAGCCCGGGGTCGCCGGTGGTCTGTACCAGCCAGTAGCGCAGTTCGCCTTCGTCCATCAGGCCTAGCGTCCGGGCAGCAGCTTGCGGAGTTCCGCCAGCACCGCATCCATGTCGAGCGGCTTCGGGAAAAGGCTGACCGGCGCTTCGCCGTCACGGCCAAAGGATGCGGCACCGCCGAAAGGCGCGTAGCCCGTCATCACCACCACGGGCAGATCGGGTCGCGCGGCCCGAAGGGCGCGGATCAGCGCCGATCCATCCAGCCGCGGCATCCGCAGGTCGGTCAGCAACAGGTCCGGCGGACGCAACTCCGCGGCTTCGAGGGCGGCCTGGCCATCCGGGGCCAGCACGACCTCATAGCCCTCCCGCAGCAATTCATCCTCGATCGCCATAGCGGCGAGGCCCTCATCCTCCGCAACCAGAATCGTCCATGCCATCAGGTGGGTGCCGCCTCCGTCGCGGATTGCAGGCAGGATTCAGGTGCCAATGCCAGGCGCATGGTAAACAGCGCGCCGCCATCCGGCAGGTTGCGGCCCTCGATCCGACCGCCCATGCCACGCGCGACGGCGGCTGCGAGCGGCAGGCCGAGGCCGCTGCCGCGGCCTGGATCTCGGGTGGTGAAGAACGGGTCGAAGATCGCATCGCGAAGGCTGTCCGGGAAGCCGGGACCGGTATCCTGCACCTCGATCACCGCCTCGCCCGCCTCGGCGCGGAGCGTGACGAAAATCGAGGCATCAGAACCCGGATCAACCTGGCGCTTGTCCAGAACCGCGTCACGTGCGTTGGCGAGAAGCTGCATCAGCGCCTGTTCGAGGCGCGCCGACGCACCGCGGACAGGCAGAAGCGCGGCCTGCTGGTGCAGGCGGATCGTGATATCCTCCGCGGCGTATTGCCCGGCTGCTGTATGGACAGCCGCTGCGGCGGCGCGCGCGGCGTCGAACACCTGCGTGACGCCCGCCTCCTCGCCCGGCAGGGCTCGGATGCGGGCGACCAGGTCCCCGGCGCGCCGAAGCTGACCCTCCACAACGCCCAGCGCGTTGTGAAGCTTTTCCGTCTGCCGCGGTGGTTCGAACCCGGCGGTCGCGGCGCGCGCGCTGCGCAGCCACAGCATCGCCGCGTTCAGCGGCTGGCTGGTCTCGTGCGCCAAGCCGGCGCACATGGTGCCCACGGTGGCGAGCCGCGCGCTCTGCAACAGGTCCGCCTGCAGGCGGCGGGTCATGGTGATGTCGCGTGCCGAACCGAGCAGGCGATCCACGCGACCATCCTGGTCCATCATCGGAACCAGCACCGTCTGCCAGACACGGAGCCCCAGCGGGGTTTCCGCTTCGACGACGTACTCGACCGGTTGCCGGGCTTCAGCCGCCTTGTGCCAGTGCGGCAGGGCGGCGGCGAGCATGGCGGAGGGGATGACCTTCGAGACCGGGTATCCCACGATGTCCTTGGCGTGCAGCCCGAACAGGCGCTCGAAAGCCGGGTTCACGGTCTCCATAACGAAGCCGCCCGCCTCCACGCGGACCACGAACAGCGCCTCCGCCAGGTTCTCGATGAAGGCGGCGATCCGTGCCTCGCTGGCCACGGCACGGGATTCGGCCAATCGACGCTCCTCCACCTCCCGCGCCAGGGCCGCATGGCTTGGCAGGGCGAGCAGACGGGGCAGCAGCGGCCATAGCACGATGGCGGTAGAGACGGAGATTGCGGCGGTGAGCGCCTTGATCAGGCCCTCCGTCACATCGTCCGGATAGAACATCGTCCAGGCATGCATCAGGTGGGTTGTGCCGCAGGCGATGATGAACAGGGCGAAGAGCCCGAAGACCCACGGATAGGCGAGGTCGCGCCGCCGCAGCACGAAGACGATCAGAACGATTGGAATCGAGAAGTAGGCAAGGCCGGTTGCGATATCGGATATTATATGCAGCCAGACAAGATCAGGGTCTGTCAGTGTGCAGAGTCCCGTTGACCGAAGCTGAGGTCCTTGCAGAGAAGGTAGATTGAACGGCATTAGGTTTATGTGTGGGACTCAATAGATTTAGATTTTGACCATAGCAGTGTACGCGGCCGCGCGCTGCGGCGCACCGGGCCTCTCGCCGTCCGATCACGGTTCCTTGAACTGATCTTGGGGCCTGGCCTCACGGTGCAGGCGGCATCAGGCTGACATGCGCTGCCACGACGCGCCAACCTTCCGGCCGCCGCACCCAGGTCTGGCTCTGCCGGCCAACACGCCCATTGCGGGCAAAGGTGGTGTTTGCGGTAGCAAAGTCCTGGCCATGGGTCGTGATGACCGTGTGCAGCAATTCCCGCTCGAGACCGACCGACGGCCGGGCGGCGCGGAATGCCATGATCTCGGCATACCCGTGCAGGTTTTCCCCAGCACCATAGCGGATCGTTCGCGGATCGTTCCAGAACAACTCGTCCAGCACCGCCACGTCGTTGGCAACCAGAGCCTGCTCGTACCGCCTGAAGGCCGCGGTGACTTCGGCGAGCGTCTCGGGGAGGTCGGTCTGCATCGGGTCTCTCAGTCCAGGCCAAACAGGGCGGCGGGGTTGGTCGAGGTCATGCGGCGAATCTCCGCTTCGGTGAAGCCCTCCGACTGCACCAGCAGCAGATACTCTCGGAAGCACTCGACCGGCGGCGGCAGCAGGAAGACGCCGCCATCGGAGGACAGGATGCAATGGTCGCCGGCGGCACGGATGCGCGGGGTGAAATCCTGGATGGTGCTGGCGGAGGAAATCTTGTGCTTTTCCTCATCCACATGAGTCAGGCCGACCTGGGTCGCATGGGTCAGGATGAAGAAGGACAGTTCCACATAGCCGCCGAGGGCGGTGATCGCCCGGATCTGGTCGATGGCATAGCGCGAGCCATGCGTGCGGATGCGGGAGACGCCTCGGCGCCGGCATTCCTCGGCCAGGGCGACGGCCTCCCGTCCCGACACATGGCCGCAGTCGAAGACCACGTCCTTCTCGGCACACAGGTCCATAATGGCGCAGACGACGTCCGGCACCTGCCCGGATTCGGGAACCTGGAAGGTGGTTTCCAGGAAGGTGGGGCCGCGCCCCTCGCGCTCCGCGATGTAGCGGGTGTGGTGTGTCGGCAGCGAGACGAAGCGGGCCCCGGTGCCGGGCCCGTAGCCATAGCCAATGGCGGCTTTCGCCACTTCCAGCGTCACGCCGCCGGCCGTCGGCTGCATGATGACGCCGCCGAAGGCGTGGCAGCCGAGATGCCCGAGTTCGTCATTGGCCAGGGCGGCGAAGCCCGACGTATTCTGGAAGTTGCACATGATGCCGATGGCCTTCATGCCCGCGGCGGCGGCCTGGCGCACCGCATCGAACACGTTCACGGAACGGCCGTTGAGGTGCGGGGCGCAGTGCACGTGGCAGTCGATGGCGCCCTGTAGCAGGTTCATGCCGGGCATCGTGTAGGCCATTCCTGATTCTCCTCAGCGTCGCGCGAGACGGGCTTCGAGCCGTTCGCCGAAATGTTTCGTGGGCCAGCAGATCAGGAAGTACAGCACCAGGATGGTGCCGAAGCAGAGCAAGGCTGAAAAGCCGCGGGTGTTCAGGATTTTCGCGGCATAGGTCAACTCCATCACGCCGATCTGGCTGGCGATGGAGGTGCTTTTGATGAAGCCGACGGTGTAGCCGAACAGAGGCGGCAGAACGACACGAAAACTCTGCGGCGCGACGATGCGGAACAGGGTGCGCCAGCGGCCGAAATTCATCGCCTCCGCCGCATCCCATTGCGGTGCCGGGATCGCCTCGATGCCCGCGCGGGCGATCTCGGCGGCGAAGGCGGCGGCCGAGAGGATGACGGTGACCAGCGCGATGGTGAACAGGCTGGCCTCGGTCCCGGAGAATTGGAAGGCGAAGAACACGCACATCAGCTTCACGAGGAAGGGGATGCGGCGGAAGACCTCGACATACAGCGTGGCGGCCAGGCGCAGCGGCCCGACGCCGAACAGGCGCGGGTGACGGCAGATGGCGAACAGGAAGCCGAAGCCAAAGCCGACGCAGGCGCCGAGCCAGGACAGCAGCAGTGTGTTGACCAGCGCCTCCCCGATGAACAGCAGATTCCAGTAGCCGAAGAAGCGTGGCGATTCCTCGATGACCTGCGCCCACATCGTTCAAAACACCTTGGCGTCGACGCGGAACAGCCAGCGTCCGAGCAGCGCCAGCGCCAGGGAGCAGACCAGCGTCAGCACGATGTAGATCACCGCCGTGATCGAGAAGACCTCCAGCGCCCGGAAGGTCAGCGAATTGACGTTGTAGGCGCGGCCGGTGAGTTCCTCGACCGCGAAGATGGCGGCGATGGAGGTGGTCATCACCTGGATGATGAACTGGTTGGCGAGCGGCGGATACAGCACCTTGGCGATGTGCGGCAGGATCACGTACCAGACCGTCTGGAACAGCGAGAACCCCATGACGGAGGCCGCATCCAGCTCCGTCCGCCGCAGGCTGGCGAAGCCGGCGCGCTGGATTTCGGTGAGGTAGGCACCGGCGTTCAGCGACATGCCGATGGCGACCGCGGCGTAGGGCGACAGCAGGATGCCCATGTCCGGCAGCACGAAGAAGATGAAGAAGATCTGCACCAGCAGCGGCGTGTTGATGAAGAAGGTGACGTAGGCCTGCACCGCGAGCCGCGCGGGGCGCGGCCCGTAGCTGAGCACCGTCGCATTCACCAGCCCGATGCCCCAGCCGATGAAGAAGGAGATGCAGGCGAGTTGCAGCGTCAGCCAGGCCCCGGCCAGCAGATAGGGGATATGGCCGGTGACCTGCGAATAGATGAGCGTATAGCTCATTCCTCAGAAGAACGGGCTGTGCGGCACCTTGGTGAACATCGGCCCGTCGAACCACTTCTCCCACGCACGCTCGATCGTGCCGTCCACATGCAACTCGTACAGCGCGATGTTGAGCCAGTTGCGTAGCGAGTGGTTGTTCTTCGCCACGCCGAGACCGGAATAGGTGACGCCGAAGCTCGGCACACCCGTCACCTCCCACTCAACCTGCCGGAATGGGCGCAGCGCGAAGCGCACGGAATCGACGCCGTCGAAGCTGGCCTGCGCGCGGCCCTGCGCGATGGCACGGTTGCGGTCCGGATAGTTGTCCAGCAGCAGGACCTGCGCGTTAGGAATCGCGCGGGCGATGTAGGGGATGGCGGTGGTGCCGCGTACCTGCGCCAAGGTGACCTCCGGCTTGTTCAACGCCTCAAGGGTCGTGTGGCCGCGGCCGGCGATGGCGACGATGCCGTAGTTTTCGGAATGCACCGGCACGGTGTAGTCGATGACCTTGGCACGCTCGCTAGTGCGGCTCATCGCGCCCATGACGAAGTCGATGCGGCCGGAGGCGACCATCGGGATGCGATCGGGCGAGCCCACCGCCTGCAGCGCCAGGCGCACGCCGAGCTTGGCGGCGATGGCGGCGGCGACCTCCGGCTCGAAGCCATCGATCACGTTGCGGTCGTTGAACAGGGCCCGCGGCGGCAGGGTCGGATTCACGCCGACGCGCAGTTCGCCGGCCCGCAGCACATCCTCCAGCGGGCGAGCCGAGGCCTGGTTGGGGGTGAGCAGGGCGGCGCCGGCGGCGGCCGCGGCCGCACCGCCGACGAACAACTTGCGACGATCGGTCATGTCTCTCTCCTCAATGGCGCAGGATTCGGGCGGTGAAGTCGCGCAGGCGAGTGCTTTGGGGCGTGTCGAAGATCTGCGCGGGTGGGCCGACCTCCACCACGCGGCCCTGGTCCATGAACACGACGGTGGTCGCGACCTCGCGGATGAAGGACATCTCGTGGCTGACGATCAGCATGGTCATGCCATCGGCGTGCAGGGCGCGGATGGTGTCCAGCACCTCCCCCACCAGTTCGGGGTCGAGCGCGCTGGTGACCTCGTCCAGCAGCAGGATATCGGGATGCAGCGCCAGCGCACGGGCAATGGCGACGCGCTGCTGCTGGCCGCCGGACAATTCGTCCGGGTAGGCGTTGAACTTCTCTCCGAGTCCGACCTTGGCGAGCAAGGCACGTGCCTCCGCCTCCACCTCCTTCGCAGGGCGCTTCTTCACCAGGGTCGGCGCGATGGCCACGTTGCGCAGCGCCGTCATGTTCTGGAACAGGTTGTACTGCTGGAAGACGATGGCGAAGCGGTCGCGCGCGGCGCGCAGTGAGCCGGCATTGGTGTAGTCGATCGGCTTTCCGCCGAGCGTGACGCTGCCGGCATGCGGCTTCAGAAGGCCGACGAGGGCGCGCAGCAGCGATGACTTGCCGGAGCCGGACGGTCCGATCAGCCCCACCACCTCGCCCTTGGCAAAGTTCAACGTGACGTCGTTCAACACGTCCGCCTTGCCGCCATAGCTAGCGGTCAGCCCATTCAGCGCGAGGAAGGCCAAGCCCGGTTCCCCTTCCTTTCCATTCCCGAAAGTGTCTTTGCGGAAAGGTGGCCCCGTCAAGCGGCAATAGAGGTCATAGACGCAGCGTCGTGGTGCGATAGGATAAAGATGTGGCACATGATCTCCGTATCGCAGGCATCCAGCGCCCCGCAGAGGTGTCCTTCACCTTCGAGGGCCAGGCTTTGATGGCGCCGGCGGGCGAAGCTTTGGCCGTCGCGTTGCTCGCCAGCGGTATACGGCGGCTCGGCGAGGGGATGGATCCGGCGCGACCGCGCGTTGCGCTGTGCCTGATGGGCGTCTGCCAGCAATGCCTGGTGCGCGTCGGCGGGCGCCTGGTGCAGGCGTGCATCACCCCGGTGCAGGAAGGAATCGCGGTGACACGCGCATGAGTTTCGATGTCGCGGTGCTCGGTGGCGGGCCGGCCGGCATGGCGGCGGCGACGGAAGCGGCGCGACGCGGTGCGCGGGTGCTGCTGCTGGAGGAAAGCCCGGCGCCGGGCGGGCAGGTCTACCGGGCGCCGCCGCCAGGTTTCGTCATCAAGCCCGATTCGGATGCGCGCGCGGGCAACGCTCTGCGCGCCGCCCTGGCCGCCAGTGGCGCGGAGGTGCGTACCGGATGCCGCGTCTGGGGCGTGGGCGGCGGCGCGCTGGTGGCGGCCGGCGTGGCACCGGCGCCGTTCCGGCTGGATGCGCTGGCGCCGGATGGCAGCAGCTTCCATGTCGAGTCGCGGGCGCTGGTGGTGTGCGCGGGGACGCATGAACGCATCATCCCTTTCCCCGGCTGGACGCTGCCCGGCGTGATGGGCCTGGCTGCGGCGACAATCCTGATGAAGGCACAGGGTGTGCTGCCGGGGCGGCGCGTGGTGGTGGCCGGTGCCGGGCCTCTGCTGTTCGCAGTGGCGTGGAAGCTGGTGAAGGCGGGAGCGAAGGTGGCCGCCGTGGTGGATCTCGCGACCAGCGGCGAATGGGCACGAGCGCTGCCGGCGCTGGCGGCGCGGCCGGACCTGCTGGCGCGCGGAATGGGTTGGCGCGCGGGCCTGCGCGCCCAGGGTGTGCCAGTGCTGGCTGGAGCGCGCATCGCCGCTGCGGAAGGCAATGCGGTGCTGGAACGGGTGCGGGTGGCGGAGCGCGCCTTCGACTGCGACGCGCTGTGCATCGGCCATGGGCTGGTGCCGGCGACCGAAGCCACGCGGACCTTCCGCGCCACGCATCGCTACGCCACGGGGGATGGCGGCTGGGTGCCGGTGCTGGATCAGGATGGCCGCTGTTCAGTGCCATTCCTGTACGCGGCGGGCGACGGCGCCGGGATTCGCGGTGCCGCGGCGGCGCCGGATGCGGGGCGGCTCGCGGCCCTCGCGGCGCTGCACGACCTCGGCCTGCTGGATGGCCCATCGCATGCTGTCGCGCGTGCCATCCCGGCCAGGGCCCATGCGCGGGCGGCGCGCGCGGGTGCTGCGATGGCGCGCATGATGGCGCTGCGGCCAGTCCTGGTTGCGGCGATACCGCCGGACACGGTTGTGTGCCGCTGCGAAGGCGTCACGCGCGCCGAGATCGAGGCCGCCTGCACCGATGGCGCGACGGACATGAACCAGCTCAAGCAGTTCACCCGCTGCGGCATGGGCCCCTGCCAGGGGCGCCTGTGCGGAGAGGCGGCGGCGGAGTTGGTCGCGATGCGGGTGGGAGGTCGCGAGAAGGTGGGCTTCGCCACGGGGCGCCTGCCGTTGCGGCCGGTGGCGATGGACGCGCTGCTCGGCGAATTCGACTACGCGGACATTCCCGTGCCGGCCGCGGCGCCGATCTGATGAGCTTCGATGTCGCGGTGATCGGCGCGGGCGTGATGGGCTGCTCCACCGCGCTGTTCCTGGCGCGCGCGGGGATGAAGGTAGCGCTGCTGGACCGTGGCGCCATCTGCCGCGAGGCTTCTGGCGTCAATGCCGGCACGCTGACCATGCAGATGACCCGCGCCGCGCTGATCCCCTATGCACTGCGGGCGCATGAGATGTGGCTGCGCATGCCGGAGTGGTGCGATGGCGGCCATGTGCTGGCCACCGGCTGCCCCGGCCTGTCCGTGGCCTTCACGGACCGTGAGGCGGCGATGCTGGAGGAGCGCGCGCATTTCCGCCGCCAGGCCGGCGCGCCGATCGAGCTGGTGAGCCCGGCGCGGGCGCGGGAGATCGAGCCGGGCCTTTCGGCGCGGGTGATCGCCGCCGGGCATTGCCCGATCGATGGCTTCACCAGTGCCTACCTCACGGGCCGTGCCTTCCGGCCGGCGCTGCTGAACGCGGGGGTCGATCTGCGCGAGAGCTGCGCGGTGCGCGGCGTGACACCGGGCTTCGAGCTGGACACGGCGGCCGCGCCACTGCGCGCGAAGCGCATCGTGCTGGCGGGCGGCGTTTGGCTGCAGGACATGGCCGGCTGGCTCGGCGTGACGCTGCCGATCAAGGTGCTGGTCAACCAGTTGGTGGTCACCGAACGCATGGCGCCGGTGATGCGGACGGTGCTCGGCGTCGCCTCCGGCCTGCTGTCGCTTAAGCAGTATGCGAACGGCACGGTGCTGATCGGCGGCGGCTGGCAGGGCATCGGTGATCGCGCGCGCGGCGGCCTGGCCGTGAAGCCCGAGAGCTTCCTCGGCAACGTGCGGCTGGCCGCGCACACCGTGCCGGCGCTGCGCGATGCGCGGGTGGTGCGTGCCTGGCTGGGGCTGGAGGCGGAGACGGCGGATGCACTGCCGGCGATCGGGCCGATGCCGGGCATCGACGACGCCTGGATCATCGGCAGCGTGCATTCCGGCTACACCAGCGGGCCCTATCTCGGGAAACTGCTGGCGCAAGCGATCTGCGGCCAGGCGCCCGAGCTGCCGCTGTTTCCCATCGACCGTCTGCTGGCGCAGGAGAAAGCCGCGTGAAACCCGCCTCCTTCCACGGCATCTACCCCTCCACGGTACTGCCGATGTTTCCCGACTTCGCGCCGGATTGGGAAAGCTACGCGCGGCACACGGCGCATTGCGTGCTGCGGGAGGGCATCGCCGGGGTGCTGATGAACGGCCATGCCGGCGAGAACTTCGTGATGTCGCGGCAGGAAAAGCGACGCGCGGTGGAGGTAACCGTCGCGACGGTCGGCAGCACGCGCATCGTGGTGGCGGGCATCAACGCCGAGAGCAGCCTGGAGGCTGCGGAGGAGGCGCGGGAGGCGCACGTGGCGGGCGCGGATGCCATCATGGTGTTCCTGCCGAACAGCTTCGCCCTCGCCCATTCCACCGCGCAATCCGTGCTGCACCATCGCATCATCGCGGATGCGGTGCCGGGCCTGCCGATATGGCTGTTCCGCGCGCATCACGCGGCCGGGCGCATGGGCTTCACGGCGGAAACCCTGGACGCGCTGCTGGACATTCCGGAGGTCGTCGGCATCAAGGAAGGCGGCTGGGAGGTGAATGGCTACGACGCGCTGCGCCGCCAGGTGCGCGCGAAGCGGCCGGATGTGGCGGTGTGTGCCAGCGGGGACGAGCATCTGCTGGCCTGCTACGTGCACGGCTCCGACGGCAGCCTGGTCTCGCTGGCCGACATCCTGCCGGACGAGATCGTGGCGCTGGACGCGGCGGTGCGCGCCAATGACCTGCCCGCGTCCCGCGCGCTGCATGAGCGGCTCGAGCCGCTGGCGGATGCGATCTACGGCGCGCCACCGGCCGGGCGGGCGACGGCGCGGCTAAAATTCTGCCTGGCGGAGATGGGCGTCATCCCCTGCCCCGCGTTGCGCCCGCCGCAGCCACCGGTGGAGGGTGCGGAGGCGGCGCTGATGCGGGCCGCGCTCAGGGCGTCAGGGCTGTAGGCCGCAGGGTCAGACGGCGTTCCAGCCACCGTCCGGAATTGGCCAGGACCCAGCTGATGCAGAAATACAGGATCAACGCGGTGCCGTAGGTGATCAGCGCGGAGAAGCCGCGCTGGGTCAGCATTTTGGCGGCGAAGGTGATCTCGATGAAGCCGATCTGGCTGACCAGCGAGGTTTCCTTCACCATCGACAGCACATGCACGATGGAGGGCGGCAGGATCACGCGCCAGCTCTGCGGCAGGACCACGCGGCGCAGCGTCGTCAGGCCCGGCAGGTTCATGGTCAGCGCCGCTTCCCACTGCGTCAGTCGCACTGTCTCGAACCCCGCGCGGACGTTCTCCGCCGCCAGCGCGGACATGCGCAGCGCGACGGCGGTGACGGCGATGGCCCAGAGCGGTGCCTCGAGCTGCGCGAATTGCGACAGGAAGAACACCAGCAGCAGCAGCACCAGGAAGGGAATCCGGCGGAAGGTTTCCACCCACAGGATCGCGGCGCCCCGGACGGGCGCGAAGGGCACAAGTTGCGGCAGCCGCAGCGTGGCAAGCAGGAAGCCGAGCGCGTAGCCGATGCCGCAGCCCGCCACGCTGGCGATCAGCGTGTTGCCAACGGCGATCAGCAGGAAGCGCAGGTTCCACCAGGTGTAGAAACGTGGCGCCTCGGCCAGGATGATGTCCCAGGCCGACATCAGAAGACCTTCGCCTTGACCCGGAACAGCCAGCGCCCGACCAGCCACAACAGCGCGGAGGCGATGATGGTGAGCGCGATGTAGATCGCCGCGACGACGGAGAAGATCTCGACCGATCGGAACGAGATGGCATTGGCGTTCAGCGCCCGTCCCGTCAGTTCCTCGACCCCGAAGATGGCTGCCATCGAGGTACCCAGCGTCATGATGATGTAGTGGCTGGACAGCGCCGGGTACAGCGCGCGGACGACGTGCGGCGCGATGACGTACCACACGGTCTGCACGCGGCTGAAGCCGAGTGTCTCGGCAGCTTCCAGTTCCGAACGCGGCACGCTGGCGAAGCCCGCGCGCTCGATCTCCGTCAGGTAGGCGCCGGCGTTCAGGGTCATGCCGATCAGCACGGCGGTGACGGGGGACAGGATGATCCCAGCCTCCGGCAGGGCAAAGAACAGGAAGAAGATCTGCACCAGCTGCGGCGTGTAGGTGAAGAACCGGACGTAGCCAATCACCAGCGCGCGCAGTGGCCAGGCGGCATAGGTCAGGGCCGAGGCGCCGGCGAGCCCGATCAGCAGGCCGCCGGCGAAGGCGACGCCGGCAATCCATAACGCTGTCAGCGCGCCGAGAAGAAAATCGGGCAGGTATTGCCAGACCTGCCCGTACTGCAGGGACACCCTAGAACATCGGGTTGAACGGGATCGGCGTGGTCATCGGCACGCCGAAATACTTCTGCCAGGTCGTGTTGACGAAGCCGCTGCGGTGCATCTCGAACAGGATGACGTTCAGCACGTCCTTCAGACTGGTGTTGCCCTTCTGAACACCGATGCCGACCCAGAAGCTCGCCAGCACCTCGTCCAGGATCTTCCACTGCACGGGGAAGTTGCGCATCGGAATGACGACGGACTCGGCGACATCCACCATCGCGTCGGCGCGCCCCTGCGCCAGCGCACGGAAGCAGTCCGGGTAGTTGTCCAGCAGCGTGACCTGCGCCTGCGCCGCATTGGCCGCGATCCAGGGCACGCCCACCGTGCCGCGCACCTGAACCAGGCGCACCGCGCGGTTGTTCAGGTCCGCCGGCGTGTTGATGGGCACCGCGGTGCCGCTCGCCTTGGTCAGCACCACCATGGATTGCGTGTGCAGCGGCACGGTGTAGTCGATGACCAGGGCGCGTTCCACGGTGCGGGTGATGGAGCCCAGCACGATGTCGATGCGGTCCGACTGCAGGAACGGGATGCGGTCGGGGGAGCCGACCTGCACGATCTCGAGTTCAACATTCATGCGGCGCGCGATCTCCCGCGCGATGTCGGCGTCGAAGCCGTCAATCTGGTTGCGCTCGTTGAACAGGCCCATCGGCGGCAGGGTCGGGTTGATGCCGGCGCGCAGGCGCTTGGTAGACAGCACCTGGTCCAGCGGCCGCGCGGAGGCGGCGGTGCCAAGCAGCGGCAGCGCGGCCGCTGCGAGGGTGAGAAGATGGCGGCGGTCGAGGCGGCTGGTCATCATGGCGCTCCCTTGATCTGGCAGGCTGGCGTGAGGTCCCTGTGGCTGCGGCCTCGTTACGGGTCGCGTGTGCTCAGCTTGGCCGTGGTGGTACGCGCCGGCAAGGGTCACCGGGACAGGCCACGTCCAGCAAGCGTGGCCAGGAGCCCGGCGGCCATCAGCGGTAGCGCCGCGAGTGACCAGGCCTGCGCGGCCAGCGCGCCGATCAGTGGCGGCGCCAGGAGCTGCACCAGGTTGTTGCCCTGGATCACCAGCCCAACCGCGGGCGCCACCAGCGCCGGGTCCGGCACGGCGCGCGGCAGCAGCGCGAAGCAGGCGGCCGGAAGCAGGCCGCCGATGCCGCAGGCCAGCACGGCCAGCACCAGCACAGCCGCCGGCTGGGGGACCAGGTAGACGCAGGCCGCCAGCAGCGCCATGCCGAGGGCGCCGACCAGGACCAGCCGCCCGGGCGCCACGGCACGGCGCATCAGTAGGCCGGCGGCAAGGTTTCCCGCGGCATTGGCGATGGCCGCCAGGGCCGCCGCGGCGCCGGCCGCACCGGTACCGGCGCCGAGCGACTCCAGCCGCGCCGGCAGGAAGGCCGCAATGCCGAAATACATCGTGTTGTAGGCAGCGAAGGTTGCGGCGATGCGCAGCGGCCGTCCCGCCTCGGCCAGCGCCCGCAGCTGCCGCGCCACCGGCATCCTTGGCGGCGACGCCGAAACGGCGGCAGATGGCATCAGGCGGCAGCAGGCCAGCGTGGCGACGCCGAGCAGCAGGGCCAGCACCCCCCAGGCGGCACGCCAGCCCGAGGCCTCGACCAGCGGCGCGCTGAGCAGGCCGAGCGCGATGCCGGCCGGCATGTAGGCGCCCCAGAGTCCCATGGCGAAGGCGCGGTCGTCGGGCGCGGCGGCCGCGGCCATCAGGCCTGGCGCCGCCACGGTCATCAGCAGGAAGCCCGCGCCTTCGGCCACGCGGGCGGCCAGCAGCAAGGGTGCCGTGGGAGCCACGGCGCTGGCCAGCGCAGCCACGGAACCCAGCGCCAGTCCCGCCAGCAGCGCCCGCCGAGGGCCGATTCGGGCCGCGCCGAGGCCTATCGCGAGGCCGCCAAAGGCGGCCATCAGCGCGAACAGCGAAACCAGCAGCGCGGCGCCGGACAGTCCGAGGCCGAATTCGGCGCCGATGGTGGTCATCGCCGCCGGTACCTTGCCGATCTGTGCCGCCGCGAGGATGCCGCCCGCCAGGATGGCGATGACGGCCCGCCAATCGGTGGTCAGCCGCGACGCTCGATCAGCTCCACGCGCACGCCGTCCGGCGCCTGCAGGAAGGCGATGCGGACGCCGGGGCGCGCCTCGGTGGGGCCGGAGATCAAGGGGACCCCCTTGGCGGCGAGGTCGGCGAGGGCGGCGTCGAGGTCGCCGACGCCGAGGCCGACATGTTCGATGCCGAGGAAGGGCGGCGCGGGCGGGGCGGCGGTGTCCGCCGGAACCTCCTCCACGAACAGCGGGACGCCGGCCAGGTCGAGGATGACCCGCAGGCGGCCGCCGGGGGTGACCCGCTGCCGGATCTCGGCCCCGAAGGCCGAGACATAGAAGGCCGCGGTCGCCTCGGGGGCGGGGCTGCGGAGGTGGATGTGGTCGAAGGTGTAGGTGCTCATGCGCATTTGTGGCGCATTATCGCCTCGGACTCCAAGAGGGGCGGTTCGTCGCGGCGTTGATGCGGGCGGCGCGGGCACCACCTCCTCGCTTCACAGGGTTTGGCGGGACACATGCGGCATCTGCTGTTGCTGGGGGGCGGACATGCGCATGTCGAGGTGCTGCGGCAGCTTGGTGCCGCCCCCCTGCCCGGCTGGCAGGTAACCCTGCTGACGCGGGAGGTGATGTCGCCCTATTCCGGCATGCTGCCCGGGGTGCTGGCCGGACTCTACCGTCCGGAACAGGCGCTGATCGACCTGCCGGCGCTGGCGGCGCGCTGCGGCGTGGCCTTGCTGGTCGATCGCGCGACGGGAGTTGATCCCGTGGCACGGCGGGTGCGGCGGGCGGATGGCAATGACCTGCCCTGGGACCTGCTGTCGATCGACACGGGCGCCACCCCGGACACCAGCCGGGTTCCCGGCGCGGCCGAACATGCCCTGCCGCTGAAGCCCATCGACGCGCTGCTGCCACGGATGGCGGATATCATTGCCGGCGCGCGTCCCGGCCAGCCCATCGCCGTGGTCGGCGCCGGTGCGGCCGGAACCGAGATCGCGCTGGCGCTCGCGCTGCGGCTGCGGGCGGCGGTGACGCTGGTGGCGGGAAGGTCGGGGCTGCTGCCGGGGTTTCCGGCGCGGATGCGGCGGCTGGTGGCGCGGGCGCTGGCGCAGCGCGGCGTGGCGCTGCGGGAAGGGCAGGACGCCGTGCGCATCTCCCAAGGCCAGGTGCACTTCGCGGAAGCCGGGAGCCTGGCGGCGGATCCGGTGATCTGGGCCGCAGGTGCGGCGGCCGCGCCCTGGCTGACCGAGACGGGCTTGCACCGCGACGCGCGCGGGTTCCTGCGCGTCGATGACTGCCTGCGGGCGGCTGGGCACCCTGACATCTTCGCGGCGGGCGACGTCGCCTCCTTCGGGCAGGGCCTGCCCAAGGCCGGGGTCTTCGCGGTGCGGCAAGGACCCGTCCTGGCTGGCAACCTGCGCGCGGTGGCGGAGGGGCGCGCGCCGGCACTCTTCCGACCGCAGGGGGACTACCTTCGGCTGCTGTCACTGGGGGATGGGAAGGCGATCGGAACCCGAAACGGGTTCACGGTCCGCGGCCGCTGGGTCTGGTGGCTGAAGGACACGATCGATCGGCGCTTCATGGCGCGCTACCAGGGCGCCGCGGCATGAGGTGGCTGCGGGACCGGCGCCTGTGGTTCGCGCTGGTGGTGGTCGGGCTGGTGGTGGGCCTGCGGGCGGCTGGCATCGGCGAGATCCTGTCGCTCGAGACGCTCGCCCGGTATCGCGCCACGCTCGCGACCCTAGTTGCGGAGAACCGCCTGCTGGCGGGCGGCCTGTTCGTGCTCGTCTATGCGGCGGCGGTGGCGGTCTCGGTCCCGGGCGCGGTGTGGCTGACAATCACCGGGGGCTTCCTGTTCGGCGCACTGGCCGGCACCGCGCTGACCGTGGTGGCCGCGACCATAGGGGCCGTAGTAGTCTTCCTGCTGGCCCGCCGCATCTTCGGCGCCGATGCGCTGGACCGGCTGGGGCCGCGGGCACAGCGCATCGCGGAGGGCATCCGGCTGGATGCGGTGGCCTATCTTCTGGTGCTGCGGCTGGTGCCGGTGCCGTTCTTCCTGGTGAACCTGGTGCCGGCCTTCTGCGGCGTTCGGCTGGGCGTCTTCGCCGTGACCACCCTGATCGGGATCATCCCGGCCACGGCGGTGTTCAGCCTGGCCGGGGCCGGGCTCGGCGGGGTGCTGGATGCGGGCGGGCAGTTTGAGATCGGCCAGGTGCTGACGCCGCAGATCCTGGGCGCTTTGTTCGGGTTGGCGGCGCTGTCCCTGCTGGCAATTCCGCTGAAGCGCCGCTTCGTGCGCGATTAGCCGAGGCGGGCCTGGAGTTCCGGCGAAAGGCCGATGGTCTCGACCGGCCCATGCGGGATCAGCCCCGCGCCGACCTGCCCTAGCGCCGCGAGGGCGGCCCGCACGCCTTCCTCCACCGAACACAGCACGGGCAGCGGCAGGTCCAGCCTCGCGGCCAGCCCGGCGAGGCCGGCGCCGCCCAGGATCACCACCTCCGCCCCGTCCTGCTCCACGCAGTCGCGGCAGGTCTCCGCGAGCAGCGCGAGGGCTGCGTCAGGGTCACGCGCGATCTCGCCCCCCGTAGGGGCCACGGTACGGACGCCTGCGAGCTGCGTGCCGTAGCCGCGCGCGGCGAAGAACTCCTCCAGCATCGGCTTCCAGGCGGCACCACCGGTCACGACGCCAAAGCGGCGGCCTCGCGCCGCGGCGGCGGAGGCATCGGCCAGGCCGAGCACCGGCACCGGCGCCAATTCGCGCAGGGCATCCAGCCCAGGATCACCGAAGCAGCCGATCAGCACGGCATCCGCCCCGGCCCCGTGCTCGGCATAGGCATCGATGGCCGCATGGGCGGCGATGGCGGAGCTGGCGCGGCTGGCGATGTAGCGGGCGCCGAAGCGGCCGGTGGCGCCAGTTATCGTGACGCCCTGCGGCGCGATGGCGCGGGCGATGCCGACCAGCCTCGCGGTGATATCGGCGCTGGTGTTGGCGTTGATCAGCAGGAGGTTCATGCGGAACTCAGGTTGGATCGCCGCTCGCCTCGTACCAGTCCAGGATCTCCCGCGCCTGCATGAAGGCGATGCCGGGCATGGCCGCCAGGTCGTCCAGGAGCGTCTCCAGCGCGGCGATGCGATGCGGCACGCCGGTGATGTAGGGGTGGATTGCGACACACATGATGCGCGGCGTCGTGCCGGCTTCCGCCAGAAGTCGCGCGGCATGCAGCCGGGCGCGGCGCGGCAGTTCCTGCTCGTCGTGATGCTGGATCATCACCACAGGGATGTCGTTGAGCTCGACGCTGTAGGGCATGGTGAAGATCGGGCCGCTGGCGGTGGAAAGCCGGCAGGGCAGGTCGTCCACCAGCCAGTCGGCGCAGTAGCGCAGCCCGGCCTCGGCCAGCAGGTCCGGGGTTTCCAGTGTTTCCGTCAGGCCGGGTGCCAGCCAGCCGAGCGGCGGGGCGCCAGTGCAGTCCTGGATCGCCTCGATGGTCTGGCGGATCATCAGGCGCTGGTCCGGCACCTTGTGGGTCGGCACCTGGACGTGGTTGTGCCCCATGAAATCCCAGCCCGCCTCATGCGCCGCCTGCGCCACGCGCGGATAGGCGGTGCAGACGGAGCCGTTGACGGAGAGCGTCGGCCGGATGCCGCGCTTCTCGAACGCCTCCAGGAAACGCCAGAAGCCGACCCGCATGCCGTATTCGTGCCAGCCCCAGTTGGCGACGTCCGGCAGCAGCGGCACGCCCGTGGGCGCGACCAGGACCTGGCGCGGCATCGGGTTGTCGATCAGCCAGTTCTCGACATTCACCACCGGCCAGACGACAACCTTGGCGCCGTTCGGCAGCGCACTGGGCGGTCGGTCGGCGGGCGTGCTGTAGCGCAGGCGTTGCTCGGGGCGCATCAGGCGGCCTTCTTGGCGTGGTGCGAATGCAGGCGGGCGCCAAGCTCGCGGCGCACCTCGTTGAACTCCGGCGAGGATACATCGCGCGGCCGCGCCAGCGCCACATGCTCCGCGCTGGCGATGCGGCCAGGCCCGGGTTCCATGACCACGACGCGGTCGGACAGGAAGATCGCTTCCTCGATCGAATGGGTCACGAACAGCACGGTCAGTCCGGTACGCTGCCACAACTCCAGCAACTCATCCTGCAGGCGCTCCCGCGTCATCGCGTCCAGCGCGCCGAAGGGCTCGTCCATCAACACCACCTCGGCGTCGTTAGCCAACACGCGGGCGATGGCGACGCGCTGCTTCATGCCGCCAGAAAGCTGGTGCGGATGGGCATCGGCGAAGCGGGCCAGTCCGATGAGGGAGATGAAACGTTCGACCGTATCGCGCACCTCCGCCTTCGGCCGGCCGCGGCTGGCGGGGCCGAAGCCGATGTTTTCCCGGACCGTCAGCCAAGGGAACAGGCCGTAATCCTGGAACACCATGCCCCGATCCGGTGCCGGGCCAGGGATCGGCTTGCCCCACATCAGCGCCTGGCCCGTCGTCGGCTGTTCGAAGCCCGCAACGATTCGCAGCAGCGTAGATTTGCCGCAGCCGGAGGCGCCGATCAGGCAGACGAACTCGCCCTTGCGGACGGAGAGATTGGCGTCGCGCAGCGCCTCGATGCGCGTGTCGTTCAGGATGTAGGTCTTGCCCACGCCCTTGATCTCGAGGATCGGAATCTCAGCCATGGTGCGAGGGGCTCCAGCGCAGGAGGCGGTTCATCAGCATGACCACGATGCGGTCGGAGATGAAGCCGGCGATGCCGATGACGATCATGCCGCAGATCACGAGCTCGGTGCGCGACAGGGTGCGGCCATCCATGATGACGGCGCCGAGCCCCTGCGGCACGCCCGTCATCTCGCCGACCACGATGACGAACCAGGCAAGTCCCAGGCCCAGGCGGAGTCCGGTGAAGATGGAAGGCAGCGCCGCCGGCAGCACGACGCGGAAGAACTGCGCGTTGCCGCGGCAGCCGAGCATGGAGGCGGCCTCGAACAGGCGGGGCTCGACATTCTTCACGCCGAAGATGGTGTTCAGCAGGATCGGATAGAAGGCGCCGAGGAACACCAGGAAGAAGGCGGACCGCGCGCCGAGCCCGAACAGGATCATCGACAGCGGCAGCCAGGCAGTGACCGGGATCGGCCGCATAAGTTGCAGGAACGGATCGAGCAACTGACGTACGAAGGCGTTGCGCCCGATCAACAGGCCGAGCGGGATGGCGACCCCCGCGGCCAGCAGGAAGCCGCCATAGACGCGGCTGGCGGAGGCCAGCAGATGAATATGCAGGGTGGCGGAGAAGGCATCGTCCCAGATCCCGCCGATGGCGAAGTCCACCATGTATTCGGCGACTTCGGCCGGCGAGGGGATCAGCCGCGTCATGCCGTTTGCCACCGCCAGGTGCCAGCCCAGCAGCAGCAGCAGCGGCACGATGAGGGAGAGCAGCACCGGCTTCACCCGGCGCCACAGCCTTGGCGCCGAAAGTGCCGGCGCGGTGGCCGGAGCCGCGCCCGGGGGAGCGATTGTGACATCCGACATGGCGCTGCCCTCCCCGCCCCGGTGTTACGCGGAGGCGACGGCGTTGGAGAAGCTGGGGTTCAGGAAGGTATCGAAATTGGGCAAGCGGCGGATCTGGCGCAACTCCAGCATCTGCTGCGCGTAGGTGCGCGACTGCGTCAGCACGGTCTCGTCCAGCTTCCAGATGTATTCTACGTTGCCGGCACCCAGCGCCTGCTCCACCGCGGCGCGCGGCGCGCCGAGGATGCGGACGGTGGCCTCCGCCACTTCGGCCGGGTTCGCCTTCATGTGCTCGCTGGCGCGGCGGTGGATGCCGAGCATGGTGCGCACCAGCGCCGGGTCGGACTTGATGAGGTCCTCGCTGGTGCCGAAGATCATGTTCAGTCCGCCCATCGCGGTGCCGTACGGATATTCGACAAGCTGGCCGACGCCGGAGGAGATGGACAGGCCCGGGCCGGGCTCCGCACCTACATAGGCGTCGATGTCGCCGCGCGAGAGCATGGCGTGCATCTCGCCGAACGGCACGCGCACGGGCGTGATGTCACGGACGGACATGCCGGTCTCCCGCAGGCGTTCCAGGATGAACACTTCCTGCGTCGAGCCGGGCCAGATGCCGATGCGCTTGCCGCGCAGGTCCGCAATGCTGCGCAGCGGGCCGCCAGCCTTCGAGATCACGCCCATGCCCTTGTTGCAGAAGGCGCCGACGACGACGACGGGCTCGCCCGCGGCGGCGCCCAGCGTCGCGGCGGCGATGCCGAAGCCGCCGCAGGCGACGGAGCCGGTGACGACGGCGTTCTTGCCGTCCGTCGGGCTGTCGAAGGTGATGATCTCGATGGTCAGGCCCGCCGGCGCGAAGCGTTGGTAGAAATGCGGCGTCATCGAATGGATCAGGCGCAGCGAGCCCATCTTCACCGTGCGCGCGGCCTGCGCGTTGGCGATGTGCGGGGCTGCCAAGGGTGCGGTGATCGTCGCGGCGGCGGCGGTCAGGATCTGGCGGCGGTTGAGCATGATCGGGTCTCCTATGCGGTGACGAGGCTGGCGATGAAGGCGCGCCAGCCTCCGAATGCGGAAATGTCCTCGGCGCCGTGCAGGCCCTCGGGCTCCACGAGGAAGCCCTTCGGCATGGTGCCATCGGCCAGGCGCAGCGTGCCGATGCAGAGTGGGGCCGGAATGCCGGCGACGAAGCGGCCGAAGCCGTCCACGGGCATCGCCCAGACCTCGGTCGCGATGGCCTGGCCCGCAGGCACGCGCAGCAGGCCAGGGCGACGGGGTGGGCCGCCGGCGAGAGCGAAGAGGCGATACAGCGGCGCGGTCTGCACGGCGCGGCGGAACTCGGCACCTTCGCGCAGCAGCTCCGGGTTCAGCACCATGCCGGACAGATGCGCGCCGACGACGCAGATCTCGATCATGCGGCGAAGGCCTTCAGCAGGTGGTTGCCGGTGGCGGCCAGGCCTGCGTCGCTCCCACGCGGGCCGATCAACGTGACGCCGAAGGGCAGGCCATCGGGCCGCCGGGGCGCAGGGATGGCAAGCGCCGCGAGGTCCAGCAGGTTGACGCAGTTGGTGTAGGTGCCGAGGCGGGCATTGGGGCCGACCGGGTCCGCCTCCAGTTCCGCCAGCGTCGGGAAGTTCGGCGCGGTGGGCACCATCAGCGCCTCCATGCGCGACCAGGCTGGGCGCGTCGCAAGCCGCAGCGCGGCCAGGCGGTGCAGGCCGGTGAATGCATCCGTGGCGGTGAAGCGGGCGGCGCCGGCGAGGATGCGCTGCGTCACCGGGTGCATGGCCGAGCGCGGGACCAGGTGGCCGAAGGCGGCGTCACGTTCCGCGACAAAGGCACCTTCGTACAGCAGGCGCGCGATCTCGAGGAACGGCGTGAGATCGATCTCCTCCAGCGTGGCGACCCGCCCGGCCCGCGCGATGGCGGCGTCCCAGGCGGCGCGCTGATCGGCATCGTCCAGGTGCAGGTCGGCGGCGCGCGGGATGCCGAGCCGGACGAACGGCGCGCCAGGGCTGCCCAGTTCGATGGGACGCGACCAGGGGTCGAGCGGATCCTCCCCGGCCATCACTACGTAGCCGGCCCAGGCATCGTCGACGCTGCGGGCGAAGACCGAGATGCAGTCGAGGCTCGGGCAGGCCGGCACCACGCCGCGGGACGGGACGGCACCGACCGAGGGCTTCAGCCCCACCAAGCCGTTGAGCCCGGCCGGCACGCGCCCCGATCCCGCGGTGTCCGTGCCCAGCGCCAGCAGCGCCAGCCCCTGCGCCACCGCGACGGCTGAGCCGGATGACGACCCGCCCGGCACGTGGTCCGGCGCGCAGGCGTTCCGCGGCACAGGATGCGGGGTCCGTACGCCGACCAGGCCGGTCGCGAACTGGTCGAGGTTGGTCTTGCCGGTGATGAGTGCCCCGGCAGCGAGCAGCCGCGCCACCGCCGGCGCGCTGTTCGTGGGCCAGTAGGAATAGGCGGGACAGGCGGCGGAGGTGGGCATGCCCGCGACGTCGATATTGTCCTTCACCGCGATCGGCACGCCCCAGAGCGGGTAGCGGTGCAGGTCGAAGGCAGGCAGGCCGGCGGCGCTGGCCGACAACGCTCCGGGCGTGGGGCGATACAGGTAGATGCCGGGATCGGCCACCGAGTCGTGGCGGGCCTCCAATCCTGCGGCCATGGCCATGGGCGTCAGGCCTCGGGCATAGGCCGCGTGAAGTGCGGCGATGCCGGGGGGAAGCGGGGGCGCCATCACGCCGTGTGGGTTGCAAACATGACCTTGCCTTTAGCAAGACCCGTGCCGCAACCGCGGCCGTTTCAGATCAGCCCCTTAAGGGCGCAGCCAGTCGCCCGTGTATGCACGACGCACCTTAAGCGCCAGATATGCCTGTGAATCAGGCAGCGCCGGATTGGTGCAGCGCCGCGGCCATCGAGGTCCAGGTCTGCTCGGTCAGTCCTATATGCGCGCGCAACCGCGCGGCCGCCGCGTCGGCGTCGCCGCGCTGGATGGCGACAAGGATCGCACCATGCTCCTCATGTGATCGCCGCAAACGGTCCGGTGCCTCCAACTGAGCCGCACGGAAAGGCGCCATCCTGCGGCGCGTTGCGGTGGCGATTTCGAGCAGATAGCCGTTGTGTGCGCCGAGGTAGAGCATGTGATGGAAGGCCACGTTGGCCGCGCGATAGGCGCCGACATCCGCCATGCGCACCATCGCTGCCATGGCCTGGTGCTGGCGTTCAAGGCCGCGCCGCTGGTCGGGCGTCATTGCAAGGGCAGACAGCGCCGCGGCCATCGCCTCCAACTCCGCCATCACCAGGAACATCTCGCCGAGTTGCCGGCTGTCCGGCAGTGCGACCACGGCGCCCCGGCGGGGGGCGACCTGCACCAGGCCGGTCGGCGCCAATTGTCGCAAGGCTTCGCGCACCGGGGTCCGGCTGGTGCCGAAGGATTTCGCCAGGGCCATTTCATCGAGCGGCGTGCCCGGCTTCATCAGGCCGGCGACGATATCCTCCGCGAGCCGTGCGGCAATCGCCTCGCCATGGGTCGGGCGTACGGGACGCGGGTAGGGGCTGACGGGCCGGCGGGGCATGGCGCGGTTGTGCCGCGCCGGGGCCGCCGCCGTCCAGTCTCAGCGGAAGGGATAGGGATACATCAGGCCCCCGCGGCGCCACAGGTCGGACAGGCCGCGCTCCAGGCCGATCGGCGAGCCTTCGCCCAGGTTGCGCTCGAAGATCTCGCCGTAGTTGCCGACCTGGCGGATCGCCTCGGCCGCCCAGGTATCCTTCAGCCCGAGCCGGGCGCCCAGGCCGCGATCGAGGCCGATCAGGAAGCGGACCTCGGCATTGTCGGACCGCAGCGCGGCGTCGAGCGTGGTGCTGGACACCTCCAGCTCCTCCGCCGCCACCAGGGCGTGCAGCGTCCAGGTCACGATCTGGCGCCAGCGCTCGTCGCCTCCGCGCACGAAGGGCGTCAGCGGCTCGCGGCTCAAGCGTTCGGGCAGCAGCACCGCGCCTGCCGGGTCGGGCAGGTCCGTCACGCGCAGGGTGGCGAGGGCGGCGGCATCGGCCGTCACCGCGTCGCAGCGCCCGTCCTTGAAGTCATCGAGCAGCGACGCACCACTTTGGCGGGTCACCACCGGCTGCACGGTGATGCCGGCCCGCGTCGCCGCGTTGCGGAGGATGCCGAGGCTGCCATCGACTTCCGGCGCGGCGACGCAGATGCGCTTGCCGTTGAGCTGGGCGAAGGAGGCGACATTGGCGTCCGTCCGCACCATCACCGCCTGCCCGTCGTAGAGAAGGACCCCGATCGGCGTCAGGTTGCGGCCGGCGTCCCGCATGGCCGTGATGGTCATGTTGCTGGACAGCAGGTCGACGGTGCCGGCCTCGACCTGCGCCAGCCCGGCTTCGAGGGACGCCGCGGGCACGAAGCCCACCTGTTCCGCATCGCCCAGCACAGCCGCAGCCACCGCGCGGCAGAAATCCGCGTCCAGCCCGCGCATCCGGCCCTGCAGGTCGGGTGCGGAAAATCCGGGCAACTGCCCGAACACACCACAGCGCAACTCGCCGCGCTGCCGGACAGCGTCAAGGGTCTGGGCCGGCGCGGTGCCGACAAGGCCCAGCATCATCAGGAAGCCGAGGAAGCAGCGGCGCATGGTGGTGTTCCGATCGGGCAAAGGGCGCGGCATCAGGTTCAGCAGCCGGAGGCGGCGACGCGGCACACGATGCCGGAGCCAGGCCGTTCCGCAATGCGGCAGACCTGCAAGGCCTGGGCCTCGGCCTGCTCGCGAGTCTGGCCAGCGCCGGTGGCCGTGCGGCGCAGCTGGGCCGGGGTCTCGCTGACCGCCTGGACCAGGGCACCGCAGGCGTTGGGAAATTCCAGGGAAATGCGGCACTGGTTGCGGCCCACGATGGCCTCACAGGCGCGGATGGCCGTCATGCTGGCGGCGAGCCGGTCTGATTGCCCGCTGGTGAAGCCATAGGCCGTGGAGGGTGGTTCCGCCGTATAGATGAAGCCAAAGCGGCCGCGCAGCGCGGAGGCTGTGGCGCCGACAGCCGGTGCAGCGGCCGGCAGCACGCCACCCTGGGCGCAGCTTTGCTGGCAGGCCTGCACCAGGGCGCGTGGCTGGCTGTTGCAGGCCCTCTGGCAGGATTGCGGGATTGAAGCCGGGCGGCTGGCCATCACCGCCCGAGGCGGCGCGGCGCTGCCGACCGGCGTGAAGCACGCGCCGGCGCCCGGGCCGCTCGCCAGGCCGCAGTTCAGGAGGCGCGGCGTGGACCAGCGCTCCGCTGGCAGCGCGACCCGCCAGGGCCCGCCATCGCGGCACTGGATGTCCCAATAAGCCGTGCGGCCGCGGTCCAGACCGGCGGCATAGAGATTGGAAACCTCCGAACACGCAAGGCCGTTGGTGCGCAGCAGGCTGCGGAAGGCGTCCCGTTGCCCCGCCCCGTCCCGCGCGAGAAGCTGGTCGTTCGTCGGGTTGCCGGTCTGGGCCCATGCAGGCATCAGCACCACGGGTGCGACGGACCCAAGCAGGACAGACAGTGCCAGCACGGCCAATCGCATCGCCACTACCCCCGACTTACGCCAAGGTTTCGCCTTTCGTTACTTGTTGCGCAAGTCCCGAAAATTGGGATTCGCTGCAACAAGCGAGGTGGCTTCGCTGAGCCTGCCTCGAACTGCAGCCGCGGATGCTGTAGGCAGGCGGGCGATGCAGACGGAGCAGGTTGCATGAAAACGCGCGCAGCGGTGGCCTGGGCGGCCGGGAAGCCCCTTTCGGTGACGGAAGTGGAGATTGGCGGCCCGCGGGCGGGCGAAGTGCTGGTGGAGGTGAAGGCCACCGGCCTGTGCCACACCGATCTCTACACGCTGTCCGGCGCCGATCCGGAGGGGCTGTTCCCGGCCATTCTGGGCCATGAAGGCGCTGGGATCGTCCGCGAGGTTGGCGCCGGCGTCACCAGCGTGAAGCCAGGCGACCACGTGATCCCGCTCTACACGCCGGAATGCCGGCAGTGCAAAACCTGCCTTTCACAACGCAGCAACCTGTGCACGGCAATCCGCGGCACCCAGGGCAAGGGGGTCATGCCGGATGGGTCCTCCCGCTTCTCCTGCGAGGGATCGCCGGTGATGCACTACATGGGCTGCTCCACCTTCGCCAACTACACGGTGCTGCCGGAGATCGCGGTGGCGAAGGTGCGGGAGGACGCGCCGTTCGAAAAGATCTGCTACATCGGCTGCGGCGTGACCACCGGCATCGGCGCCGTCATCAACACCGCCAAGGTCTGGCCGGGCGCCAATGTCGCCGTGTTCGGGCTGGGCGGCATCGGGCTGAACGTGATCCAGGGCGCGCGCATGGTCGGTGCCGACCGGATCATCGGCATCGACCTGAACAATGGGCGGGAAGAAATGGCCCGGAAGTTCGGCATGACCGACTTCATCAACCCGAACGAGGTCGGCCACGACAAGGTGGTGCAGGCCATCGTCGACCTGACCGGCGGCGGCGCCGATTTCAGCTTCGAGTGCATTGGCAACGTGAAGGTCATGCGCCAGGCGCTGGAATGCACGCATCGCGGCTGGGGCGAGTCGATCATCATCGGCGTCGCCGGCGCAGGGCAGGAGATCAGCACCCGGCCGTTCCAGCTGGTCACCGGCCGGTCCTGGCGCGGCACCGCCTTCGGTGGCGCCCGCGGCCGGACCGACGTGCCGAAGATCGTCGACTGGTACATGCAGGGGAAGATCGACATCGACAGCCTGATCACCCATGTGATGCCCCTGGACCAGATCAACCACGGCTTCGAACTGATGGAGCGCGGCGAGTCGATCCGGTCGGTGGTGGTGTACTGAGGGTCTGATGCTGCGCCTGACCGAACTGAAGCTGCCGCTGGACCATGCCGAGGGGGCGGTGCAACTCGCGCTGTGCGCGACGCTGGGGCTGCGGCCAGCGGAGGTGCGCGAGTTCTCCATCGCCCGCCGCGCCTGGGATGCGCGCCGTCGGTCGGCGATCCTGCTGGTGTATTCGGTCGACTTCGCGGTCGATGACGAGGCCGCGCTGCTGCGGCGGGCGGCGGGCGACAAGGTGCTGTCCCGCACGCTCGGCCGGACGCCGGATACCGGCTACCGGCCGGTGGCGCACGCCCTTGCCCGGCTGCCGGCCCGCCCGGTGGTCATCGGCACCGGCCCCTGCGGCATCTTTGCCGCGCTGATCCTGGCGGAGATGGGCTTCCGGCCGATCATCCTGGACCGCGGCAAGGTGGTGCGGGAACGCACCAAGGACACCTGGGGCCTGTGGCGCCGCAACCAGCTTGTCCCCGAAAGCAACGTGCAGTTCGGTGAGGGCGGTGCCGGCACCTTCTCCGACGGCAAGCTGTGGTCCGGCATCAAGGACCCGCAGCACCTCGGCCGCAAGGTACTGACTGAATTTGTGGACGCCGGCGCGCCGGAGGAAATCCTCTACGTCGCCAAGCCGCACATCGGCACATTTCGCCTGGTGACGATGGTGGAAAGCCTGCGCGCGAAGATCGAGGCGCTGGGCGGCGAATACCGCTTCGGCACCAAGGTGGTGGATTTCCTGGTGGAAGCCGGGCGGGACGGCCAGCGCCGAATGCGCGGCGTGGTGACGGAAGCGGGCCAGACGATTGAGACGCAGCACGTGGTGCTCGCCATCGGTCACTCCGCCCGCGACACTTTTGCGAGCTTGCACGCGGCCGGCGTGTTCGTGGAAGCGAAGCCCTTCTCGATCGGCGTGCGCATCGAGCATCCACAGTCGATCATCGACCGTGCCCGCTTCGGCGCCTTCGCCGGCAACCCCATCCTGGGCGCCGCAGACTATAAGCTGGTGCACCACTGCAAAAATGGTCGCAGCGTCTATTCCTTCTGCATGTGTCCCGGCGGCACCGTGGTCGCCGCGGCGAGCGAACCGGGGCGCCTGGTGACCAATGGGATGAGCCAGTATTCGCGGGCCGAACGCAACGCCAATGCCGGCATCGTCGTAGGCATCACGCCGGAGGTGGACTTCCCAGGTGGCCCGCTGGCGGGAATCGCGTTCCAGCGGCATTGGGAGGAACGCGCCTTCGTGGCGGGCGGCGGCGACTACCGAGCACCTGCACAGCTCTTGGGTGATTTCCTTGCGGGGCGGGCTTCCACGTCGCTCGGTGCCGTGGTGCCCAGCTACAAGCCCGGCGTCACCCCCACCGACCTCGCCGCCTGCCTGCCCGACTTCGCCGTTGCCGCGATGCGGGAAGCGCTGCCCGCCTTCGGCCGACAAATCGCAGGCTTCGACATGTCGGAGGCAGTGATGACGGGGGTGGAAACACGCACCTCCTCGCCCATCCGCATCAAGCGGGATGCATCGCTGCGCAGTGTCAACACGCTCGGCCTGTACCCGGCGGGAGAAGGCGCGGGCTATGCCGGCGGCATCTTCTCCGCCGGCGTCGACGGCATCCGCGTGGCGGAGGCTGTGGGGCGCGACATGGCCGGGCTGGCAGAAGCCGCTTGATGACGCATTTCGACGTGGTGGTGCTCGGCGCCGGGGCGGCCGGGCTGTTCTGCGCGATGCGCGCGGGCCAGCGGGGACGCCGGGTGCTGCTGCTGGACCATGCCGAGGCGGCCGGGAAGAAGATCCTGATCAGCGGCGGCGGGCGCTGCAACTTCACGAACACCGGCTGCGTGCCGGAGCGGTTCCTCTCGGGCAACCCGCACTTCGCCCGCTCCGCCCTCGCGCGCTACACGCAGCAGGATTTCGTCGCGCTGGTGCGGAAGCACGGCATCGCCTTCCATGAGAAGACGCTAGGGCAATTGTTCTGCGACGGATCGGCGCGTGCCATCGTTGCGATGCTGCTGGCGGAATGTGCGGCGGCGGGCGTCGATCTGCGCCTGTCGCAGCGGGTGACGGAGGTTTCCCGCGCAGAGCACTTTGCGGTGACGACCGACCGGGGCCGCTTCACCGCCGAATCGCTGGTGCTGGCCACCGGTGGCCTGTCCATCCCTAAGATGGGCGCGACGGGCTTCGCGCATGACGTGGCGCGGCGCTTCGGCTTGAAGCTGGTGGCGCCTGCGCCGGGACTGGTGCCGCTGACCTTCGTGGGACCAGCGCTGGACCTGATGCAGCCATTGTCCGGCGTCGCGCTGGACAGCATCGCGAAGGTCGGCCGCACGACGTTCCGGGAAGCGCTGCTGTTCACCCATCGTGGCCTGTCCGGCCCGGCCATCCTGCAGGCCTCCTCCTACTGGCGCGGCGGGGAGGCGCTGACGCTGGACCTGCTGCCAGACCGTGACGCCGCGGCGCTGCTGCTGGCGGGCAAGCGCGCGCGGCCAAAGGCGGAGCCGAAGACGGTGCTGTCCGAGTTCCTGCCGGGCCGCCTGGCGCAGGCCATGGCCGCCCTGCACCTGCCGCCACGGGTCATCGGCGAGGTAGGAGACGGGCCGCTGAAGGCGCTCGGCGCGCTGCTCAAGGCCTGGCGGCTGGAGCCCACGGGGACCGAGGGCTACGCCAAGGCGGAGGTCACGCTGGGCGGCGTCGATACGTCAGGCCTTTCGTCGCAGACCCTGGCCGCCAAGGATGTTCCAGGGCTGTTCGTGATCGGTGAGGCCGTGGATGTCACGGGCTGGCTCGGCGGCTACAATTTCCAATGGGCCTGGTCGAGCGGCTGGGCCGCCGGTGAGGCGGCCTGAAGCGGCTGGGAGAAGCGCAGAAGGTATCCATCGGGATCCTGCACCAGGAACTGCCGCACCCCGGCAGCACCTTCCACCACGCGGTACCACTTCTCCTCCGGCTCAAGGTAAAGCGGCCATTTTGCTTTGCGCAGTGCGGTCAGGATTGGACCGGCGTCGGCCACCCCGATCTGCAGGTTCACGCCGCGACCAAAGGGCCGTTCAAGCGCGTCGGTGACCCAGCGGCGACCCGGCCCAGCCGCCTCCTCCAGCATCACCTGCGCGCCATCACGGTCGAGATAGGCGAAGCGATCCTCCGGCCGGTCATAGGCGACGCGGAAGCCACAGAGACAACACCAGAACCGCAGGCTGGCCGCCAATTCGGCGACCAGCAGTTCCGGCACCAGGACGGCGCGGCGAAAGTCGTTCACCCGAGGCCGGCGACGACCAGCATCAGCGCCGCGATGGCACCGCCGGCCACGCGCAGGACGAGCCGGTTGGTTACCTGCCATGCGGCCAGCATGCCTAGTCCATGCAGGGCGGCGCTGGCGGCCAGGAAGCCGGCCGCATAGCCGACCGCCCCATGCCCGGCCAGTTCGGTGCCATGCGCATGGCCATGCAGCAGCCCGAACAGCGCGACCAGGGGCACCGCAACGGCCAGCGACAGCCGCGCGGAAGACGCCACCAGCGCAGCGAGCACGATGACGGAGGCAAGGATGCCGGCCTCAACCATCGGCAGGCCGAGGCCGGTGGTGGCGACGCCGAAGCCGACCGCCATGGCACCCAGGAAGCCGGCCGGCAGCGCCCAGATGGCGCGCCCGCCGAGCAGCCCGGCCCAGAGGCCGACCGCGACCATCGCCAGCACGTGGTCAAGACCCCCGACCGGATGCAGGAAACCCGCGGCGAAGCCATGAAGATGGTCCGCGCCGGTGTGAGCCAGCGCGGGGACGGGCGCCGCCAGCAGCGCCGCGAGGGTCAGGACACGGCGCATCAGGCGATTCCGCCGGATTTGAGGATGAATGCTGCGATATCCGACACGCCCTTGTTCTCCTTGAGGTTCGTGAACAGGAAGGGCCGCGCGCCGCGCATTTTGCGGGCATCGCGGTCCATGACCGAAAGATCGGCACCGACCAGTGGTGCCAGATCGGTCTTGTTGATGACAAGCAGGTCGGAGCGCGTGATGCCGGGCCCGCCCTTGCGCGGGATCTTGTCGCCGGCCGAGACGTCGATGACGTAGATCGTCAGGTCGGCCAGTTCCGGGCTGAAGGTGGCGGCCAGATTGTCGCCGCCCGATTCGATGAACAGGATTTCCAGCGATGGAAACCGGCCGGACATTTCCGCCACGGCGGCGAGATTGATCGAGGCATCTTCCCGGATTGCGGTGTGCGGACACCCGCCGGTCTCGACGCCCATGATGCGATCGGCGGAAAGGGCGCCGCTGCGGGTCAGGAACTCGGCATCCTCCTTGGTGTAGATGTCGTTGGTAATGGCAGCGACGTCGTGGCTGTCGCGCATCGCCTTGCAAAGGCGGTCGACCAGCGCCGTCTTCCCCGAACCGACGGGGCCGCCGATGCCGATGCGAAAGGGGCCGTTCGCCGTCCGATGGCCGGAGGGCTCTTTGCGCGCGGAGGCCTGAAGCGGCCGGCCTTCTGAAGCATTCATGAGCGGAAGAGCCTTGTGTACTGGGTCTCGTGGCGCAGCGAGAACAGGTCGATGACCGGCGCGGCGCTGCCGATATCCTCCGGATCACGGACAGCCAGCGCGGCGTCCGTCGCGGCGACGATGGCGGGCAGCAGCGCCGCGGTCGCGACCTGCCCATCCGTCTGCCCGAGCGGCACCAGCCGGACCCCGGCGGAGACCAGATTGGCGGCGAAGGCGGTGAGCCAGGCGAAGCAGGCCTCGCGCTGCGGGATGCCGTGGCAGCCGGCAGCGGCGCCGAATGCGACGGCATGGGTCAGGCGGCCGGGATGCCGCGCGGTGAAGGCGGCGAATGCCGGATGCGGCCAGGCGGCGTTGGTGGCGAGCGCGAAGGCATGGCCCGGCTGCGTCGCCTCCAGCGCCAACTCGGCGGTGCCGCGCATGGCGGCGGCAAGGTCCGCGAGGTCATCCAGCGCGGCCTCGTCACCCGCTGCGGCCGCGCGCCAGGACAGCGCGAGCAGTCCACCATCGACAGCGCCGGCACCATGCGCCAGGGCCGCCTCGGCATAGGCGACGAGGCTGGCGCGGTCCGTCACCGCGCCCACCTCCACCGCCATCTCCAGCCCATGGCTGTAGCTGAAAGCGCCGGTCGGATAGGCCGGCGACAGCCAAGCCAGAAGCCGCGCCAATGCGGCGAGGTCAGTGGTGGTGGTAGTCATCGTCGCCGTGGTGATGATGGCCATGCGGATGGTCCGGCAGGCGGTTGTGTTCGCCATAGGCGCCACCCTCCGGGTTGAACGGCGCCCGCACCTTCTCCAGCGTCGCGCCAAGCCCCTCCAGCATCCGGATGATCACGTGGTCGTGCCGGATCAGGATGCGTTCGCCGGCGAGTTCCGTCGGCAGGTGGCGGTTGCCGAGGTGCCAGGCGAGGCGCAGCAGCAGGGCCGGGCTCGGCGCGGAGACGGCGACCAGATCCTCCGCCGCCGCACGCAGGTGGATGAAGCCGCCATGTTCGAGTTCCAGCCCGTCGCCATCCCGCATCACCTGCGCCTCCGGCAGGTCGAGCAGGAAGGATCCGCCGCCTTCCGTCAGGTACATCTTGCGGCGGCGGAAGCGGTCGTCGAAATCGACCGTGACGGTGTCCCGCATCTCCTGCTGCGGCCAGGTGCCGGCGGCGTGGACGGCGATGGCGCGGGGCGGCGTGGTGTTGGGCATGCGTGGCTCTCAGAACAGGAAGTAGCGCTGCGCCATGGGAAGTTCCGTGGCGGGTTCACAAATCAGCAGCTCGCCATCGGCGCGCACTTCGTAGGTTTCGGCGTCCACCTCGATCTTCGGCAAGGCATCGTTCAGCACCATGTCGCGCTTCGACAGGTTGCGCGTACCCGATACGGCCAGCAAGGGGCGCGACAGGCCGAGGCTCTGGCCGATGCCGGCCTCGAGCGCGGCCTGCGACACGAAGGTGACGGAGGACAGGGTGTTGGCACGACCATAGGCGCCGAACATTGGGCGGTAGTGGATCGGCTGCGGCGTCGGGATGGAGGCGTTGGGATCACCCATCGGCGCCATGGCGATGGTGCCGCATTTCAGCACGTAGTCCGGCTTCACGCCGAAGAAGGCCGGCGACCACAGCACCAGGTCCGCCAGCTTGCCCACGGCGATGCTGCCGACATGCTTGGCGATGCCCTGCGCGATGGCGGGGTTGATGGTGTATTTCGCGATGTAGCGGCGGACGCGCAGATTGTCGTTGTCGCCTGTCTCGCCCGGCAGGCGGCCGCGCTGCTGCTTCATCTTGTGCGCCGCCTGCCAGGTCCGGATGATGACCTCGCCCACCCGTCCCATCGCCTGGCTGTCGGAGGACATCATGCTGATGGCGCCGAGGTCGTGCAGGATATCCTCGGCCGCGATCGTCTCCTTGCGGATGCGCGATTCGGCGAAGGCGACGTCTTCCGGGATGCGCGGGTCGAGGTGGTGGCAGACCATGAGCATATCCAGGTGCTCATCCACCGTGTTGCGCGTGTAGGGCATCGTCGGGTTGGTCGAGGACGGCAGGAAATTCGGCTCGCCGATGACCTTCAGGATGTCTGGTGCATGGCCGCCGCCGGCGCCTTCGGTGTGGAAGGCCTGGATGCTGCGGCCGCCGATGGCACGGATGGTATCTTCGACGAAGCCGCTTTCGTTCAACGTGTCCGAATGGATCGCGACCTGGATGTCGAAGGCGTCCGCTACGCGCAGGCAGGTGTCGATCGCCTTGGGCGTGGTGCCCCAATCCTCGTGCAGCTTCAGGCCGCAGGCGCCGGCGCGTATCTGTTCCTCCAGCGCCTCTGGCAGGGCGGCATTGCCCTTGCCGAGGAAGCCGAGATTCATCGGAAACGCTTCGGCCGCCTGCAGCATCCGCGCGAGGTGCCAAGGGCCGGGCGTGGCGGTCGTGGCCAGCGTTCCATGGGCGGGTCCCGTGCCGCCGCCGAACATGGTGGTGATGCCGGAGACCAGCGCCTCCTCGATCTGCTGCGGGCAGATGAAGTGGATATGCGGGTCGATGCCGCCCGCCGTCAGAATTCGGCCCTCACCAGCCAGAACTTCCGTGCCCGGGCCGATGATGATGGTGACGCCTGGCTGGGTGTCCGGGTTGCCCGCCTTGCCAATGCTGTGGATCAGCCCGTCCTTGAGGCCCACATCAGCCTTGTAGATTCCGCTGTGGTCGAGGATCAGCGCGTTGGTGATGACGGTATCCACCGCGCCGTTTTTCCGAGTGACCTGGGACTGGCCCATGCCATCGCGAATGACCTTGCCGCCGCCGAACTTCACCTCCTCGCCGTAGGTGGTGAGGTCCCGCTCGATCTCGATGATCAGGTCGGTGTCGGCCAGGCGCAGGCGGTCGCCGGTGGTCGGGCCGTACATGCCGGCATAGGCGCGGCGGGACAGGCGTGCGGCCATCAGAGCTTCCCTTCTGTCTCGCCGCGGAACCCGTGCACAATGCGCGCGCCGGAATACGGCACAAGCCGCACGCTGCGCGACTGGCCAGGCTCGAACCGCACGGCCGTACCGGCCGGGATGTCGAGCCGCTGGCCGTGTGCGGCGGCGCGATCGAAGCGCAGCGCCGGGTTGGTTTCGGCGAAGTGGTAGTGGCTGCCAACCTGGATCGGGCGGTCGCCGGTATTGGCAACGGCAAGCTCCGTCACCGGGCGGCCGGCGTTAAGTTCGATGTCACCCGCGGCGGGGAAGATCTCGCCGGGAATCATCGGATCGGCTCATGCACGGTGACCAGCTTCGTGCCGTCCGGGAAGGTGGCCTCCACCTGGATCTCATGGATCATCTCGGCGATGCCCTCCATCACCTGCGCGCGCGTCACGACGGTCGCGCCGTCGCGCATCAGTTCCGCCACGCTGCGGCCATCGCGGGCGCCTTCCACCACGTAGTCGGTGATGAGGGCCACGGCTTCCGGGTGGTTCAGCCGTACGCCACGCTCCAGCCGGCGGCGCGCCACGGTGGCCGCCATGGCGACCAGCAGCTTGTCCTTCTCTCGCGGCGTCAGGTTCATGCGCTACCTCCCAGCGGCGCCAAGCATGGCGCATGCCACATCATGTGCGCCAGAGCCTCGGCAGCCGCGCCGGCAGGCCAAGTGCCTGGGCCCGGAGCGCCATGATCGCGGCGGCCAACGCGGCGCGCACCTGACCCGCCTCACCGAGCCAACGGGCAACCAGCAGGCCGGGAGCCAACAGGCCGGCACCACCGGCGGCAAGATCCCGGGCCAAATCGCGATGCGCGGCGGCATCCGGCATGGCCAGCACCAGTGTCGCCAGCGCGCCGGCGCCATCCAGCGTGAACCGGTGCGGGATCGCACCAGGGTCGAGGTGCAATGCATCCACCCAAAGCCGGCGGCCGTCGCGACGGATGCACCAGCGATCGCGCAGCATACCCCTGGTAAAGGTCTCGGAGCGGGCCGCGCGGCCGAGCACCAGCATTTCCGCCGCCAGCAGCTTTGCGTCAGGCGCCAGCGAGATCTCCAGCCGCCGCGCCAGCCGGGCACCATCGAACAGGATGGTCTCCTGCGGCAGCCATTCCGCCGTGGCCCGATCCGCCAGTACCAGGCTGCTCGAGATCTCGGTAACGGGACCAAGGCTGCGATAAACCTTCTCGGCCGCCGGCGTCGTGACGGTGAAGCGCGCATCGGCACCAAGGGTCAGCGCCGCCTCGAGCCGATCGCCACCCGCCAGACCGCCGGCGACATTGACCAGCGCCGCCTGCTTCGGCTCATCCGGATCGGCATCGGGAAACAACACGCGCAGCGGCGACGACTGGTAGAGATGCGCGATGCGCGCGCTGCCCGGCGCCGCAAGCAGGCCGAGTTCGGCCCGGCCTCGGGCGCGCTGGTGGTGAAGCGCCAGCGGTGCGGTCTGGTCCATCGCGCCCAGCATGGCACGTCAACGACCGCTCGGCCAAGACATGTGCAACTGCACACGCCGATGGCGCCGCGTGGCCGGCGAGGGCACCCCCCGCCACTTCTTTGTGCAAACCTGATGTTCAGATACGCCACGAAACCAGGGCACGCGCCGATCTGATCGTATGCCAAGCGTTGGCACACATCTCGCAACAGCGACGGCTCGGGTGGGGACGCAGCCAAGTGGCGGCGTCGGTGCCGCCGGTTCGTGCATCCCCGAGGAGGCTTCAAAACAATGATCCATCGCATGCCCATCACGCGGCGCGCCGCCCTGGCCGGCCTCGGCACGGTGCTGGCCGCGCCCGCCATCCGCCCCTCCTTCGCGCAGGCCGCGCCGATCAGGGTGGGCGTCCTGCATTCGCTGTCGGGCACCATGGCGATCAGCGAGACCGCGCTGCGCGACACCGTGCTGATGATGGTCGAATGGATCAACGGCCGCGGTGGCCTACTCGGCCGGCGGGTCGAGGCGGTGGTAGTCGACCCTGCATCCAACTGGCCGCTGTTCGCGGAGAAGGCGCGCGAACTTCTCGCAGTTTCCAAGGTCGACGTGACCTTTGGCTGCTGGACCAGCGTGTCCCGCAAATCCGTGCTGCCGGTGTTCGAGGAACTGAACGGCATGCTTTTCTACCCCGTCCAGTATGAGGGCGAGGAAGAGAGCAAGAACATCTTCTACACCGGTGCTGCGCCGAACCAGCAGGCGATCCCGGCCGTGGAATACCTGATGAGTGCCGATGGCGGTGAGGCCAAGCGTATCGCGCTGCTCGGCACGGACTACGTCTACCCGCGCACCACCAACCGCATCCTGCGTGCCTTCCTGAACAGCAAGGGCATTCCGGATGCCGACATCATGGAAGAATACACGCCGTTCGGGCACAGCGACTGGCAGGGTATCGTCAGCCGCGTGAAGCGCTTCGCCGGCGAGGGCAAGAAGACCGCCATCGTATCGACCATCAACGGCGATGCCAACGTGCCGTTCTACCGCGAGCTGGGCAACCAGGGCATCAAGGCCGAGGATATCCCCTCCGTCGCCTTCAGCGTCGGCGAGGAAGAACTGGCCGGCATTGATGCGCGGCCGCTGGTCGGGCACCTGGCCGCATGGAACTACTTCATGTCCGTCGACAGCCCGGTGAACACCGAGTTCAAGGCGATGTGGCAGGCCTACATCAAGAACCCGCGCCGCGTGACCAACGACCCGATGGAAGCCACCTACACCGGCTTCAAGATGTGGACCCAGGCCGTGACCCAGGCCGGGACGACCAATGTCGATGCCGTGCGCACAGCCATGATCGGCCAGAAGGTCGATGCACCTTCCGGCTTCAACCAGGAGATGCGCGCCAACCATCACCTGACCAAGCCGGTGATGATCGGCGAGATCCAGGCCGACGGGCAGTTCAACACGGTGTGGAAGACGCCTACGGTCATCGCGGCCGAGAACTGGTCTCCCTTCATCCCGGAAAACGCGAACCGCCGCCGCGGCTGATCAGAAGGGATGGGGGGCGGCATCGTGCCGCCCCCTGTTCGCAACCGCATGAAGAACGCGCTTCTCGCCCTGCTGCTGATGTGCGCCATGGCCCTGCCGGTGCACGCACAGGACACGATAGCCGCCCGTCTCGCCGGAATCGGCACCGGCTTCAACCAGACGGCGGAGGCCGTGGACCGGCTGGGCGCAAGCGGCGACCCGGCGGCCCTCCCCTTGCTACGCGCGTTGAGCGATGGGCGCCTGCTGCGCCGCGCAGATGGAACACTGCTGATCCGTGCCGAGGCAGGCGCGACCGACGCGCTGTTTGGCGCAACCGCCGATGCCGCAGGCGCGGAAGCCGTGCGCTTGAACAACCGGGTGCGCGTTGCGTTACGCGGGGCGCTTGGGCGCCTGCAACTGGTCTCGCCCGATCCCGCGGAACGCCAGGCGGCGGCGGAGGCGGTGTTCCGCAGCCGATCGGCGGAAAACGTGCCGCTGCTTGATGCGGCCCTGGCACGGGAGACGGTGCCTACTATTCGCACGCGGCTGGCCCTGGCCCTGGCCGCCTCTCGCGTCATGGCAAATGACCCGGCGGACAAACTGCTCGGCATCTCGGCCCTCGGCGCCACGGCCTCCCCGGAGGCGCGTGCCGTGCTTCTCGAAATTCGCGCCGCCAACCCGGATCTTTCCGTGCAGATCGAGGAAGCGGTGGCCGCGGTCGACCAGCGCCTGGCGGTCCGGCGCGCGGCGGAGACGCTGTTCCAGGGGCTGTCGCTTGGCTCCGTGCTTTTGCTGGCGGCACTGGGACTCGCAGTGACCTTCGGTGTCATGGGCGTGATCAATATGGCGCATGGCGAGTTCGTCATGCTCGGCGCCTACACCACCTTCGTGGTGCAGGAAGCGCTGCGCGGCATTCCGGCGCTCGCGCCCTGGTCGCTGCCGCTTGCGGTGCCGGCCGCCTTCCTGGTGACCGCCGCCTGTGGCGCGGCGATGGAACGTGGCCTCATCCGCCACCTGTACGGCCGGCCGCTGGAGACTCTGCTGATGACCTTCGGCGTCGGCATGATGATCCAGCAATCGGTGCGGCTCACCTTCGGCGCGCAGAACCGCGAGATCATCAGCCCGGCCTGGATGCAGGGCACGCTGATGCTGCCGGGCGACATCGCCGTGACGCAGAACCGGCTGTGGATCCTGGTCTTCTCGCTGGTCGTGCTGGGGCTGACGGTGGCCGCCATCCGTTTCACGCGCTTCGGGCTAGAGATGCGCGCGGTGACGCAGAAGCGGGCCATTGCCTCCTCCATGGGCATCCGCACCGGGCGTGTGGATGCGCTGACCTTCGCCTTCGGGTCGGGCATTGCCGGAATCGCCGGCGTGGCGCTCAGCCAGATCGACAATGTCAGCCCCAACCTAGGCACCGGCTACATCATCGACAGCTTCCTGGTGGTGGTGTTCGGCGGCGTCGGCTCCCTGGCGGGCACGCTGGTGGGCGCCTTCGGCCTCGGCATCATCAACAAGATGCTGGAGCCCTGGGCCGGTGCGGTGTTGGCCAAGGTGTTCGTGCTGGTGGCGGCAATGCTGTTCATCCAGCGCAAGCCGCGCGGCCTGTTCGCGCAGAAGGGAAGGGCCGCGGACGCATGAGCCTTGCGGTATCCCCAACGGCCCCGGATGGCAGGCTGCGGCTCGGCCTGCGGGCCGGCCTGCTGATCTTCATCCTGGCGCTCGGCGTCATGCCGCTGCTGAACCTGCTGCCGGTGGCGCATCCGCTGCACGTCTCGGACTTCCTCGTCTCCATCGCCGGCAAATGGATCTGCTACGCGATCCTGGCGTTGTCGCTGGACCTCGCCTGGGGCTATGCCGGCATCCTGTCGCTGGGCCACGGCGCCTTCTTCGCGCTTGGCGGCTACGCCATGGGTATGCACCTGATGCGGCTCATCGGGCCGCGCGGGTCCTATGGCCATCCTGTGCTGCCGGACTTCATGGTGTTCCTTGGCTACCAGGAGTTGCCTTGGTACTGGCTGGGCTTCGACAGCTTCCCCTTCGCCATGTTGATGGTGGTGCTGGTGCCTGGCGCACTGGCCCTCGTCGTCGGCTTCCTGTCCTTCCGTAGCCGCATCACGGGCGTCTACTTCTCCATCCTGACCCAGGCGATGACCTTCGCGCTCATGCTGGCATTCTTTCGCAACGACATGGGCTTCGGCGGCAACAATGGCTTCACCGATTTCAAGGAGCTTTTGGGCCAGCCGCTCAACACCTCTGGCATGCGATCGGGCCTCTTCTACGCTTCTCTCCTCGCGCTGGTGCTGGCCTTCCTGATCTGTGTGCGACTGACCCGCAGCAAGTACGGCCGTGTGCTGACGGCGATCCGCGACGCGGAAAGCAGGGTGCGCTTCCTCGGCTACAACACCACCAACCACAAGCTGTTCGCCTTCGTGCTGTCCGCCATGCTGGCCGGCGTGGCCGGGGCGCTCTACGTGCCGCAGGTCGGCATCATCAATCCCGGGGAATTCAGCCCTGCCAACTCGATCGAGGCGGTCATCTGGGTTGCCGTCGGCGGCCGCGGCACCCTGATCGGCGCAGTCCTTGGCGCATTCTCCGTCAATGCGCTGAAGACCTGGCTGACCTCCGCCGCACCGGACCTCTGGCTATTCGTGCTTGGCGGGCTGTTCGTTGCGGTCACGCTGTTCCTGCCGAAGGGCTTGATCGGACTGATGAAGGGGCGGAGCCCGTGAGCCAGGGACGCCGGCTGTACCTGGATGGCGTCACCGTCGTATTCGACGGCTTCCGGGCGCTCAACAACCTCTCCCTTATCGTCGAGCCGGGGGAGCTCCGCTCCGTCATCGGGCCGAATGGTGCCGGGAAGACCACGATGATGGACGTGATCACCGGCAAGACGCGTCCCACCACGGGCACTGTAAACTTCGGCGACATCGACCTGACCCGGATGGACGAGGCCGGCATCGCCAATCTCGGGATCGGCCGCAAGTTCCAGAAACCGACGATGTTCGATGCGCTGACCGTGTTTGAGAACATGGAACTGGCACTGAAGGCCCCGCGCGGTCCGATCGCCTGCCTGCGTTGGATCCTGACCGGCGAGGCGCGCACCAGCATCGAGCGTACGCTCGAGGAGATCGGACTCCTCGAACGCGCCTACGACCTGGCCGGCATCCTCAGCCACGGGCAGCGGCAGTGGCTGGAGATCGGCATGCTGCTGATGCAAGACCCAGAGCTGCTGCTGGTGGACGAGCCCGTCGCCGGCATGACGGATTCGGAAACCGAGCAGACCGCGGCCCTGCTGGTGCGCATTGCCGGCAAGCGCAGCGTCGTGGTGGTCGAGCACGACCTTGAATTTGTCCGCGCGTTAGGCCGGCGGGTAACCGTGCTGTGCGACGGCAGCGTGCTGTCGGAGGGCTCCATCGACCACGTGCAGAACGACCCCCGGGTCATCGAAGTGTATCTGGGGCGATGAAATGCTGAACGTCTCCGCCATCGACCTGTCCTACGGCGCCAGCCTTTGCCTGCGCGGCGTCTCGCTGGTGGCGGAACCCGGCAGGGTCACCGCCGTGCTGGGTCGGAACGGCGTCGGCAAGTCCTCGCTGCTGCGCGCCATCATGGGGCTGGAGAAGGTGCGCGCCGGCAGCATCACCTGGGAGGGGCGCGACGTGACGCGGCTGGGACCAGCGGAGCGCGCACGCGCCGGCATCGGCTATGTGCCGCAGGGACGGGAGATCTTTCCCTTCCTGACGGTGCAGGAGAACCTGGAGACGGCGTTGGCTGCTGCGCCGCGTGGCTCGGGTGTCGATTCGGAGATCTTCGACCTGTTCCCCGTGCTGCGGCAGTTCCTGCGGCGCCGCGGCGGCGACCTGTCCGGCGGGCAGCAGCAGCAGCTGGCGATCGGCCGCGCGTTGTGTGCCCGGCCACGCCTGCTGATCCTGGATGAGCCGACGGAGGGCATCCAGCCTTCCGTCATCAAGGATATCGCGCGCGTCATCCGCCATCTCTCGCGCGACCGCGGCATGGCGGTGATCCTGGTCGAACAGTACTACGACTTCGCCCGCGAGCTTGCCGACAGCATCGCTGTCATGGTGCGCGGCGAGGTGGCGCTGGGTGGGCCGGCCGGGACGCTGGACGAGGCCGCCGTGCGGAGGCTGCTGACGGTATAGCTACCAAAGCCCCGGCAGCCAAAGCGACAGCACCGGGAAGAACAGCAGCAGCACGATGCGGAGCAGGTCGGAGGCGCAGAATCCCATCACGCCACGATAGGTCTGGCCCATCGGGATGTCTTTCGCCATGGCGTTGATGACAAACAGGTTCAGCCCGAAGGGCGGCGAGATCATGCCGACCTCCACGCTCATCAGCACCAGGATGCCAAACCAGACCAGCACCTGCGTGCGATCGAGCCCGAAATCCAGGCTCAGCATCAGCGGTACGAAGATGGGCAGCGTCAGCAGCACCATCGCCATGCTTTCCATGAAGCAACCGAGCACGAGATAAACCACCAGGATGGCGAACAGGATGGCGAGCGGCGGCACCGGCAGGGCGGCGACCATGCTGGAAAGCTCGGACGGCAGGTGCGACAGCGCCAGTGCCGCGCTGAACAGCTCAGCGCCCAGCAGCACAATAAAGATCAGCCCGGTGGTCTCGGCCGTGGACAACAGACTCTCGCGCAGGCCCTGCCACCGCATGCCGCCAAGTCCGAAGGCCAGCAGGCCGGTCGCAGCGGCGCCGATGGCCGCACCCTCGGTCGCGCTGAACCAGCCATCGTAGATGCCGGTGACGACGACGAGGAACACCGTCATCACCGGCCAGACCTCCGCCGTCGCACGCAGGCGCGCGCGGTAGGGCATGCGTTCGGCCGGCGGCGCGGCGCCAGGGGCCACCCGGGTGTAGATGTTGACCACGAGCATATAGCCGATGGTGGCGAGCAGGCCGGGGATGACGGCGGCGATGAACAGGCTTCCGATGCTCTGTTCCGTGTAGATCGCGTAAATCACCAGGATGACGCTGGGCGGGATCAGGATGCCGAGCGTGCCGCCGGCGGCCAGGGTGCCGGTGGCGAGTGCGGGCGAGTAGCCGTGCCTGCGCATCTCCGGAAGCGCCACCTGGGACATGGTGGCGGCAGTTGCGAGCGACGATCCGCAGATCGCGCCGAAGGCCGCGCAGCCGCCGATGCTGGCCACCGCAAGCCCACCGCGCCAATGTCCCATCCAGGCGCGGGCGCAGGCGAAAAGGGCCCGGTTCATGCCGCCCTTGGTCGCAAAGTCGCCCATCAGCAGGAACAGCGGGATGACCGACAGGGTGTAGGAGGAGAAGCGGCTGAACGTCAGCGTGTTGAGCGTGGCGAACAGTCGGTCCCAACCTGACAGGCCGGCATAGCCCAGTCCACCGACAAGGAGCATGGCGATCCCGACAGGCATGCGTAGCGCGATCAGCACCAGCGCGCCGCCGAACATCAGCAGCCCGACACCGAAATCCGTCATGCCGGCCGACGCAGGCGGACAAAGCCCTCGACCGCGACGAACACGGTGCAGAGGCTCCAGGCCATCATGCCCAGGCCAGCCGCCGCGTAGCCCCACCAGTACGGCAATTGCAGGAACATCGTATCCCTCTCGCGGTCCCACATGCCGATGCCACCGATGATAAGGCGCCAGGCCAGCACCGCGACGACCACGGCGACCACCAACCGCATCACGGCATCCAGCGCACCCGTCGCCCGCGGCGGCAGCTTCTGGGTGAAGAAATCAACGAGCACATGCACGCCCTTCATCTCGCACAGCGGCATGCACAGCACGACGGCGACGCCCAGCAGCATCTCCACCACCTCGCTGTCACCCAGAATCGGCGTTCCGAAGGCGCCGCGGATGACGGAGGCGCTGGTGACGCCAACCGCGGCAAGCAGCAGGAAGCCGCTCACCAGAGCGCAGGCCACGGCAAGACGCGTCAGGCCGACGCGCAGAGCCGGCAGATTCATGCGCGGCCGTGCTTGGCCGTGATCGCCTGAAGATCCTCGAACATCGCACGGCCATTGCGGCCGCGGCGGGTCATCTCCGCGACCCAGGCCTCGTAGGCCGGTGCCACGGCGGTGCGCCAGCGCGCCTTTTCCTCCGGCCCGATCGCGATGATCTCGTTGCCGGCGCCGCGCGCCGCATCCACGGCCGCCGCGGTCTGTGAATCCCAGATGGCGCCGCGGTTCACTGCGAGCGCGGGGCCCGAATTGGCATCGATCACGGCCTTCAGGTCGGGCGGCAGGCGGTTGTAGCTGCGGCCGTTCATCAGGGTGAGGATCATGCCCTGGAAAAGGCCGACGCCCGGCGGCTCGCTGTGGAACTTGGCCACCTCGTAGAGGCGGAAGGGCTGGGTGATCGCCCAGTTGATCAGGAACCCATCCACCTGGCTGCGTGCCGTCGCCTCGTACACGCCGCCGAGCGGGATGCCGACGGGCGTGGCGCCAAGCGCGGTCACCGCCTCTCCGATGAAGCGTCCGGCGACGCGCAGCTTCATGCCGCGGAAATCCTCCAGCGTGCGGATCGGCTTGCGGGAGGTGTGGATCAGCGCGCGGTCGGTCGAATGGATGGAGATGATCTTGATGCCACGGTATTCTGTCTCCGCCAGGTGCTTGGCGGCGAATTCCATGGCCGCAGCACTTTCCGTGACGCTCAGCCCGGTGTTGAGGAACGGAAGCTCCAGGCCCTCCGTCCCCATGAAGCGGCCGGGGGTGAAGCCCGGCACGGTCCAGATGATGTCGACGACGCCGTCCTCAAGCTGCTGCACCAGATCGCGCGGCTGCCCGCCGAGCTGCATGGCGGGAAACACGTCGATCTTGATGCGCCCACCGGATTCCGCCGCCACCTTCGCCGCCCATGGGTCGAGATGCATGGTGTGGTCGAGCGCGGTCGGCGAGGAGAAGCTGTGCAGGCGGAAGGTGAATTGCGGCGCTCCCTGCGCGCGAAGCGTCGCCGGCGCGGCGAGGCCGAGGCTGGTGCCCAACAAGGTCCGTCGCAGCATGGTCGTCATCTCCGTTCGTGGCGTCTTTTCCGGCGGGATGGAGCGTGGCCGCAACCGGCCTTCGCTTGCAAGGCCGATTGGCTCGCGGCCGGACCGCTTGGACGCATCGCTGCGTCCGAAGGATGCATCGCCTGCCGGTATACGCGGCACCTGCCGAAGCCGCGTGATAGGACGCCGGGATTTGCACTGGTGGCCGGCAGGATTGCGCCCATCTTGGTCGGCGCCAGTGGAAACCCGGAGACCGAGTCTTGCCTGCACCTAGCACCCTCGCCGCGCTCGAGGCCGATGCGCGGCGCGACCTCGACCTGATCGCGCATCCCCGCATGGAATGGCTGCAGCCCAAGACCAGCGGCGGTGCGGCGGTTCTGGATGTGCTGATCGTCGGCGGCGGGCAATGCGGCGTTGTGGCAGGCTTCGCGCTGATGCGCGACAAGGTGCGCAACATCCTGGTGATCGACCGCGAGCCCTATGGCCGCGAGGGCCCCTGGCAGACCTATGCGCGCATGCACAATCTGCGGTCCTGGAAGGACCAGAGCGGCCCGGACCTCGGCGTGCCCTCCCTCACCTACCAGGCCTGGCATGAGGCGCAGTTCGGCGCAGCATCCTGGGTGGCGCTGCGCTACATTCCCAAGGAGCTCTGGGCTGACTACCTGCTGTGGCTGCGCCGCGTCGTCGGCGTGCCGGTGCGCAATGGCATCGCCGCCGGGCGCATCGGCCCGGCCCGGACGGATGACGGCTTGCCCTGCCTCCGCATCGAAACCAGCGCCGGCCCAATGCTGGCGCGCAAGGTCGTGCTGGCCACGGGGCAGGAGGGTGCGGGCTTCTGGTGGATGCCGGATTTCGTCACGGCATTGCCCAGGGACCTGCGTGCCCACAGCGCGGACCCGATCGATTTCACGCGACTGCGCGGCAAGGTCGTCGCCGTGCTCGGTGCCGGCGCGTCGGCTTTCGACAATGCGGCGATGGCGTTGGAGGCCGGTGCGGCCGAGGTGCATCTGTTCTGCCGCAGGGCGGAGCCGATGGTGGTGCAGCCCTATCGCTGGCTGACCTTCGCCGGCTTCCTGCGGCACATCCATGAAATGCCGGATGAGTGGCGCTGGCGCTTCATGGCGCATGTGCTGGGCCTGCGCGAAGGCTTCCCACCCGATACCTACGCGCGCGTGCTGCGGTTTCCGCAGTTCACCATGCATGTCGGCAGGCCCTGGACCGGTGCGCGGGTCGGTGAGGATGGCCGCGCCATTCTCTCCACCGCACGCGGCGAGGTCGCGGCCGATTTCCTGATCTGCGGGACCGGCGTGCGCATGGATGCCACGCGCGTGCCGGAACTGGCGGGCTGCGCGCACAACATTGCCAGTTGGGCGGATCGCTATACGCCGCCGGATGCCGAGGCGGATGCACGGCTTGCTGCCTTCCCGTATCTCGGTGCCGACTACGCCTTCGAGGAGCGCGTGCCCGACGAGACGCCCTGGATCCGCGATATCCATCTGTTCGGAATCGGCACAACGATGTCGTTCGGCCCAGCCGGCGCCTCGATCAACGCGATGGGCATCGCCGTGCCGCGGCTCGCGGCCGGGGTGACGCGTGGCCTGTTCGAGGCCGACCTGCCTCGCTACTTCGAATCGCTTCGTGCCTACGATGTTGCGCAGGTGGAATTGGACCCCAGCCGGCTCGCCGCCGAGTAGGCCGGCATCTTCCCGCCTGCCGCACCACCATGCCAAGCTCCACCCACCACGGGAGGGATTTAGGACATGGCGGGAACCAGGGCTGGCGCCATCGCGCGTGCGGAAGGCTGCTTCGACAGCGGCACCTACCTCGCCGCGCTGCGGCGCCTGGTCGCGGTGCCGACGGAAAGCCAGCTGCCGGACAGCCTGCCGGCCCTGACACGCTACTGCACCGAAACGCTGCCAGACCTGATGCGGGACATGCCGTTCGAGCAGGCGGTGCTGGATAATCCACGCGCCGGGCGCGGGCCGGTGTTCCTGGCGTCACGCATCGAGGACCCTGCGTTGCCGACCGTGCTCATCTATGGCCACGGCGACGTGGTGCGTGGCCTGGCGCCGAAGTGGAGCGAGGGGCTTGACCCCTGGCAGGTCATCGAGCGCGGTGACAAGTGGTTTGGCCGCGGCACGGTCGACAACAAGGGCCAGCACCTGATCGCGATCGAGGCGCTGCGCGCGGTGCTGGCGGAACGGGGCGGCCGGCTCGGCTTCAACGCAAAGGTGCTGGTGGAGACCGGGGAGGAACAGGGCTCGCCCGGCCTGCGCGACCTGCTGCGGGCGGAGCGTGCGCGACTGGCGGCGGATGTGTTCATCGGCCTCGATGGCCCGCGGCAAACCACCTTCATGCCGGAGATGAAGCTGGGCGCCCGCGGTGGCGTGGCCTTCGACCTGGTGGTGCGGCTGCGAGACCACGCGCACCATTCGGGCCATTGGGGTGGCGTGCTGTCCGACCCGGGCTTCGTGCTGGCGCATGCCATGGCGAGCATCGTGGACCGGAACGGCCGCATCCTGGTGGAGGGCTGGACGCCCGATGCCATGCCGGCTTCGGTGAAGCGCGCCATCGGCGACCTGGTCTTCGAGGATATCCCCGGGCTGCCGGAGGGCGATCCCGGCTGGGGCGAGCCTGGCCTGACGAAGGCCGAGAAAATCTTCGGCTGGACGAGCGTGATCGTGCTGGCGGCGCTGGTCGGCCATCCGGACGCGCCGACCAACGCCGTGCAGGGCGAGGCGCGGGCGCGGCTGCAGGTGCGGCACACCGCGGACATTCCCGGCGCCGCCTTCATCCCGGCATTGCGGCGCCACCTGGATGCCAAGGGCTTCCCCGAGGTCGAGATCGTGCCGATGATGGAGCGCGACATGTTCGGCGCATCCCGCACCGACCCGGACGATCCCTGGGTGGCAATGGTCGCGGGTTCCATGGCGCGGACCAGCAACCGGGCGCCGAACATCGTGCCGAACTCCTCCGGCTCCAACCCGTCCGACATGTTCCTGGAGGAGTTGGGCACGCCGGTGATCTGGATTCCCAACAGCTATGCCGGCTGTAACCAGCACGGCCCTGACGAACACGCGTTGGCGCCGCTGTTGCGCGAGGGGCTGGGCCTGATGGCGGGCATCTGGTGGGACATCGGTGAGGGCCGCGTGCCGGCCCGGCGTTGAACAGGACAGGGAGCGCGAACATGCGCAATGACGAACAGGTCTGGCGCGAAGTCGACATCCGGCGCGAGGCCTATGCAGCCCTCAGCGATCGCGTCTGGGGCATGCCGGAGCTCTGCTACAACGAGCATCGGAGTGTCGCGGAACACGTCGCGATGCTGGAGACCGAGGGGTTCCGCATCACCCGCGACGTTGCCGGCATCCCGACGGCCGTGATGGGCGAGGCCGGCGAGGGGGGCCCTGTGATAGCCATCCTCGGGGAGTATGATGCGCTGCCCGGATTGTCGCAGGAAGCCGGGGTGGCGGAGCACCGGCCGATGCCCGGCGACGGCACGGGTCATGGTTGCGGCCACAACGTGCTCGGCGCGGCGAGCCTGCTGGCGGCGGCTGCGGTGAAGGACTACCTCAAGGCCAACGGCATCCCCGGACGCGTGCGCTACTACGGCTGCCCGGCAGAGGAAGGCGGCGCGGCCAAGGGCTTCATGGTGCGTGAAGGTGCCTTTGACGACGTGGACATCGCGATCTCCTGGCACCCCGCCAGCTTCTCCGGTGTCAACGAGCCGATCTCGCTGGCCAATACGCGCATCGATTTCTCCTTCACGGGTCGCGCGGCGCATGCGGCGTCCTCGCCGCATCTCGGCCGATCCGCGCTGGATGCGGTGGAGTTGATGAGTGTCGGCGTGAACTACATGCGGGAGCATATGCCGGCGGATGCACGGGTCCACTACGCCTATCTCGATGCCGGCGGCATCGCGCCGAATGTCGTGCAGTCCCGCGCCAGGGTCCGCTACCTGATCCGCGCCCGCAACCTGGTGGAGTTGAACGCCCTGGTGCTGCGGGTGCGCAAGATCGCCGATGGCGCAGCACTGATGACGGAGACCACGGTCTCCACCCAGGTGATCTCCGCGGTCTCGAACCTGCTGGGAAATTCGCCGCTGGAGCAGGCGATGCACGCCAATTTCGACCGGCTTGGGCCGCCGCAGTTCAGCGACGAGGATCGCGCCTTTGCAGCCGAGATCCAGAAGACGCTGCGGGAGGAAGACATTCTGTCCGGCTACCGGCGCCAGGGCGTTGCGCCGGAGACTGGCAAGGCGCTGTGCGACCTGATCGTCCCGCTGGGTGCGAAGGGGGCCGGCATGAACGGCTCGACCGATGTCGGCGATGTGGCCTGGAAGGTGCCGACGGTGCAGGCGCGTGGTGCCACATATGCCATCGGCACGCCGGGCCATAGCTGGCAGGTCGTGGCGCAGGGCAAGGCGCCGGCGGCGCATACCGGCATGGTGCACGTCGCGAAGGTGATGGCCGGCACGGCCGTGGATGCCATCCGCAACCCGGACCTCATCGCCAAGGCGAAGGCGGACCATGCGGCGCGCACCGGCGGCCGGCCCTATGAAAGCCCGCTGCCGGCTGATGCGAAGCCCGCGCTTGGCATGTCGCTGGCGGAGTAGCTCTACGCGATGTCAGTGTAGAGCTTCCTTAGCTTCGCCAGGTAGTCCGGCTGCCGCTTCTTCGCGGTGCCGGCTTGCACGTCCACCGGTGGCAGCAGCGTGTCGGAAGACTCCATCGAGAACTGCCGCACGAAATCGACACGCTGGTCGCGTGCCCTGGCCACAGCCGCCGCGTCGCCGCCGGCGCGCAGCACATTGGCAGCGACGACGCCGCATTCCACTGCCTGGGTCGCGCCCTGGCCCAGCGTCGGCACCATCGCCTGCGCCGCATCGCCGAGGAACAGCACACGGCCATCAAGCGCATGCCGCAGCACCGGCACGATGGCTGAGCGCGCCCAGTGGATCTCCGCAACATGCGCGTCGATCTGCGCCAGCATCCAGGCGACGGCCGGGCTGGGCTGCGCATCGGCCGGTGTGAACAGCGCGCGCTGTGCCGCCGCGGTCTTCATCGCATCGGGAATCTGGCGGTCGACGCCGAGCGGAAAGGTCCCTGCGATATAGACGGCGCCGCCCGGCACGCGGAAGGAAAGCAGGCGCGCGTTGCCGTTGAACCACTGGCCGTAATCGTCATAGGGACAATCCTGGGCCTCCGTTACCAGCAGCCGCCAGATGCAGACGCCAAGCAGCGTCCCTTCAGGTTCTCCCGCCGCCAGGCTGCGCAAGCGGCTGTAGCGACCATCGGCACCGACCAGCAGATCGAACCCACCATCGCGCACCAGGCCGTCGGGCGTCCGGAATACCGGCACGAGACGCCCGGCCGCGTCCTCCTCCAGCGCTTCCAGGGCGTGCGCACTGCGGGTGCAGCCTGCCACGGGGGCGCGCAGCAGGCGGTAGAGCTCGGACCATCGGATGCGGACACCGGGTTCCTCCGCCACCTCCCGCAGGTCGAGGTCGAACAGGCGGGTGCCGTCGGCCAGGTCGATGAACCAGCGCTGCCAGGGCAACGAGGCCTCGCGCAGCGCAGCGTGCCGCTCCGGCCGGTTCAGCCGGAGGGCTTTCAGCGCGTTCGGGCCGATGTTCAGCCCAGTGCCGGCCTCCGCCTGGTCACCAGGCGCGACGCGCTCGAACGCCGTGACGTCGAAGCCTTCAAGCCCCTCTGCCAGCAGGCTGCCGGCGACGCCGGTGCCGATGATGCCGATCCGCATGATTTCGTCCCGAATTTCCGCGCACGGCCGTGCAAATGCCGCGCCAGGGGACTTATGCTCCCCCCATGCCCAAGCTTTCCATCCACCGCCTGCCCATGGCCCATCCGGGCGACCTCTCAGCCCTGACCGCGCTGATCGCGACGGGCGAACTGCGCGCCTCCGATATTCAGGCAGTGATCGGCAAGACCGAGGGGAATGGCGGTTTGAACGACTTCACCCGCGGCTACTTTACCCAGTCGCTGATGCTGCTTCTGGCGCGGGAGACGGGGGAGGACGCAGCCTCGCTAGCCGCGCAAATTCCCTGCGTGCTGTCCGGCGGCACGGAGGGCGCGCTTTCGCCGCACTACCTGGTCTTCGCCGTGGATCGGTCGCAAGCCGGTGCGCGTGGCCTGGCCCTCGGCACCGCCTTCAGCCCGCCGACACCGGCGGCGGCCATTGGCCGGGATGCGCAGATCCGCCAGGTGGCGCAGGCGGTGCGGGATGCCATGGCGCAGGCGGGCATCACGCGGGCCGAGGATGTCGTGCTGGTGCAGGTGAAGGCGCCCTGCGCCCAGGCGCCCGGGCCGGAGGCGCGCTCGTCCGACCCGCGCGTGCTGATGGCGCTGTCCCGCGCCGCCGCGGCCTTCGGCGTGGGCCAGGCGCTCGGGGATATTCCCGATCCAGCTGAGCAAGACCTGCTGCGTGACATGAACCGGTTCTCGAACCGCGCCAGCATTTCCTCCGGCATCGAGGTGACGGCGAATGAGGTGGTGGTCTTCGGACACGCCGATGGCTGGGCGCCAGGCATGACGGCTGGCGTCGCGCCAATGGCTGACCTGCTTGACCTCGCAGGTGTGGTCGCCGCATTTCGCGCCGCCGGACTTGATGCCGCGCCCGCGGTTCCGGCGGCGCAGCAGGGTCGCGTGCTGGGCGTGATTGCGAAGGGCGAACCAGAGCGGAACGGCGCGATCCGCGGGGCGCGCCACACCATGCTGGGCGATACGGACCTCGACGCCCAGCGCCACCTGCGAGGTGCGCTGGGCGCCATCGTCGCAAGCGTGGCAGGTACTGGCCAGGTCTTCGTCAGCGGCGGGGCGGAGCATCAGGGGCCGCCGGGTGGCGGCCTGGTCTGCGTCTTCGCCCGCGCCTGACGGTCAGCGCGCCGCATCCACCACGGCATGCGTCCAGGCACCGGTCGGCGCGCGGGCGATGACGGGGGACTCGCCGCCGGAGGAAAGCAGGGTCTGCACCGTGCGCTCGTAGTCCGCCGGATCGAGGCGGCCACCGCCGCTGGTGTCCAGCAGCTTGGCGATCTCACCCATCATGCGGCGCTGATGCGCTTCGGTCTGCGCACCGGAGGCATCGTTGTCCAGCACGATGGCCGCCGCCGCATCCGGGTTCGCGCGCGCCCAGTCCCAGCCCTGCATGGAAGCGCGCACGAAGCGGCCCATGCGGGCCACGAAGGCTGCATCGGTCAGTCGGCTTTCAAGGACGTAGAGGCCGTCCTCCAGCGTGGCGACGCCCTGGTCGGCGTAGCGGAACACCGTCAACTGATCGGGCCGGAAGCCACCATCGATGACCTGCCAGTATTCGTTGTAGGTCATTGTGGACACGCAGTCGGCCTGGCGCTGCAGCAGCGGGTCCACATTGAAGCCCTGGCGCAGCACGCGCACGCCCTGCGGCGTGCCGTTGGTCGGCAGGTTGAGGCGCGACATCCAGGCCAGGAACGGATATTCATTGCCGGAGAACCAGACGCCCAGCGTGCGGCCGCGCAGGTCCGCCGGCGTGCGGATGCCGGTTTCCGCGCGGCAGGTCAGCATCAGGCCGGATTGCTTGAAGGGCTGCGCGATGTTCACCAGCGGCACGCCACGCTCCCGGCTGGCCAGCGCCGCCGGCATCCACTCCACCACCACATCGGCGCGGCCACCGGCCATCACCTGCGGCGGCGCGATGTCCGGCCCGCCTGCGTTGATCCGGACATCCAGGTTGGCGGCGCGATACATTCCCCGCGCCTGCGCCACGTAGTAGCCGGCAAACTGCGCCTGCGTGACCCATTTCAGTTGCAGCGTCACACGCTCCTGCGCACTCGCCGCGGCTGCGCCGGCCAGAAGGCCAAGTCCGACCAATCCACCCAGAAGTGTCCTGTGCATGCCTGTCTCTCCTGTTTCAATTGCGGACCGAGGGGTGCCAGAAGGTCGCCGCGCGCTCGGCCAACGCCACCAGCCCGTAGAATGCCGAACCTGCCACCGCCGCGACAACGATTTCCGCCCAGACCATGTCGAGCGCCAGCCGCGCCGCCTCCGTGGTGATGCGAAAGCCCATGCCGGTGGTCGGGCTGCCGAAGAACTCGGCCACGATGGCGCCGATCAGGGCCAGCGGCGCGTTGACCTTGAGCGCGGTGAAGATGAAGGGCAGCGCCGCAGGCAGCCGCAGCAGCCACAGCGTCTGCCGATGGCTGGCGGCATAGCTGCGCATCAGGTCGCGCTCCAGCGCCCCAGCCGCGGCAAGCCCGGCCACCGTGTTCACCAGCATGGGGAAGAACGTCATGGCCACGACGACGGCCGCCTTGGACTGCCAGTCGAAGCCGAACCACATCACCATGATCGGCGCGATGCCGACCACTGGCAAGGACGCGACCAGGTTTCCCAGCGGCAACAGGCCGCGGCGCAGGAACGGCACGCGGTCCGCCAGCAGCGCCATCGCGAAACCGGCAGCGCCACCGATGACGTAGCCGGCCAGGACCGCCTTCAAGAAGGTCTGGGCGAAATCCTGCCACAGCAAATGTGCCGAGGCCGCCATGCGCACGGCAATCGCGGAAGGCGCCGGCAGCAGCACCATCGGCACACCAAGGCCCACCACCAGCAGTTCCCACGATGCCAGCAACGTCGCACCGAAGGCGAGCGGAGCGCCGAGCGCGCGCCAGCCCTCTCCGGGCGCATCCCCCAGGCGCTGCACCAGCACCGCGGCCAGAAGGGCGAGGATGCCCGCCGCGGTCCAAATCCCAGCGGCGGGCAGGCCGCCATGCGCGCCGGCGATCGCCGCGGCGAAACCGGCACCGACCAGGGCGGCCAAAGGCGCCGTCCTCATGTACGCGCACCCATGCGGCGCGCGAGCATCCGCTCCGCCGCGCCCAACAGCCCGACCAGGCTGGCCGAGAGCAGCGCCGCCATCAGCAGGGCCGACCAGATCTGGATGGTCTGGCCGAAATAGGACCCGGCCAGCAGCCGGGCACCGAGCCCGGCCTGCGCCCCGGCCGGAAGTTCCGCCACGATTGCCCCGACCACCGCGGCGGCAATGGCCACCTTGAGGCCCGCGAACAGGTAGGGCAGCGACGCCGGCAGGCGCAGCTTCCAGAACAGCTGCGCGCGCGAGGCCGACCACGTCCGCATCAGGTCCAGCGCCATGGCGTCCGGCACCCGGAACCCCTTCACCATGCCGATGGCCACCGGGAAGAAGCAAAGATAGGCCGCGATGATCGCCTTCGGCAGCACCCCCTGCAGCCCCAGCGCCCCGAGCGCCACGATGACGATGGGGGCAAGGGCCAGCACCGGCACGGCCTGGGAGGCGACGATCCACGGCATCAGGCTGCGCTCCAGCGCCCGGATGTGGACGATGGCCACCGCCAGCACCACGCCGAAGGCCGCCCCCATGCCGAAGCCCATCAGTGCGGCGGAAAGGGTGACCCAGGCGTGGTGCACCAGGCTGCGGCGGGAGGTGACGGGCAGCGTCGCGGTGGTGCGCCAGAACTCCTCCAGGATCTGGTGCGGCGCGGGCAGCAGCGGCCGCGCGTGGTTCAGCGTCAGCCGCACCATCTCCGCCGCATTCGGCGCGGCACCCGCCCGTGCCTGCGTGTCCGCCACCACCTGCCAATTCATCCAGACGGCACCGAGGTACCAGGCCACGACCAGCACCGCGCAAACCGTCAGCACGGGCAGGATGCTTCTAGACATCGTAGGAATGCCCTGCCCGCAGCCCCTCGCGCACGCGCTGGGCGATGCGCAGGAATGCCGGCGTCTCACGAATCTCGAGCGGACGGTCCGGGCCGAGGTCGCACTCCACGATGTCGGTGATGCGTCCCGGGCGCGGCGACATCACCACGATGCGGGTGGACAGGAAGACCGCCTCCGGAATCGAATGGGTGACGAAGACCACAGTCTTGCGCGTCGCGGCCCACAGCTTCAGCAACTGCTCGTTCAGGTGGTCGCGGACGATTTCGTCGAGCGCGCCGAAGGGCTCGTCCATCAGCAGCAGCTGCGGCTCGAAGGCCAGCGCGCGTGCGATGGAGGCACGTTGCTGCATGCCGCCGGAAAGCTGCCAGGGGAACCGGCGTTCGAAGCCCGAGAGGTTGACCAGCGCCAGTTGCGCCCGGGCGCGCACCTCCCGCTCCGCTCGCGCCACGCCCATGATCTCCAGCGGCAGCATCACGTTGCCGAGGATGGTGCGCCAGGGATACAACGCCGGCGCCTGGAAGACATAGCCATAGTCGCGCGCCAGCCGCGCCTGCGCCGGACTGCGTCCGTTCACGGTGATATGGCCCGCGGTCGCGCGCTCCAGATCCGCGATCACGCGCAGCAGCGTGGTCTTGCCGCAGCCGGATGGGCCGATCAGCGAGACGAACTCACCCGGCGCGACATCGAGTGTCACGTTGGACAGCGCATGCACCGTACCGTCCTGCGTCGGGAAATCGAGCGACAGGTTTCGGGCTGAAATGACCGGCTCAGCCACCGTTGCTGATCTCCCACAGCCGGCAGGGTCCGAGCGGCATTTCCAGTATCTCGATCCCCCGGCCCGGCAGGTCCAGCGCATCCTCCAGCGCCTGGGCGAACAGCGCGCCGACCGGGATGGCCCCTGCCTCCCCGGCCCCCTTCACGCCGAGCGGGTTCAACGGCGAGGGCGTCACCGTATGCTCCAGCCGCATCCGTGGCACATCGAGCGCGGTCGGGATGAGGTAGTCGGCCAGGCTGGCATTCAGCAACTGGCCCTCCGAATCCCACTCGAGCTTCTCGAAGAAGGCATTGCCGATGCCCTGCGCCACGCCGCCATGGATCTGCCCGGCGAGGATCAGCGGATTGATCACCGTGCCGCAGTCATGCACCACCACGTAGTCCAGGATGGTGGGCCGCATGGTCGCCGGATCCACCTCAACGATCATCGCATGCACGCCGCTGGCCGTGGCTCCGCTGGCCGGGCCGAAATAGCTCGTCGCTTCCAGCCCCGGCTCCGTACCGGGCGTCACCGCGCCCCGCATGGGATTGGCGAGGCCGGCAAGCGCGCCGAGGCGGATGGCGTGGTCCGGCACGCCGGCGACGTGCACGGCGCCGTCGGCCAGCACGAGGTCCTCCTCGGCGCATTCAAAGTGCCTGGCTGCAGTCCGCAACACCTTCTGCCGCACGACCTTCGCCGCCTCATGCGCGGCAGACCCGGCGACGACCGCGCCACGGCTCGCGAAGGTGCCGACGCCCCAGTAGAACTGGTCGGTATCGCCTGTGGTGACCTCGACGTCGCGCACATCGACACCGAGCTGTTCGGCCACCACCTGCGCGAAGGCGGTGGCGTGCCCCTGGCCCTGGCTGCCGATGCCGGTGGCCAGGCTGACTTTCCCGGAACTCTGCACCTGCACCTTGGCCCCCTCGTAGGGACCGATCCCCGTGCCTTCGACATAGCAGACCAGGCCGATACCCACGGCACGACCCGCCGCCCGCGCCTCCGGCTGCACGCGCGAGAGGAAATCCTGGTAGCCGATGGCGGCCAGCGCCTTGTCGAGAATCGGCTCGTAATTGCCGCTGTCATAGGAAAGACGAGAAAAGTCCTGGTAGATCAGGCCCTGGTCGAAGGGGAAGGCGTCAGCCGGGATGAAGTTGCGGCGGCGGATCTCGGCGCGGTCCAGCCCGAGTTCGCGCGCCGCGATGTCCAGCAGCCGTTCCATGACGAAGACGCCGTGCTGGCGGCCGGCCCCGCGGTAGGGCGTGACCAACGTACGGTTGGTGAACACCGCGGTGAAGCTGCTGTCATAGGCCGGCACCACGTAGCAGCCGAGCAGCGTGCACTGGCTGTTCAGCGGCACCGTCAGGCCATAGGGGTCATACGCACCGGTGTCGTGCAGGAAGACATCGCGCACGCCGAGAATCTTCCCGGAAACATCCAGCGCCATCTCGGCATCGTGGATCTGGCTGCGCTCATGCGTGGTGGCGAAGAAATGCTCCAGCCGGTCCTCGATCCACTTCACGGGGCGGCCGAGTTGGATGGCGGCCCAGGGAACCAGCACCTCCTCTGGGTAGAACATCATCATCTTCGGTCCAAAGCCGCCGCCGATGTTCGGCGCGACCACGCGAACCTGGCGTTCCGACAGCCCCAGCATCGCCGCCAGTCCGTTACGGATCACGACCGGCGCCTGGGTCGTGTCCCACACGGTCAGGCGATCCGCGCGCGGATCCCAGCTCGCGACGACGCCACGCGTCTCCATCGGAATGGACGCGCCGCGATCGTAGGTGAAGCGCCGCCGGAGAACGAGATGCGCGGACTTGGCGGCCGCTGCATAATCACCGCGCGCCTGACGCACATGTGCGGCGATATTGCCGGCGAGGTCGTCATGCACACGCGTCGCGCCGGGCGCCAGGGCGGCCTCCAGGTCACCGACCGCCGGCAGCGTCTCCCACTCAGCAAGGATGTCGCCCACCGCATCCTCGGCGAGGTAGCGGCTTTCCGCCACCACCATCGCCACCGGCTCGCCGACATGCCGTGCCTTATCGCGCACCAGGGGCACTTGGCAGCGCTGATGGAATTCCATGCCCGGCACCGGCGGCGGCGGCACCAGAAGCGGTCCGGGCTTCCAGTAGTCGCCGAGGTCAGCGGCGGTCACCACCGCCACCACGCCTGGCCGAGCCTTCGCCGCTGCGGTGTCCAGCGACACCAGGCGCGCATGCGCATGCGGGCTGCGGAAGAAGGCGACGTGCAGCAGGCCGGGAAGTTCGACGTCATCGACGAACAGCGCCTCGCCGCGCAGCAGGCGCGGGTCCTCGTTGCGGGTCAGCGGCGTGCCGAAGCTGTTCACGCGCGGGACGCCCGCAGCACCGCATCTACGATGTGCTGGTAGCCCGTGCAGCGACAGAGATTGCCGGACAACGCCTCCCGCACCTCCGCCTCATCGGGGTTTGGATTCTCGGCCAGGAAGGCCGTCATGGTCATCAGGATTCCCGGCGTGCAGTAGCCGCATTGCAGGCCATGCGCGTCCTGGAACGCCTGCTGCAACGCATCGAGCTGGCCCGGTCCGGGTGCCAAGCCCTCCACTGTCCGGATCTCGTGCCCCTGCGCCTGCACGGCGAAGGCCAGGCAGGCGCGGGCGGGTGCGCCGTCCCACAGGATGGTGCAGGCCCCGCAGACGCCATGCTCGCAGCCGACATGCGTGCCGGTCAGGCCGATCTCGTGACGCAGGAAGTCGCTCAGCAGCAGGCGCGGCTCGACATTGCGAACATGGTCCGTGCCATTCACCCGAACCGTCACCTTCATGCCGCCGCCCTTTCCGCGGCCACCGCCAGCGTTCGCCGCACCAGGACAGCAGCCAGGTGTCGCTGATAGGCCGGCGAGGCCTGCACGCTGCCCATCGGATCGATCTCCTGCACCGCCAGTTCGGCCGCGGCCGCGCAATCGGTCTCCGTCAACCCTGTGCCGACCAGCCCCTGCGCCGCCTGCACCGCGAGCATCGGAATCGGCCCGGCACTGCACAGCGCGAGCCGCGCCGCGACGCATCGGCCATCGGCCCCACGCCTCAGCACCGCCGCGACGCCCATCATGGCGTAGTCCCCGCGCCGCCGCGCAACCTCGAGAAAGGCCGTGCCGGTACCGGGCGGCAATGGCGGCACCTCAATCTCAGCCAGCATCTCATCCTCACCCAGCACGGTCGCCAGAGGCCCCACGAAAAACGTCTCCGCCGCCACGCTTCGCACGGCGCTTGCGCTGCGAACCAGGAAGTGCGCCTGAAGCGCCAGCATCACCGCCGGCATCTCGCTGGCCGGGTCGGCATGAGACAGGTTGCCGCCGAGTGTGCCCCGCGTACGAATCTGGGGATGTGCGACTTCCGCCAGCGCCTCCGCCAGCAGCGGCTGCCGGCGGGCAACCGCGGCATCACGCTCGATTCCGCGATAGCGGGTCATCGCGCCGATCACCAGCGTGCCGTCCGCCAAGAACTCCAGATGATCCAGCGCCGAGATCCGTGCCAGGTCGACCAGCACCGCGGGCTGCGCCACGCGGAAATTCATGGCCGGCACCAGGGACTGGCCCCCGGCCAGGAACCGCGCGGCCTCGCCATGCTCCGCCTTCAGCGCCAGTGCTTCCTCAATCGTCTCCGGCGCATGCCACTGGAACGGAGCCGGCTTCACGCATTCATCCTCATGAGATCAAACCTGCCAGAAGCCGCCCGCGCCGGGCCACAGGCATTTTTGTCCTGACCGCGGAATGTGGATGCCAGACTGCCCAGCGCTTGCACAGGCTGCGCGCGGCATGGTCAGCTTGCCGCATGCCCCTCGCCTATCTCGCCGGCCCAGACGTGTTCCTGCCCGACGCGCCGGTGCATGCCGCGCGCAAGGCCGCCATCTGCGCCAGCCATGGCCTGACCGCCCTGCCGCCCCTGAACGAGGATGTGGCCACCCTCTCCGCCATGCCGGACAACGAGGCGTGGAGGGTGATCTTCGCCAAGGACCTGGCGATGATGCAAAGGGCCGACCTCGTCATCGCCAACCTGACGCCGTTCCGCGGCGCCTCGGCCGATGCCGGCACCCTGGTCGAACTGGGCTGGTTCCTAGGCCGCGGCCTGCCGATCTTCGCCTATTCCAACAGTGCTACGCCCTTCGCTACCCGCAGCGCGTCGCAATGTGCCGCCGTGCCGGACCCGATGCCCGGGCTGACCGTTGGGGGCTTCGGCCTGCCGGACAACCTGATGATCCCCGGCGCGGTGGAGGCCGGCGGCGGCCTGTCCATCCTGCTGCCCGAGGGCAACCAGGACCTGCCCTTCGACTCGCTGGAGGTCTTCGCGCGCTGCGTGGCACTGGCCGCGGCGCAACTCAGGCCTCAGCGTCCGGACCAGTGAACGAAGCGCTTCTCCAGCAGGATGAACATCAGGTTCAGGAGGTAGCCGAGGGCACCGGCGACGAAGATGACGCCGTACATCAGGCCGCTTTCGAACAGCATCTGCGCGTTGATGACGCGGTGGCCGAGGCCGTCGGTCGATCCGATGAACATCTCCGCGACCACCACGATTACCAGGGCGAGCGAGACGCCGCTGCGCATCCCGACCAGGATCTGCGGCAGCGCCTCCCAGATCAGCACGTCGACCAGGATCCGCCCTGGACCGGCGCCCATGATGCGCGCGGCCAGGACGCGGGTGCGGCGGGCATTGATGACGCCGTAGGCAGCGTTGAACAGGATCACCAGCGCCGCCCCGAACGCCGCGACCGCGACCTTGGTCCCCTCCCCCGGCCCGAACAGCACCAGGAACAGCGGGAACAGGGCGGAAGCCGGGGTCGAGCGGAAGAAATCCACCACGAATTCGACGCTGCGGTACAGACGCTCCTGCGCCCCAAGCGCGACGCCGAGCGGCACGCCGATCGCGCTCGCAATGAGGAATGCGAGGCCAGTGCGCTCCACCGTCCGCCAGGTATCGTGCAGCAGCGTGCCGCTGGTGAAGCCGCGCCAGGTTTCACCGATGGCCTCGGCCGGTGGTGGCAGCAGGATCGGGTCCGCAACCCGCAGCCACACTGCGGCCTGCCACAGCAGCAGGAAGCCGGCAGCCCCGGCGATGGGCGCGCCAAAGGCTTTCATGTGGCGACTGCCTTCTGGAACACGTCGAGGCAATGCGCCTTCAGTCGCACGAAGTCCTGAGTGGACAGCGCCTCTGCCTCCCGCGGCCAGGGCAGCGGGATGGAAAGATCGTCCGCCACCGTCGTGGGTCGCCGCGTCAGCATCAGCAGACGGTCGGCGAGGATGATGGATTCCTCGAGGTCGTGCGAGACGAGGATGGTCGTGACGCCAAGGTCCTTCAGCACCCGCTGCAACAGGCTCCGCAGCGAAAGCGTCGTTTCAAAATCCAGCGCCGAGAAGGGCTCGTCCAGAAACAGCACTTCCGGCTCCACCGCCAGGGCGCGCATGATGGAGACAAGCTGCTGCTGGCCGCCGGACAATTCATAGGGATACCGTTTCAGGTCGAAGCGCACGCGGAAGCGTTCCGCGAGGCTCGCGACGCGCGCCTCCACCTCGGCGGCGGGCAGACCCATGCGCCGCAACGGGTAGCGGATGTTGTCGACCGACCGCCGCCAGGGGAACAGCGCCTCGCGGTAGTTCTGGAAGACGTAGCCGACGCGAACCTCGGAAACCTCGCGGCCATCGTACAGGATTTCGCCGCCATCCTTCGGCAGAAGGCCGGCGGCCATGTTGATGAGGGTGGACTTGCCGCAGCCGTTCGGCCCGAAGATGGCCAGGATATCCCCGCGGCGCACGTCGAGGTCGAAACCTTCGTAGACCGGCTGCCCCGCAAAGGACTTGCTGAGCCCCCGGATCGTGATGGCGGCCTCGCGCGGCTTCACAAGGCGCGCAGGAAGCTGCCGACGGCGATCTGGTTGCGTACCACGCCCTGCGCCACCGCGAGGTCCACGAACTTCTGGAAGTCGGCGATGTCCTGCGGCGTCAGGTCGCGCACCATGACGAAGTTCACCAACGGCACGGTCGGTGCCAGCTCGGCCGAGGTCTGCATGTGCTGTACCAGAAGCGGCCGCACGGCGCTGGGATCCGATGCAATCAGCGCGCAGGCCTTGGACCAGCTGTTGGCGAAGCGGCGAGCGACTTCCGGCTTCTCCTGGACGAACCTGCCGGTGAGGGCGGCTCCGGCCGCGAAGGCCTGCGCTTCCGCACGGCCCAGCAGGTGCGTGGCGATGACACCCGCTTCCAGACGCCGCGCGGCGCCGGCACGCTCGGCGATGGTCGCCACGGGTTCCAGCGTGTAGGCGGCATCGAAGGTGCCGGCTGCGAGCGCGCCGACATGCACGCCCATCTGCTGTTCCTGGATGGTGTAGTCGCGGCCTTCCTGCAGGCCGTTGGCCGCCAGCACGGCGCGCGCGGCGGACAGGTTGGCAGGGCCTGGCGCGGACAGGATGCGGGCGCCCTTCAGGTCCCGGATGGCCTGCGCCGGGTGCTGCGGGCGGACCACGAACTGTTCCATCCGGTAGCGCGCATTCTGGCCGTTCAGTGCGATGTAGAGCGCCGTCTCCGCACGACGTGCATTGATGTTGGCCCCCTCCAGCGTCACCAGATTGGAAGCCGCCTCGACATCGCCGGAGACCATGGCCTGCACGATCAGCGGCGCTGCCTGCAACGGAATGGCGCTCGCCTCGATACCCTCGGCCGCGAAGAAGCCACGCTCGGCCGCCACGTAGTAGGGCAAAGCGGAGGAGACGTTGAAGACGGCGACGCGGACACGGTCGCGGGCCTGCGCCCTGGCGATGGACGGCGCTGCGAGGGATGCCAGCAGCAGCGGGCGGCGGCGGATCATTCGGGCATCCTCATACAAGCTTCGGATAGGTGGCTGGATCGTGGAAGTTGGCGCCGGCGACGTAGCGCCGGTGGTCCGACTGGTCCGGCCGCGCGCCGCGTTCCGACATGCCGTCGAAGGTCAATTCCAGCTGCACGCCGGAGGGGTCGTGCACGAAAAGCTGCCAGAGATGAGTGCCCGGCACGAGAAACTCGCGCCAGTCCAGGCCGGCGGCCCGAAACCGGGCGATGAAGGCGTGGTATCCGTGGCAGGCGAGCGAGACATGGTCGATCGCTCCGGTCCCGATCGGCGCCACCCCGTCCCGCCCCAGGGCCGGACCGCCGGCATAGACATGGAGGATGGCGGCGCCACCCGGCATCGGCACGGCAAGCCAGGCGCCTGGATAGCCGAGGTCCGGACGTGTCGCCTGCCGCAGCCCGATGATGCGCGTGTAGAAGGCGACCGTGGCCACCAGGTCATTGGTCTTGATCGCCACATGAAACAGCCCTGCGGTAACCGCCGCGCCATCCAACTCCGCCATGAGTTCCGCATCCACCATCCCCCTGGAAGCCAGCAATGCGCGTGCCACGGCGACGCACTTCCCGCCCTGCCGCCGCAAGCTCCTGCGCCACACCTGCTGCCTCTGTTGGTTGCCGCATTTGCACCAGGCTTGGGCAGTCCCATGCGGCGCGCCATCGCGCCGAATGGGATTGACCGCAAAGCCCGCCACCGCCTACCTGCCAGGCCTGATCGCGCGCCTAGCCGTTCGCGAAACCGGAAGTGCAGAATGAGCCTGACAGGCCCCGCGCCAGCCCGGCGGACGCCGACCCGCCGGATCAGCACCTCGCGATGAGGCCGACCGACATACCCGGCCGGCTCGACCGCATCGCGCGGGAGGACGGCGCGCTCGGCACCTTCTGGCAGGTCGATGCGGCTGGCGCGCTGGCGGTTCGGCCTGCCCAAGGCGCGCTCCGTGGCCTTGCCGTAGGCATAAAGGACAATGTCGACGTCGCCGGCCTGCAGGCCACTGCCGGAATTGCCGCCCTTCGCGGCCGAAGCGCCGAAGCCGACGCGCCCTGCGTCGCCGCGCTGCGGCGTGCGGGCGCGGTCATCCTCGGCAAGCTCGCCATGCATGAAGGAGCGTTGGGCGCGACAACTGATACGCCGGGATTCGGCCGATGCATCAATCCGCTCCGCGCCGGGTATACGCCTGGTGGCTCCTCCGGCGGCTCCGCCGCGGCGGTCGCGGCGGGCTTCGTGGACCTGGCTGTCGGCACGGATACGCTGGGGTCCGTCCGCATTCCGGCGGCCTATTGCGGCGTGGTGGGGCTGAAGCCAACGGCGGGCCTCATCGGCCGCAGCGGCGTGGTGCCGCTTTCACCCACGCTGGACCACCTGGGCACGCTGGCGCGCACGCCTATGCTGGCGGCGGGCGGCCTCGAGGCCATGATCACCGAGGACCTTGCCGATCCTGCCTTCCGGCCCGCCCCCGCCGGCTGGCGCGCCGTGCCCGAGGCACCCACGGACCCCGCAGGTCTGCGCGTCGGCTTGCCGCAGCCGGTTCTCGATGCGGCCATGGAGCCGGCCATCCGCGCGGCATGGATGGCCGCCGCGGCGCAACTCGGCCGTGCCGGCGCCTCGGTCGCGACGATTGCCGTGGCAGCCTGGGATCCCACAGCGGCGCGTCGCGCCAGCCTGCTGGTGATCGAAGCGGAGGCCGCCGCGCTGCATCCGGCGCTGATCGATGATCCGCGTGCCGCATCACCTGGCTTTCGCGCCGCGCTCGCCTATGGCCGCGATGCCGGCTCGGTGCGCCTGGCGCGGGCCCTGTTCCGGCTTGCCGAGGTTCGGGCTGGCGCCCTGCGGGCCCTGGATGCCTGCGACATCCTGCTCATGCCGACGGCGCCACAGCGCGCCTTCCCACACGGCATGGCCGCGCCGGTGGATCAGGCCGACTTCACGGCACTCGCCAACATCGGCGGCCAGCCCGCCATATCGATTCCCTGGCCAGCGGAGGATGGCGGCCTTCCCTGTTCGGTCCAGATCGTTGGGCGAGCCTATGACGAGGCGCGGCTGGTCGGTCTGGCCGAAGCCTTGTACGCACTCTCCCGAGGCTCAACAGGCAAGGGGTTTCCGGGCTAGCCTACGCTGCATTGCAGCAACCGGAGTCGTTCCCGCATGGACCGCTTCTTCGAACTCACAGCACGCGGCAGCACGCCGCGCACCGAGATCATGGCGGGGCTCGCGACCTACCTGACCATGGTCTACATCGTCGTGGTCAATCCCTCGATCATGGCCGCGGCGGGCATCGACCAGGGCGCTGCGTTCGTCGCAACCTGCCTCGCGGCCGCCATCGGCAGCGTGCTGATGGGCATGCTGGCGAATTTCCCCATCGCTTTGGCGCCCGGCATGGGGCTGAACGCCTACTTCGCCTTCGTGGTGGTGGGCGCCATGGGCATTCCCTGGCAGGTGGCGCTGGGCGCCGTCTTCGTCTCCGGCTTCCTGTTCTTCCTGGTATCGGTGCTGCGGATCCGGGAGTGGCTGGTGAACGGCATCCCGATGTCGCTGAAGCTTGGCATCGCCGCGGGGATCGGCTTCTTCCTGGGGTTGATCGGGTTGCGGGGAATGGGGCTCGTGGTGGCCAATCCTGCGACGCTGGTCGGCCTCGGGCCGCTTTCCGCGACCAGCACCCTGCTGGCATGCGCCGGCTTCGTTCTCATCGCGGGCCTGGTGGCGCGGGCCGTGCCGGGAGCCATCGTGCTCGGCATCATCGCCACGGCGGTGGCGGGCATTCCTTTCGGGCTGACGCAGTTCGGCGGCATCGCATCCCTGCCGCCATCCCTCGCACCGACCTTCCTGCAGATGGACATCGCCGGCGCGATCGGGATCGGGCTGGTCGGAATCGTCTTCACCTTCTTCCTCGTCGACCTGCTGGACAACACCGGCACGCTGATCGCCACCACGCATCGGGCCGGGTTGATGAATCCGGACGGGACGGTGCCTCGGCTGGGCCGGGCGCTGATGGCCGATTCAGGCGGCGCGATGATGGGTGCCGCCCTCGGGACCTCGACCACCGTCTCCTACATCGAGAGCGCGGCCGGCATTCAGGCCGGAGGGCGCACGGGGCTGACGGCGGTCACCGTCGGCTTGCTGTTCCTGCTGACGCTTTTCCTGGCGCCGCTGGCGACCTCGATCCCGGGCTACGCCACCGCCCCGGCGCTGGTCTTCGTCGCCTGCCTGATGGCCAAGGCGCTGAAGGACCTGGCGTGGGACGACACGACGGAATACCTGCCGGCGATCCTGACGGCGCTGGCGATGCCCTTCACCTTCTCCATCGCAACGGGCATCGGTCTGGGCTTCATCAGCTTTGCCCTGGTGAAGACGGTCGCGGGGCGGGCCGGAGAAGTGCATGGTGCCGTGTGGCTGCTGGCGGCCCTTTCCGCCGTGAAGTTCTCAGTGGGCTGAGCTACCGCACACCCGCCCGCCGCAGTTCCGCATCCAGGCGACCCGTCAGCAGCAGCGAGGCCATCCGCAGGTCGCTTCCCAGCGACCAGAGCGGATGCCCGAAGGTGGCCGGCCGGTTTCCTTCGATGGCCAGATGCGAGGCCCAGGCCGCGCCGTAGCCGACGACGAGTCCCGCCAGCAGCAACCACAGGGGGCCAGCCAGCAGACCCCAGGCGAACAGCCCAAGCCCGGCAACTGTCCCCGCCGCATGGACCGCGCGGGTCCGCGGATCGGCATGCTGGCGCAAGTAGTGCGGCCAGAAATCGGCGTAGCGCGTGAAGCTTGGTCCTGACATGGCGGACGGAGCATAGCCTGCCTCCGCTGCCGATCCGTAAGGCTTCATCGCTTTGCCGCTTCCGCCAGGGGCGCAGTTTGGCCAACTTGTGTTCGATGCAGCTCCCCTCCGCTCTGACGCCCCTCCGCCACCCGGCCTTCCGGCTGCTCTGGCTGGCCAACCTCTGCAGCAACACTGGGATGTGGATGCAGAATACCGGCGCCGGGTGGCTGATGACCTCACTCGCGCCGTCCCCCCTCATGGTCAGCATGGTGCAGGTGGCCAGCCTGCTGCCGGTGTTTCTTCTGGCCCTGCCCGCGGGGGCGCTCGCGGATATCGTGGATCGTCGCCGCTACCTGATCTTCGCGCAGGCCTGGATCGCCTGCGCCGGCGCACTGCTGGCGATCCTCGCCTGGACAGGCAACCTTGGGCCCTGGGGCCTGGTGGCGCTGACCTTCGCCATCGGCGTCGGCACCGCCATGAATTCCCCGGCCTGGGCGGCAACGACGCCGGAGACGGTGCCGCGCCAGGACCTGACGGGGGCCATCGTGCTGAACGGCATCGGCTTCAACCTGTCCCGCACGGTAGGGCCGGCGATCGGCGGCTTCACCGTGGCCGCCGCGGGGGCGGAGGCGACCTTCGCGCTCAACGCACTGTCCTTCCTGGCGGTTATCGTCGCGCTGCTGGTCTGGAAGCGGGAGGCACCGCGCGCCACCTTGCCCAAGGAACATTTCCTGTCCGCCATCCGCGCCGGCATTGGCTACACCCGCGCCAGTCCCGTGCTTCGCGGGGTGATGCTGCGCGGCTTCGTCTTCTTCCTGTTCGCCGCGGCGCTCTGGGGCCTGCTGCCGCTGCTGGTCCGCCAGCAGCTCGGCCTGGGACCGGAGTGGTTCGGGATCATGCTGGCGGCAATGGGCGTCGGTGCCGTCGCCGCCGGGTTGCTGCTGCCCTCGCTGCGGGGGCGGCTCGACCGTGGCGGCACCGTGACCGCCGCCTCCCTGATCGCCGGCGCGGCCCTCATCTTGCTGGGGCAGTCGCATCACTGGGCGGTCGCGATGCTGGCGATGGTGCTCTACGGCGTCGCCTGGCTGGCGGGCGCCTCGACCCTGCAGGCGGCGGCGCAGCTTTCGGTCCCGTCCTGGGTCCGCGCCCGCGCCATCGGAATCTATCAGCTGGTGACCTTTGGTGGGCTCACCCTAGGCGCCGGTTTCGGCGGATGGGGCGGCGAAAGCTTCGGCATCGGCTACGCCCTCGGCCTGTCCGGGCTGCTCTGCGCCATCGGCGGCGTTCTCGTCCGGCGCTTCATCATCGAACCGCCCGCCGCCGAATCCGCCGTCCCCGCACCCGATGCGCCAGCCCCGAGCGTGCCGCGTCCCGAACCCGCCGCGCAGGCGCTCACGGGTTTGCTGCACGACGAAAGCGGCCAGGTGCTGGAGGTCGTCCGCTACCATATCGACCCCGCGAACCGCAGCGCCTTCCTGGCCGCCATGGCGGAGTGTCGGCAGGTGCGCCTGCGCAACGGGGCACTCGGCTGGCGTCTTTTCGAGGATGTCGCGCATCCCGAGCGATGGGTCGAGTTCTGGATTATGCAGAGTTGGACCGAGCACCTGCGGGAGGAGGGACGAATGACCGATTGGGATCTGACGGTGCTGTCCCGTGCCGCCCGCCTGCACCGCGGGGAGGCGCCACCCGAGGCCGCGCGCTACCTGAATGTCATGCCAGGATTGCCGTCCTGAGGGGATGCAACGCGACCACCCGTCGCCACGTTAAGCCGCGACGCAACAGCGACGGAGACACCCATGGCCAAGCCCGCCTCGAAGAGCCGCATCGACCTCCAGGACAATGCGAAGGCAACCTCCATCCAGGTGCTGCAGGCCTGCCTGACGGATAGCATCGACCTCTACAACAGCACCCGCCAGGCGCATTGGAACGTGAAGGGCCCGAACTTCATCGGCCTGCACACGATGTTCGAGACCTTCTATGACCAGCTGGCTACAGACATCGACGAGTTGGCGGAACGCCTGGTGCAGCTCGGCGGCACCGCCATCGGCGGCAGCCAGGCCGTCGCCGGCCAGACCCGCCTGCCCGCCTACCCAGCGGAGCTGAAGGCCGGGCTCGATCATGTGGCCGCCCTGACCGACCGCTACGCCGCACTGGCCAAGAGCATGCGGGAGGGCATCGACCAGACGGACGAGGCCGGCGATGCGGACACCGCCGATATCCTCACCGGCGTGTCCAAGAACCTCGACAAGGCCCTTTGGATGCTGGAAGCCACGGCGACCACCGGCGGCTGAGCCGCCTTGGGCCGGAGCGGGGCCGGGCAGGCCCGCTCCGGCCTCATCATCCCTTCGGTTGTGCAGGACGTGACCCGCCGCTATCTTGGGCCGGAACCTGAGAACACAGCATGAACGACTTGTTCAAGGCCGGCCGCGCCTCGAAGCTGCCCGCGAAGCCGCCCACCGCGATCACTCCCGTCACCTCGGACTACTCCGCCAAGGACATCGAGGTCCTCGAGGGCCTGGAGCCGGTGCGCCGTCGGCCGGGCATGTATATCGGCGGGACCGACGACAACGCGCTGCACCACCTGGCGGCCGAGGTCCTGGACAATTCCATGGACGAGGCGGTCGCGGGGCACGCCGACCGAATCGATGTCACGCTGGAGGCCGAGAACTGGCTGACCGTGCGCGACAACGGCCGCGGCATTCCGGTCGACCCGCATCCCCGTTTCCCCAAGCTGTCGGCGCTGGAGGTCATCCTCACCACGCTGCACTCGGGCGGCAAGTTCTCCGGCAAATCCTATGAGACCTCCGGCGGCCTGCACGGCGTCGGCTCCTCCGTCGTCAATGCGCTGGCGGAGCGGCTGGAGGTGGAGGTAGCACGCGAACGGACTCTCTATGCGCACGCCTTCGAGCGTGGGAAGCCGGTGCAGAAGCTGAAGACAGTTGGCCCTGTGCACAACCGCCGAGGCACCCAGGTGAGGTTTCGACCGGACCCGGAGATCTTCGGCAAGCAAGTCTTCAGTGCCGCACGGCTACACCGGCTCTGCCGCTCCAAGGCCTATCTGTTCCGTGGCGTGGAAATCCGCTGGTCCTGCGACCCGAAGCTGGTCGAGGGCACCGAGACGCCGGCCCAGGCCGTGCTGCACTTTCCCGGCGGCCTCTCGGATTTCCTGGCCGCCTCGATCGAGGGACGCACGCCCGTCGTGGCCGCACCCTGGGCTGGGGACGCGACCTTCCCCGACGGCGCCGGCCGGGCCGAATGGGCAGTGACCTGGCTGGAACAGGGCGATGGCTTCCTGTCCACCTACGCCAACACCATCCCGACGCCGCAGGGCGGCACGCATGAGGCAGGTCTGCGCGCCGCCCTGGTCAAGGGGCTGCGGGCGTATGGCGAACTCAAGAAGGAACGTCGGGCGGCGAATGTGACGGCGGAGGACCTGCTTGGCGGCCTCGCCGGCATGCTGTCGGTCTTCGTGCGGGACCCGCAGTTCCAGGGCCAGACCAAGGACCGCCTGACCAGCCCGGAAGCGGCACGGCTGGTCGAAGCGGCGCTGCGCGACAATTTCGACCATTGGCTGGCTGGTGATCCGAATCGGGCGGACAACCTGCTGGCCTGGTGCATAGAGCGAGCCGAGGACCGCATCCGCCGGCGCGAGCAGAAGGAGACGCCGCGCAAATCCGCCACCCGCAAGCTGCGGCTACCCGGCAAGCTCGCTGACTGTTCGCGGGAAGGCGTCGACGGCACGGAGTTGTTCCTCGTCGAGGGCGATTCGGCCGGTGGCAGCGCAAAGCAGGCGCGGGACCGGGAGACCCAGGCGGTCCTGCCGCTGAAGGGTAAGATCCTCAACGTCGCCAGCGCCAGTGCCGACAAGCTGCGCCAGAATCAGGAATTGCGTGACCTGATCGAGGCGCTGGGCTGTGGCGCCGGCGACAAGTTCGACCTTGGCCGGCTGCGCTACGGCCGCATCGTCATCATGACGGACGCCGATGTGGACGGCGCTCATATCGCCGCACTGCTGATGACCTTTTTCTACAAGGAACTGCCGGAACTGGTGCGCCAAGGCCGGTTGTTCCTGGCCCAGCCACCGCTGTTCCGGCTGCAGGCCTCCGGCAAGACGATCTATGCGCGCGACGACGCGGACCGGGAACGGCTGTTGAAGAAGGAGTTCAAGCCCAACCAGAAGGTCGATGTCAGCCGGTTCAAGGGCCTTGGCGAGATGCCGCCCGCCTCGCTGAAGGAGACCACCATGGACCCCAAGCGCCGCAGCCTGTTGCGGGTGGTGCTGCCGACGGAAGACCGGGCGCGGACCTCCGAGTTGATCGAGGCTTTGATGGGCCGGCGGCCGGAACTCCGCTTCCGCTTCATCCAGGACAATGCCGCAAGGCTGGACGAGGAAGCCGTGGATGCCTGATGCGGCGCCGGCCTAGCCGCGCGCCGCGCGCGTGATCCCGACGACGAAGGGCAGCGGGTCCACCGGCCGCACCTGCCGGGTCGGCGACGTCACCTGCACCTTCAGATAACGGCCAGACGCCGTCCCAAGGCAAAGCAGGGTCTGCACCGGCTGGCGCCCATAGGTGCCCTGGAGTGTCGCGCATTGCAACGGCGCCTGGCCGGGGATGTCGAGCCGGGTGCGGTCCCGCTCCGCCAGGTTCTGGCTGGTCCGATCCTCGGCCAGGTCCAGCACTTCCCGCACGGCAAGGGCGAATTCCTGCTGGACGCCGGCAGCGCCGATATCCGCAGGGATTGCGGCCTGGCCGCGGTCGTAGACGCTGACCGTGGCGACGGCGCTGCGCCCCGGCCCAGCATAATCAACGGTGACACCCAGGCCCGGGCGGGCCTGTTCGTGCCACGTGGTTTCCCCACGCTCGAAGTCGGCCACCTGAATCGGTAGCCGACCTGCCATCGCCTCCAGCGAGGCACGCGCGTCGCGCCCGGCGGTTCCCGGGCCCTGCTGGGTGGCACAGGCCGCAAGGAGGCCTGCCGCCAGCAGGCCCATCGCCGGGCGCATCGGCCAGGTCATTCCTGGTTGCGCCGCATGACCTGTCGGGTCACGTCGACCATGAGCGTCGCCACCACGGTCAGGACAGCCACCTGGATGACCGTCGCGAGGACCCACAGGCCGATCGGGAACACGTCGGGCAGTGCCATCCAGCCGAGCGGCAGGAACAGGTAGGCATAGGCCTGCGGCACGTTCTCAGCGACCTGGTTGGTCCCCTCGTAGATCATCTGGAAGGCGACGTAGAGAATGACCAGCAGGCCGACCCAGGCGATCCAGCGATGCTTGTCGAGCAGCCGGGCGATCAGCGTCGCGGCAACACCCATCAGTACGACCGAGAAGGCGAGGCCGATGATCAGGATGTAGGGATGGTCCTTCGCCGCGCCGGCGACCGCCAGCACGTTGTCGAGGCTCATCGAGACGTCGGCCACCAAGATCTGGATGATCGCCTGCTTGAGCGTCTTGCGTGGTGGCCCGCCTTCCTCGCCCGCGACAGGCACATCCTCATGCGCAACATGGGGGCTGCGCAACTCGCGGTACATCTTCCAGCAGACCCACAGCAGCAGGATGCCGCCGGCCAGCACGATGCCGACGATGGACAGCAACTGGACCGTGATCGAGGCGAAGGCGATGCGCATGACGGTGGCGGCGACGATGCCCCAGAAGATCGCCTTGCGGCGCTGGTCGGCCGGCAGGCCTGCCGCCGCCATGCCGACGACAATGGCATTGTCTCCGGCCAGCACGATGTCGATGAGGAGCACCTGGCCCAGGGCGGTCAGCTCCGGCCCCCACTGCGTGAAGAAATCCATGTCCGCCTCGATCCATCCAGAAGTTCGCCGGCGCTAATGCCACGCGCAGCGGGAGACTTGTCAACCGCCAGCCCGGCGCGCGATGAAACGCTCGCATAATCGCGCACGGAAACTGCCCCGATGGTCCCCCGCTACAGCCGCCCGGAAATGGTTACCATTTGGTCATCTGAATCACGCTTCCGCATCTGGTTCGAGATTGAGGCTCTTGCCGCGGAAGCCATGGCCGATCTTGGCAGCATTCCAGCCGAGGCCGCCGCGGCCATACGGAAGGGTGGCGCCGCCAAGGTCGCCGCGATTTCGGCCGCGGATCTGGAGCGGATCGATGCGATCGAGCGGGAGACGCGGCATGACGTCATCGCCTTCCTGACCTGGCTCGGCGAAGGCATCGGGCCGGAGGCGCGGTTCCTGCACCAGGGCATGACCAGCAGCGACGTGCTGGACACCTGCCTGTCTGTTCAGCTGACCCGCGCCGCGGACCTTCTCATCGCCGATGTCGATGCCCTTCTGGATGCGCTTCGCACGCGAGCAGAGGAACATCGGAATACCCCCACAATTGGCCGTTCGCACGGCATCCATGCCGAGCCCACTACCTTCGGGCTGAAGCTACTCGGGCACCACGCGGAGTTCCAGCGCCACCGCGCGCGATTGGTCGCGGCACGCGCCGAGGTGGCGACCTGTGCAATCAGCGGCCCTGTCGGCACCTTCGCCAGCGTGGATCCGCGGGTCGAGGCGCATGTCGCGGCGAAACTCGGCCTGACCATCGAGCCAGTCTCAACCCAGGTGATCCCGCGCGACCGCCACGCCGCCTTCTTCTGCGCTCTGGCCGTGGTGGCGAGCGGCGTGGAGCGGCTCGCGACCGAGGTCCGCCACCTGCAGCGCAGCGAGGTGCGCGAGGCCGAGGAGTTCTTCCATGCCGGCCAGAAGGGCAGCAGCGCCATGCCTCACAAGCGGAACCCGGTGCTGTCCGAGAACCTGACCGGCTTGGCGCGCCTGGTGCGAGGCTATGCGATGCCGGCGCTGGAGAATGTCGCCCTTTGGCATGAGCGCGATATCAGCCATTCCAGCGTCGAGCGTGTCATCGGACCGGATGCGACCATCACGCTCGATTTCGCTCTGATGCGCCTGACTGGCATGATGGCGAAGCTGACCATCTACCCAGTCCGCATGGCGGAAAACCTCGCGAGCCTGGGCGGCGTGGTGCATTCCCAGAAAGTCCTCCTGGCCCTGACCCAGGCCGGGCTGAGCCGGGAGGGTGCCTATTCCGCCGTGCAGCGCGCGGCGATGGCGACCTGGCAGGCGCTCGGCCAGCCAGGCGCCAAGGACTTCCGGACCAACCTGCTGGCCGACCCGGAGGTCGCCGGCTGCATGACGGCCGAGAGGCTCGACGCCGCGATGGATCCGGCGCGGGACTTCGTGCATGTGGATGCGACCTTCCGCCGGGTGCTCGGGACCGTCTGACCAGGCGCTCGCGCATCCGTCATGGCCTGGCATGGGTATCTGCCAAGCTCTTGCCACAGCGCGTGCCTAGATGATTCGGGTGAACAGGAGATCCGCTATGATGAACATCCTGGCGAAGATTCTTCCGGCCTTGGCCGGGGGCCTGCTGTTAGCGAGCGTCGGGGGCGTGGCACCGGCTGCCGCGCAGGATGCGGCGCTGCTGGTCGACTGGAAGCCGCGTGGCGGCCACTACTACGGCCCCCCGCCGCGCTATCGCGGCCCCCCGCCGCCCCGCTACTATCGTGGCCCACCGCCGCATTATTACCGCGGACCGCCGCCGCGAGCCTACTACCCGCCGCCGCCGGTCTACTTCGCGCCGCCTCCGCCGCCGCGCTACTACCGCCCAGCGCCGCCCCCCGGTGTTGGACTGTATTTCCGGTTCTAGTTTGCCTGGCTCGTGTGCACCGTCATCCTGCTGCGACGTCCGGGGCACTCGTGGCCATTGGTCCTCGCGGCCAATCGGGACGAACGGCTGGATCGCGCCTGGGATGCCCCGGCCACACATTGGCCGGACTATCCTGGGGTGGTCGGTGGCCGGGATCGAATGGCGGGTGGAACCTGGATGGCCGCGGGCCGCGGCGGCATCGTCGCGGCGATCCTGAACCGGCCAGGCAGCCTTGGGCCCGCGGCAGGAAAGGCGTCGCGTGGCGCCCTGCCGCTGATGGCAGCCAGCCAGCGATCGGCTCGTGAAGCGGCGGAGCGGCTGGTTGACCTGGACGCCGGATGCTTTCGACCCTTCAATCTGGTCGTCGCCGACCGCGACGAGGCCTTTTTCCTGCGCGCACTCGGTGAAGGGCGGCCCGATGCAACCGGTCTGCCCGAGGGCGTCAGCATGGTCACGGCCCACGACGCGAACGACCTCAGCAGCCCCCGCATCCAACGCCACCTGCCCCGCTTCCAGGCCGCCGCGCCGCCAGACCCAGCGCAGCGAGATTGGGCCGCCTGGGAAGCGCTGCTGGCGGATGACAGCCTGGGACCCGCTGGCGTCGCCGATGCACTCCGCGTCCCGGCGGTGAAGGGTTTTGGCACGATCTGCGCCAGCCTCTTCGCGCTCGGGGCGAGCGGTGCGGTGCGCTGGCGCTTCTGCCCAACGCCGGCGGGAATGGCCGCCTTCAGGGACATTTCCCTGCCGGGCGGCTGAAGCCGCCATGATGCAACCCGGACCTGTCGCCGTGGCGTGGCGGTGCCGGCTGTGCCCTGCTATAGCACCGAAAGATACCGGGCCGCCGCGGCCTGTCGTCCCGCGCGCCCACTTCCGGGGACCGCGGCTGTCGAGGAGTCTTTGTACCATGGCGCGCCGCCGTCAGCTCTACGAGGGCAAGGCCAAGATCCTGTTCGAGGGGCCCGAGCCAGGCACGCTCGTCCAGTATTTCAAGGACGACGCCACCGCCGGCAACGGATCCAAGAAGGGCACCATCACCGGCAAGGGCGTGCTCAACAATCGCATCAGCGAATACCTGATGATGAAGCTGGCCGAGATCGGCATCCCGACCCATTTCATTCGCCGCCTGAACATGCGGGAACAGCTGATCCGCGAAGTCGAGATCATTCCGCTCGAAATCGTCATCCGCAACGTCGCGGCCGGCAGCCTGGCCACGCGCCTTGGCATCCAGGAAGGCACGCGCCTGCCACGGTCGATCCTGGAGTACTACTACAAGAACGACGCACTCGGTGACCCGATGGTCTCCGAGGAGCACATCACCTGCTTCGGTTGGGCCGCGACCCAGGACCTCGACGACATGGTGGCCCTGGCGCTGCGGGTGAACGACTTCCTGACCGGCTTGTTCCTTGGCGTCGGCATTACCCTGGTCGACTTCAAGCTGGAGTTCGGCCGGCTGTACGAGAACGACGAGATGCGCATCGTCCTGGCCGATGAGATCAGCCCGGATAATTGCCGGCTCTGGGACGTGAAGACCGGCGAGAAGATGGACAAGGACCGCTTCCGCCGCGACCTGGGGAAGGTCGAGGAAGGCTATCAGGAAGTCGCCAAGCGCCTCGGCATCCTGCCGGAGGCCGGCGTGCGCGACATGAAGGGTCCGGAGACCGTTCAATGAAGGCACGCGTCACCATCATGCCGAAGACCGGTGTGCTCGATCCCCAGGGCAAGGCGATCGGCCATGCCCTGGCCTCCTTGGGCTTCACCGGCATGGGCGAGGTCCGGGCCGGGAAGGTTATCGAGTTCGAACTGGCGGAATCCGACCCGGCAAAGGCTCAGGCGGTGGCCGAGGATATGGCCCGGCGCCTGCTGGCCAACACTGTGATTGAATCCTTCCGCGTCGAGATCGCCTGAACCACGATGGTCAAGGCATCCCTGCTGCTGATGCTGGCGCTGACCGTGTTGATCGCCTTCGGACTGCGCTGGCGCGATCAGCGGATGCCGCAGGTAGCCGCGGCTAAGCGTAGCCGGCTCGGACTGGTCGCGCGCGGCAAGAAGGGCCTGGACCGCTGGGTCAATGCGGCGGCCATCGCCGCGCTGGTGACGCTGCTGCTGATGGGCGGGCTGCACTGGTTGAACGTCTGGCAGAGGTGAAGCTGGCTTCATGAACGCCGTCATCATCGTCTTCCCCGGCACCAACCGCGAGCGCGACATGGCGATCGCGCTGGAGCGTGCGACAGGCCGCAAGCCCACCATGGTGTTCCACCTGGCGGATGGCCTGCCGCCCGGGACCGATCTCGTGGTGCTGCCGGGCGGCTTCAGCCATGGCGACTACCTGCGCTGCGGCGCGATGGCGGCGCAATCGCCCATCATGCGCGCGGTCCGCAGCTTCGCGGCCTCCGGCGGGCATGTGCTGGGCGTCTGCAACGGCTTCCAGATCCTGACAGAGGCCGGCCTGCTGCCCGGCGCGCTGCTGCGCAACGCCACGCTGCGGTTCCTGTCGATGGACTGCCACATGCGGGTGGAACGCGCCGATACGCCCTTCACCGCGCATTGGCAGCGCGGCGCCGTGTTCCGCGCGCCGATGGCGCATGGCGACGGCAACTACTTCTGCGATGATGAGACCCTGGCGCGGCTGAAGGGCGAAGGCCTGGTCGCCTTCCGCTATGCGACCGCCGAAGGCGCCGTCACGGCCGAGGCCAACCGCAACGGGGCGCGCGACAACATCGCGGGCATCCTCTCGTCCAACCTGCGCGTCTGCGGGCTGATGCCGCACCCCGAGGATCTGGTCGATCCGCTGATGGGCAGCGAGGACGGACTGCCGCTGTTCACAAGCCTCGTCGCGTCACTCGTCGCGGCCTGAACACCCGAACTTCGGGCAGCGAGCGCTCCGCGCGGCGCAGGATTTGCGCCGTGTGCGGGGAGGCGGTTTCGGCACGCCGCCTCGCCGCCAGTGCACGCACCCAATCCGGCTGGTCCTTGGCGGCATCGTTCAGCCAGTTGCCGACCGACACCTGCACATAGAATGGCGGAAACCTCGCGCAGCGCCTCCAGCAGCGGCGCCGCTCGCCAGGGCTCGGCCCGGAGGATGCCGATATGCGCGCACCATACGCCGCGCGGCCGCGTCGCCTTGCTGGCAAAGCGTCGCAGCCGCTCATCCGACGCGCGGCACCATGGCAGCAACTCGGCGATGGCCGCATCGGGTGCCGCGACGATGGGCCTGCGCAGCGCCATCCAGGCCAGCGGCCGCATCGCCTCCAGGCGCGCCCCGAAATCCAGGCCAGGCAGCGCGCCGATCATGTAGCAGGCCCAGCCGCGCGCGGGGTCCGAGTCGTGGCGTGCAAGCTGCGGCACCGCCTCTGAGCTCAGCCGATCAAGCAGGATGGCACCGGCCAGCGCCATGCGTCGCACCAAGCCTTCGCCGGCCGCGGCCTGCAGCGTTCGAACGGCGTCGGCGCCCGCCAGCGGCACGGCGACTGACAAAAGTCGCGCAAAGTCCACGCTCAGCGCCTCCGCCAGCGTGCGGCTCTCCCGGGTCCCGGCTTCGAGCTCTGCCAGAACGTCCAACTGCGGGCCCCCCGTGCGTTCCGCTCTCCCCATCCGCATGTCTCTCCTGCCTGGTGGCTCTTGCGAGGCACGAAAAAATGCTACCCATCGCCGCGACAGGCCCCCGGAGCCCCCGACGCAATGCAGCTTTTGCCCGCCGACCGCGCCGCCCAACTTGCCGCCGAGTTCGGCCTGAAACCGGATGAGCATGCCCGCATGCTGTCCATCCTCGGGCGGTCTCCTTCGCTGACCGAGCTGGGCATCTTCTCCGTCATGTGGAGCGAGCACTGCTCCTATAAATCGTCTCGCATCTGGCTAAAGACGCTGCCGACCAAGGCACCCTGGGTCATCCACGGGCCGGGCGAGAATGCCGGAGTCATCGCCATAGGCGACGGGCTGGCCGCGATCTTTAAGATGGAGAGCCACAACCACCCGAGCTTCATCGAGCCTTACCAGGGTGCGGCCACCGGAGTCGGCGGCATCCTGCGGGATGTCTTCACCATGGGGGCGCGACCAATCGCGAACCTCAACGCGCTGCGCTTCGGCGATCCCTCGGCGCCGCGGATGAAGCGGGTGATCGATGGCGTGGTGCGCGGCATCGGCGGCTACGGCAATTGCGTTGGCGTGCCGACGGTAGGTGGCGAGGTGAATTTCCACCCGGCCTACAACGGCAATCCCCTGGTCAACGCCATGACCGTCGGCATCGCGCCGCTTGACCGCATCTTCCTGTCCGCCGCGGCGGGCATCGGCAATCCGGTCGTCTATGTCGGCAGCAAGACCGGCCGCGACGGCATCCATGGCGCCACCATGGCATCGGCCGAGTTTTCCGCCGACTCTGAGGAGAAGCGGCCCACCGTGCAGATTGGCGATCCCTTCACCGAGAAGCTGCTTATCGAGGCGTGCCTGGAACTGATGGCGACAGACGCGATCGTCGCCATCCAGGACATGGGCGCCGCCGGCCTGACCAGCAGCAGCGTCGAGATGGCCAGCAAGGGTGGCATTGGCATCGAGCTGGAGATGGACCGCGTCCCGCAACGCGAGGAGGGCATGACGGCCTACGAGATGATGCTGTCCGAATCCCAGGAACGCATGCTGATGATCCTGAAGCCCGGCGCAGAAGCCGCGGCCGAGGCGATCTTCCGCAAATGGGAATTGGACTTCGCCGTGATCGGCCACCTGACCGACACCGGCCGCATCGTCATCCGCCACCGCGGCACCATCGAGGCCGACATCCTGCTGGCGCCGCTGGAATCGGAGGCGCCGCTGTACCGGCGGCCGACCGTCGAGACGCCGAAGCATCCCGTGCTGGATGCCAGCACGCTCGCCGATCCGCTTGGCCCGCTTCCGGCCCTGGAAAAGCTGGTCGGCAGCCTCGACCTCTGCTCCCGCCGCTGGATCTGGGACCAGTATGACAGCACCGTCGGCGGACAGACCGTGCAGCGCCCGGGCGGCGCGGACGCGGCCGTGGTGAAGCTGGAGGGGCTAAGGCGGGCGCTGGCCATGACCACGGATTGCACGCCGCGCTACTGCCAGGCCGATCCCGAGGCTGGCGGTGCACAGGCCGTGGCCGAGGCCTGGCGCAACCTGACCGCCGTGGGCGCCCGCCCGCTCGCCATCACGGACAACATGAACTTCGGCAATCCGGAAAAGCCGGAGATCATGGGCCAATTTGCGGCCGCCGTGCGCGGCATGGGCGCCGCCTGCCTGGCGCTCGATTTTCCGGTCGTGAGTGGTAATGTCTCGCTCTACAACGAGACCCAGGGCCGCGGCATCCTGCCCACCCCAGCCATCGGCGGCGTAGGCGTGCTGGAGGATGCGGCGCAGGCCCTCGGGCTGGCGCTGACGCCGAGCCTCGACTTGGTGCTGGTGGGCGAGACCCGGGGCTGGCTTGGGCAATCCCTGTGGCTGCGCGAGATCCTGGGCCGGGAGGACGGCGCACCGCCACCCGTGGACCTGGCCGCGGAGCGCCGCAACGGCGACTTCGTGCGGGCGCAGATCCTGGCCGGCCAGGTGGCGGCGTGCCACGACCTTTCGGATGGAGGCCTTCTTGTGGCGGTGGCCGAGATGGCCATGGGTGGCGGCACCGGAGCCCAGCTGACCTCCCCGCCGGAGGGCCTCCCCGCGCAGGCCTGGTGGTTTGGCGAGGACCAGGCCCGCTATCTGCTGGCCGTCCCGGACGGCGCAGCACTGCTGCATGCCGCCGCCGCCGCCAAGGTTCCGTCCATGCTGCTGGGCCGCAGCGGTGGCGGGGACTTGGTTCTGGCCGATGGTTCCTCCATATCCGTGGCAAGGCTGGTGGTCGCCCATGAGGCGACGCTTCCGGCACTGATGCAGGGGGAAGCTGGCTGATGGCGATGGATGCGGCGGAAATCACGGCCCTGATCAAGGCCGCCCTGCCCGATGCCCAGGTGACGATCGAGGATCTGGCCGGTGACGGCGACCATTATGCCGCGACGGTCGTGTCCTCGGCCTTCAAGGGCATCAGCCGGGTGAAGCAGCACCAGATCGTCTATGCCGCTCTGCAGGGCCGAATGGGCGGGGCGCTGCACGCCCTTGCGCTGCAGACCTCCGCCCCCGACTGATGAACCTTACCGACCAGGGACCCAACGCCATGAGCAACCCCGTCTTCGACCGCATCCAGTCCGACATCGGCGCCAACCCGGTGGTGCTGTACATGAAGGGTACGCCTGTCTTCCCGCAGTGCGGCTTCTCGGCCCGCGTCGTGCAGATCCTTTCGCATGTCGGCGTGCCCTTCAAGGGCGTGAACATCCTGGAGGACCAGGAGCTCCGCGAGGGGATCAAGGCCTATGCGAACTGGCCGACCATCCCGCAGCTCTATGTGAAGGGCGAGTTTGTAGGCGGCTGCGACATCGTCACCGAGATGTTTCAGTCCGGCGAATTGCAGACGCTGCTGGAGGAAAACGGCGTGGTGCCGAAGGCAACCGCCTGACGCCTCCGGCCCCTTTGGCCTGACCGTTCTGGCCCGAAAAGCAAAGCGCCGGCCCCTCGCGGGACCGGCGCTTTCTGCTGTCCGGACTGACCCGATCAGCGCGAGTAGAATTCGACGACCAGGTTCGGTTCCATCTGGACCGGATACGGCACATCGCTCAGTTTCGGCGCGCGAAGGATGCGGCCGCGCATCGCGCGGTGGTCGATCTCGATGTATTCCGGGATGTCACGCTCGCCGGACTGCGCCGCGTCGAGTACGCAGGTCAGCTGCTTCGACTTGTCCTTCACCTCGATCACGTCCGTGTCCTTGACAAGGTAGGACGGGATGTTGAGGCGGCGGCCGTTGATCAGCACATGGCCATGGTTGACGAACTGGCGCGCGGCGAAGGGCGTCACGGCCAGCTTCATGCGGTAGATGATAGTGTCGAGGCGCCGCTCCAGGATCTCGATCAGGTTCTCCGAGGTGTCGCCCTTCCGGCGCACGGCTTCCTCGTAGTACTTGCGGAACTGCTTCTCGCCGATGTTGCCGTAGTAGCCCTTCAGCTTCTGCTTAGCCATCAGCTGCACGCCGAAGTCGGTCGGCTTCTGCTTGCGGCGCTGGCCATGCTGGCCGGGGCCGTATTCGCGCTTGGCGATCGGCGACTTGGCGCGGCCCCAGAGGTTGACGCCGAGGCGGCGGTTGATCTTGTACTTGCTTTCTGCGCGCTTGGTCATGCGCTTCTCCTGCCCGGCACCCGTAGGGGTTGCCGGTTCTTGCTTGTGCCGGCACCCTTATGGGCATCGCGACGGGTTGTCCCGGTAGGCCCAAGGCCAGCATGGCCAAGGGCGGGCGCAGGCCCCGAAGGCCTGTCCACGTTCCCGGAAGTGCGGCGCCTATAGGGCTGGCCAGGCTGCCTTGTCAAACCACCCGACCCTCCCCTACTCCGCCCCCATGGTTACACGCGAAGAGATCCTGATCCTGGGGCTGACGGCCGGCGTCGTCGGCAGCCTCGTCGGCGGCCTGATGCTGGGCGTGGGCCTTGGCCTCGCCATCGGCGGGCAGCACCTTGGTTGGCTGCTGGTGCTGCCGGCGGCGCCGGTGGCCGGCATGCTTGGCTACGTGCTGGCGCGCCGACTGGCGCGGAAGCTCACTCCGCGCTGATGCCCGCGGAGGCGATCAGCCCGGCCTTGTACGCGAGGTCCTGCCGCAGGAAGGCGGAGGTCGCCTCGGGCGTCGCCGCGTGAATAGTGTATCCGGAGGGTTCGAGATGCCGGTCCCGCACCACCGGTTCCGCCATGGCGGCCGCGATGTCCCGCTGGATGCGGCCGAGCAGCGCTGGCGGCGTGCCGGCCGGCGCAAAGGCTCCGAACCAGGTCCGCGGATCGATGTACCCGAAGCCTGCCTCCTCCAGCGTCGGCACCTCCGGCAGCGCTTCGAACCGCGCCGGCCTGCCCACCGCGAGGGCGCGAAGCGTGCCGGCCCGGATATGCGTGGCGCCGGAGGCGATGCCCGCCAGCGTCATCTGCACCTCCCCGGCCAGCGTCGCCAGCACGGCGGGGGTGAGGCCGCGATAGGGCACATGCACCATCTCGATCCGCTCCCGCGCCATCAGTGCGGCGAAGCTGAGGTGCGGCTGGCTGGCATTGCCATAGGAGCCGAAGTTGAACCGCCCGGGCGCGGCCCGCGCCGCCTCCACCAGTTCCGCCATGGTCCGGGCGCCGATGGAGGGATGCACCAGGACCATCTGGTGCACGTCGACCAGCAGGCTGACCGGCGCCAGGTCCTTCATCGGGTCGTGCGGCAGGTTGCGGATCAGATGCGGGTTCGAGGTGATGGAATTATCCGCCGTGATCAGCAGTGTATGGCCATCCGGCGTTGCCTTGCAGACGATGTCCGTGCCCGGCACCGTCGATCCACCTGGGCGGTTGTCCACCACCACCGGCTGGCGCCAAACGACCTGCAACCTGTCCGCCAGTGCCCGCGCCAGCGCATCCAACCCGCCGCCCGGCGGAAAGGGTACGACGATGCGGACCTGACGGCTTGGAAACTCCGCGGACTGCGCACGGGCAAGCGCGGGCAGTGCCAGGGAGACAAGGATGGTGCGGCGAAGCAGGCGCATGCTCAGGCCCCCAGGAAATGCTTGCGGAAATGGTCCTGCGTCCAGGCCGGCGCTTCAAGCTCCGGCAGATGCCCGACTTCGGCGGGCGTGACGAAAACGCCGCCCGGGATCGCCAAGGCGATCGCCCTGCCGACCTCCGGCGGGTTGACGGTGTCGTCGAGGCCGGTAATCGCCAGGGTCGGCGCCAGGACATGCGGCGCGAAATCCTCGGTCACGTCGACCCGGTCCGTGCAGCGCGCCGCCTGCATCAGCCCCCGGGGATTGGTGGCGGCGACGACGCCCTGGACCAGATCCCGAACCACGGCGCCCGCCATCGGGGAAACCAACTTGGCGGATCGGGTGCGAGCCAGCGCCACGCCGCCCTGCGCGACGCTGTCCTGCCGCATGGCCAGCATCGCCGCCCTCCCCTCCGGCCCCTTCCAGCGCTGCCCGCGGGAAGTGCCGATCAGCGCCAGGCGCGCGACGCGGCCGGGGTGGCGCACCGCCAGGCAGACCCCGATCATGGAGCCGAAGGACGACCCCGCCACGCAGACCGGATCTCGGACGCCCAGCGCATCGAGCAACGCCACCGCCACATCGGCATAGGCTTCGGCACTGGGCGCCTCGGCCGCGAAATAGTCGGACATCAGGTAGCCCGGTGCATTCCACGCAATTATCCGCGCATGCGCCGCAAGACCTGCGAGGGTGAAGCGCCAGCCCATGCTGTTCGCGCCGATGCCGTGCAGGCAGAGAATCGTGGCAGACCCCGCGCCCGTCTGCATGTAGGACAGGCGCGGTCCTTCCAGGCCGAGCGCACCGGCATCGACCTCGCAGAACCGCAGGTCCGGCAGGGGCGGGACCGGCGTGCCGTCGGGGTGCATCATGCGCCTTCCTCCTCATGCCAGGGCGGTAGCGGGTCCTCCGCCGGGAAGCGGCCGCGCTGCATGCGGCCTCGGGACAGCTCCGTCACCACGCCATGCAGCGTGCGCAATTCCTGCTCCGTCACCTCCCCGCGCTCGAACCAGTGGCGCAGGTTGCGCACCATGCCCGGGCGTTTCGGCGGGTTGTGCAGGAAGCCGGCGGCATCAAGTTCCGCCACCAGGCGCTCCAGGAATCGCTCCAGGTCGCCCTTTGTCGCGACCGGCGTACCGTTGGTCAGGAACTGCCGCGGCGGCGTGGCCTCCGCCGCCATCCACCACTCATAGGCCAGGATCATCACGGCCTGCGCCAGGTTGAGCGAGGCGTGCTGCGGGTTCAGCGGGTAGCGGACGAGGGTGTCGCAGTAGGACAGATCCTCCGCCTCCAGCCCCGCCCGCTCCGGCCCGAACAGCACCGCGGCGCGCATCCCGCGCCCGTTGATCTCCCGCAGGTCCGTCGCGGCGGCTCGCGCATCGCGCAACTGCACGATGGCATGGCGCGGCCTGGGGCAGGTTCCGAAGACCCGGTGGCAGTCGGCGACGGCGGAGGGCACGTCCGGGAACACCTGTGCCGCATCCAGGATGGCATCGGCCCCGGATGCAGCAGGATAGGCATGCGGCTGTGGCCAGCCGTCGCGCGGCGCCACCAACCGCAGGTGGAACAGGCCGCCATTCGCCATCGCACGCGCCGTGGTGCCGATGTTCATCGCCATCTGTGGCCGAACCAGCACCACGATCGGGCTCTCGCCCGCCGCAGGGGTCAGCGCCGCGCCACCTTCCCCGCGCCCCCCCGTCATGGTCGGGAGGTAACGCTGCGGGCGAGGAAGGCGCGCAGGCGGGCGATCTCGGCCTCCTGCGCCTGGATGATCTCCTCCGCCAGCTTGCGCATCTCTGGATCGGTGCCGTGGCGCAGTTGGATGCGCGCCATTTCGATGGCGCCCTGGTGGTGCGGGATCATGCCGGCAGCGAAGTCACGGTCGGCATTGCCGGATAAGGCTATGCCCATGTCGCGGTGCATCCGCTCGCTCGCTGCCCGGAACTCCCGCGTGCTGGGGGGTTCGGCTGCGGCGCGTTGCGGGGTTGGCGCCGCGTGATGCTGGTGATGCCCCTGCTGTGCGAAAGCCGGCGCGGCAAGGGCCAGGGAGAGTGCCGTTGCGATGCTGAGGCGCGACATGCCGTATCCTCCGGAAGATGAACCGGCCGGAGACATGGAACCTTCACCCGGGGGCAAGGCAATAGGCTCAGGCACGACGCCAGGTGGTGCCCTGCGGTCCATCCTCCAGCAGGATGCCCTGCGCCGCGAGGGTCTGGCGGATGCGGTCCGCCTCCGCCCAATCCTTCGCCTTGCGGGCGGCAAGCCGGGCCGCGATCGCGGCCTCGATCGCCGCTGCGTCTCCGGTCTCGCCCCGGAACCAAGCCTCCGGTGCCTGGCCCAGAAGGCCCAGCAGGGACGCGCAGGCCAGGATGCGCCCCTTGAGGTGCGGCAGACCCGCAGTCTCGCCCCGCGCAAGCGCATCGTTCACGGCGGAGACCAGGTGATGCAGCGTCGCGAGCGCCAGCGGCGTGTTCAGGTCATCCGCTAGCGCCTGCTCGAAGGGTGGCGATTCGACGGGATGCGGCGTGTCGTCTCCCTCGGCCTCCACATCCTCCAGCTTCGAGAGCGCGCGGTAAAACCGGTCGAGCTCACGTCGCGCCTCCTCCAGCCCTGGCTGGCCGTAGTCCAGCTCGCCGCGGTAATGCGTGCGCAGCAGCAACAGACGGAAAGCCTCGCCGGCCCAGGGGCCGTGCGCCAGGATGTCCTGCACCGTCAGGAAGTTGCCGGCCGACTTCGACATTTTCTCGCCGCCCACCAGCAGCATCCCGTTGTGCAACCAGACCCGCGCGAAGTGGCTGCCCGGAAAGGCGCATAACGATTGAGCAACCTCGTTTTCGTGGTGCGGGAACATCAGGTCCGCGCCACCGCCGTGGATGTCAAAATCCGGCCCGAGGTGCTTCGCGGACATGGCGGAGCATTCGATGTGCCAGCCGGGGCGCCCGCGGCCCCAGGGGCTGTCCCATCCAGGCTGATCCGGTGCCGAGGGCTTCCACAGCACGAAGTCGCCCGCCCCACGCTTGTAGGGTGCAACCTCGACCCGCGCCCCGGCCAGCAGTTCGTCCGGTGAACGGCCTGATAGCGCGCCGTAGGCCAGGAAGCTGTCCACCGCGAACAGCACATGCCCCTCGGCCGCATAGGCGTGGCCATTCTCGATGAGCCGCCCGATCATCGTGATCATTTCCGGGATCGTCCCGGTCGCGGTCGGCTCCACATCCGGCGGCAGCACGCCAAGCGCCGACATGTCCCGATGGAAATCGGACGTCGTCCGCGTCGTGAGGACCTCGATCGGTTCGCCGCTTTCGCGCGCCCGGTCGATGATCTTGTCCTCGATATCCGTGATGTTCCGCGCATAGGTTACCTGCGGAAACACCTTGCGCAGCAGGCGCACCAGCACATCGAAGACCACGTTTGGGCGCGCGTTGCCGAGATGCGCCAGATCGTACACCGTCGGGCCGCAGACATAGATGCGGACATGCTGGTCGTCGATCGGCACGAACCGTTCCTTGCGGCGGGTCGCGCTGTTGTGGAAGTGGAGGTCCATGCGGGTCAGCCTGCCGCAGCCTGGCGCAGGCGACGCAACGCCCGGTCCCGGCCGATCAAGGGAAGGAAGGTTTTAAGGTCCGGGCCATGGCTCTCGCCGGTCAAGGCCAGGCGGAGCGGCAGGAACAGCGCACGCCCCTTGCGGCCGCTGGCGGCGGCCAGCGCCGCGGTCCAGGCCGGCCAGGTCGCCTCGTCCCAGGGCTCCGGCGGCAGCGTTTCCGCAGCCTGGCGCAGCAATTCGGCGTCGGCCGCGTCGGCCTGCGGCAGGATGTCACCCGCCACGACTTCCCACCAGTCGCGTGCCTCGCGGAGCAAGTCGAGGTTGCCGCGCACCGTCAGCCAGAACGTCTCATCGGCCTGATCGGGCAGGCGGTCCCGCACCGCCTCGAACGGGAGTGTGTGCAGCCAGCGCCGGTTCAGGCCGAGAAGCTGCTTGGTGTCGAACCGCGCCGAGGATTTGGAGACGCGTCCCAGATCGAAGCCGGCGACAAGATCCGCCGGCATCGCCGGGACCGGATCGGCGGAGGTGCCGAGCGCGGCCAGGTAGCCCACCAGCGCCGCCGGCTCCACGCCGTCCCGCCGCAACTGGCGCAACCCAACACTGCCGGTCCGCTTGGACAACGGCCCGCCATCGGCATCGGTCAGCAGCGGCAGGTGGGCAAAGCGCAGCTGGTCCGGATTGCCGCCGAGCGCCTTGAAGATGTCGACCTGGATGCCGGTGTTGGTCACATGGTCCTCGCCCCGCACCACGTCGGTGATCCCGGTCTCCAGGTCGTCGACGACGGAGGTAAAGGTGTACAGGAAGCTGCCATCGGCCCGGATCAGCACCGGGTCCGACAGGCTGGGCAGCTTCACGCTGCGGCGTCCCAGCACGCCGTCCTGCCATTCGACATGGCCGGCGGAGAGCTTGAACCGCCAATGCGGCGACTTGCCGTTTGCCTCCGCACGGGAAAGCTGGTCCGGCGTCATCCGCAGGGCCGCACGATCATATAGCGGCGGCTTGCCCTGGCGGATGCGCTGTTCCCGCTTGAAGGCAAGTTCCTCCTCGGTCTCCAGGCAGGGATACAGATGGCCGGAGGCCTTCAGCCTGGCGGCGGCGGCGGCGTACAGCTCCAGCCGGTCCGACTGCCGGATGAGTTCGTCCCAGTCGAGGCCGAGCCAGCGCAAATCCTCCTCGATCGCCTGGGCGAACTCGGTGCGGGAGCGTGCGGTGTCGGTGTCGTCGAGGCGCAGCAGGAAGCGGCCGCCCCGGTGCCGGGCGAGGCACCAGTTGGCGATGGCGATACGGGCATTGCCGACATGCAGCAGACCCGTGGGCGAGGGGGCGAAGCGGAGTTTCATCAGGCGGGCACAGGAACGGCAAATGGCGACACAAGGCAAGGCATCGCGAACGATTAGGCGACTGGAGGGCGATGAAGGCGCCTTCCGCGCCTACTCTTCCTCCTCCGCCTCCTCATCATCGGCATCCCGGCGGGGATCGATGATGCGCCAGTTGCGCTCCTCCCGATCCGTGGCGCGCCGAGCGGCGAAATCGGCGAGTTCGGTGGCGCTGCACCAGGCGTCGTCGCCCGCGCCGACCACCTCGGCGTCCTCACCGAACATGCCCCAGGCTTCCATCACCGCCTTGGCGTCCATGCCGGATGCCCGGCAGATATCGACCGAATCCCGCACGTAGCGGCGGGCGAAGGCGTTCGCATGGGCGATGGTGCCGAAGCCGCGTACGACCTCGACGGGCTCGGACCCGTTGGCGCCGGACATGTCCATGATCCGGACCTCGAGGCCCTCCACCTGACCCAAGACCTGCTTCGCGAAAATCGGATCCTCGTCCTGCTCGTTGCCGTCGCTCATGTGACCAGCCCGGAGAAGCCGTTGGTCAAGGGATAGCGGCGGTCCCGGCCAAAGGCGCGTGGCGTGATCTTGACGCCCGGCGGGGCCTGGCGGCGCTTGTATTCGGCACGGTCCAGCATGCGCCAGATACGCAGCACTGTGGCGCGGTCATGGCCTGCCGCCACCAGCGAATCCACATCCATCTCCCTCTCCACCAGCCCCTCCAGGATCGCGTCCAGCACCTCATAGGGAGGCAGCGTATCCTGATCGGTCTGGTCCGGCTTGAGTTCCGCGGAGGGCGGCTTGGTGATGACACGGTCCGGCATCACCAGCCCGGCCGGCCCCAGCGCGCCCTTCGGCAGATTCTCATTGCGCCAGCGGGACAGGGCGAAGACCGTCATCTTCCAAACGTCCTTCAGCACCGAATATCCGCCGCACATGTCGCCATAGAGCGTGGCGTAGCCGGTGCTCATCTCGCTCTTGTTGCCTGTGGTCAGCAGCATGTCCCCGAACTTGTTAGACAGCGCCATCAGCGTCACGCCGCGCAGGCGGGATTGCAGGTTCTCCTCGGTCGTATCGGGCGGGCGGTTTCCGAAGGCCGGCGCCAGCATTCCGGCCATGGCGTCCATGGCTGGGCCGATAGCGATGGTCTCATACCGGATGCCCAGCAGGCGGGCGCAGGCTTCGGCATCGTCCAGGCTGTCACGGGAGGTATAGGGCGAAGGCATCATCACCGCCCGCACCCGATCCGGCCCCAGCGCATCCGCCGCCACCGCCGCCGACAATGCGCTGTCGATACCGCCCGATAACCCCAGGACCACGCCAGGAAAGCGGTTCTTGTCCACGTAGTCGCGCAGGCCAAGCATCATGGCGCGGTAGATCTGCTCCAGCGCCGAAGGCTCCGCTGGCACAGGACCAGGCGCGCAGGTCCAGCCGGCGGCGCCGCGCGACCAGTCGGTGATCGCTACCTGCTCCTCGAACATCGGCATTTGCAGCGCCAGGCTGCGGTCGGCGTTCAGGACGAAGGACGCACCATCAAACACCAGCTCATCCTGGCCACAGATCTGGTTCAGGAACACGAAGGGCAGCCCCGTCTCCACCACTCGCGCCACCGCCAACTGCACCCGCGTATCCTGCTTCGCGGCCTCGAAGGGGGATCCGTTGATGCTGATCAGCATCTCCGCACCGCTTTCCAGCAGCGTCTCGCTGACCGAGGGAAACCACCAGTCCTCGCAGATCATCAGGCCAAGGCGCACGCCGCGGAAGGCGACCGGCCCCGGCGCAGGGCCGGCGATGAAGACGCGCTTGTCGTCGAACACGCCGTAGTTGGGCAATTCGTGCTTGGCGCGGCGGGCCAGGATCCGCCCACCCTCCAGCACGTACAGCGCGTTGTGCAGCCGGTCGCCGTCCAGCCAGGGGCCGCCCACTACCAAGCCCGGCCCGCCATCCGCGGTGTCCGCCGCCAGCGCCTCGATCCGCTGCATGCAGGCGGCGATGAAGGCGGGCTTCAGGACCAGATCCTCCGGCGGATAGCCGGCAATCGAGAATTCGGGCGTCACCAGCAGGTCCGCGCCGGCCGCCGCGGCCTCGGCGCGGGCGTGGCGGATGCGGTCCGCATTCGCGTCGAGCGCGCCCTCATGCGGGTTGATCTGGGCAAGCGCGATGCGGAGACGGTCTGTCATGATGCGCGGAACCTAGGGACCGCCCCTGGCAGGGTCAACGCGCCCGCGCACCGAAGCGGAACACGGACAGCATCATCCCCGCCGAAACCAGCGCCACGCCGGCCAGCCCAGCGAGGCCGAGCGGTTCGCCGAGCAGCGGCCAGGCGGCCAGCGCCGCCATGCCGGGGACCAGCGCCGTAATGGTCGTGGTCGCCGGCGCGCCGATGGCGGTGACGGCACGGGTAAACAGGAAGCCCGCCAGAATCGTCGCGATGACCCCCTGGTAAATCAACTGGTAGAGCAGGGCGCCGGGCGCCACCGCGCCGATGCTCGACGGCAGCAGGAACCACCAGACCGGCAGGTAGATGGGCGCCGACCACAAGGCGACGGACAGGGTGGCCTCCACCGCACTGATGCCCCAGAGCCGGATGAGCAGCGTGTAGATCGCCCACGAACAGGACCCGGCCAGGAACAGCAGGTCGCCCCGCCAGGCGCCTGGATACGCACCGAAGGTGTCGCTCGCCAGCAGCACCATCCCGGCCGCCACCACGGCGAGGGACAGGATCCGTGCGCGGGTCCAGCTTTCGCCGAGGAACGCTACGCCGAGTGCCGCGGTCAGGAAGGGCAGCGTTCCTGGCAGCATCACGCCGCCATGGGAGGCCGGCGCGAAGCCGAAGCCGTGATAGGCGAATAGCGGAAAGCCAAACGCCGCGGTCGCGAGGACCGCCAGAAGACGCAGCGGCGGCAGCCTTGGCAAGCCGAAGACGCCGACCAGCGGAAGCGCGACCAGGAAGGCGCCGGCGTACCGCAGTGCCGCCACGTCCCACGCGGTCATGGCCTGTCCGGACGACAGGCGCGAGGACAGCAGGAAGCCGGACCAGGCGAACAGGACGGCGATGGCACAGGCATAGCCGATCCGCCGTTCTCGCGACCAAGCGATGCCGCGTGCCGGCGCCGTGTCTGGGGAAGGCGCTTCGCCGGCCATGCGTTCCAGTCTAGACCTCACCGCCTGACCTGCCCACCCGACGCCTGGGGAAATGCCATGACAGTGCCCGCCCCGTTCCGGACCGGTGACCTGTTGCCCGCGACACAGCTCCTCGATGCTGCGGGCGAGGCCTTCGATCTGCATCAGCAGAGCCTCGCAGGCCGGTTTCGCCTCGTCCTTCTCGGCCCATCGCCGGACACCTGGCGGCTGCAGGCTGCGGAGACACGCGCAAAGGCGCAGGATGCACGAATCTTCATCGTGTCGCAGGGTTCACCGGAGGGAGGTGATCGGGTCGGGGGCGCGGTTCATCTGTTCGACCCGAAAGGCAAGCTGTTCCTGGGTCTCGGACTTCCAGACGGCGGCGCCGCCGTCATTTCCCCGCGTGGCCAGCTGCACTTCTCGCAGGCCGGTTCATCGGCTTTGGAAGCGGCTCTTGATGCTTTGCCGCCGCCTGCCTCCAGGGCCGCCGTGCATCACACGCTCGCGCCGGTACTCCTGGTTCCCAACGTCCTGGAGCCACCACTCGTTGCGGCGCTCCTGGCGCACTGGCAGGCCGGGGAGAAGTCGCAGGATCGTGTGGCCTCCGCGAAGGCAGGCGCAGGTGCCGGCCCCGGCATCAAGCGACGCACCGATGTGTTCCTGGACGACCGCGCCCTATACGCCGAGTTTCAGCGCCGGCTGGAGCGCCGCGTCCTGCCGGAGATGTGGCGGGCCTTCCGCTTCCGTGCCGCCAGCTTCGAGGCACCTCGCATTGGCTGCTACGCCGCCGACGTCGCCGGCGCCTTCGGTGCCCACCGCGACAACCGCACGCCCTTCACGGCGCATCGGCGCTTCGCCATGAGCCTGAACCTGAACACCGGCGACTACCGTGGCGGCACCTTGCGGTTTCCCGAATTCGGCCCGGATGTATACGAACCCGGCACCGGCGGATGCGCCGTGTTCTGCTGCGACCTGCTGCATGAGGCGCTGCCGGTTGTCGAAGGCCGGCGCTTCGCCATCTTCACTTTTTTCACTGATGCGGAAGGCGCGCAGCAGGAACGCAAGCTTATGGCCGAAGCCGCGGCGCGCGGACAGTCCGGAGTTTCGATGCGCTGAGCCTTTGCGCTTACCCTTGCCCGCGCCGCCGGGACCCGTTGCGCAGCAGGAATTCGCGTCCGACCTTCACGCGGGGCACGCCGTCATAGGCGACGATGTCGGCCGTCGCGTAGGTTTCGCTCCAGGCCTCCGGGATGAAGGAGCCGGTGCCCACGACGTCGATGGGTGCCTTGGCCTCCGCCACCACCCGACACTTGCCGACACCGAAGCCGGAGGAGGCGACGATGCGAACCTTTGGAAAGCCGGCCTCGTCCAGCGCCTCCCGAATGCGCCAGATCGCGGCAGCCGAGACGCCGGTACCGACTAGGTGCCGAAGTTCCGTCTCGCTGCGGTAGCGCCGGACTGCCTGCGGAGAGTGGCGTTCAAGAACGGCGTAGGATTCGCCGGGGTCCAGCCCCTCCAGGAAGCGGCCGCCATGGGTGTCGAGCCGCACCGCCATCCGGCCCGCCGCCGCCAATTCCGGGAACCGCTTGCAGACCGCCAAGCTGTCCGTGACCTCACGCCCGAAGTAATCGACCAGCACAGTCAGATCCTCGGCCGGGAAGGTCGCGTGGAACATTTCCGCCGCGCGAACCGTGGATCCGGCATAGCCGATCAGGGCATGCGGCATGGTGCCGCGTCCGCGCGCAGCTCCAAACCAGTGCGCGGTGGCGTCGTTGGCGTTGCCGATAAAGCCCTTTGCGCCTTCGCGCTGGGCTGCTGCGCTGCCGATGGCGGCGGCATAGGCCATCATTTCCTGCATCTCGGCCCCGGCGCAGTGCCGGGCCTCCATCGCCAGGAACGGCACCGTCGGCAGTTCCAGGCACATCTGGTAGGCATTGTGCGCGGCAACGCAGGCCGGGCCGAGCTTCTGCAGCAGGATGGTCTCGAGGTCAGCCAATTGCGCGAACGAACCAGACAAGTAGAAGATCGGGTCGCCGGCCCCGACCCAGTCGCCTTCGCGGTGCATCAACTCCACGTCGAAGCTGGTGCCGCGGCGCGCCGCCACGGCATCGAGCCAGGTGGTTGCCAGGCCTGGGGCGGAAATAACCGGGCGCCGGAGAAACACCGCATAGGTGACGCGGCAGTCGCCGAACTGTTCGACGACCGCCCGGGTGCGGTTGAAGTAGCTGTCGGTCCAGGCGGCGATGCCATCCACCTCCGGCGGCAAGGCGCGACCCGGGGTAGGCATGGCTTTCACTGGGCCGCTCTCGCCGGCAGCACCGCCGCGCCGGGGCGGCGCGCCTTCAGCTCCTCCGAGATCAGGAAGGCGAGCTCCAACGACTGTTCCGCGTTCAGGCGCGGGTCGCAGAAGGTCGCGTAGTTGCCGGCAAGATCGGCCTCCGTCATCCGATGCGCGCCGCCGATGCACTCCGTCACGTTCTGGCCGGTCATCTCGACATGCACACCACCCGGAATGGTCCCTGTGGCGGCGTGGCAGTCGAAGAAGCGGCGGATCTCGGACAGGATCGAGTCGAAGGTCCTGGTCTTGTAGTCCCCGGCTTTGACGGTGTTGCCGTGCATCGGGTCGCACAGCCAGACCACGTTGCGGCCCGCACGCTTCACGGCGGACAGCAGGCCAGGCAGCTTGGCCTCGACCTTGTCCGCCCCCATGCGGGCGATCAGGGTCAGGCGGCCCTTCTCATTCGCCGGGTTCAGGATCTCGGTCAGGCGAACGAGTTCATCGGCCTCCATGGTCGGTCCGACCTTCATGCCGATCGGGTTGGCCACCCCGCGCAGGAATTCGACATGCGCGCCATCCGGCTGGCGCGTGCGGTCGCCAATCCACAGGAAGTGGGCCGAGCAGGCGAAGTGCCGGCCGGGGTGGGTGGAGGGCTGGCGGGTCAGCGCCTCCTCGAACGGCAGCAGCAGCGATTCGTGGGAGGTGTAGAACTCCGTCTCCCGCACCTGAGGCAGGTCGGACATGCCGCAGGCGCCCATGAAGCGCAGCGTCTCGTCGATCCGGTGCGCCAGCCCTTCATAGCGGTCGGCAAGTGGGCTTCGGGCGGCGAAGTCCAGGTTCCAGCGATGCACCTCCCGCAGGTCGGCGTAGCCACCGGTGGCGAAGGCGCGCAGCAGGTTCAGGGTTGACGCCGCCTGCAGATAGGCGAACTCCATGCGTGCTGGGTCCGGCACACGCGCCTCGGCCGTGAAATCGGGGCCATTGACGATGTCGCCGCGGTAGGAGGGCAGCGTCACACCCCCGATCGTCTCGCTGTCGCTGCTGCGTGGCTTGGCGAACTGCCCGGCCATCCGACCGAGTTTCACCACCGGCAACGCCGCCCCGAAGGTCAGCACGACCGCCATCTGCAGCAGCACCCGGAAGGTGTCGCGGATGGTATTGGCATGGAAATCGGCGAAGCTCTCCGCGCAGTCGCCTCCCTGGAGGACGAAGGCATCGCCATCACCTGCACGCGCCAGCTGGGCCTTCAGCCGATCAGCCTCACCTGCAAAAACCAGGGGCGGAAATCGCCGGACCTTATCCTCGGTGGCCCGAAGCCGGGCCTGGTCGGGATAGTCCGGCACCTGCCGGATGGGCATCGCCCGCCAGCTATCCGGGGTCCACACGCGCGCGATCATCTTGGTTCCTGCTCCACTCCTGACGCCAAGCTTAGCGCCAGCGGCGGCTCAGGGAAACTCCATGCGGCTTTGGCCTATTCTGCGGCCGCCTGGGCCGGCGGCAGCACACCGGCCTCGCGCGCCCGGGTCCGCAACGTCACGAACTCCTCCGCCGCGGTCGGATGGATGCCGATGGTGCGGTCGAAATCTGCCTTTGTCGCGCCCATGCCCACCGCAATGCCAATGCCCTGCATGATTTCCGCCGCATCCTCGCCCAGCATGTGGGCGCCGAGAACCCGGTCCGTCTTCTGGCAGACGATCAGCTTCATCAGCGTGCGCCGGCCCTTCCGGCCGCTGATGCTGTGGCGCATAGGGGTGAAGCGGGTGACGTAGACATCCACCGGCCCGCGCGCGGCCGCCTCCTCCTCCGACAGGCCTACCGTCCCGATGGGTGGGTTGGTGAAGACGGCGGTGGCGACATTGTCGTAGGAGGCGCGGCGCGGCTTGTTGCCGAACAGCGTATCGGCGAGCGCATGGCCCGTGGCCGTTGCCATCGGCGTCAGGTTCACGCGGTCGATCACATCACCCAGGGCGTATATATGCGGCTGGCTGCTGCGATGCTCCTCATCCACCACGATGGCGCCTTCCGCCGTGGTGGTGACACCTGCCTTGTCCAGGCCGAGGCCGTGGGTATTGGGCAGGCGGCCGGTACAGAAGAATACAGCATCGGCTTCGCGCATGAAGTTGTTGGACATGTTGACCATCAGATGGCCGTCCACCCGGGCGATCCGGGTTGGGGAGACATCCGGGTTCAGGTTGATGCCCTGGGTGGTCAGCGCCTCGACAACCTCGGCCCGCACATCGGCGTCGAAGCCCCGCAGCGGCAGGGCGGCCCGGTACATCACATCCACCTCTGCGCCCAGGCCATGCAGTATGCAGGCGAATTCGAGTGCAATGTAGCCACCGCCGATGATCACGACCCGCCTCGGCAATGCGGGCAGCGTGAACAGGTCGTCCGAGATCAGGCCGAGTTCCGCGCCGGGAATGTCCAACCTCTGCGCCGTGCCACCCGTGGCGATCAGGATCCGCTCGGCGGTGATGCGCTGGTCGCCCACCTGAAGCGTGTGGTCGTCCACGAAGGTCGCGCGAGCGTCGAAGGTGGTGACGCCATTGCCCTTCAACAGCCTGCCGTAGATGCCCGAGAGCCGTTCGATCTCGGCGTTGCGGCGTGTCGCCAGGCGTGCCCAGTCATGGCCCTTGATCTCGACGTCCCAGCCGAAGGCGGCGGCGTCTTCCGCCCACTGGCCGTATTCCGTGGCATTCACCATGATCTTCTTCGGCACGCAGCCGACATTGACGCAGGTGCCGCCCCAGAATCGCTCCTCCGCCACCGCGACGCGCGCACCGTGGCCGGCCGAGATGCGCGCGCAGCGCACGCCGGCAGAGCCGCCGCCGATGACAAAAAGGTCGAAGTCGTAGGCCATGGATGTCAGCTTCCGATGCCGCCGAGGGCGAGGTACTTGATCTCGAGGTAGTCCTCGATCCCGTATTTGGAACCTTCCCGGCCAAGCCCGCTCTGCTTGACGCCGCCGAAGGGTGCGACCTCGGTCGAGATGAGGCCCTCGTTGATCCCGATGATGCCAGCCTCGATCGCCTCCGCCACGCGGAAGATGCGACCAATGTCACGGGCATAGAAATAGGCGGCCAGGCCGAACTCGCTGTCGTTGGCGAGCCTGATGGCTTCCTCCTCCGTCCGGAAGCGGAACAGCGGCGCGACGGGGCCGAAGGTCTCCTCGCGGAACACCTGGGCCCCATGCGGCACGTCCGTCAGGATCGTCGGCTCGAAGAAATTGCCGCCGCGGGCATGCCGCTTGCCACCCGTCAGGATGCTGGCACCCTTGGCAGTGGCGTCGGCAATGTGCTCCTCCACCTTTTTGACGGCGTCTGCGTTGATGAGCGGGCCTTGGGTGACACCCGCCTCCATCCCGTCGCCCACCTTCAGCGCCTCCACGGCCACCTTCAGCTTCTGCGCGAAGGCCTCAAACACGCCGTCCTGAACCAGGATGCGATTGGCGCAGACGCAGGTCTGCCCGGTGTTGCGGTACTTGGAGGCCATGGCCCCCTGCACCGCAGCATCCAGGTCCGCGTCGTCGAAGACGATGAAGGGCGCGTTGCCACCCAACTCCATGGAGGTCTTCTTGATCGTCGGCGCGCATTGCGCCAGCAGAGTCCGACCCACTTCCGTCGAACCGGTAAAGGTCAGCTTGCGGACCAGCGGGTTGGAGGTCAGCTCACCGCCCGTCTCCCGGGATGGCCCGGTGATGACGTTGCAGACGCCCGGCGGCATGCCGGCGCGTTCCGCCAGCACCGCCAGTGCAAGGGCCGAAAAGGGCGTCTGAGAGGCTGGCCGAATGACGCCCGTGCAGCCCGCGGCCCAGCCTGGCCCGGCCTTGCGCGTGATCATGGCCGCCGGAAAATTCCAGGGCGTGATCGCCGCGAAGACGCCGATCGGCTCCTTCATCACCAGGATGCGGCGGCCATTGGCGTTCTGCGGGATCGTATCGCCGTAGATGCGCTTGGCTTCCTCAGCGAACCACTCGATGAAGGACGCCGCATAGGCAATCTCGCCCTTGGACTCCGCCAGGGGCTTGCCCTGCTCGGCCGTCATGATCGCAGCCAGGTCATCCGTATTGGCCAGCATCAGGTCGTTCAGCCGGCGCAGGATCGCGGCGCGGTCCTTCGCCAGCATCGCCCGCCAGCCTGCGAAGGCCGCCTGCGCTGCCTCGACGGCGCGCCGGGTCTCGGCGACGCCCATCGCCGGAACTTCACCTATCACTTCGCCGGTCGACGGATTACGGACCGAAATGGTCGTGCCGGCATCCGCCTGGACCCATTTCCCACCAATGCAATTCGCCTGGCGGAACAGGTCGGGGTCCTTCAGCGGCAGCTTGGCCATGGCATCCAGCATGTCGGCTTTCCTTCCCTCGGGTCGGGGAAAGATAGAGTGCCGCACCGCCGATGTCAGGCCTGCCGGTGACTCACTCCACCGTCACGCTCTTGGCCAGGTTGCGGGGCTGGTCCACGTCGGTGCCCTTGAGCACCGCCACATGGTAGGCCAGGACCTGAACCGGGATGGCGTGCAGGATCGGTGCCGCGAAAGGGTGCACTGTCGGCAGTTCGATCACCCGTTCGGAGAAGCCCCGCAAGGCCTTCGACCCCACGGCGTCCGTGAAGGCCATGATGCGCCCGCCGCGGGCCGCGGCCTCCTGCAGGTTCGACGCCGTCTTCTCGAACAGCGGGCCGCTCGGGCAGAGCGCGATCACCGGCACGGCGTTGTCAATCAGCGCGATCGGGCCGTGCTTCATTTCGCCGGCCGCATAACCTTCGGCGTGGATGTAGGACAGCTCCTTCAGCTTCAGCGCGCCCTCCATGGCGATCGGCATCAGCGCGCCGCGGCCGAGGAACAGCACGTCCCGCGCCTTCGCGACTTCCGCCGCCATGGCGCGGATCTCCTCGTCCTTCTCCAGAATCTGCGCCGCATGGCCCGGTACTTCGGTCAGCGTCGTCGCCAGGAGCCTGGCCGTTGCCTCGTCCAGCGTCCCACGGGCGCGGCCGAAGCCAATGGCGAGGCAGGCCAGAAGCGCCAACTGGGCCGTGAAGGCCTTGGTGGAGGCCACGCCGATCTCCGGCCCCGCAACCGTCAGCAGCGCACCGTCGCTTTCCCGCGCCATGCTGCTTTCCGGCACATTGACCAGCGACAGCACCTTCTGCCCACCGGCGCGCAGCAGGCGAAGTGCCGCCATGGTGTCCGCCGTTTCGCCCGACTGAGAGACAAGGATGGCGCCTCCGCCCTCGATCCAGGGCGGCTCGCGATAGCGCAGTTCGCTGGCCACATCTGCATCGACCGGGATGCGCGCCAACTGCTCGATCCAGTACCGCCCGACCTGGGCTGCCAGAAATGCGCTCCCGCAGGCGGACATCGTCAGGCGAGGCACCACAGCCGGATCGAAGGGCAGCGGCGGCAGGGCAACGGCACGCGTGCCCGGATCCAGGTACTGCTGCAGCGTGTCGCCGAGCACCGCCGGATGCTCATGCAGCTCCTTCTCCATGAAGTGCCGGAAATTGCCCTTCCCGACTGCCGCACCCGAAATGGAGGTCAGCCGCACCTGTCGCTGTACCGGCTGGTCCGCCGCATCGAAGAACGCCGCGTCGGTCTCCGACACCACCGCCCAGTCACCTTCTTCAAGGTATGCGATGCGCCGGGTCAACGGCGCCAGGGCCAGCGCGTCGGAACCGACGAACATCTCGCCTTCGCCAAACCCGATGGCCAACGGCGCGCCCTGCCGGGCTGCGATCAGCATGCGGGGATGGCCCGCGAACATCATGGCCAGGGCGAAGGCGCCGTGCACACGGCGCAGGGCCGCCGACGCTGCCTCCTTCGGAGAGGCCCCCTGCTGCAGGTGCCAGTCGACCAGCCGGGCAAACGTCTCAGTATCCGTCTCCGTCTCGAAGTTCTGGCCCCTAGCCTCCAGCTCCGCCCTCAGCTCGGCATGGTTCTCAATGATGCCGTTGTGGACGACGCTGACGCGCGAGGTTCCGTGCGGGTGGGCATTCCGTTCCACCGGCGCGCCATGGGTGGCCCAGCGCGTGTGGCCGATGCCGGTCGTGCCCTCCAGCGGGCTGCGGTCCAGCACGTTGGCCAGGTTGAACAGTTTGCCCTCGGCACGCCGCCGCTCGATGTGGCCATTCACCAGCGTTGCAACGCCGGCGCTGTCATACCCACGGTACTCAAGGCGGCGCAGCGCCTCCAGCAACCGTGGCGCTGCCGCTTCGCGTCCAACGACCCCGACAATTCCACACATCAGGCCTTCACTCCCTTCCCGCGAAAGCCACGACCCGGCTTGTTGACCTGACGGCCGCGCGCGATGCCCATCGCATCATCCGGTACGTCTTCAGTGACCACGCTGCCGGCCGCCACCAGGGCCCGCGCTCCGACCCGCACCGGTGCCACCAGCGCCGTGTCTGAACCGATGAAGGCACCGGGGCCGATTTCGGTCCGATGCTTGTTCACACCGTCGTAGTTGCAGGTGATCGTTCCGGCGCCGATATTGGCTCCGGCGCCGATGACAGCATCGCCGAGGTAGCTGAGGTGATTCGCCTTAGCGCCTTCCCCCAGCACGGCCGCCTTCAATTCCACAAAGTTCCCGACATGTGCGCGTCGCTCGATGACGGTGCCCGGGCGTAGCCGGGCGAAGGGGCCGATGACCGCGCCTTCACGCACGACGCAGCCTTCCAGGTGGCTGAATGCCCGGATCTCGACACCGTCCTCGACCACGACACCTGGGCCGAAGACCACCTGAGGGCCAACAGTGACATCCCGGCCCAGCCGTGTGTCATGGGAGAAGACGACGCTGTCCGGCTGGGTCAGCGTTGCACCCGCCATCATGGCCTGCCGCCGCAGCCCGTCCTGAACCGTCGCTTCCGCCACCGCCAACTCGACGCGGCTGTTGATGCCGCGAAGTTCGGCCTCCGGCGCCTCCACCGCACGCACCTGCAACCCGGCTGCACGCGCGAGACCGACCACGTCCGTCAAGTAGTATTCGCCCTTGGCGTTGTCGTTGCGGATGGCCCGCAGCCAGGTGAAAAGCTGCGATGCGGGAGCGCAAAGGACTCCGGCGTTGCAGAGGCCGGCCTGGCGTTCCGCGGCATCCGCATCCGCCCATTCCACCACCCGTTCGACATTACCGTTGCCGTCCGTCAGCACCCGCCCGTAGTGCCCGGGGTCGGCCGGCCGCATCGCCACCAGAGCCAGCCCCGCCTCCCGTCGCGCTGCGACAAGCCGGCGCAACGTATCGACAGTGATCAGAGGGTTGTCCGCGTAGAGAACCGCGACGTCGCCCGTGAATTCCTGAAGCTGCTCGGCCGCCTGAAGGGCCGCATGGCCGGTACCCAGCCGATCTGCCTGCACCACGACAGGATGCGGAAGGGCGGCAGTCTCCAGGGCCGGCATGTCGGGCCCGATCACGACCACCAGGTGATCGAACACCTCTCGGGCAGCAGCCAGCAGGTGCTGGAGCATCGGTCGGCCCGCGATGGGATGCAGGGCCTTGGGTAGGCTGGAACGCATGCGCGTCCCGAGGCCGGCGGCAAGAATGATGGCAGCATGACTCATGCCCCCCGGTAGTCCCTCCCCCGCCTGCGCCGCAAGCCGGTGGCGGGTCACGTCCCGTTGCGTGGCGTAACGAGGGCGCCTTGCCCGGCCCGCCGCGGCATCCTATCGGGAACCATGCACAGAACGGCCATATTCGACCTCGACGGCACGCTGGTCGACAGCGCACCAGACCTGCACGCCGCGCTCGACCGACTGATGGCGGCTCGAGGCCTGCCCGGCTTTCGCCGTCCGGAGGTCGTCGCGATGATCGGCGATGGAGCGAAAGTCCTCGTCGAACGAGCCCTTGCGGCGCGGGGTGCCGCGTTCGAGCAAACGGCGCTTGATGCCTTCCTGCTGGACTACAGCGCCAACGCGGCCGTCGAGACGGCACCTTTCGAGGGTATCGTCCAGGTCCTGAAGGATCTGCGCTCGACCGGTTGGCGGCTCGCAGTCTGCACCAACAAGCCGGTCGAGCCGGCCCTGACCTTGCTGCGTGCACTGGGTTTGGCCGACCAATTCACCGCGATCGGGGGCGGCGATTCCTACCCGACCCGGAAGCCGGACCCGGCACATCTGCTCGCGACCCTCCGCGACGCCGGAGGCGACGTGTCGCGGGCGGTGATGATCGGCGATCACCACAACGACATTGCGGCGGCGCGCGGCGCCGGTGTCCCGGCCATCTTCGCCGGCTGGGGCTATGGACCCCCTGCCATGGCTGGCACCGCGCCGGTGTCGACGCGGCCATCCGACCTGCCGGCGCTACTGGCGCCTTTCGGCGAGGGTTGAGGCCTCAGCCCGCACCAGCACCGCGGTCGCGGTGCCGAACCAGCGGCTGGCCATTTCGATCCGCACCGGAATGGGCGGTGCGCCCGGATAGGGCACCGCGATCCAGGCCGTGCCACGTTGCGGGGCCGCGGCGCGGTCCCGGGGTTGGTCGCGCAGAAAGCCTGCGAGCAGTCGCGACTCAAAATTGCAGCGCAGCGCCTGCCCATGCCAGGCGGCGCGCCAGGGGCGGATGAGATCCTGTTGGACCGTGCTGCTGAGAAAGATGCTGCGCCGCCGCCCGTCGAAGACCGGGGCTTGCCCCTCGCAGTGGCCGCTCCCGGCCACAGTTCGCGACAGAAGTGCGATGGCCGAGAGGGAATCGATGGTACCCCGCCGCGCCTCCTGCGGCACCGGTTCGCGATTTTCCTCATCCGCCGGCTCCAGCCTGCGGACCACGGGATCCCCGTCCTCCCAGCCCAGCGAAATGAGGCGTGCCTGACCGCGCCAGGTGCCCTGCGAATAGAAGGTCGCGGGCCTCGCCACAGCACCAGCCCAAGCGCCAGAGACCCGAGAGACCTGTTCTCCTGACACGAAACTGGCCGCGATGCCCTGGGTCCGCAGACGGGTCTCGATGCGGTACCCGGTAGCCGAGATGTCGAACAGGGCCTCCACCTGCAGAATCGTCATGCCGGCAGCGTAGACCTCGTAGAACGCGCGTACAGGCTGTGCGGAAGCCGCGGACGACGACAGGCCGGACATCAGGATGGAGGCCAGGAATCCAGTGCCAATCGCGGTTATGCGCATCCCTCTCATATCGTCGGCCATGCGGCCGCCACAAGGACCGCCCGTGCCCGCTTGACACCGAAGCCCCACCCGCATTACTCCCCGCACCCCGGGATGGGCGCGTAGCTCAGCGGGAGAGCATCGCCTTCACACGGCGGGGGTCGTAGGTTCAATCCCTACCGCGCCCACCATCCCAGGCTCTCCAGTCGTCAAATTGGCAGGTCCACTGGCCGGAGGGGCAACGTGCCCCTCGGCCCTAGGCATTGTGCGGTTCAGTTGGACTGCGGCCCAGCGGGCGGCCCGCGGCGATCGCCATGCTGGTGGTGGCCGCCCCGCATGCCACGCGCGGGACGGATCTCCTCCCGCGTCAGGGCATTATCTGCATTGGCATCTCGAGCCCGGAACATCGCTTCTGCGAAGGGCCGGACCTCCTCGAGCGTGATTTTGCCGTCCGCGTTGGCGTCCAGTGCGCGAAACATGCCCTGGCCGTGGCGCTCGGCTCGCTGCTGCGGCCCGCGGTTGCCCATGCGTGCCTGGGCGTAGCTGCGCATCTCTTCGATGGTCACGCCGCCATCCCGGTTCGCATCAACCTCCTGAAAGCGCGCCTGCAACCAAGTCCAGCCTTCGTCGCGGCTCACCTGGCCATCGTTGTTCGCATCGGCGCGGGCAAAAGCCTCGCCCATGGCGAACCCGCGTCCGCCGTGGGCCGGGCCACGCTCGTCCGGGCCCGGTTGCGCCATGACCGGCAAGGCGCCTGCCGCCAGAACCAGTGCGGCACCGGCAAAAAGGGCGATCCTCTTCGACATTGTCGTATTCTCCATTGCGCCAGCGGGACGCCGGCTACAGCGGAGAGAATGGGGGCCGTCTGCAACGGGCGCGTGTCAGACGGCCCCGCCCAGGGTGAGGAAGCGTAACGCGCCTTGGCGGCAACCGCATCAGCCGCGGGCTGGAGTCCCCGTCTCTCCCAGGTCCCACCAGAGCCCCGCGAACCCCGCGATACCCTCGCGTGCCGCGGAAATCAGCAGGTGTTCGTCGGGGCCATGCTGCTTGCAGCCATTGTAGCTGTGCGGAATCCAGACCAGCGGCACGCCGAGATGATCGACAAAGACATCGCCCGGCAGGCCGCCCGAACTGCTGGGAATGATCTGCACCCGCTTGCCAAGCGTCCGCGACACGGAGTCCTGCGCCCAGAGCACCCAGGGATGGTCCGGCGCGGTGCGGCTGGCCGGCATGCGAAGGCCTGCGTTCTCGATGGCCACGATCTCAAGGCGATGCGCATCCAGATGGGTCCGCAGCGCCGACTCGAATGTCTCCGGCGTGGCATCGACCGTGTAGCGGATCTGGCAATGCGCCCTGGCATCGGGTGCGACCGCGTTGACCGGGTTCTCCGGCCGGCCCGAGACCATGGCGAGGACGATGAAGCTGTTCCAGCCATAGATCTTCTCGGCCGAGGTCAGCCCGGGTTCCCCCCAGCCGGCATCGATGGTTGCGGCGCCGTCGCCACCACCGACGGGACAGCCTTTCAGCACCGCCTTGACGCCGGCCGGCACGCCATCGGCCGGCAGCCACTCCCGCACCTGGATGCGTCCATCCCGGTCAACGATCGAGGCTAGTGCATGCGCGAGGATGATGGCGGGGTCGGTCGTCAGGCCACCCCAGTGTCCGGAATGCACACCACCTTCGCGCAGTCTCACCACCAGGTCGAAATGGAAGGTGCCGCGGGTACCGGTGGCGATGGTCGGCACGTCCGGCTCGACGCGCGGACCGTCGGAGGCGATCAGCGCATCCGCCGCAAGTTCCTTGGCATGCGCCGCGATGAACTCGCGCAGGCCGCGGGAGCCGCGTTCCTCCGCCATCTCGATCACCAGCTTCACGTTCGCGCTCAGCCGACCGCCACGCTCCTCCAGCACCGCTTCCAGCGCTGACAGGTTGAGGGCGTGCTGTCCCTTGTTGTCGGCGGTGCCGCGGCCGTACCAGCGGCCATCCTCGGTCGTCACGCGCCAGGGGGCGAGGCCCGTGCGCCACTGATCCTCGAGCCCGCGGACCGTGTCGCCATGCCCGTAGAGCAGGATGGTTGGACGGGCCGGGTCCTCCACGCGCGTTGCCGTCAGGATCGGTCCGAAGCCGGCAAGCGGGTTCGGTGAGATCGTGACGACGAAACCCAACCGATTCAACCAGGGCTGCATCGTCGACTCGAGGTAGGCCGAGAGAGCGGGGCCGGAGCCTTCCTCCTGCGACGTCGACGGCACGGCCACCAGCTCGGTCAGCAGGCGCTCGAAGCCGCCACCATCAAAGAAATCCACTGCGCGCGCGATGGCGCCCTCTCGCGATCCCATGCCTCGAATTCCACCCGGACGTTGTCCGCCAGACCATGGCGCAGGGCTTCGGGACTGTCCAACCGGTGCTGCGGGGCGCAGTGGCTCAGCGGGTGCTTGCGGGCGCGCCGCTGCCGCCACCCGAGCCCGGCGAACCGGCACCAAGCAGCACCGCGGCAACGACCGGGAGAAGCACGGGCAGCGCCGCCGAAAGCCCGATCCCAGCCGCTTCGGCCGGCAGCGCAACCGGTGGCGAGGGCATGAGCGCCGGAAGGCGCGCGGCCGGCAGTGACGCCGCGCCCCGTGGCGGCACCACCACCTGCGCATCATGGCCAACGATCAGGCTGCGCAGGGGCTGCGACAGCGCCGCGATGGGCATCGCGGCCAGAACCACGGCGAGGGAGGCGCCCAAAATTCGCATGGCATGACCCTAGACAGGATCGACGCAGATGTCGCGGCCGAAATGAAACCCCGAGCGCTCGTCAGCGCCCGATCAGGTGCCGCGCGATAATCATGCGCATGATCTCATTGGTGCCTTCCAGGATGCGGTGCACCCGAAGGTCACGGACGATCTTCTCGACGCCATAATCGGCCAGGTAGCCGTAGCCACCCAGAAGCTGCAACGCTTCATCCGCGACGCGGGAGCCGGTGTCGGTGGCGAAGCGCTTGGCCATGGCGCAGTAGGCCGGGGCGTCGGGCGCAGCCGCATCCAGCTTGCCGCAGGCCCGCCACAGCAGAGTCCGCGCAGCCTCCAACTCAGTGGCCATGTCGGCAAGCCGGAACTGCGTCGCCTGGAACTCGACCACGGCCTTGCCGAAGGCGCGCCGGTCCCGCACATGGGCTAGAGCCACATCCAGCGCGGCCTGCGCACCACCCAGGCTGCAGGCACCGATGTTGAGGCGGCCGCCATCCAGCCCGCTCATTGCGATGCGGAACCCCTCGCCTTCCGCGCCCAGCAGCGCGTCCGCGGCCACGCGCGCCCCGTCGAAGATCACCTGGCGGGTGGGTTGGGCGTTCCAGCCCATCTTCCGCTCGTTAACACCGAAGGACAGCCCCGGCGCCTCCTTGGGCACAAGAAGTGCGGAGACCCCGGCAGCGCCCGGCCCACCGGTCCGGACCATGGTCAGGTACAGGTCTGATGCGCCGGCGCCGCTGATGAACTGCTTCACCCCGTCCAGCACGTAGCCTTCATTGTCCCGCACCGCCCGCGTGCTCAGGGCCGCGGCGTCGCTGCCGGCACCCGGTTCAGTCAGGCAGTAGCTGGCGATGGCCTCCATCGGGATCAGCCGCGGCAACCAAGCCCCGCGCTGCGCCTCCGTGCCGTAGCGGTCGATCATCCAGGCGACCATGTTGTGGATCGACAGAAAGGCTGAGATCGTGGGGCAGCCCGTCGCCAATGCCTCGAACACGACGGCGGCATCGAGGCGCGTTAGCCCGGCGCCGCCGTTTTCCTCGCGCACATACAGCGCCGCCATGCCCAGCGACGCGGCCTCCCGTAGTACGTCGACCGGGAAGTGCCTGCGCTCGTCCCAGTCCCGCGCATGCGGCGCCAGGCGATCGCGGGCGAAGGCGAGCGCGGTCTCGCGCAGTTCTCGCGTGGCCTCGGGCAGCTCGAAGCCGCCGAACTCGTCGGGCATCATCCTGGTCCTCCCCGCCCAACTATAGGCGGGCCGCAATCTCCTGCCAGCGTAGCCGCACGGCTGCCAAGTTGCGGGCCTTGATTGGCCCGAAGCCCTTAATCCCCGAAGCGGCTTCCGCCCATTCGCAGATCGCACTGTGGGTGTCGGGCGTCAGTCGCGGCAGCAGCGAGTCGATCGTCGCACGGTACTCCTCGGCCAGCGCCCGTTCCATCCGCCGCTCCTCGGTGTGGCCGAAGGGGTCGAGTGGCGTGAAGCGCAGCGCCTTGCCATGCCGCAGCAGTCCCATGGCGCGTAGCATCCACGGCCCGAAGCGCCGCTTGCGCGGTAGGCCCGAATTTGGATCGGTGCGGGACAGTAGCGGCGGCGCGAGATTCATCTCGATCCGCGGCGCCCCGGCGAAGCTGCCGGCGAGTTGCGCGCGCCATTCCGGAAGACTGTGCAGCCGGGCGACCTCGTATTCGTCCTTGAACGCCATCAGCCGGTAGAGTTGGGTGGCCACGGCCCGCACGAGGCGCTGTTCACCCGGCACGGCCGCCTCCTCGGCCGCGTGGACCCGGGTTACGAACTGCAGGTAGCGCCGGGCATAGGCGGCGTTCTGGTACGCCGTGAGATCCGCCTCGCACCGCGCGATCATCGCCTCCAGCGTCTCCGGCGCCGCCGCAGGCGCGGCGCGTTCCTCGAGAGCCGCTCGGCGCCCCAGGGCGAAGGCCGTCAGGTTCCGCTCCACCTGCGCCCCATTCAGCGTGATCGCCTGTTCTAGTGCGGCCGCGGACACCGGCACCAGGCCGCGCTGGAACGCCAGGCCGAGCAGCCAGATGTTGAGGAAGATGGCATCGCCAAGCTCCGCCACCACTTCGCTTGTCGCGCTGACCGCGGCAAGATCCCGGCAGACCTCGGACAGATTGGCCAGCATCGCCTCCGGCTCGTAGCGTGTGGCGGTATCCCGAACGAACTGCGCAGTGGGCGACAGATCCGCATTGACCACCGCCGCGCTGCGGGTCGGGCCGAGCATCAGCCGCGCATTGCGCCCATGGGCGACGACCATGTCGGACGCAATCAGCAAATCCGCTTGCCCGGCGCCGATCCGTGGGGCCGGAATGCTGGCCTCGGTCGCGCCGGCTCGCCCGATGCGAAGCTGCACAAACACACCGCCGCCCTTCTGGGCGAAGCCGAGCGTATCCACCGATCGCGACGGGCGTCCATCCACATGCGCCGCCATGGCGAGGATCGCGCCCAGTGCCGTGACACCCTGCCCGCCCACGCCGGCGACCAGCACGTTCCAGGCGACACCATCGACCGGCTCGGGCAGCACCGGGTCGGACATCATGCCGTCCGGCATCGCCGGTAGCTTCGGCCTGGCCGGCTCCGCGCCGGTCAGCGTGAGGAAGGAGGGACAGAACCCTTGCACGCAGGACAGGTCCTGGTTGCAGGCGGACTGGTCGATACGCCGCTTGCGGCCCCAGGGCGTTGCCAGCGGTTCCACTGCGATGCAGTTGGAGACGCGGGAACATTCGCCGCAATCCTCGCAGACGCGGGGATTGATGACGGCACGCCGCTCCGCCTTGGCGGCCGTCCCCCGCTTGCGCTTGCGGCGACGCTCTGTCGCGCATTCCTGGTCGTAGATCAGCGCCGTGACGCCGGGCACCTCGCGCAGCCGGCGCTGGACGGCGTCCAACTCGCTGCGGTGATGGAAGCCGGTGCCAGGCGGCATCATGGGGTCGCCGCGATGGCGGTCGGGGTCGTCGCCGACCACCTCGATCCGCTCCACACCCTCGGCACGCAGCTGTGCGGCGATGCGCGGCACGGTGAACTCACCCTCGACATGCTGGCCGCCGGTCATCGCCACTGCGGAGTTGACCAGCACCTTGAAGGTCATGGTGGCCTTCGCCGCCACCGCGGCGCGTAGCGCCAGGCTGCCGGAATGCGCCCAGGTGCCGTCGCCGACATTGGCGAAGATATGCGGTGTTTCCGTGAAGTGCATCTGGCCGAGCCAGGGCACCCCCTCGCCGCCCATCTGCGTAAAGGCAAGGCTTTCCCGCTCCGGCATCTTGGTGACCAGCCAATGGCACCCGATGCCGGCCAGCGCGCGGGAGCCCTCCGGAATACGGGTCGAGGTGTTGTGCGGGCAGCCCGGGCAGAAGAACGGATCACGCGCCGCCAGCGGCTCCGCCGCCTGATGCTCCAACGCCTCCAGCTCCCGCAGCCTGGCCCGCATCGCATCGCTGCGCAGTGCCTCTGGCAGACGGGGCGCCAGAGCGCGCAGGATCTGCGCCGAATCCAGCTCCGCCAGATCCGACAGCAGCGGCAGGCCGCCTTCGTCGCGCTTCCCGAGGATGCGCGGCGCGCCGTCCATCCCGTACAGCGCGTCCCGCAGCTGGGGCTCGAGGAAGGCTCGCCGGTCCTCAATGACCAGGATGGTCTCGAGACCCCTGGCGAAGGCCCGCGCGCCCTCAGCATCCAGCGGCCAGGCAAGCCCCACCTTCCATATCCGCAGGCCATGCTGGCGCGCCAGCTCCGGCGTGATGCCGCATTCCGCCAGTACCTGCCGCAGCGTCGCGAAGGCCTTGCCACGCACCGCGATGCCGAGGCGGGCGGAGGCGCTGTCCATCTCGATCCGGTCGATGCCGTTGGCCCGCGCAAAGGCCTGCGCGGCCGGCAGCTTGTGCAGCCGCAGCCGGCGTTCCTGCGCGAGCGCCTGATCCGGCAGGCGGATCGACAGGCCGTCGGAGGGCAGCAGAAGTCCCGTCGGCTCGACCGTGGCATAGCGCGCCGCATCGACCCGCAGGGTCTGGCTGGCGTCCATCGTCTCGGCGACGCATTTCAGCCCGGACCAAGTGCCCGCGAAGCGCGACAACGCGAGGGCCTTAAGCCCGTATTCGAGAACCTCCGCCACCTCCGCCGGATCCAGCAGTGGAATCTCAAGGTCCTGGAAGCTGAATTCACAGCCCGAGGTGACAGTCGAGGATTTAGCGGAGGGATCATCCCCGGACAGCGCCAGCACGCCGCCCCGCGCAGCGGTGCCGGCGGAATTGGCGTGCCGCAGCACGTCCCCGCTTCGATCGAGACCTGGCCCCTTGCCGTACCAGATGCCGAAGACGCCATCATGCTTGGCGCCGGGCGCCAGCCCGACCTGCTGCGTGCCCCACACCGCGGTCGCTGCCAGATCCTCGTTCAGGCCCGGCTGGAAGACGACTTGCGCAGCCTTCAGTCGCGCCGCCTGGCGGCCCAACTCCAGGTCGTAGCCGCCGAGCGGCGAGCCGCGGTAGCCACTGATGAAGCCGGCGGTGTTCCAGCCCTGGGCCGCATCGAGTTGCCGGCGCAGCAGCGGCAGGCGGACCAGGGCCTGGATGCCGGTCAACACCACCGGCTCTCCGGCCAGATCCCAGCGATCCTCCAGGCTGGCCTGCGGGCGTTGCAGGATGCCCATCCGACGTCTCCCGTTTCAGGTTCCAAACCTTGGAAAGGATGCCCCCTTTGCACAAGGGAGCTTTTCCGAATTCTGTTGTGCACCGCCGAAAAATCAGAAGAAAATGCCGGTATGGACGCCATCGACAAACGTATCCTCCGCGCCCTCGCACGCAAGGGGCGGCTGACCAACGCGGAGTTGGCCGAGGAAGTGGGACTTTCAGCCTCCCCCTGCTGGACCCGGGTGCGGCGGCTGGAACAGGCCGGCACGATCCGCGGCTATGCCGCCCTCCTCGACCAGGCGGCGCTTGGCCTGCCTGATACCGTGTTCATCGAGGTGATGATGGAGCGCCACGACGAAGAAAGCCTGCGCCGGTTCGAGGAGGCGGTTCAGGCGATCCCGGAGGTGCTGGAATGCCACCTCGTGACGGGGGAGTACGATTTCATGATCAAGGCGGCGGTCGGCGGCACCGTCGGGTACGAGCGCCTGCTACGGGACCGCCTGTATCGCCTGCCGGGAATCCGCCACACCCGCAGCAGTTTCGCGCTGCGGTGCCTGAAGCAGGAATTGTCCCCGATGCCGATCTGACGCCAGGCTGGCCAAACGGCCGCTGCGCCTCAGCGCCTGCCGGGACGTGCGCGACCCTCGGCCGAATCGAAGTGAAGCTTGACCATGAACAGGCCGAACAGCACGCCGAAGCCGAACAAAGCGAGACCGAAGATCGAGAGGCTCGCTTCCTGCGCCGCCGCCGCGGCGGCAAGCCCGACCAGGGAGATGATGGCGGATAGCGCGACGGAGTAGATCATGGGGAAGTGTCTTTCCTGTTGTACTGATCGTCGAAAAGAATCCGCGACGCGGCACCGTCGAGGTCTTCGTACTGCCTGCTGTGCAGCATCCAGAGAAACAGGCCGAGGCCGAGCAGGCCCAGACCTAGCGCCGCTGGAATCAGCAGGATCAATGCGTTCATGGCTGCGGATCGCTCCCGGCGCGGAGGGCGTTGAGGATCACGATGATCGAGCTGCTGGCCATGACGACCGCTGCGACCAACGGCGTCACGTAGCCCAACACGGCGGCCGGCACCGCTACGACGTTGTAGGTCAGGCTGAACGCGATGTTCTGGCGCGCCAGGCTCTGCGCGCGGCGTGCCACGTGGATGGCGAAGGGCAGTGCCACAAGCCCCCCCCCGAGCAGCACGATGTCGGACGCCGCCTGGGCAACTCCCGCGGCGTTCGCGGGGCTGGCGGAGACATGGGCGAGGCTCAGGGCACCGGCATCATTGATGCCATCGCCAACCATGAGCGGCCTTAGCCCGGTCGCCCGCAGCGCCTCCACGCGCGACGCCTTGGCAGTGGGTGCCATGCGGGCCTGCCAATGCCCGACGCCCGTCTGTTCGGCCGCTGCCTGGACCACCTCCGGCGCGTCGCCGGACAGGATCTCCGTCGCCAGCCCAAGGTCATGCATCGATGCCACAACCTGGCTCGACTCCGGCCGAAGCTGGTCCCGGAAACGGAACCGCGCGGGCTCCTGGCCTGGCCGCGACAGGAACATCGTCATCTCGGCACCAGGCGCCTCGGGCAGGCCACAGAATGCTGCGCTGCCCAAGCGGACCTCACCGAGCCGGAGGCCGTTGCCCGAAATCTCCGCAACGCCTGGCAAGGCCGGCGCATCCGGACAGATGCGCGCGAGGGCCAGCGCGAGCGGGTGCCGGCTGGCCCGCGCCATGCTGGCTGCCAAGCGTAGCGTCGCCGGGTCGTGAGGGTGGTCCAACAGCAGTTCCGGCTGGCCTGTCGTCAGCGTCCCGGTCTTGTCCAGCAACGCGTAGTCTGCTGTCGCCAAGCGTTCCAGCGCGGTCGGTGATGCCACGAGGATACCGCGCCGGAACAGCGCGCCGGCCGCGGCGACCTGCACGGCGGGCACCGCGATGGCCAGGCCACAGGGGCAGGTCACGATCAGGGCGGCAACCGCCGGCACCAGGGCCGCCTGCCAGTCAATTCCGACGCCCAGCCACCAGCCCAGGAAGGTCATGGCGGCAATGACGTGCACGGTCGGCACATAGATCCGCGCCGCGCGATCGGCGATGGAGACGAAGCGCCCCCTGCCCTGCTCGGCCCGTTCCAATAGCCGCCCTAGCGCCGCCAGCGATCCCTCCCGCAAGGCGGCGCTGACCCGCATGAGGAACGCCGCCCCCATGTTGATCGCGCCTGCCGGCAGCGCCTGCCCGGCGGCAAGTCTCCGGGGCACGGATTCGCCGGTCGTTGGGCTCATGTCGAGCACCACGTCCACCTCGGACACACCGTCGAGCCGCAGGCGCTCCCCGGCCGCCACGCAAACCAGGTCGCCGGCCCGGACCTGCTCGGCCTGAACCTCTCGCGCTCGGCCGCCATCATCCTGCACGGTCACGGTACCGTCCTGCAGGGCCAGCAGTTCCGCCACGGCCTGCCCCGCCTTGCGCCGCATACGGCGATCGAGCAAGCGGCCTGCCAGGAGCAGCGCCAGCAGGCTGGTGGCGCCATCGAACCAGGTGTAGGGACCGTTCCGCAGCACCTCGCTGAGGCTCATCGCAGTGGTCGCAATAACGCCTAGCGAGACGGCCAGGTCCATGTTCGTCCGGCCGGTCCGCGCCGCATGCCAGGCCGAACGATAGAAGGGCATCCCGGCGACCAGCACCGTCGGTAGTGCGATCAGCGCGGCAAGCCAGTGCATCAAGGCCCGGGTCTGCTCGCCCATGTCGCCGCCAACCCAGACGGCGACGGAGACGAGCATGACATTCATCGACCCGAAGGCGGCGATGCCAAGGGCCCGCAGCAGCGCCTGGCCCTCTGCGTCTTCCGTGGCGCGCAGGCAGGCGGGTGACCAGGGCGCGACGCGGAAGCCGAGCCGTACGATCAGCGCCGCGAAGTCTCGTGCCCGGTTCGCTTCCCCGCGCCAGGTGATGCTCAGGCGCCGCGTGGAGAGGTTGGCGCGCGCACGCATGACATCCGGCTCGGTCGCCAGCGCCTGCTCCACCAGCCAGACGCAGGCGCCGCAGCTGAGGCCGCAGATCATGAGCTCAAGGCGATGCAAGCCGCCCGCCGTCTCGGTGGCGAGGGATGCGGCGTCGAAGGTTGGCGCCGCGTCCGGCGCCTTAAGGGACGCGGCCGAGGCATCGCGTCGCAGGTAGAAGGCATCCAGGCCGAGTCCCTGGACCAGGGCATGTGCGCCTGCGCAGCCATCGCAGCAGAAATCCCCCTGCCCGGGAATCAGTGCCGCACCGCAATGCCGGCACCCGGCCAGGGAATGGCCTACCGGCGCCTTCTGGAAGCGCTGCCCCGCGAAGGCTTCTGCGGTCACGAGACGATGATCCGGCGACGGACTTCGAATACCTGGCCGCCCGGACCCAGCAGGCGAAGCCGTGCCTCCCATTGTCCGGGACGGGCTGGCTGGGCGTGGGCCACGTAGGTTGCGTTGCCGGCTGCGCGGAACGTCAGCGGGTGCTCGGACCCTTCCAACGGGCGCACGAGGACTCCCTCCCAGGCGCCCGCCAGCGGGCGTCCGTCTCGGTCGACCGCGGCGACGAGGAGAACGCCGTGCTCCCAGCGCACCTCCGCCTGCCATCCCAGGGCATCCTGCCGCGCGGCCGTCTCGAGCACGCGGTTGTAGGTACGTCCGCGGTCAAAGGACCGGCCGACCGTAACGCCGGTGAAGGTGGACAGCGCGGCGTAGACAAGGCCGCCATTCACCACGACGACCAGCAGCATTCCGCCTACGAAGATCCATGGAATCCAGAGGCTGCGCCGAGGCTGCGCGTCGCGTGCGGAGTGACTCATGGCTTGGGTCCCAGCAGAATGCTGCGTTCCGACGCAGCAATGTTGCCTTGGCTGTCCCGCAGGCGGAAGGTGACGTCGGATGACTGACGCTGCGAAGGGCCGGCTGGCTGCGTCACCAGCACGCGCCACTGCGTGATTCCATCAGGCCGCGTTGTGACGGCGAAGCGATTGGCCCCGAGAGGCGCACCCTCCTGCACCTGCATCTGCACCGGCACGGATGCCTCGATCTCAAGCGCGAGTTCCGAGACATCCCGCGTCTTGTTCGCGATCTTGAGGGTGAAGGCATTGCGCACCGAGCCATCTGCCAGTGCAATGAACAGCGGGGCGCGGTCGCGCAGCACTGATAGCGTCACGGCTTCACGCGTCAGGAACGCACCCGCCATGATACCCGCAACGGTCGTCAACATCGCCGCGTACAAAAGCGTGCGCGGCCGGAGGAAACGCGGCCTGCTGCGTGCCGCCATGCCTGCGGTCTGGCGTGCAGGTCCGGGCGGCACGGAAGCCGAGGCTGCCGTCGAGGCCGCCAGATTGGCCAATGTCTCGAACGCCACAAGGCCCTTCGGCCGATCAAGGCGCTTCATGATGTCGTCGCAGGCATCAATGCAAAGGCCGCAGCCGATGCATTCCAGCTGCTGCCCATCCCTGATGTCGATACCGGTCGGGCAGACGTTCACGCAGGCGCGGCAATCGACGCAGTCGCCAATGCTGTGCTTCGTCGCCTTGCCGCGCGGCTCCCCACGCCAGTCGCGATAGGTCACGACGAGGGAGTTCTCGTCCAGCATGGCGGCCTGGAACCGCGGCCACGGGCACATGTAGGTGCAGACCTGCTCCCGGGCCCAGCCGGCCAGCAGGTAGGTGGTGCCGGTGAACAGCGCGAAGAAAAAATAGACCTCGACCGAAGCCTGCCCGGTCAGCACCTCGCGCACCACCGTCGGCGCATCGTTAAAATACATGATCCAGGCGCCGCCCGTCGTTGCGGCGATCAGCAACCATGCCGCATGGGTGGCGCCCTTCTTGCGCAGCTTGGCAGGGCTCCAAGGCGCCTTGTCCAGGCGCATGCGCTCGTTGCGATCGCCCTGGATGCGACGCTCAACCCACATGAACAGGTCAGTCCAGACCGTCTGTGGGCATGCAAAGCCGCACCAGACTCGCCCGAAGAGGCTGGTCGCGACGAACAAGCCAATGGCTGCGAGGACCAGGAGCCCCGTGAGGAAATAGACCTCCTGCGGCCAGATTTCGATGAAGAAGAAGAACAGGCGGCCGTGCCCGATATCCACCAGTACAGCCTGGTCCGGCGCGCCCGGACCGCGATCCCAGCGCAGCCACGGCACGAGGTAGTAGGCAGCGAGGCACAGGATGAGAATCAACCACTTCCACGTCCGAACCGTACCGGTCACTGCCTTTGGATAGACCCGCTGCCTGGCCGCATACAGCGGCGTATTGGCTGCGGCCTGCAGGCGTTCGGGCGGATGAACGGTTGTCATGATCCGGTGCTCACCCTGCCCTAGTTCTCGCCGCCACCGAGCGCATGCACGTAGACGGTGAGCATGTTGACGACTGCCGGGTCCAGCCGCCCGCGCCAGGACGGCATCACGCCGGCGCGGCTGTAGGCGATGGTCTGGATGATCGCGGCCTTGTCGCCGCCATAGAGCCATATGCGGTCAGCGAGATTGGGCGCGCCGACATCGCGATTCCCGGCGCCTGCGTCGCCGTGGCAGGCAGCGCAGTTCTCTGCGTACAGGGCCGCGCCGCGCTGCGCTGCCGTCATGTCATCCGCTCGGCCGCTGAGCGACAGCACGAACTCCGCCGTATCGCTCACCTGCGCGCGGGTCAGAACGCCGTCGGCGAGGAAGCGCGGCATCATGCTGATGCGCTCCTCATCGCTTTCGCCAGCGCGCACGCCGTGCGCAATGGTGCTACGAATGGCGTCGTGCGTTCCGCCCCAGATCCAGTCGTCATCGGCCAGGGAAGGAAAGCCGCCAGCGGCACCCTGCCCGCCAGCGCCGTGGCAGCCGGCACAGTTGTTGGCGAAGGCGATGCGGCCACCGGCCACGGCAAAGCCCCGCATTTCGGAATCAGCCGCGATCTGCTGCGGCGTTGCGGCACGGATCCGCGCCATTATCGGTGCCATCCGCGCATCGGCTTCCCGCACATCCCTCACGACCGCTTCGCGCGCGATCCAGCCCGACACGCCAGTCGCACCCTGGAACGGGAAGGCCGGGTAGATGACGACCCAGACTGCCGCGAAGGCGATGCAGGCATAGAAGGTGTAGAGCCACCACTTGGGTAGCGGATTGTTCAGCTCGCGGACGCCGTCCCATTCATGGCCCGTCGTCTCCGTGCCGGTCAGGCTGTCCTTCTCGATCTTGGTCGGCATGTCGGTGTCCTCAGGGCCGGCGGTCGCGATGGTCGTCGCGGAAAGGTATCAGGCCTGCCTGATCCATCGTCTGCTTGCGGCCTGGCGCCATGACGCGGATCAGGATTCCGATGAACAGGACGAAGAACCAGACAACCCAGAGGGTGGAGAACAGCGGCTGCAGCGCGACAAGGTCCATCGTGCCGATCCTCACTGCTGCCGAAGCTGGTCGGGCGTGACGTCGCTGAAGCGGACGAGCGTCCCGAGCATCTGGAGGTAGGCGACCAACGCATCCATCTCCGTCACCGCGGCCGGATTGCCGTCGAACAGGCCCTGCCTCGCGCGCGCATAGCGGCTTGCGAAGGCCGTCGGGTCGCGATCCGGCCTCGCCTGTGTTTCCAGGTCGGCCCGGGCATTGGCGATCATCTCGTCCGTGTAGGGCACACCGACGGCGCGCTGCGCGCGCAGGTTATCCGCGATATGGCGCGTGTTCAGCGGGCGGTCGAGGAAGGCGTAGGGCGGCATCACGCTTTCCGGCACCACGGCGCGTGGGCTGCGCAGATGCGCCACCTGCCAGTCATCCGAATAGCGGCCGCCGACCCGTGCGAGATCCGGCCCGGTTCGCTTCGAGCCCCACTGAAAGGGATGGTCGTAGATGCTCTCGGCGGCCAGGGAGTAGTGGCCGTACCGCTCCAGCTCGTCGCGGAACGGCCGCACCATCTGGCTGTGGCAGAGGTAGCAGCCCTCCCGCACGTAGATGTCGCGCCCGGCGAGTTCCAGCGGCGTGTAGGGACGGATTCCCTCCACCCGCTCGATGGTGCTCTCGACGGTGAACAGCGGCACGATCTGGGCCAAGCCGCCGATCGAGACCGTGATGAGCGTCAGGACGCCCATCAGGACCAGGTTCTTCTCAATGATCCCGTGGTTGAGCCAGCGCATCGGTCTTTCCTCACTCTGCCGGGACGGGAAGAACCGCACGCTGCGGGACACGGGACGGAGCTTCGTCCGCCACCTCCGTCCGCGTCACGGTCATCCACAGGTTGTAGGCCATGATCAGCGCGCCGCTCAGATACATCAGGCCGCCGAGCATGCGGATGACGTAGTAGGGGTGCATCGCGGCGACGCTCTCGATGAAGGCGTATTGCAGGAAGCCCAGCTCGTCATAGGCGCGCCACATCAGGCCCTGCAGGATGCCCGAGACCCACATCGCGGTGATGTAGAGGACGATTCCGAGCGTCGCGATCCAGAAGTGCCAGGACACCAGCTTCTGGCTGTACAGCGCACGCTTTCCCCAGAGAACCGGGTACAGCCAGTACAGCGCACCGAAGGTGATGAAGCCGACCCAGCCCATGGCGCCGGAATGCACGTGGCCGATAGTCCAGTCGGTATAGTGAGACAGCGCGTTCACCGCCTTGATGGACATGACCGGCCCCTCAAAGGTCGACATGCCGTAGAAGCCGACGGCGGTGACGGAGAAGCGCAGGCCGGGGTCCGTTCGCAGCTTGTCCCAGGCGCCCGACAGCGTCATCAGGCCGTTGATCATGCCGCCCCAGGACGGCATCCAGAGCATGACAGAGAACACCATGCCCAGCGTCTGCGCCCAGTCCGGCAGCGCCGTGTAGTGCAGGTGATGCGGGCCGGCCCAGATGTAGAGGAAGATCAGTGACCAGAAGTGCACGATCGACAGGCGGTAGGAATAGACCGGCCGTTCCGCCTGCTTAGGAATGAAGTAGTACATCATCCCGAGGAAGCCGGCGGTCAGGAAGAAGCCGACCGCGTTGTGGCCGTACCACCACTGGATCATCGCATCCTGCACGCCGGCGGCCAGGCCGTAGCTTTTCGCGTGGCCGAGCGTGATCGGCAGCGCCAGGTTGTTGACGATGTGCAGCATCGCGACGGTGATGATGAAGGCGAGGTAGAACCAATTCGCCACATAGATATGCGGCTCCTCCCGCTTCACGATCGTGCCGCCGAAGGCGACCAGGTAGTGTACCCAGACAACCGTCAGCCAGATGTCGACGAACCACTCGGGCTCCGCATATTCCTTGCCCTGCGTCACACCGAAGACGTAGCCCAGTGCCGCAGCAACGATGAAGAACTGGTAGCCCCAGAACAGGAACCAGCCCATCGGCGCGCCACCGAACAGTGAGGCGCGACAGGTTCGCTGGACGACATAAAGGCTGGTGCAGATCAGCGCATTGCCGCCGAAGGCGAAGATCACTGCGGAGGTGTGCACCGGCCGCAGCCGACCAAAGGTCGTCCATTCGAGGTCGAGGTTGAGCAGCGGCCATGCCAGCTGGGAGGCGATGACAACGCCGACCAGGAACCCGACGACGCCCCAGAACATGGTCGCGATGGCAAAGGCGCGGATGGGGCCGTCCACATAGGGTTCGGCCTGCCCGGCAGTTCCACCTACCCAACCCGCACTGTCGCCCGTTGCAGCCATGGCAAAATTCTCCCGCATCCAGTCGGGCCGCTAGCTTGGGCGCGGCACCTGGGTGGAGATGACATCGCAGAAGGTCGCCCGTCCTTGATCCGGATCAACCCGGCGGTCGTGGTCCTGCTCTATATCTGTGGCAACGCAGCGAAAGATGTGGGCCATGACCACGCAGATCGATGACTCGATGACGCCGGTTGGGGCGGTAATCGATGCAGACACCCAGGTTCCGCCCGATCGCCCCTGGGCCTGGATCTCGGCAGGTTGGGCCGATTTCAGGGCGATGCCGCACATCGGATTCTGCTATGGCGGTGCAATCGTCGCAGCGGGTTGGCTGCTGAGCGGTCTGCTGCTGGGAACCGGAATTGCCTGGGCGGTGCTCCCTGCAACCGCGGGCTTCTTCCTGATGGCGCCTTTCCTCGGCGCCGGCATGTACGAGGCGAGCCGACTGCGGGAGGCTGGACAGCCGGTCACCCTCCGGCTGTGCCTGCAGGGCTTCCGCCGGCACGCACCCCAGTTGATGCTCCTGGGTGCGGCGCTGCTGTTCCTTCACCTCTTCTGGGTTCGCATGGCAGGCCTGTTGTTCGCCCTGTTCTTTGGCCTGGGCTTCGCGCCGGCGATCGAAGCCGTGCCTGTGGCGATGCTGCGGTCGCCAAACCTTCTGCCCTTCCTGGTTGTCGGCACCGGGATGGGGTTTGTACTGGCGACCATCGCGTTCGCGGCCACGGCAGTCTCGATCCCGATGCTGGTGGACCGGGATGTCTCGGCTTTCGAGGCCGTTTCCGTCTCCATCCGCGCGACCCTGAAGAACTGGCGCGCCATGTCGCTGTGGGCCGGGCTCATCGTCATCTTCACCGCGATGGCGCTTGTGCCCTTCTTCCTGGGGCTTGCACTCGTACTTCCCGTCATCGCGCACGCCACCTGGCATGCCTATCGCGACCTGGTCCGATGATCAGATCAGGTCGATGTCGCCGGGCAGGAACCGGGCAGGCGACAGGCCGCTGAACACGACTCCGCCGCTGCCGAGCGGCAGAAAGGACCCGGAGCTATTGGCCGCCAGGGCTGCCAGCAACGCGGCCGTCGTGGCATAGCCGGCGGAAGGAACGCTGAGCCGATCAACCCCTGGAGAGAAATCCAGCAAGGTATCCAGGCCTGAGTTCATCTCCAGCACGAAGCGGTCAGACCCCTCGCCGCCCTCCAGCGTATCATCGCCGCGCCCGCCCCGCAGCCTGTCGGCTCCATCGCCGCCATACAGGTAGTTGGCAAGCGCGTTGCCGGCGATCGAGTTGTTCTGGTCATTGCCCATGCCGAAGAGGGCCGTGCCCTGCAGCGAGAGATTCTCGAAATTTGGCGGCAGCAGGTAACCACCACCTGGCAGATTGGCCCAGACCGAGTCGGCGCCACCACCCGCGGCCTCGATAATCTGGTCTCCGGGCGAATCAATGATGTAGATGTCGTCGCCGACGCCCCCCAGCAGCAGGCTTTCCGAACCATCACCGGAGGCGGCATCCAGCGTATCTGCTCCAGCGCCGCCCCTCAGGACGTCTCCCAGGCCACCTCCTGAGCGCAGCAGATCGTTGCCGGCGCCACCCTGCAGATCATCAGCACCCAGCCCGCCATCGAGGGTGTCGTTGCCTGAACCGCCTTCAAGGTGATCATTGCCCTCGCCGCCTACCAGCAGGTCATGTCCATCACCGCCATGAAGCGTGTCGAGGCCCGCACCACCCTCCAGCACGTCAGCGCCGAAACCCCCGACGAGACGATCCGCACCCTCTCCGCCGGCAAGTTGATCATCGCCTTCGCCGCCGAAAAGCAGGTCGTCGCCAGCCTCGCCATCCAGCCGGTCATTGCCCGCGCCACCCAGCAGCCAATCCTGTCCGGCTCCGCCCAGAAGCGTGTCGGCCCCCGCACCGCCGCGGATCAGATCGTCGCCGGCCCCTCCCAAAGCCAGATCCGATCCATCGCCGGCATCCAAGGTATCGCTGCCACCTGAACCGTCGAGAACATCATCGCCGTCGCGCCCCTCAAGCCGGTTGGCCGCATCGTTGCCGACGAGGGTGTCCGCCCTGGCACTTCCGTAAGCCCCAATGTCGCCGGCACCGTTGGCGAGGCGCAGCCGCTCGATCTCGGCCGGCATCGACATCGTCCAGGCGACCACCAACTCATCGTGGCCACCGCCAGGCACTTCGACCCAGATGTCGGCAAGACCATAGAGCGAATAGACATCGTCTCCAGGGCCACCAACCAGACGATTTGACCCGGCGCCGCCCACGAGAGTGTCGGCACCCTCACCGCCCTCCAGTTCGTCAATTCCACTTCCGGCGTTCAGCCAGTCATTGCCGGCGCCGCCGAAC